>JBKWUD010000001.1:0-93653 GCA_046989265.1 Eubacterium sp.
GGGTAATAATATTAAAGGCGCAGGAGGTATGCCTGTAAGCACAAGCGGCCGTGCAGCAGTTCTTATCAGCGGCGGTATTGATTCACCTGTTGCTGCATATATGATGGCAAAGAGGGGAATTGAACTTGTTGCAGTTCATTTTGCATCACCTCCTTATACAACCGAACTTGCAGAGCTTAAAGTTCTTGAGCTCCTTCATAAGGTCGCAAAATACAGCGGACCTATTACAACATATATAGTTGGATTTACAGAAATTCAGGAGCAAATCCGTGATAAGTGCCCTGAAGAATATTTTACAATAATTATGAGAAGATATATGATGAAAATTGCGGAGCTGCTTGCGGAGAAACAGAACTGCAGTGCACTTATAACAGGTGAAAGCGTAGGTCAGGTTGCAAGCCAAACGATTTATGCACTTGGCTGTACAGATGCTGTTACCACTATTCCTGTTTTCAGACCATGTATCGGTATGGATAAAGATGAAATTGTATCTGTTTCAAGAAAGATTGATACTTTTGAAACTTCAATTCAACCATATGAGGATTGCTGCACTGTATTTACACCTAAGCATCCCAGAACAAGAGCAAAGCTTCAAGATGTAATTGAGGCAGAAAAGGGTATTGAAAACGCAGATGAGCTTATTGCCAATGCTGTTAAAAATGTCAGAAAAACTGTAGTTAAATAGCTTTGAGGAAAAAATATGAAAGATTTTGATGAGCTTGATGATATATTAGCTTCTATTAAAAGTAAAGATAATTTAACTAATGATGTTCCGCTTGCCCCTCCTGTTAAATCAAGAGCGCAAAGAGCGGCAGAAGAAAAGGCTGAGCAAGAGCGTTTGGCAAAAGAGAAAGCAGAAAAAGAAAGGCTTGCGCAGGAATGCTCAGTTAAAGAAAAAGCGGAGAAGGCCAGACTTGAATCAGAGCGTCTTGCTAGAGAAAAAGCTGAAAAAGAACGCCTTGCTCGCGAAGAAAAAGAAAGAGATGCTGCTTTAAAGCAAATGAATGAAGACACTGAGCAGATTAATGTTCAAACAGAAGAGATTCCTGAGCTTGAACCCCCAAAATCTGCTGTCAAGCGCGAAGAAAAAGCAGGTGAATTGGTTTGGTTTACTCCTGATGAATCAGATAAATATAATAAGAACCCAAAAAAGCTTAAAATAAAAAAATCCAAGTCTGATAAAAAAATATCTATATCTAAGCCTGATTTCAATAAGTTCAAAACAGAATTTAGGAATAACTTTGTTCCTAAATTTAAGACAGCTTTTAAGAAAATATTTACTAAACAGCTTGCAATTGCTGCAGGCATTATTGTGCTTATTATTGCTGTTGCTTTTGGCGGAATTCGGCTTTATGAATACAGTAGGGTTGCATATCTTAAGCCTTATGAAGAGCAGTACGGCATTAAATATCCAGTTGGTATTTTAGAGGAGTTTTGCGATCAATACGGTCAAAATCAGCACACGGTCGGTGAGTTGGTTATTGAAGATACAAACACAAAAAAATATGTTGCAAATCAAATTACAAAGAATTATGTTTATGCCTTTGAAGGAACTGATGTTAATGAAAAACAGCAGTTCATGGCAGTTGATGTCACAGGGTATGCTGATTTGGAAAGTATATATTCAACCCCCGAAGGATTTTTGAATTCAAGTCAGAAAGTAACATTTAATACACTTTTTGAAAAAGCAGATTATAAGGTAATTGCAGCATATTACACAAATAAAAATCCGGAGGATGACAGTGAATATGTGTTCCCATACAGTATTTACGGCAATATTACCTCAAGGAGCTTTGATCATTATGCTGACAGTATTAATCACCGCAGATTGTATGATACAGGCTTTGAATTAACATCTGACAATGATTATTTAAGCGTTTGTGCAGACAGTGATTTTATGGAGAATTTTAAGTTTGTTGTTCTTTGTGTTAAGTCTGACAGTGAAAAATTTGAGAAATCATCAACTGCCAAGCCAAATGAAAGCATTCACTATCCGCAGGTGTGGTATGATGCAAAAGGCGAAACAAATGTATATCGTTTTTCAGGTAAATGGTATCCTGAAATTTATACGGATATAGAGTCAGGCAAAACCGTTAAACTAACGGCAGATGATTTTGAAAGGTAAATGCACAGCATCATAGAAAGGTTATAGTGTTCATAATGATAAGTGATAAAAGATTTGATAACGGAAGAGGGTTTGACTGGGGATTTGCTTCAAGCGATTATGCGAAATACAGAGATATTTATCCTGAAGAGTTTTACAAAAGAATAGTTGATTTAGGTTATTGTGTCAGCGGACAGAGAGTTCTTGATCTTGGAACCGGCACAGGAGTTCTGCCAAGAAATATGTATAAATATGGTGCTGAATTTGTCGGTACGGATATATCTGAAAACCAAATTAAATATGCTGAAATTCTAAGTAAAGGAATGGATATTAATTATATATCAGCCTCTGCTGAAAGAATTGACTTTCCGGCAAATAGTTTTGACATTGTTACTGCTTGTCAATGCTTTATGTATTTTGACAAAAAGATAATTATGCCCAAAATACATAAGTTTTTAAATCATGACGGACACTTTTTAATTTTATATATGGCTTGGCTGCCGTTTGAAAGTGAAATTGCCATGAAAAGCGAGAATTTAGTGTTAAAATATAATCCTGCTTGGACGGGAGGACGAATGAAACGCTATGAAATTAATAATCCTGATTATTTGGAGGGGTTGTTTGAAGTTTCAAACGCTCTAACATATGATATTGATGTTGCGTTTACAAGAGAAAGTTGGAACGGCAGAATGAAAGCTTGCAGAGGAATTGATGCTTCGCTTTCGGCAGATGAAATAGCAGCGTTTGAGAAAGAACATTTGAAGATGCTTAATGATTATCCCGAAAGATTTAATATAAAGCATTTTGCATCTTTGCTTGATTTGAAGAAAATCTAAAGCTGGAAATTATATACAATGCAAAAACAGGCTTTGAAATGATGTCAAAGCCTGTTTTTAGTATATTGTATTATTCTTCTTCAGCAGTCGGATAAAGCAAATCTTCTTTAGTCCAATCTTTTATTACCTCAAGGAAATCTTTTGCTTCACTTTTAGCTTGTACGAGATTATGTTCAAGACAGTTGCCGCATTCGCTTGGTGATGCTCCCGGGATAGTTCCCCAGAAATCTGCGATATATTGGAACGCATCCTTGATAAGCTGTATTGAATAATTATCGCTCAGGCTTCTTGTTAAAAAATAAAATCCTGTGCGGCAGCCCATCGGTCCGAAATAAATGATGTTATCACCAAATTCGGTGTTTCTTACATAAGTCGCAAAAATGTGCTCAATTGTATGGATGGCAGAATTGGTCATAACAGTTTCTCTGTTTGGTTCTTTCATTCGGATATCGTATGTTGTGATATCATCGTCAATTCTGCTGATATAAATTCCTCTTTTTAAAATGTTGTGATCAATTTGAAAGCTTGGTATAGTTTTCATCTTTATTTAACCTCTATTCCTGTTAAAAATGATATGTTTTGTGTGATTTCATATCCATTTGAATATCCCATACACATTTTATTAAAGCCGCTTATGAGTTTTTTTGCATCGGACTTTGAAAGCTCAAATAAATCTTCAAAGCTTTCATTGTGCTTTATAGTGTTATCATATGGTGAAATCCAAGTTTGCCTGTTTATATTACCATATTTTTTTGCTTTTTCCAAGTCCCTGGGTTTTATCATTGCGGAAAATTTATAATATCCTATAATTGGTGCAAAAATACTTTCAGTCACTCTGCAAATATATCTTAAAACTCCGTTCCTGTCACGAAGAATTTTCTGTATTCTTTTCGTGTCAAGTATAGCCTGCAATATATCCTTTTCATTTATCTGCTTATCCGTTACTCTCGGTATTACAAATGAAAGCAAATGAGCTATTTCTTCTATAACCGAAATATCAGAAGTAATAGTAGCTGCTGCGTCAAATTCAAATGGCTGAGTGTAATTCATATGTTTGTTCAGCATATAAGTGTCCATAGCCATTTCAATCCTGTTATGTGCTGAGCTTTTGTGAAGATGATTATTCATTTGCAAAATTTTTTCCTGAAAAGAGTATACAAACGGATGGCACTGTCTGTCAAGAGCATAGTGCAAAATGAAACCGTAAATATAAGATTTTGCAATGTCTAAGTTAGGCGAAAATTTGCAGTAATCTCTGAATGCATCAAATATTGCAGCAGGTTTCGCTCTGTGTAGGGCACTGCCTACCTTGCTTTTTGGCAATCCGGGCATAAATACAGGAATTATCCTGTGAAAGAAAAAAATGTCAGGTCCCTGTGTTCCGATTGCCGCAGCATCAGTATTAAATTTAAAATCAGCATCTTCTTTTAAAAAATCTGCCATTTCTTTATAAAAAATATAATGAGTGCAGAAAGCCGGCATTATATCACTCCTTTTATGTCATCGGGAAAATCAGATGATATGTGAATATTCTTACCTGTAATCGGGTGAGAAAAATATATATCCTTACAGTGAAGTGCCTGTCTGCTTATTGTTGTGCAGTCACCGCCATACAGTGAGTCACCGAGCAAAGGATGTCCTATACTCTCCATATGAACCCGTATCTGGTGAGTCCTGCCTGTTTCAAGCTTAAATCTGAGCAGCGTATTTCCGTTTTTATTGCTTATCGGATAATAATGCGTTACAGCATTATCGCCGGACTCATCAATTTTTCGCTTGATAATGCTGTTGCTGCATCGGGCAATAGGTTTATCTACTGTCCCTGAGCTGCTTACGATTCCGCCGGCAACTGCATAATAGTCCTTATCAATTTTGCCGGCAAGCTTTGATGCGGCAAGCTCATGCTTGGCAACTAGTACAAGTCCGCTTGTGTCACGGTCAAGTCTGAATACCGCCCTGAAGGCTGTATCCTCATTTGTGTGATATGATACAAAGTTTGAAAGCGTGTCCCCAATATGATTTCGGCTCTCGTGAACAGGTAAAAAAGGTGGCTTATTTAAAACAATTATGTCCTTGTCTTCATAGACAATTTCAATGTCCATATTTTTAGGCTCAGGCATATGACCGCTCGGCTCTATTTTGATTTTCAGAATATCACCTGTGTTGACGGTATCAATTGTTCTTGCAATTTCTCCGTTTTTGGTAATTCCGTTTTCGGTTTGCATAAGCTTTGTAAGAAGAGTTGAAGATACGCCGAATTCTTTAAGAATTTCTCTTATTTGCCTTCCATTGTTATTTTCATTTTGAATAAATTCAATTTCTCTCATAATTTTAAACGGGCGGATATATGACCCGCCCAATGCTTATTATTTTGTGTATGAAACTATAATTCCGCCGTTGCTTGCATAGGTCGAATTCAGTCCGCTGCATTTAACAATTTCAACATCACCAAATTCGGCATTTACTGCTATCTTTTCTGCAAGAAGTTTAGCCCTGTCCTCACAGCAAACATGAGAAATAATAATTCTTTTATCGCTGAGGTCAATTCCTTTAACATCTTCTGCTATTATACCTGCCATTTTAACAAGTGCACGATTCATTGCTATATCCTGACCACGAGGTGCGATATTACCCTCTTTAGTCCTTTCACAAATCAGCTTAAGCTTAAGCTTTTTAAGAACTGTTGCCGCCAGAGCAAATAACCTTCCGTTTTTCTTAAGAACATCAAGGCTTTCAAGACAGAAATAAAGTGCAGTGTGATTAATAATAAAGTCATCAATCATAGAAACTGCTTTTTCAAATTCGATTCCGCTGTCGGCAATATATTTAATATATTCTGCTGTCAGGCTCTCAATACCTGAAGTTGCCAGCGAATTAAATATATGAATTTTTTTTCCGTTATTCGGATGCTCATCATTATAAAGCTCCAGACCCTGAAGAGCACTGTTGTATGTTCCGGACAATTTGTCAGTAATTGTAATAACATACAATTCATTCTCTTCACAATTATATGCACTTGCCCACGCATCAGGTGACGGGCATGCCGTTTTTGCAACATCCTTATATTCAATAGTTCTTTTTACATAATCGTCTTGATTAAAATTCTCATCATCAAGAATGGTATAATCCCCAAGTGTAAGGGTCAGCGGTACAAAAGTAATATTATCCCACTGAGCCATTCTGGACGTGCGGTCACAGCAGCTGTCAACAATTATTCTATAGCTCATAATTTATCTGCCTTTATATAAAATAATGTAAATAATTATTATTATAATTATTCCTATGTTAATTATACCCGTTATTATACGCTCAGTCAACTAAAATAATTTTTCTTTTTTATTTGTAATAATTATTTGATTTTTGTAGTTCTTGCATAATTATGCATACTTAATTGTAAAAATATACATATAATCAAAGCAAATATTAATGATATTTGCATAAAAATACACAATTTTTACAAAAAAGGTTGCAATTATAAAACTTGATGCTATAATAGATACAGTTAATAAATCTAAAGGAGATTTAAGATATGGCAAAGAAAGAAATAAAAAAGGTAGTTCTTGCTTATTCAGGCGGACTTGACACATCAATTATCATTCCTTGGTTAAAGGAGAATTATAATAACTGTGAGGTTATCGCAGTAAGCGGTGATGTTGGACAGGGAACAGAGCTTGACGGACTTGAAGAAAAGGCAATTGCAACAGGTGCATCAAAGCTTTATGTTCTTGATTTAAAAGATGAATATGTTGAAGATTATATCTTCCCGTGCCTTAAGGCGGGCGCTGATTATGAAACTTATCTTCTCGGTACATCTCATGCCCGTCCCTGCATTGCAAAGGGACTTGCGGAGATTGCTCTTAAAGAGGGTGCTGATGCTATTTGCCACGGCTGCACGGGTAAGGGCAATGATCAGGTAAGATTTGAACTTACACTCAAGGCTTTTGCTCCTGAAATGGAGATCATTGCTCCATGGCGTGAGTGGGATATCAAATCCCGTGAGGAAGAAATTGAATATGCTGAGGCACACAATATTCCTTTAAAAATTAATAGAGAAACTAACTATTCAAAGGATAAGAATGTTTGGCATCTTTCACACGAAGGTCTTGACCTTGAAGATCCTGCAAATGAGCCGCAGTATTTAAAAGAGGGCTTCCTTGAGCTTGGAGTTGCTCCTGAACAGGCACCTGATGAGCCTACATATATAACAATCCATTTTGAAAAGGGTGTACCTACCGCTATTGACGGTGAAAAAATGAAGGCACTCGAAATTGTTGAAAAGCTTAATGAAATCGGTGGTAAAAACGGTATCGGTCTTCTTGATATTGTTGAAAATCGTCTTGTAGGTATGAAGAGTCGTGGCGTTTATGAAACTCCCGGCGGAGCGATTCTTTATAAAGCTCACGAGTTCCTTGAAATGATTACACTTGACCGTGAAACCTCTCATTATAAAAAGCTTGTTGCCCAAAAGTTTGGCGAGCTTGTATATAACGGTTTGTGGTTTACTCCTCTTCGTGAAGCACTTTCAGCATTTGTTGACGAGACACAGAAAACCGTTACAGGTGATGTAAAGCTCAAGTTATATAAAGGTAACATAATTAATGCAGGAATCACTTCACCTTACACTCTTTATGATGAAAACATTGCATCATTCGGTGAAGACGGCGGTGCCTATAACCAGCTTGATGCAGCAGGATTTATTAATCTGTTTGGCTTGTCGATCAAGGTTAAAGCGCTTCTTGACAAAGATCGTAATGTTGATTAATATATTTTACGGGCGGCAGGTTGCCGCCCATACTATTATATATATTAATTTCGGGCAGCGGAATTAACGGTAGCTAAATAAAGGAGATATTATAATGCCGCAATTATGGAAAGGCAGGTTCAAAAAAGAGCTTGCTAAGGAAACAAATGATTTCAATTCTTCAATCAGCTTTGACAGCAGAATGTATGAAGAAGATATAAACGGCTCAATTGCTCATGCAACAATGCTCGGTGCAGCAGGGATTATTGATATGAGTGAAAGTGAAAAGATAGTTGCAGGTCTTGCAGAAATTCTTGAAGATATCAAGTCAGGCAGGATTTCAATTGATATGGAGGCAGAGGATATTCATACATTTGTTGAGGGCGAGCTTACTGCCCGTCTCGGTCAGACCGGAAAACGGCTTCACACCGCTCGATCCCGTAATGATCAGGTTGCACTTGATATTCGTCTTACCCTACGCAAAGAAATTGCTGAAATCAAACAAAAGCTTAAAAATCTTATTTCTGTTCTCTGTAACAAGGCGGAGGAAAATAAGCAAACCATTATGCCGGGATATACTCATCTCCAAAGGGCTCAGCCAATTACTTTTGCACATCACTTAATGGCATATGTTCAAATGCTTCTTCGTGATGTTGACAGACTTGAAGATGTTGATCGCAGAATGAATGTTCTTCCGCTCGGTTCAGGCGCACTTGCGGGCACAACATATCCGATTGACCGTGATATGGTTGCCGGGCTTCTCGGCTTTGACAGTGTAAGCCTTAATTCACTTGACGGCGTAAGCGACAGGGATTTTTGTATTGAGCTTGCATCAGCACTTTCTCTTGTTATGGTTCACCTATCACGCTTCAGTGAAGAGATAATTATGTGGTGTTCATGGGAATTTAAATTTGTTGAGCTTGACGATGCATTTTCAACAGGCTCGTCAATTATGCCTCAGAAGAAGAATCCTGATATTGCAGAGCTTGTAAGAGGCAAGAGCGGACGTGTATTCGGTGATTTAACTACTCTTTTAACCGTAATGAAGGGAATTGCACTTGCATATAATAAGGATATGCAGGAGGATAAAGAAGCAATTTTTGATGCAGTTGATACAGTTAAAATGTGTTTGGATGCATTTACGCCTATGATTGATACAATGACCGTCCTTAAGGACAATATGCGCAGTGCTGCCGCAAAGGGATTTATCAATGCCACAGATTGTGCGGATTATCTTGTTGGTAAGGGACTGCCGTTCCGTGATGCGTATAAAGCAACGGGAGAGCTGGTTGCGCTTTGCATTGACAGGAATTTAACTCTTGAAACACTTCCGATTGAAGAATATAAGCAAATTTGTGATTTGTTTGATTCTGAGGTCTATACTGCAATAAATCTTGAAAAATGTGTTGCTGACAGGTTGGCTGTCGGGGGTCCGTCAGTCCAAAGTGTTGAAAACCAAATTGCTGCAGCCAAAGAAAAATTATAATATATTACTTGTATGCGGAACACATTTTGCTGTTCCGCATATTGCTCTTATAGACATTTTGACATAATTATGGCCATTGTTTTACATAATTTGAAATGTGTCATATAAACTTTGTTAATAAATTGTAAACTTAAAAATGAAAAAAATTAAAATTTCCTATTGATTTAGCTTATGCGTTGTGATATTATTTAGTTATATTAAATGGATAAATGGGTTTACTATGCCCGTTTGTCTTATAAGCAGGGCTTTAAAACGGTTTAAATCCATGGTCAGTAAGTGATTTGGCGGTTATTAAAGCGATGCAATTTACTGGGAGGTAAAATAATATGAAAACAAGATTATCCAAAAAAGTAATCTCCGTTATCTTATCAGTCTTAATGGTATTGACGGCAATGCCTATGACAGTGTTCGCCAGCATTGACAGCGTTGACGGTATCGACGGCGTTGATGAGAATACTATTCCTCTTCTTGAGGCAATTACTGCTTATGAGAATAAGATGGACGGAACTGTTTACACAAACATGTATGCGGCTTACACAGCTTATGTCCAGGCACATGAGGCGTATGATTCATATGTATACGGCGATTCAAATATCGACTTAACTGCATATACTAGTGCGCTTACAACTGCTACAGAAAATATGACTTCTTGGACTAAGGAACAAGCAAACGCGGCTATTGCAAGATATGCTGCTCCGTTTGGTTCAGAGGATAACAGCACATCACCATATGCTACTCCTTACTACAAAAATGTGCTTTATACCACTCAAACAAGTTCAAGTGTTGCCAGTGTCGAAGCAAACGCCAATGTTAGAAAGCAGGTTTATTATTCAACTGCCACTCTCCTTTATGATGGCTTAACTACTCCTGCTCTTCCTGTAATGGCAAGCGGACAGGTAACATTGAATAAAACTCGTTATATGTATGCTACCTATCCTTCAGATGCAAACGGTAATGATTTCGGCTCACTTGCTCTTGAAAAAGGCTGGCAGGGAGGTACCGGTGCAAATACGATGGACTGGTCCTATGCATATACTAAATTGACCGGAAGCAATGGTGGTTACAACTATGCAACCGGTTTCCAAGGTAATCAGACAACAACATACAGATCTGAAAAGCTTTCAACTGGTACTTTCTCATCAAGCAGAAAGATTAATTACTATGCTAATATTCTTGATTATACAGGCGGCAGTGCGGCTTTTAACGGTTCATATTATATAGAACTTAAACCATATTGGTATATGGTATACAGTGATGGAGCAAACTCTTCTAATGACCCTGAAATAGCTTCAACTAGCACAACTATTGCTGTTGTAAACTATAAGGCTCTTACAGATGCAATTGAATCGGCTGATAACAAAAATAAGCTCAAGCTTTCCGGCGGTAATTACACTCAGGGCGGTGCTGCTACACTTCTTAAGGCTTATGATGCGGCAACATCTCTTAATGTAAATGATTATGTATCATCATCTACAAATAATTACACAGGCTTAGCATCTGCAATTTCTACAGCAGTAAGCGGACTTTCAGCTACTACTACAGCTGATGTTTCGGGTTACGATGCTCTTCGCAAGGCAATCACTGATACAAGAGCTACTTATAATTCAACATCTTCTGATAAATACACAGCTGATTCATGGAATAATTTCACTGCTGCTTATGAAGCTGCTCAGTCAACAATGATTAACCTTCTTTCAACAGGTTATAATGATGCTGCAAATGCTCAAAAACAGGCTGATGCACTTTTAGCTGCAATGGATGCTCTTGAGGTTGATTTTACTCCTGCAGATACAACTGAACTTGTTAAAGTTATTGATGATGCATCTGTAGCAATTTCAAATAAAGATTATTTCACAGCTGACAGCTACAATGCAGGTAATTTTGAAGCAAATGTTACTGCTGCTAAGATTGCTGTTTGGGGCAGTGAGGATGCATATAAGGATCCTGCTTCAACAATAGATGATGACAATCAGTCAGTCGTTGATACCTGGGAGGCAACAATCGGCGAGGCTATTATGGCTCTTGTTATTGACAGAAACGCTGTAGTTGCATCCGCTAAAGGATATTCAATGAATTCAGCTATTGAGTACGCCGGAACATTCAAGTCAGCAGACTATGCTAACTATGATAAGGTTACACAGGCTATAACGAATTGCAATAATTTTGCTGTTTCAATAACAATAAGAGAGCCCGGTGCAGTTGCTGCCAAGGTTGCTGAATACAGGAATCTTGTTGAAGAACTTATTATGGCTATCCATAATCTTCAGCCTGCTTTCTCAAATCTTGCAAACGGTACAGTAGTTAATGCCGGTAATACGGAAACTTCAGTCGTTTCTTATTCTCATACCTCAGGTGCAGTTACTTATGACTCATCTCTTACATGGAAAAGACCGAATAATACAGTATTCTTCAGAACGACTCACGATGCTGCTTCTTTTGATATAGGAACATCAAACTTTACATGGTATACGAACAGAGACTATGACCAGTATCTTGAAACTCTGAATTTTGCTGCTCTTACAACCTTAACTACCGGAGAACTTTCAGCTAATGCAAATTATTCTGGAGCAGTTTCGGATTATGATGGCAGTCTTGGTGTATACAGCTCTGCCGGAGGTCAATACAATTGGAATAATTTCAAGGTTACAGGCTTTACAGGTGCTAACGGCAGTAATTACACAGGTAAGGACTTGAACGGAACAGGTTATATTTTGAGCGATAACTATGATTATACAAATGATCTTCTTAAGGCTCAGAATGACTACCAGAATCCATGCGGCGGTATTATCTCTCATAAGGGTGATACATATTTCACTGCTGACGGAACAATCAGTCTGGCAAGCACTTCAAGTAAAAATCTTACACTGGCTACATTACCTACCAGTAAGGAATATCCGGTTAACGCTACACTTGGATATTTCCAGTATTATAAGTATCAGCCATTTACTGTATATGCCGGTTATGCTTATACTCAGAATTCATATTCTCAGTCAGCAACCATTATTGATATTTCATATCTCATTGATTTAATCAATACTGTTGATGCACTTAACTATCTTGAATACACAGCTTCATCATGGGCTGACCTTGAGGCAGCACTTAAAGCTGCTAAGGCTGATATGGATTACGGCAATATGTCAGTTACCGATATTACGAATGCATGTGTTGAAAGATATACTAACCTTTATAATGCTTGGAAAGCACTTGATTCTCCGCTTTCAAATCAGGTTATTAAGGATGCTGTTGCTGAATATGCTGAACTTTACAATACTTCTAACAGAGAAGGAAAATATTCAGCCGCTTCTTGGTCTGACTTTACAGCAGCTTACACAGCAGCATATAATTCAATAAATAACAATGGTCAATATTCTGATATCAACATTAGAAATGTTGATGCAACTGATGAGAATACTGCGGTAATTGCTAAGGTTGCACAGGATGTTATTGATGCATACAATGCACTTGTTGCAATGGCTGATTTCTCAGGACTTATTGCAGCAGCAGGAACAGCAATTGAGAACTATGCTTACTGTGTTGCAGATCTTCAGGCACTTGCTGATGTAATTGATTCTTCAACCTATCTTAAGTACACTGCTGAGCAAAAGGCTGTAACATATGAAGATGAGCAGTCAGCAATTGATGCTCAGACAAACGCAATCATCTCAGCTATCAATGCACTCACTAAAAAAGAAGCCATTGATACATCTGCTTTAGATGCCGCAAAAGATAGAATTACTTCAGATGCTGAAGATCCTGATGCTTGGGATGGTATTGATGCAGCAAAGTCTTACATTGACAGCGTTGCTAATGCTGAAAACTTATATTCTGCTGTAACTGTTTACAATGCTACAGTATATGGTATCAACTATACTCAGGATGATACTGATACAGTAGTTACTGAGGCTCTTTCAATGCTTACACCTCAGTACTACACAGTAACAGTTATAGATCAGGATGGCAATACAAGTTCTGATTCATATCTTTATGGTACATCAGTAAATATTAAATCAATCACAGGTAATAAAGTTGACTGGTATTATTCATACAAGTCAAATACTGCTGAAAATACTGAGAAATATTATACAACGGACAGTAATATTAACTTTGTTGTAAAGGGTAATACTACACTTAGAACAACGGAAGCTTCAGATACTATTGGTAAGGTTAAGGTAACTTATGTAAGTTCAATCAGCAATGCCGGTAATAAAGTTGTTGCTGTTGACTATGTTGCTCCCGGTTCAACAGTTTCTCAGCTTCCTGTCCAGCCAACTGTTGCTTATTATACAGCAACAGGCTATACCTATGATGGTTCCGAATTTACAACTTCAACTGTAATCAATCAGAATATAACTGTAGTTGCTAACTATGAAGCAGTTACATCCTCACCGGTATATACAGTAACTTGGTCTTATCTTGATGATGATGCAATTCCTGTTGAAAGCTCTGCTACATATGAGTATAATGATGAGGTTACATTAACTTTTGCTGAAGCTGATTATTGGGTACAGTTTTATAGTGAGGATGCATACAATTCTTGGATTAACCTTGACGAAAATGTTGGCGAACTTGAATATGTTGTATTCTACGGAAATACTTATACTTTCAGAGCACATGAAGATGTATATATTGCTGCACTGAGAGCATCTGATACAGAATATGATATTGATGCAGGATATCTCGATGCAAATACAATGAATTCTTGCTCAGTCAGAGTAGCTGAAGATCTTGTTTATGTTGATGATAAATTCTCAATGATTGGTACATATACAATGCCTGATGATTGCACACTTGTTGAGGCTGGTATACTTTTTGCAAAGGGCCAAGGCTATGACTTAACACTTAATAATGTTGATAACTCAACAATTTACAGATTAAAGTCTTCTAAGCATACTGTTGGTAATCAGTTTGTTATTAGTATTAAATCGGCAAATGTACCAAATGGTCAGCAAATGCAGTTTGCTTCGTACTTAATTTATAAGGATTCTAATGGTCAATCACACACTATTATTTCAAATCCTGTTAACGCAACATATCAAGCATAAAGGGAGGGCTGAAAAATGAGAAAATTCTATTCTGAGCCTGAACTTGAAATCAGGAAATATTCAGTTATTCAGGGTAATGTACTCACTGCCTCTTATCCGGAAGCCGGTGGAAGCGATGGTGATAATACCCTCGATGACGATGACTTACACGATATTTTCAAACCGTAATCGTTAAGTCGATTTAATCAGAGGTCTGCACATCTGTGCAGACCTTTTTATATTCATCTTATACAGATGATTTCGTTTGCAGTTTTGCAAAAATTAAATATTTATTACATTATTTCTTTTTAATTTGACTTATTATAATTTATATATTATTATTTATATGTATTATTATGTAGAATGGAATTTTGTGTAATGAATATTTTAATCTGCGGACTGGGTTTGATAGGTGCAAGCCTTGCTAAGCAAATCAAAAAAAATACCAAGCATTATGTGCTTGGATGGAATAGAACACCGTCTGTAACTGAAAAAGCTCTTCGTGATGGTGCTATTGATGAAACAGGAAATATAGATGACCTCATTTCACAGGCTGACATCACTATAATAAATTTTTATCCGAATGCGATTGTTCCTTTTATTTTGGAACATAAAGACAGTTTTAAGCATGATAGTATTGTTACTGATTCTTGCGGCATAAAAACAAAAATTTGCCGTGAGATGGAAAAGTATGATTTACCGTTTTATTATATCGGTGCTCATCCAATGGCAGGAAGAGAGGTTGGCGGATATGATAACAGTCTTGACAATCTTTTTGACAAGGCAAGTTTTATTTGCACGCCATATGAAAGCACACCTAAGAATAAGGCAGATGCACTTATAGGACTTGCAGATGACATGGGTTTTGCAAGAACCGTCGTTACGACTCCGGAGCATCATGATGAAATGATTGCGTTTACATCTCAGATAGCCCATGTACTTGCGTGTTCATATGTATTATCTCCGCTTGCGCCGATGCATTCCGGATACAGTGCAGGCTCTTATAGAGATGTGAGTCGCGTTGCACGAATTAATGCTGATATGTGGGCAGATTTATTTATAGATAATAAAGAGCCGTTAATTGATGAAATTGATGATTTGGTTTCAAATCTGATGAAATTTAAGTATAACATTGTAAATGATGATGTTGAGGCACTTAAAGAACTAATGAATAAGGCAAATAAGATTAAGGAAGAAATTGGATAATGAAAAAATTAACTGTTAATGCGGGCAGGGGATATGATATTCTTATTGAAAAGGGTATTCTTGAAAACGCAGGTGAATATATAAAATCAGTAAGCAAAGCCAAAAAGGTATGCCTTATAAGTGATACTAATGTTTATCCGATCTATGGCGATAAAATAAAATTGTCATTGGAAGAGGCAGGATATCAGGTATTCAGCTTTAATTTTGAGGCAGGCGAGTCTTCAAAAAAGCCATCGACTGTAATTTCTATGGTTGAATATATGGCAGAAAATGAGCTTACCCGCAGTGATCTTGTTGTTGCACTAGGCGGCGGTGTCTGCGGAGATATGGCAGGTTTTGCAGCTGCAATATATCTCAGAGGTATTGATTTTGTCCAAATTCCCACTTCACTGCTTGCTCAAGTGGATTCATCTGTTGGAGGAAAAACTGCTGTTGACTTACCTCAGGGCAAAAATCTTTGTGGTGCTTTTCATCAGCCGATATTGGTTTTGATTGATCCCGACACAATTGATACTCTTGAGCCGCATTTCTTTTCAGATGGTCTTGCTGAGGCTATTAAAATGGGATGTATAAAGAGTGCTTCGCTTTTTGAAAAAATTGAAAATCAAGATGCACACGAAATTATTGATGATATTATCTATGAATGTGATTTGCTCAAGGCAGGTGTAGTTGAGCGTGATGAAAAAGAGCATGGAGAAAGAGCCCTGCTAAATTTCGGTCACACAGGCGGTCACGCAATTGAAAAACTGCACAATTTCACCACAATTTCTCATGGTGAAGCAGTTGGTATAGGTATGGTGCTGATAAGCAGAGCAGGTGAAAAAAACGGAATCACCAAAAAGGGCACTGCTGACAGAATTGCCAAAGTACTCGCTAAGTATAATCTTAAGACAGAGGATACAAATAGCTTGTCTGATATTATTACAGCGATGAATGCTGATAAGAAACGCACAGGGACATCAATTAATTTTACACTGATTCATTCAATCGGTGACAGTTATAATGAAAAAATCAAGTATGAGGAAATTCCAGGCTTTTTTGGAGTTAAATAAATATGAGCACAGTAAAAATACAAAACTCAATACTCAAAGGTGAGGTGCTCATCCCTCCGTCAAAATCTGCAGCTCACAGAGCAATGATTTGCTCTTTTTTAGCAGGTGGCGGCAAAGTAACACCTATAATTGATTCAAATGATATGCGGGCTATGAAACAGGTCATTTCAGCCCTCAATAACGATGAACAAGTTGTTGATTGTATTGAATCAGGTAATACTCTTCGTTTTATGATTCCTGTTGCAGCAGCATTAGGAAAGAATGTTACTTTCATAGGTGAGGGCAGATTGCCTGAAAGACCGATTGATGATTATTTAAGGCTGCTCCCGGAGCATGGTGTAAAGTGCACTGCAGCAAATGGGAAAATACCTTTGGCTATCGAGGGTCAGCTGACTTCCGGAACATATGAAATTGCAGGGAATATAAGTTCTCAATATATTACAGGATTGCTGTTTGCATTGCCTATTCTTAATGGTGACAGCAGAATTGTTCTTACAACAGGCCTTCAATCAAAACCTTATGTTGATATGACAATCAAGGTTATGAGTGATTACGGAGTACATGTTGAAGAAACTGATTATGGATATTTTATTAAGGGTAATCAGAAATATAACAAACGAGATTATGTTGTTGAATCGGACTGGTCGCAGGCTGCCTTTTTTCTTGTAGGAGGTGCGGTCAGCGGTGATGTTAAACTGTGTGGATTAGACCTTAATTCTGCTCAGGGCGATAAGGAAATTGTTGATATCCTAAAGCGGTTCGGTGCAGATATAGAGGTTAATGAGAACTATATAAGATGTAAAAAATCCGCTCTATACGGTATAGATATAGATGTAATGAACATTCCAGACACAGTTCCTGCACTGGCAGTTGCTGCAGCATTTTCAGAAGGTGTGACAACAATTTACGGCGGTGAAAGACTGCGACTTAAAGAATCTGACCGCATTGAAAGTGTGGTTACAAATCTTAAGAGAATGGGAGTTAAAGTTGAAGAAAAAAGTGACGGTATGATTATTACGGGCGGCGGTGCCAAGGGTGCAGAGCTTTTAGGATTTAATGACCACAGAATACCCATGGCATTCAGCATAGCGGCGTTATGTGCCGACGGTGAAACAACAATAACAGATGCATATAGCATAAATAAGACTTACCCGACCTATTTTGACGATTACAATTCCTTAGGAGGAAAAGCATATGTCATCAGTGATATGTGACAATATTAAGGTTTCTGTATTTGGCGAAAGCCATGGTGAGGCTATCGGCTGTGTAATTGACGGTCTGCCCGCCGGTATAAAGCTTGATATGGATAAAATATATAAGGATATGGCGCGCAGAGCACCCGGCAGGGACAGGACTTCAACACCAAGGCTTGAAAAGGATATACCTCATATTCTTTCAGGTGTTTTGAACAATACAACAACAGGTGCACCGCTTGCTATGGAGATTCTGAATACAAATACCAAAAGCGGTGATTACAGTAATCTTATGACTGTACCTCGCCCAAGTCACAGCGATTATCCGGCATATGTAAAATATAAAGGTTTTAATGATATCCGCGGCGGAGGTCATTTCAGCGGCAGACTCACTGCTCCGATTGTTTTTGCAGGTGCAGTGGCAAAGCAGATTCTTGAGCAGAAAGGTATTAAAATCGGTGCTCATATAAAACGCGTAGGTTCAGTTGAGGATGAATGCTTTGATTTGAATAATATCAGTGAGCAATTGCTTGAAGAGCTTACTGAGAAGCCGTTTTCAACTATCAGCAGAGAATCTGAAGAAAAAATGCGTGTTGAGATTGAAAGCTATAGAATGCAGCAGGACAGTGTCGGCGGAGAGATTGAATGTGCCGCTGTAGGTTTGCCTGTAGGTCTTGGCGGTAATATGTTTGACACAGTTGAGAGCAAGCTTGCATCTGTTCTTTTTGGTATTCCGGCAGTTAAGGGTGTTCAGTTTGGAATAGGTTTTGATTTTGCAAAGGCAAACGGTGCTGCTGTAAATGATGAATATGAGATAAAAAGCGGAAAAGTTTCATTGTGCAGTAACAACAACGGCGGAGTATTGGGCGGAATGACAACGGGAGCACCCATTGTTGTATCTGTTGTAATCAAGCCAACACCGTCAATTTCAAAGGAACAGAGGAGTGTAAATCTTCAGACAATGGAGAATGAAAAACTTGTTATACACGGCAGGCATGATCCGTGTATAGTGCCTCGTGCAGTTCCTGTTGTTGAGGCTGCGGTAGCCTTGGGAATTTTAGATTTAATGATGTAAAAAGGATAAAAAAGTTAATGGATCTTATTGAATTAAGAAAGCAAATTGATGAAATAGATGAACAGCTTATACCCCTTCTTTTAAGGCGTATGGAGGTTGCTAAGGGTGTAGCTGAATATAAGGTAGCTCGTGGAATTCCTGTTTTAAATGAGGAAAGAGAGCAGCAAATTCTTGATAATGTTGCAGAAAAATGCGGTGATCAGGGGGAAACTATTAAAACGGTTTTCTCTGCAACTATGGATGCTTCCCGTGCATTGCAGCACAAGATTATCGGCGGCGGCAGGGAACTTCGTGATTTAATCAGCAATGCCGTTTGCGGTGAAAAGCTTACAGCAGGCGGTGAGCCTATTGCCTGTCAGGGTGTTGACGGTGCATACAGCGGTAAGGCAGGAAAGGCCTTATTTCCGGATTCACCTATTAATTTTTATAAGCAGTTTGAAGAAGTTTTCGAGGCTGTTAACCAAAATAAGGCTCGTTTTGGAATTATTCCTGTTGAAAATTCAACTGCCGGTTCAGTTCACGAATCATATGATTTGATTATGAAATACCGTTTTTATGTTGTCGGTGCATATGATTTGAAAATAAATCATTGCCTTTGTGCAAAGCCCGGAACAAGTTATGAAGAAATAGAAAGTGTTTATTCTCATCCTCAGGCTCTCAGCCAGTGCAATGTTTTTTTGAAGAACTTTGATTTTACGGGAATAAACTTCACCAATACTGCAGCAGCGGCAAAATTTGTGGCTAACAGTGATAATAACAATATTGCAGCAATCTGCTCTGAGAGTGCTGCAAAAAAATACGGTCTAAAAATTCTTAAAAAAGGAATTCAAAATGTTTCTAATAACACAACAAGATTCATAGTTATTTCTAAGGAGCTTGTTATTGATGATGATGCTCAGAAGATTTCGCTTATTTTTTCAGCACCTCATAAAACGGGTTCTCTTTACAGAGTTCTGGGCAGATTTTCAATGACAGGGCTTAATCTTACAAAGCTTGAGTCACGCCCTGTTGCAAATGGCAAGTTTGACTATTATTTTTATGTTGATATTCTCGGTTCGGTTAAAGATGAAAAAACTCTTGATTTGCTCTGTGCTCTTCATGATGAACTGCCTGAGTTCACCTTCCTTGGTAATTATCACGAATCAGGGGAATAATAAATAGCCTAATAACAATAAGATTTGGAGTGTGGGCGTATGAAAAGAGCTAAACGCCACCAGACAAATTTAATATCTGCAATAATTGTCATAGTAACGGTTGCAATTATAAGCATTTTAGTTATAATGCTGATGAATCATGCAAAGCTTGAAACAAGATTTGATGCAATAATAAATCTGCTTAATAAAATAGATAATGCAGTTGCGAATCTGGACACTGAGAGAGAAATATTGATCTGTATTTTTGCTCTATATATTGCAAAATGTCAGCTGCCCATTCCGCTTAGCTTTTTATGTGTTATATCAGGTATGGTATTTCCGCTTAATGAGGCTCTTCTTATAAATATTGTTTTTATACTTTTCTTCTTCACAGTTAAGTATGTTGAAGGAATGTGGATTGGCGGAGGATGGGCAGGAATGATTCTTAACATTAAGAAAATGAGATTTATTCGTGACTGGATTCAGTTTAAGGGTAACGGAAATCCCTATGTTCTTTCTGTTACAAGGTTAATACCTGTTATTCCTTTGGGTATGGTTTCAAAATATTACGGTTCTCTGAAGTATGACTATGTTTATTATTGCTTGCTCAGTCTGCTTGGATTTGCGCCGCGGTTATATATATATACGAAGTTGGGCGCCGCAATAAAAAATCCGTTTTCACCTCAATTTTTAATTCTTCTTATAATTATTGTAGGTTTTACGGGTGTTACAAGCCTGATATTCAATATCTTTTATGGTATTAAATCAAAACAAATGACACAGACACTGTTGATTTACAGTGAGAAGGAAAAATATAAAATTGTTCTTTGAGAGGTAAGAATATGAAAGTTAAAGAATTAATTTCAGCCATCAACAGCAATAAGTATGATGAAAATCTTAAAGCCGTTTATGTTACTGATTCAGCTGTAGCAGAGCAAAAGCCGCGTTATGTGGAACTGCTTAATGATTTTGGAGAACTTTTTGGCTTTGACAGAGAAGTTAATATTATGTCTGCACCGGGCAGAACAGAGGTTTGCGGTAATCATACAGATCATAACAATGGCAGGGTGCTTGCAGCATCAATTAATCTTGATGCCGTTGCAGTAGTCAGTAAAAACGATGATAATATTATTCGTGTAAAGTCGAAAGGCCACAGAATGAATGTTGTCGATTTATTGGATTTAGAACCTAATGAAAGTAAGTTCGGTGACTCAACTGCTCTTGTTCAGGGCGTTGCTGCCGGAATTAAGAATCTGGGTTATACGGTTTCAGGTTTTGATGCAGTTACAACATCTGATGTTATGGGTGGTTCGGGTCTTTCTTCATCCGCTGCTTTTGAGGTGCTTCTGGGAACAATTCTTTCGCATATGTTTAACAACGGAAAAATCAGTGCTGTCGATATTGCAAAGATTGCCCAGTACAGCGAGAATGTCTTTTTTGGTAAACCTTGCGGACTTCTTGATCAGATGGCATCATCGGTAGGCACATTTGTTACTATTGATTTTAAATCGATAACTGAGCCTGTAATTCAGAAAGTTAATTTTGATTTTTCTAAGTCAGGACATTCACTTTGTATTGTTGATACAGGCGGTAACCACTCTGATTTAACGGAAGATTATGCTGCAGTCAGGGAGGAAATGGAGTCAGTTGCAAAGGCATTGGGAAAAAATGTTCTTCGTGAGATTACATATGAGGAGTTTTTTACAGCTCTTCCTGAACTTAAGAGAAAGGTTAATGACAGAGCTCTTCTTCGTGCGATTCATTTTTATAATGAAAATGAGCGTGTGGAAAAGGCTGTTGAATGTCTTGAGAATAATGATTTTGAAGGATTTAAGGATATAATTATTGACTCAGGCAGATCTTCATTTATGCTTAATCAAAATGTATATACTCCTAAAAATCCAACCGAGCAAAAACTATCTCTTGCATTGGCAATGAGCAGAGAGCTCCTTTGCGGTAAGGGAGCTTGGAGAGTTCATGGCGGAGGTTTTGCCGGAACGATTCAGGCATTTGTTCCAAATGACATGCTTGAAACATATAAAAATACGATTGAAAGTGTCTTTGGTAAGGGCAGCTGTCATGTTTTGATTATCAGACCTGTAGGCGGAACCCTGGTAATATAACAGTTATTAGTATTTATACGGATATGTGAAAAAGAGGATAACTTATGAAATACATATTTATTGTCAACCCGATTGCCGGCAATGATGACAAGGTAAAGCTTTTTTCGAGAATTAAATCTACATTCAGACAAATAGATGATGAGATGGTTCTGGAGGAAACTCAGTGCGCAGGAGATGCTAAAAGGATAGCTGTTGAGGCCGCTGAAAAATACGGAAGTAATGCGGTTGTTGTATCCTGCGGAGGTGATGGAACTGTTCATGAGATTGCAAATGGACTTGCGGGAACAGATACACCATTGATGATTTTACCGCTTGGCACCGGAAATGATTTTGCCAAAAAGGTTTACGGGACAAAAAAAATCAACGTTGAAAATGTAATCAAAGCATTTGGTCTGTATGATGGCAGAATTAAATATGATATTATGCCTATTGATTTGATTGATTATAACGGCGAAAAGTGTATTAATGTAATGTCTTTCGGGTTGGATACTCTTGTTGAAACATTAGGCAGAAAAATTGCCGCTAAGGTACCATTTTTAGGTCATCAGGCATATAACCTTGCTGTTGTTCCTGTGATTTCAAAGCCTCTTCATTATAATATAAGCTACGATATTACCTGTGTTAATAAGGAGACAGGTGAGGAATATCAAATGGTTGCTGATGATAAGGATTATGCTCTTTTTGCAATATGCAATGCAAGCTATTACGGCGGCGGATATTGCCCTGCACCTGATTCAATTCTTGATGACGGACTTCTGGATTTTGCACTCGTAGACGGACTTTCACTTGCAAAAGCCTTGCCTCTTATACCTAAATATTCGGCAGGAACTGCTAATGAGAATACCTGCGGCGAGGTAATTCACAACGGCTATATAAGGTCAGGCAGAATATGGATGTCTGACGGATCAAGCCTTCTTGGCAATTGCGATGGTGAAAACTTTGATTATAATGAGGTAAACTTTAAGGTTGATGAAAAGGCATTAAAGCTTTGTGTTATTAAGGGTTAATAAGTGAATATTTTGTATTAAAATACTGTCAAATTCAAAACTCCTTCATAGTATGTATTGAAATGGTTGTTATACCGCTTCAAATACTTAATGAAGGAGTTTTTTTATGCCAGATAATTCTATTATCAATTCCGGTGAAAGACGAATTAATGAAGCTGTTTGCATTGATACGAATCGTATTTATGATTCGTGTGTCAGCAAAGATTGCTTGGAGGATTTAAGAGTAACCTTTTTCGGTGATTCACAGTGTTTGATTGATGATGCTGTAACAATTAAATGCCGTGACTGTGATATTTGTGCAGTAAGCATTGATGTTGAGGAGGTTCCGTTTAACAGAGGTTTCTACAGTGTAGACATTAATTTTTACTTCAAGCTTCGTTTTGATACTTATTCTGAACCTTGTACAACACCGCAGACCGCAATCGGTTATGCTAATTTTGAAAAGAAATGCATTCTCTACGGCTCAGACGGAAATGTTAAAATTTTTACATCAAATACCGGTTGTGAGGATATTGATTGTCCCGATGCACCGCAATACACAAATCCTGTAGTCAAGGTGCAGGCTGTTGATCCGGTTGTTCTTGAGACTAATGTTATTGATGCTTGTGACTGCCAGATTCCTTGCTGTACATCATTCCCCCGTTCAATTTTAAACACAGTAAATAATTCTACTATTCCTGATAAATCATCAAGAGCAGTTGTTGTAACTTTGGGATTGTTCTCAATCGTTCAGATTCAGAGAGATGTACAAATGCTTATTCCTGCTTATGATTTCTGTATCCCTGAAAGAGAGTGCAGCTGCACAACACAAAATCCTTGTCAGACATTCCAGAACATTGAATTCCCTGTAGATGAGTTTTTCCCTCCCGACAGAGAGGATATCCCGGGCTGCTCCTGCAATCATGGAGAAACAACAGAAGAATAAAAATTCATAAAACACTCCTTATGGAGTGTTTTTTAGTTTTAATAAGATTAAATTATTCTGAATTTGAAGATATTATACAAGAAAATACATTAATTGTTTAGTATAATATTTATATTCAGGGAGATGTTTATATGAAAAAGGAAACACGAACAATTTGTCATGATGAAGATTTGAATATTGAAGCATATCATTTTGAAGGAATTATTCAGCCGTTTCCAAATCATTTTCATGACTATTATGTGATAGGTTTTATTGAGTCAGGAACTCGCTGCTTATCATGCAAAAACAGGGAATATACAGTAAGCAAAGGAAGTATTCTTGTTTTTAATCCGAATGATAATCATGGCTGCGTGCAGTGTGACAATCATTCCCTTGATTACAGAGGCTTAAATATACCTAAAGAAACTATGCTGTCATTAGCAGAAGAAATTACAGGAAATAGAGAGTTCGCCGGATTTTCCGAGAATGTAATGATTAATGAGGAAGTCAGCAGTTATCTGTGCAAACTACACAAGATGATTATGAATGGCTCAAAGGAATTTGAAAAGGAGGAAATGCTGCTGCTTGTCATATCGCTGCTTATAGAAAAATACGGTCAGCCGTTTTCAAAATGCATTCCGCAGTGCAGTGATGAGATTGAGCGCACCTGTGCGTATATGAAAGAGCATTTCAGTGAACACATTACGCTGGAGCAGCTGTGTAAATACAGTGGACTCAGCAAGTCTGCACTGCTTCGTGCGTTTACAAAATTCATAGGAGTTACTCCATACAGATATCTGCAGACAATAAGAATCGGCAGAGCAAAGAAGCTTCTGGAGCAGGGAGTAATGCCGATTGATGCAGCGATACAGACAGGATTTTCGGACCAAAGCCATTTTACAAATTTCTTTAATATGTTTATAGGTCTGTCGCCTGCGGCATACAGACGCATATTTAAGGAGAAAGATAATGAACAACAAAACCATTAAAGGTCATTTTACTGCATTTATTACCATTATGATATGGGGGACCACCTTTATATCAACTAAAATTCTGCTTGTTGATTTTACACCGACAGAAATACTTTTTTTCAGATTTCTTTTGGGACTGGCTGTGCTGATAATTATTTATCCAAAACGGCTGAAAATTAAAAATATTAGACAAGAGTTAACATTTGCTGCAGCAGGGTTATGCGGTATATGCTTATACTATCTGCTTGAAAATATAGCTTTGAGTTATACCCTAGCATCAAATGTCGGGGTGATAATTTCTATTGCTCCGTTTTTCACAGCAATTTTATCTCGCTTTTTTATAAAAAATGAGGAAAAGCTGAAAGTGAGCTTCTTTATCGGATTCCTTGTTGCTGTGTCTGGTATATGCCTTATAAGTATGAGCGGGGCAAAGCTTAAATTAAATCCTGTGGGAGACATTCTTGCTGTTGCGGCCTCATTAGTTTGGTCAATATATTCACTGCTTACAAGAAAAATCGGCGACTATGGATATAATACCATTCAAACAACGCGAAGAATTTTTATATACGGAATTATTTTTATGCTGCCGGTATTGTTTGTCTTTGATTTCAGCTTTGATATTCAAAAATTAGTTAAACCCGAATATGTATTAAATCTCATATATTTGGGTGTAGCCGCATCGGCAGTTTGTTTTGTTACTTGGAACTATGCCGTTAAAATATTAGGTGCAGTAAAGACAAGTGCATACATATATATTGTTCCTGTTATTACGGTAGTAACCTCTGCTGTTGTACTGAAAGAAAAGATTACTGTTTCGGCAGCAATAGGAACAGGGCTTACAATAGCAGGACTGTTTATTTCACAATATAAATTTGCTTTCAAAAAAGGAGTAAAATCATATGGATTTAGAAAATGAAAAATGTGTAATTATAATTGATGAATACTTACCTCGGGGAATTATTGCCAATACTGCCGCTATACTCGGCACAACAATAGGGTCGAAAATGCCGGATATTGTTGGTGATGATGTTGTTGATTCAAGCGGTAACTCTCATGCAGGGATAATACAGTTCCCTGTACCGATATTAAAGGGGAATAAACAACTATTAAAAGATATCAGAACAATGCTGTTTGAGCCGAGGTTTGATGATCTGACGGTTGTGGATTTTTCAGATCTGGCACAGGGCTGTAAAACATATGATGAATTTATAGTGAAAATGGCAGACAGCCCAGAAGAAAATATAAATTATATCGGAATAGCTATTTGCGGCAGCAGGAAAAAAGTAAATAAACTGACCGGCAGTATTCCTCTGCTTAGATAATTAAAGAGCAAACAGAATTTTAACTCTTCTGTTTGCTCTTTAATCATATTTTTTTGCCCTTTTTATTAAATATGGGATACATTCGTCTGTAGAGTGCATTGATATGTTTGAAATAGTCAGTATCAATGCTGTCAATCGTTTCATTTGTTGTGCGAAAACGCCAGTTTTTATCAGGTACTCCGGGGATATTCATTCTTGCGTCAGAACCAAAGCCGCACATATCCTGCAGTGAAATAATTGCAACATTAGATGCGCTTTGCCATACTGCCTCAATAATGCTTCGACAGGACTCTGAGCGATATCCGCCCTCGCCCCAGTTGTTTCCTTTAAAATGACAATAATCAAGGGCAAATGAGCGTTCCTGCTCGTCTGCTTCCCAAAGCCATCCCAGAATTGTATTATTGTCATGTGTACCTACATAGTTAATAGAATTTGGAGATGCATTGTGCGGAAGGTGAGAGGAATCGGAATTCGGATCAAAACCGAACTGAATAACCTTCATTCCCGGGAATCCGGTATCATCAAGAAGCTTAACAACATCTTCACCGAACACTCCCAAATCCTCAGCAATTATCGGTGCGTCATGACCGAGTTTTTCAAAAACCTTGTTGAATAAATCCATCTTAGGACCATCGAGCCACTCACCGACCTTTGCAGTTTCGCTTTCGGCGGGAACTGCCCAGTATGATGCAAATGCTCTGAAATGGTCAATTCTTACTGTGTCATATGTTTTAAGAGAATGAGATAATCTTGAAATCCACCATGAGTATTCATCCTTTTTCATTGCATCCCAGTCATATATAGGGTTGCCCCAAAGCTGGCCATCCTCGCTGAAATAATCAGGCGGAACGCCTGCAACCTTTTCAACTTTAAGTGTTTTTTCATCAATTAAAAACATTGGCAGATTTGACCATACATCAACACTGTCCATCGCAACATAAATCGGCATATCACCTATAACGGCAATACCTTTTTTATTTGCATACTCCTTAAGCTCGTTCCACTGCTTATAGAAAATATATTGTACAAATTTCCAGAAAGCAGCGCCTTCCTCATATGAGTAAATATTTTTGATACATTCGTAGTAGTGTGAGTGTTCAGATTTCCACTGCCACCAGGGTTTAAAATTTTCCTTTTCTTTAACTGTCATATAAACGGCATAGTCGGTAAGCCACTCATTTTCAAGTTCAAATTGCTTAATCTCCTTTGCTATGTCATCCGTGATATTAAGAAATGCTTTTTTTAGGGTTTCAAGTCTTTTTTCAGCGGCAAATTCATATTCAGCTGTATATGGAGAGCCGTTATAGTGATTTGCCGTGACGTCGTCATCACCTATAAGACCCATACTTTGAAGGCCCTCAGGATCTATATAAAGGTAATTGCTGGCAAAGGCAGACGGCGAGCAATATGGTGAATTTGCACCATCAATCGGATTGAATGGCAATACCTGCCAGTAGGTGAATCCCATATCCGAAATTCTGTCAATAAAATGCTTTGCATTACTGTCAAAAACGCCTACACCGTAAGGCGACGGCATAGAACTTATGTGAAGAAGAACACCTGCTCCTCTTTGATTTAACATATGAAAATCATCCTTTTTTAGTTTTATAAATTACTTTAAAATCATACCACTTTAATGTTAAAAAATCAACTTTATTGGCATTATTGCTATAATATATATTAAAATAATTATAATATTTAATATTTTATATATTGATAATAGAACTTTGTTTTGTTATAATATTTCAGTATGGATTACTGTGGATAGGTGTATTCACCTGTGCACAAGGCGGAGGTGCATAAGATGGCTGTTGATATTAAAAAAATAAGCTCTGATGAGCTTAATGAGCAAAAGCGGTATGCCGATAAGACTGCAGCTCTGCTTAATAAAAGATATAACGGCGAGCAGCCTCTTGCCTGTGTAGTGACATACGGCTGTCAGCAAAATGTTGCTGACAGTGAAAAAATTAAGGGTATGCTTTCGGAAATGGGCTACGGGTTTACTGAGGACAGGCTCAATGCCAAACTCATAATCTTTAATACCTGTGCAGTGCGTGAGCACGCTGAGGACAGGGTATTCGGCAATGTAGGCGCACTTAAAAAATATAAGCTTCAAAATCCTGATGTTATTATTTCTCTTTGCGGCTGTATGATGCAGCAAAAGCATATTGCTGAAAAAATCAAATCATCATTTCCTTTTGTCGATTTGGTGTTCGGCACTCATGTCGTCCATAAGATTCCGGAGCTTGTTTATACGGCACTTACAAGAAGAAAGCGTGTTTTTGAGCTTCCTGATATAGATGGTGTAATAGCAGAGGGTATTCCTGTTATGCGTGATAATGACAGCAAGGCGTGGCTCCCCATTATGTATGGCTGCAATAATTTCTGTTCATACTGTATTGTTCCTTATGTAAGGGGCAGGGAACGCAGCAGGCAGGCTGATGATGTAATCAATGAGTTTAAGAACTTAGTGGCAGAGGGATATAAGGAAATTACTTTGCTGGGTCAAAATGTAAATTCCTACGGCAAGGATTTAGATCCGAAAATAAGCTTTTCGCAGCTGCTGAGGACCCTTAATAATATTGACGGAGATTTCAGAATAAGATTTATGACGAGTCATCCGAAGGACTGCACCAAGGAGCTTATTGAAACAATGGCTGAGTGTGACAAGGTTGCAACACATCTTCACCTTCCTTTTCAAAGCGGTAATAACAGAGTGCTTAAGGCAATGAACCGCAGTTACACAAGGGAGAAATATTTAAGCCTTATTAATTATGCAAAAGAACTTATGGGTGATGAGCTTTCAATAACATCGGATATCATTGTGGGTTTTCCGGGAGAAACCTATGAGGAATTTTTAGATACGGTATCTTTGGTTGAGGAGATAAAAGCTACAAGTCTTTTCACCTTTATCTATTCGCCAAGAGTCGGCACTCCGGCTGCTGAGATGGATGACCCGATAAGTTATGATGAAAAGTCAAAATGGATGCGCGAGCTTCTTGCAGTACAGGAAAAAATTTCGGCGCAGCAAATGGCTCTCCATAAGGGGAAAACATTTAAATGCTTTGTTTATGGTAAGGGCAAATTAGGCGATAATTATCTTGCCGCAAGAACAGACGGCAATTTGATTATAGAATTTGAAGGCGGCGAAAGGCTCATCGGCACCTTCCAAAATATAAAAGTTACTGAGCCGCTCACCTATGTATTGAAAGGTGAAATAGAAAGGAATTAATAATTATGTCTTTAGAATCAGCACTTAGAGAACTCGGAAAAGAAATTCAGGCAGATCCACGCTTTGCAGCTCTCCAAGCGGCAGCTGCTGCAAATGATGCAGATGAGGGTCTTCAAAATCAAATGCAGGAAATGCAGCTTCTTTCTCTTAAATATCAGCAGGAGGCAGAAAAAGGCGAAGAGGCTTCTCAGGATAGAATTACAGAGCTTCAGAATCAATATCAGGATCTTTACAATCAGGTTATGGCAGGCGAGAATATGAAGAATTATTCTGCTGCTGCGGCTGAAATGGAGCAGATGGCTCAGTTTATCAGCTCAATGATTGGTCTTTTCTTTGACGGTCAGGATCCTGAAACCTGTCAGGTACCGGCCGAAAACTGCACACATGATTGCAGTACCTGCGGCGGCTGCCACTAAGCAAAAATAATAGGGCAGGGTATATCCCTGTCCTAAAATCAAGAAGGATGGTGAACAAAATGGCTAAAAAGGGTGAGCTGTCGCCTATGATGCAGCAATATTTTAAAATAAAAAAAGAATATCCCGGAGTAATTTTGTTTTTCCGTCTGGGTGACTTTTATGAGATGTTTTTTGATGATGCACGAACTGCTTCCAAAGAGCTTGATTTAGTGCTCACAGGCAGGGATTGCGGTCAGGAGGAGCGTGCACCTATGTGCGGAGTTCCGTTCCACAGCGCAGACAGTTATATTGCAAAGCTTGTTTCAAGGGGATACAAGGTTGCAATATGCGAGCAGATGGAGGATCCTGCTGCCGCTAAAGGCATCGTTAAAAGAGATGTCATAAGAGTTATAACACCCGGAACAGTTCTTGAGAGCAATATTCTTGAGGATGGTGTCAATAACTATCTTTGTTCCATATGCAAGGGTGCGAATGAAACAGGAATGTGTTTTGCCGATGTTTCTACCGGTGAGTTCCATATCACAGTTGTATCCCGTGAAGATGAGCAGGAAAAAATTATTAATCAGCTTTCAACATATTCACCTAAAGAGATTATTGCAAATGCCGAGGCAGCGGCACTTGATGATGTTGTTAAGTTTGCAGATGTAAGACTGGAGGCAGTTTTTGAAAAGCTTGATGATTCCAAATTCGATTTTGATAACGCAACAAGCTTAATTCTTGAAACCATGAAGAGGGAAGAGATTTCATCCCTCGGTATAGGCCACAGCAAGGCGGCAGTAAGTGCTCTCGGTGCAGTAATTGATTATCTTAAGGACACTCAAAAGCGTGACGATATTGAAACACCAAGTGAGATTGAATATTACGATAATAACGACTTTATGGCGCTTGATATAAGTGCAAGGCGTAATCTTGAACTTACCAAATCAATGATGACAGGTGACAAAAAGCACTCATTGCTTTGGGTAATTGACAACACTAAAACTGCTATGGGCAAAAGAATGCTTCGATCATGGCTCGAAAGACCGCTGATCAATGTTTCAAAAATTACCAGGCGGCAAAATGCAGTAGGAGAATTGTTTGATAATACTCCGCTTCGTGATGAACTCAGAGATGCTCTTGCAGGTATAAATGATATGGAACGGCTTATGAGCCGAATTGCTTACGGTACTGCAAATGCCAAGGAACTGCGTTCGCTTTGGTCAACAATTTCTCCTTTGCCGATTATTAAAGATGCACTTAAAAATTCATCGGCGGCAATGCTTAAATCAATTGAAAGCAATATTGATTTGCTTGAGGATATCAAGGAGCTTGTTGATAATGCGATAGTTGAAGAACCGCCGTTCAGTGTTCGTGAGGGCGGAATTATCAAAGAAGGCTTTAATGCTGAGGTTGATGAGCTGAATGATATTGTTTCAGGCGGTGCAAGTCTTCTTGCAGAAATTGAGGCAAGAGAAAAAGAAAAAACAGGCATTTCTAAACTCAGAGTATCCTATAACAAGGTATTCGGCTACTTTATAGAGGTAACGAATTCGTATAAGGATATGGTGCCTGAAGAATACATAAGAAAACAAACACTAACAAATTGCGAAAGATATATAACTCAGGAGCTAAAGGATTTAGAAGGTAAGGTGCTCGGTGCAAAGGACAGGCTTGTTGCTCTTGAATATGAAGTGTTTACCACAGTACGAACTCAGATTGCAGGCGAGGTCGAGCGCATTCAGCGTACTGCTAAAGCACTTGCTTCGCTTGACAGTATTGCATCACTTGCTCAGGTGGCGTATACAAATAACTATTGCTGTCCGCAAATTACAACCGACGGTGTGATAGAAATTAAAGACGGCAGGCATCCTGTTGTTGAAACACTGCTTGATAATTCTGTGTTTGTCCCGAATGATACTTTGCTTGATAAGGATAAAAATCGCTGTGCAATTATTACAGGTCCTAATATGGCAGGTAAGTCGACCTATATGCGTCAGACCGCACTGATAACACTGCTTGCACAAATCGGCTCCTTTGTTCCGGCGGGAAGTGCACGGATATCGGTTGTTGATGCAATCTATACAAGAGTCGGTGCATCTGACGACCTAGCAACAGGCCAGTCAACCTTTATGGTCGAGATGAATGAGGTTTCAACAATACTTAAAAATGCAACCCAAAATTCACTTATCATTCTTGATGAAATCGGCAGAGGAACATCAACCTTTGACGGTATGAGTATTGCAAGGGCAGTGCTTGAATTTGTAGTTAAGAAAAAGAGTCTTGGTGCAAAAACGCTTTTTGCTACTCACTATCATGAGCTTACTGCTATGGAGGGTATGCTTGACGGTGTTAACAACTATTCAATAGCCGTAAAAAAGCGCGGTGATGATATAACCTTCCTTCGAAGGATTGTTCACGGCGGTGCTGACCAGAGCTTTGGTATTGAGGTTGCAAAGCTTGCCGGAATACCAAACAGTGTTATCAGGCGGGCAAAGGTTATTCTTAAAGAGCTTGAGTCAAATAAAATTGACATTGAATTTAAGGCTGAGGACGCTGTGGTTGAAGAAGATAATAATGATATTCAATATAACTTCAGAACAAATTCAACCGATGATATTTTAGAATTAATCAAAACAGTAGATATTAATACCTTAACCCCGATTGAGGCTATGCAAACGCTATATGATTTGAAGAAAAAGGTTGAAGAAATAACAAACTAGTGATAGACAGGTGGTGACAATTTTGCCTGAAATTAATATTTTGCCTAAAGAGGTATATCAACTCATCGCAGCAGGCGAGGTTGTCGAAAGGCCATCGTCTGTTGTCAAAGAAATGATTGAGAATTCTGTTGATGCAGGTGCCCGAAATATTACTATAGAAATCAAGAACGGCGGTTCAACTTACATAAGAATTACAGATGACGGTTGTGGAATTGCCAAAAGTGAGGTTAAAAAGGTTTTTGTATCTCACGCAACAAGCAAGATTAAGGTGCAGGATGATTTGGATTCAATCGCGACTCTTGGTTTCAGGGGTGAGGCCATGGCATCAATCTCTGCTGTTGCCAAGGTTGAACTTTTAAGCAGGACTGCTGACGAGGATTTAGGTACTCGATATGAGATCGCAGGCGGTGAAGAGCTTGACTTTTCAGATGCAGGCTGCCCGATAGGCACTACAATAGTTGTCCGTGATATTTTCTTTAACACTCCTGCCCGTATGAAATTCCTTAAAAAGGATGTAACGGAGGGCAATTCAGTTGCAGGCATTGTTGACAGAATGGCAATCAGTCACCCCGAAATATCGTTTCGTTTTATCCGTGACGGCAAGCAAACTCTCATTACCTCAGGCAACGGCGATTTAAAAAGTACAATATATTCCGTATTCGGAAGGGATTTTTCACAATCACTTATTGATGTTGACTACACGGTTAATAATATGCGTGTTACAGGTGTTGTTACAAAGCCGTCAGCGTCACGCAAAAGCAGAGCGATGCAGTTCTTTTTCATTAACTCACGCCTTGTTAAGTGCCAAACTGCAATGGCTGCTCTGGAGCAGGCTTACCGAAATTCAATTATGGTCGGAAGATTTCCGGGCTGTGTTCTAAATATAGAATGCGACAATTCATTTGTGGATGTTAATGTCCATCCTGCAAAGATAGAGGTACGCTTTGCTAATGAAAAACCTGTATTTGAATTAATCTATTACGGTGTAAAATCAGCTGTTGAAGCCGGTGATACTCCGAAAGAGGTTCACTTTGAGGCAAAAAATCCTGTTCAGACTACAATAAACGGAAAACTTGATTTTTTTATGCGTGAAGAGGATAAGCCTCAGCAGATGGAATTTAGGCAAAAGAGCAATCCTGATAATTTCTGGCAGGTTGCAGCAAGTCAACCAAAGTATGAGGTTATTCAGGATGATGAACCTTCTCCTGTTAAAAACACAGAGATTGAAAAAAAGGCAGATGATGCACCTGTTATAAATATACAGGAGCGTGAGCCTGTATCCGCAGAGACAAAAGCTGTACAGCCTGAAATTGAAATTCCCGATTTCAGAGTAATAGGCGAGACATTTAAAACTTATATTATTGTTGAAATAGAAAATGCACTTTATCTCATTGATAAGCACGCTGCTCACGAGAGAATAAATTTTGAAAAACTTAAGAGCAGTTCGGTTATTAATTCACAAATTCTGTTATCACCTGTAACTGTCCGGCTTTCCAAGGAAGAATATTCAGTTGTTTGTGATAATTTAGACTTATATAAAAAATGCGGTTTTTTAGTTGAGGATTTCGGCAGCAGTACAGTCATAGTTCGTGAATGTCCGTCCATTTTAAATGGTGAGGATATTGAGGATTTGATTTGTGAAACTGCGTCAAAGCTGCTTGATGGTAAAACCGATATTACGCCTGATCAAATGGATTGGATATTCCATTCTACCTCCTGCAGGGCAGCAGTTAAGGCAGGGGATTATACCTCACCTTATGAAAGGGATTTGTTTGTTAAAAAGCTTCTTTCCATGCCAAATATACGCTATTGTCCTCATGGCAGACCCGTTATGATTAAAATGACTAAGTATGATATTGAAAAGCAGTTCGGCAGAATTCAGTAGGTGCCCATATGGATAAGATTAAAATTATTTGTGTGGTTGGTGCGACTGCGTCGGGCAAAACGGGGCTTGGTGTTGAACTTGCAAAGAAAATCGGCGGTGAAATTATTTCAGCCGATTCAATGCAGGTCTACAGAGGAATGTCGATTGCTACAGCTGCTGCAACAAATGATGAGCAGCAGGGAATACCGCATTACCTTTTAGAATTTTTAAATCCAAGTGATACCTTTTCAGTTGCAGATTTTGTAAAGCTTGCCGGTGAGAAGGTGTTTGATATAAACAATAACGGCAAAGTTCCTATTATTGTCGGTGGGACAGGCTTATTTATTGACAGCCTTGTGCAGAATATAACTTTTGCAGATGTTCAGGCAGATGACGAACTTAGAAAACAGTTGAATCAAAAATCAACCGACGAACTTTATAATGAGCTTATGTCTGTTGACAGTGCAGCTGCCGAATCTATACATAAAAATAACAGAAAAAGAGTAATCAGAGCGCTTGAACTTTATTACGGAGGAGTTTCAAAAACCGAGCAGAATGAGAAATCAAGAATCGGTGAAAATCCGTTTGATGCTCTTTATATCGGTATTAATTACAGAAACCGTGAAGTGCTTTATGACCGTATAAACAGGCGTGTTGACTTAATGCTTGATGCAGGTCTTATCAACGAGGCAAAAAGTTTTGCGGATAATGAGGGTATAACCTCCCGTCAGGCAATAGGCCATAAGGAACTAAAGCCGTATTTTGATGGCGTTATTACTCTTGATGAGGCTGTTGATAATATAAAAAAGGGCACTCGTCACTACGCAAAAAGACAGCTTACATGGTTCAGGCGAAATAATGAAATCAACTGGCTTTATGCTGATGAAATGAAGCATGAAGAATTGATTAATAAAGCAGTGAGCATGTCACTCGAATTTTTAAAAAAGTAATTTAAAAGGAGGCTTAATATGAAAAAACTGAAAAAAGATAATATTGCCATTATTGTTGTAGTTTTGCTTGTGCTCATATATGTTTTTTATCAATGTTATTCAGTTACTCATATTGAGCTCGAAACACAGACTGCTACACTTTCAACAATATATGAAAGTATTGATGCAACAGCGCTTGTTATCCGTGATGAGCATACGCTTGAAAATAAATCCGGCTGTATTATGGTACCTTGCCTTGACGACGGTGATAAAATCAATGTGGGCGGTAATGTTGCAATGACCTTTTCGTCAAATGACGATGCGATTAATTTTTCAAGATATGCTGAAATTCAGAGTCAGCTTGAGTATTATGAAAATCTTGAATCGCAGACAGTAGGGCAGGCCGCGAGTGTTGAATCAATTAATGATGAAATTGATGAAAATGTTGATAAATATATTCGTGCAGTTGCAGAAGGTAATGCATCATCAATTAATAATGCGGGGTCAACGGTTAATGACAGTTTGCTGCGCCGTCAGATGATTATCGGTGAAAATATTGATCTTATTTCAATAATCCAGGATCTCAGAACACAGGCGGAGAAGTATTCCTCAAATACTAAGCCTGACAGCTTTATTACTACAGATGAATCCGGTGTTTTTACAAGTATTACAGACGGATATGAGAATATGATAGATTATTCTGCTATAGATGATCTTACTGTAGATGAGGTTAATTCGGCTCTTGAAAAGGTTGAAACTGAAAATGATACCTCTTCAAATATGGGTAAGCTTATTACCAGCTATACATGGTATCTTGCCTCGGTTGTAAAGTCTGATGATGTTAAAAGTCTTAAAAACGGGCAAAAAATTGATATTGCCTTAAAGGACAATGGCGATACTGTTTTGACAGTAAAGATTATCAGCGGTGCTGAGCCTGATATAGGTGAGGATAAGACTTTGCTTATTATGCAGTGCAGTGATTTAACAGCCGACCTTGCAGCAATGCGAAAAGAGAATATTGAAATACGCTATAACAGCTATGAAGGAATTAAAGTCCCTACAGGTGCGCTTCATGTTGTTGACGGAAAAAAAGGCGTCTACGCTCTTATCTCCAGTCAGGTTAAGTTCAGAGAGGCTGAGGTGATTTACAGCGAGGATGATTTTGTAATACTTTCATATGATGCTGATAACTCAGACGGCATTCACATCTATGATAAAATAATATTACAGGGAAAGGATCTTGAGGATGGAAAAGTTTATACCTGATGAAACAAGAATAAAATCAACCATTGATAACTACAGGCGAATTAAATCTGATGTTGAAGAAACTGCAATCAAGGCAGGCCGTGATCCAAAGGATGTCCGTTTGATGTGTGTTACTAAGACTGTTGAGGCTGAATATATTAATCCTGTTCTTGATTTAGGTGCAGATTTAATTGGCGAAAACAGAGTACAGGAATTTATGGGTAAGAAGGATAACCTTCATCTAGATCATGTTGAAAAGCATCTTATAGGTCATCTTCAGACGAATAAGGTAAAATATATTGCGGGCGAGGTTGATATGATTGAATCCGTTGATTCAATAAAGCTTGCAAAGGAAATCAGCAAGGAATCTGCTAAAAGAGATATAACAACTGACATTTTAGTTGAAGTTAATGTTGGCAAAGAAGAGTCAAAAAGCGGTATCTACATTGAATCTCTTGAGGAGCTTCTTTGCGAGATTGCACAGCTTGATAATATAAGGATTAAAGGCTTAATGACGATTCCTCCTATTTGCAGTGATACGGAGGTTAGAAAATATTTTGCCGAAATACATCAATCCTTTATTGACATTAGGGATAAAAAACTTGATAATATAGATATGCAGATTTTATCAATGGGTATGAGCGGTGACTATGAGGCCGCAATACTTGAGGGTTCAAATATAGTAAGAGTAGGTTCCGCAATATTCGGAGCAAGAAAATATTTTTAATTACAGGAGGATGAAAAGATGGGCTTTTTTGATAAGGTAAAGGAAATTATCAGCGAAAATGATGATTTCGATGAATACTATGATGATGCTAACTCATTTGACAGAGCTTCCGCGAAGGTTGAAAGACCGGCTGCTCCGATTTATGAGCGTGAGGAAAGAACCGAGCGTTCTTCCCGAAGACAGAAAAACGATAAGGTTGTAAACATTCACACCACTGCTCAGCTTCAGGTAGTGCTTGTAAAGCCTGAGCGATTTGAAGAGGCTCCTACAATTGCCGATCACCTTTGTGAAAAGAGAACTGTTGTCCTCAATCTGGAAAGCACAAACCGTGATATTGCCAGAAGATTGCTGGATTTTCTTTCAGGTGTTGCTTATGCAAACAACGGTCAGATTAAGCGAGTAGCTAACTCAACCTACATAATTACTCCTTATGATGTTGATGTTATGGGCGATTTGATTGATGAACTTGAAAATAACGGAATGTTTATGTAATGAGGATATGAGGAGAATATTATTATGATTAGTGCAAATGAAATCAGAAACAGACAAATTTCTGTAACACAGGTCGGTTATGATAAGGATGAGGTGAATGCTCTTTTAGATGAGGCTGCAGAAACTGTAGATGCCTATGTAAATGAGAGCAAGGAGCTATACCGTAAAATGGAAATACTCGCCCAAAGGATTGAAGAATACAGGGAAGAAGAGGATTCAATAAAGGCTGCACTTATTACTGCAGAAAAAATGGCTGATTCAATAAAAAAAGAGTCAAACGAAAAAGCGAATGCTCTTATCTCATCAAGTGAGGAGCATGCTAAAGCTGCTATTGACGATGCAAACACAAAGGCTGATAAAATTATCAGTGAGGCAAGAGAGTATTCATCAAAGCTTATTGCCGATAAGAGCAAAGAGGCGAATGCCATTGTTGCAGATGCAGAAAAAAAAGCAAATGAAGCAATCAATTCTTCAAAAATAGTTGCACAGAATATACTTGATCAGGCTAAGGAAATTTCTGATGATCTTGTTACAAAATCAAGAGAGCAAAAGGAGGCTTATGAGCTTCTTATTACTGCTCTTAAGAGTGATGCAAAATCATTTATAGAAAATGTTAAGGCACTTTATACTGAACAGCTTGAGGTTCTTGGATGCGCAAAGCTTGAGAGCACAGATGAAAGCAAAGAGGAAAGCAGTGAGAATGTTGATGCTCTTCAAAAAGAGGTTGAAAGCCTTGTGTCTGAAATGAAAGAAATGGAGAGTGCTATTCCTGAAGCAATCACCATTGATGCTGTTGAATATAACGAGCCAAAAGCAGAGCCTATTGAGGATATCAATGCTAAAACCGATGAAGAGGAAAATGTCGTAACTGTTGTTGAAGAATCTGCTGATGAAGAAAGCTCTTCAGATATTATTGCAAGCATTACAGAAGAAACTGACAATGCTGAAAAAACAGCTAAAGCGCCTGAGGAGTTTGAAATTATCGAGGAGGACAGCAGTTTAGAGCCTTTTGAACTTGTTGGTGAGAATCCGGCTGATCCTATGGAGGCTGTTGAGGCGTTTTCTAAAAATGAAGAGACCGGTTCTGATACAGATAAGTCATTATTTGATGACGAAGAAAACCAGCTTCCTTTTGAAAGTTATTTCAATGTGAAAAAAGATGATGTTCACGGTGACAGAACACAAACTATTTCGCTTGTTCCTCCTGAGGAAGAAGATGACGATGAGGAGCCGAAATTCAAGGGCTTCTTTAAAAAGAAAAAATAATTTATTAAATATATAATACATACTAACTATCAAGGAGTATAGATTAATGGACTATAATCAAACATTAAATTTACCTAAAACCGAATTCCCTATGAGGGCTTCTTTGCCTCAGAGGGAGCCAGAATTCCTTAAAAACTGGGAGGCACGCAAGCAATATAATGCACTTATGGAGCATAATGAGGGCAAACCGTTATTTGTTCTTCATGACGGACCTCCATATGCAAACGGCGATATTCATATTGGCCATGCACTCAATAAAACACTTAAGGATTTTATTGTTCGTTATAAAAATATGACAGGTTTCAAATCACCATATGTTCCCGGTTGGGATACACACGGTCTTCCTACCGAACTTGCGGCAAGAAAGAAGGCAGGAATCAGTGCTGAAACAAATATTTCTGATTTAGAGCTACGCAAAATTTGCCGAGAGACAGCACTCAGCTATGTTGATCTCCAGCGTGAGAGCTTTAAAAGAATGGGAATAATAGGAGAATGGGATAATCCGTACATCACACTTCAAAAGGAATTTGAGCAGGAGCAAATAAAAGTATTTGCAACAATGGCATCAAAAGGTTATATTTATAAGGGATTAAAGCCCGTATATTGGTGTGCCGACTGCAACACTGCACTTGCTGAAGCTGAGATTGAATATGCAGAGGATCCATGTCATTCAATCTATGTAAAATTTAAGGTTACTGATGATATGGGCAAGCTTGCTGCTCTTGGCGCAGACCTTAATAAAACTTATTTCGTTATTTGGACAACAACTACGTGGACTCTTCCTGCAAATGTTGCAATCTGCGTAGGACCTAATTATGAATATTCACTGCTTAAGGCTAATGGTGAATATTATGTTATGGCTACAGATCTTGCACCTGCAGCAATGGCAGATGCAGGAATTGATGATTATGAAACAGTAGGTATTATTCGCGGTTCTGAGCTTGAATATATGAAAACAGCACATCCGTTTATTGACAGAACCTCACTTGTTATTGTCGGCGATCATGTTACACTCGAAAGCGGTACAGGCTGCGTTCATACTGCTCCGGGTCATGGTGTTGATGACTTTATCGTTTGTAAAAAATATCCTGAAATTCCTGTAGTAGTACCTGTTAATGATAAAGGTATACTTACTGAAGAGGCAGGACAGTTTGCAGGTCTTTCAACAGATGATGCCAATAAGCCTATTGCTCAGCATCTTGATGAAATCGGTGCTCTCTTTGCTCTTAAGAAAATAAAGCACCAGTATCCTCACTGCTGGAGATGCCACAAGCCTGTTATTTTCCGTGCAACAAGCCAATGGTTCTGTTCTGTAGATGACTTCAAAGATGCTGCAGTTAAAGCAGCTGAAGATGTTAAATGGTATCCTGAATGGGGTAAGGACAGATTGCAGTCAATGGTTGTTGAGCGTGCAGACTGGTGCATATCTCGTCAGAGAAAATGGGGTGTTCCAATTCCTGTTGTATATTGTAAGGATTGCGGTAAAGAGATTATTGACGATGGTATAATGTCAAAGGTTTCCGATATTTTCGGAGAGGAAGGCTCAGATGCATGGTATGCTCATGATGCGGAATACTTCCTTCCTGAAGGCTTTAAATGCCCTCACTGCGGCAAGGCAGAAGGCTTTGATAAAGAGACAGACATAATGGATGTTTGGTTTGATTCCGGCTCATCACATGCTGCAGTCTGCAAAAACAGAGATTATCTTACCTGCCCTGCAGATGTTTATCTTGAGGGTGCAGACCAGTACAGAGGCTGGTTCCAGTCCTCTCTTCTCACATCTGTTGCAGGCGGTCACGGTGCTCCGTATAAGCAGATTATTACGCACGGCTGGACAGTAGACGGCGAGGGCAGAAAAATGTCTAAGTCTCTTGGTAATGGTATTGCTCCGCAGGAGGTTATCGGCAAGTACGGCGCAGATATACTCCGTTTGTGGGTAGCATCTGCTGATTATCATGCAGATATTCGTATCAGCCCTGAAATTCTAAAGCAGATTTCAGATAACTACAGAAAAATAAGAAATACCGCAAGATATTGTCTGGGCAATCTTTATGACTTTGATCCTGATAAGGATATGGTTGCCAATGAAGAGCTTGAAGAGCTTGATAAATATGCTCTTATGAAGCTTGATGAGGTGCTTAAAACTGCACGCTATGGTTATGATGAATATGAGTATCATACAACTGCTCATGCACTCCATAATTTCTGTGTAGTTGATATGTCTAATTTCTACTTTGATGTTCTTAAGAACAGACTTTATACAACAGCTCCCAACTCAAAATCAAGAAGAGCAGCACAGACAGTTCTTTATAAGGTTCTCGATGCGTTAACTCTTGTTCTTACTCCGATTCTTGCATTTACCTGTGATGAAATCTGGAATGCGATGAAACATGATTCATCAAAGAATACAGAATCACCGCTCTTCAATGAAATACCTGACGCAAATTTCATTGAAACTGATGCAGATTTTATTGCCAAGTGGGACAGAATTCACGATATAAGGACTGATGTTCAGAAAGCTCTGGAGCTTGCCCGTAAGGACAAAATAATCGGTAAGCCGCTTGAAGCGAAGGTTACTCTTTATGCAGATGGTGAGCTTGCAGATTTCTTAAAGAGTGTCGAAACGGAGCTGCCAGAAATATTCATAACCTCGTCTGTTGAAATTGCTTCTGGAAAGGGCGAAGTTGACGGCGATGTTGATGGTCTTTCAATCTCTGTTACAAATGCAGAGGGTGAAAAATGTGAACGCTGCTGGAAATTCTCTACAGCGGTCGGTTCGAATTCAGCTCATCCTACACTTTGCGCTGAATGTGCAGCAGTTATGGCAGAGCTTGGATTATAATAGTATAATTAATAGGGGCAGTTTGTGTGCTGTCCCTATTATTAAAATCGGAGGTTTATAATGCACAAAAAGAAGCATATCAGTTGCAGCATAATGATTATTCTTATTGTTGCATTTGACCAGTTAACTAAATATATTGTAAGTGAAAATATTTCTGACGGATTAGTGGTAAAGTTTATACCGGGTTTTATTCAATTCAGATATGCTGAAAACACCGGTATGGCATTTTCACTTTTCAGCGGTGCAAGATGGATTTTTATTGCTTTAACTCTTGCAGTTTGTGCCGGCGTATTATGGTATATGTTTAGTAATAAATGCAAAAGTCTGTGGCTTTATTGGAGCCTTGGAGTAATTGTTTCAGGCGGTATAGGAAATCTCATTGATCGTATTTGTTTTGGTTATGTTGTTGATTTTATTGAGCCTGTTTTTGTGAATTTTGCGGTGTTTAATATTGCAGATTGTGCTGTAACCTGCGGTGCAGTTGTGTTGATTGCTTATCTCGTTATTGATGCCTTAAAAAAGGATAAGAGTGAAAATAATGAGTGAGCAGTATAGGTTTTCAGTTGATTCATTCAGCATTGGAATACGACTTGACAAATTTTTAGTTGATAAATTAGATAACTTAACTCGTTCAGCCGTTCAAAAGATAATTGATGACGGCGGTGTACTTGTAAACAATAAAGTAATAAATAAAAACTATAAATGTAAATCGGATGATGAAATAATCATTACTATACCCGATGCCAAGCCTATGGAAACTAAGGCGGAAAATATTCTGCTTGATGTTATTTATGAGGATGAGGATATGTTGGTTGTAAATAAACCAAAAGGGATGGTTGTTCATCCGGCTAACGGAAATCCCAACGGCACTCTTGTTAACGCACTTCTTTATCATTGCGGTGATTCATTGTCAGGTATTAATGGTGTGATTCGGCCCGGTATAGTTCACAGAATAGATAAAGATACTTCCGGTCTGCTGATTGTTGCAAAAAACGACAGTGCTCATCTGAGCCTTGCTGAGCAGATAAAGGAGCATTCATTCAGCCGTGCATATGAGGCTGTGGTTTACGGTAATGTTAAGGATGATGAAGGTACTGTTAATGCACCTATAGGCAGAAGTCCCAAGGACAGAAAAAAGATGGCAGTAACCCTTAAAAATTCAAAGTCTGCCGTTACTCACTATAAGGTTATTCAAAGATATGGTGATTTTACTCATATCAGATGTATTCTTGAAACAGGACGAACACACCAAATCAGAGTACATATGGCATCAATTAGTCATCCTGTTGCAGGAGATGAGGTCTATGGACCCAAAAAGGTAATAACGGAGCTTCATGGTCAATGCCTTCATGCAAAGCATATCGGATTTGTGCACCCCAGAACAGGTGAATGGATGGAATTTGAGAGTGATTTGCCGGAATATTTTACAAGATTTTTATCAAAACTTGATAACAAATTAAAATAAATATATAATAATGAACTAAGATTAGGAGGGGATTATGGAAAAAACTTTTGAAAATTGGTTGGTCGTATCCGACATTGACGGAACTTTAAAAAACAAAATCAGAAAGCTGCCGAGAAGAAATTATGATGCTATCAAAAAATTTACTGATTTAGGTGGAAATTTCACTTTGGCATCAGGAAGGCTGCAATCAAGTCTTGAAAGAAATTATAACAGAATAACCCCTAACCAGCCTGCCATTGTACTTAATGGTGCAGGCATTTATGACTATAATGAGCGAAAAATGCTTTGGCGAAATACTATAGGCGAAAAGGGAAGAAATTTTGTTAGATATATCTGTAAGGAGTTTGACGAGATTTTCAAAAGTGTTGATATAGGAGTATATTTTGATGACTATGTCTATATCGTCAAAAGCGGATTGCTTGCAAAAGGTACTATGTATTTTGACAAGGCAAGGCATGAATATGTTAAGTCGATTGATGATGTTCCTGAGGATGGCTGGATGAAGGTTATTTTTTGGTCAAATCCATTAGTTATCAGCAAACTTGAGCATCTTGTCAAGAATATGGAAAATCCCGATGCTAACTTTATGTCATCATCACTTTGGTCATTTGAAATGCTGCAAAAGGATACTCATAAGGGCGTTGGAATTATGAAACTTGCAGATATGATCGGAATTGAAAAAACTCATGTTGCCGCAATCGGTGATTATTATAATGATTGGGATATGCTTAAAACTGTAGGTCTGCCAGCTTGTGCAGGTCAGGCTCCATCCTCAATACATAAGATATGTAAATTTGAGGCATGTCATTGCAATAAGGGCTGTGTTGCCGATTTGCTTGAATACATTATGAGCGGCAAGGCTGAAGAAGATATAGAAAAGGGAATTATTTAATGTTTACTATAGGCGCACATCTTTCTGCATCAAAAGGCTATGTTAATATGTATAAAACAGCACTGTCAATCGGTGCAAATACCTTTCAATATTTTACCAGAAATCCGCGTGGCGGAAAGGCAAAGCCGGTTGATGAAACAGATATTAACGAATTTTTAAAGCTTAGCAGTGATAATGGTTTTGGTATAATCCTTGCCCATGCACCGTATACTCTAAATTGCTGTTCTGCAAAGCCTGAGGTTCGTCAGTTTGCACTTGAAACCTTTAAAGATGATATTTCAAGGCTTGAGATGATACCAAATCAGCTTTACAACTTTCATCCCGGCTCGCATGTGGGTCAGGGTGAGAAGATTGCAATAGAGCTTATTGCAGAAATTCTTAATCAAGTTCTTTATCCTGAAATGTCGACCACAATACTGCTTGAAACTATGGCAGGTAAAGGTTCTGAAATGGGCAAAACCTTTGAGGAGCTCAGAACAATAATTGATAAGGTTGAGTGCAGCGATAAAATGGGTATTTGCCTTGATACCTGTCATGTTAATGATGGCGGATATGATATTGTTAATGACCTTGACGGCGTACTTGAACAGTTTAATAATGTTATCGGCATAGACAAGCTTATGGCTCTGCACCTCAACGATTCAAAAAATCCGCTTGGTGCTCATAAAGACCGGCATGAAAAAATCGGTGAGGGCTATATTGGTCTGGAGGCTTTTGAAAAGATTATTAATCATCCGCAATTAAGGCAATTACCGATGTTTTTAGAGACTCCGAATGAGCTTGACGGTTATGCAAAAGAAATAAAAATTTTAAAATCATTAAGAAAATAATTAAAAGATCCGCTTTAATAGCGGATTTTTTGAATTTATGTCACAAAAAATTCAAATCTCATAACGAATACAGTAGTGAAAGGAATTCCTTGAAAGGAGGCTGAGTATGTTTGACAGTGGACTTTTAAAGTTAATTGATGAAAGACCTGAAAAGGGAATGTCTGCCCTTATAGAGCAATTCACTCCGCTCATCTTTACGGTGGTTAAAAATAAAATATCGTCTGTCTGCTCAATTGAGGATATTGAAGAAACAGTCAGTGATGTTTTTATAACCTTCTACAATCAGCGTAATAGCGTTGATTTAAGCAGAGGCAGTATTTCTGCATACTTAACTACAATTGCAAAACGCAAGGCTGTTGATAAATTTCGTGCCTGCTGTAAGTCTTATGAGATTAGAATAGACAATGAGGATTGTTTCATCGAAATTCCGGACAGTTTTAATCTTGAAACAAATGCAGAACGCAATATGCTTTATAAAAAACTGATTGAAGAAATTAAATCTCTAGGTGAGCCGGACTCAACAATAATATTCAGAAAGTATTATATGGGTGAAAGCTCAAGAGCAATTGCTGATTATAATAACGAGATTACAGAAAGAGTAAAGGCAAATGTGCTTTCAGGGCTTAATATTAAGACTGAAAATAAAAGACATAAACGCATAACACGAAGTATCGGCAGATTTATTGCAATTGCAGCAGTTCTTGCAAGCTGTATCAGTGTTGGAGCAACAGTTTACTTTAAGCCTGACAGCAGGATAGCCCAGTATTTAACATATAGCGATGCGGTCGATATGAATACACTTGGTCAGGATGTTAATATAAAGCACATCTATGGTGATTACGAGCTTACTTTGGTTCAGGTATTATCAGATAATTCAACAATGCAGCTGCTTTTTGAATCAGCCAAAATAGGCGATTGGACCCCATTCCCTGAGAATATACAGTTGAAAGTAAATGGTAATTGGTATGATGATGGTAATGGTTGTTCAACTAGAATTAATGAGGACGGCTATTGCTATGTAATAGTTGACGGACTCAGAAATATTAAAACAGGTGACAATATTGAAATTATAATAAAAAATTGTGTTGTTTCACCGTTGGGATTTTACTTTGACTTTACGGTAAATGGTATTGACAGTACAAAAAATCTTAAACTGATTCATTCGCAGATTGATTTAACCAAAGATGGAAACAGTTCAGTTATTGTTGAAATGAAAGACGGCACGATTTATTCCGATAATCTTGATGATTATCATATAACTGTAGGTGTTGGTGCAACTAATGATTTTTTGGGAGGAATAAAGGGTCATTATGATGCAGTTTTTGACACAGTAATTAATGTTGAAGAAATAAAATCAATAACTATATCCGATAATATAATTTATCAGGCATAATAAAAAATCCGTTAGTGATTATCATTAACGGATTTTTTGGTTATACTAATTTTGGTGATAAAATGGTATATACTGTTACTCTTAATCCTGCACTGGATTATTATTTAAAGGTTAATGAAATTAAAGATGATGTGCAGACTGCTGAAAGTACAGCTCTCTACTACGGCGGAAAAGGAATTAATGTAAGTGTAATCCTTACTAATCTTAATGTTGAGAATACTGCTCTTGGCTTTATCGGAGGTTTTATCGGTGAAAAGCTTTGCTGCCTTTTGTCGGCTGAAAATATAAATACGGATTTTGTTAATATTGACGGTGAAACCCGAATTAATGTAAAAATAGCAGGAGCAAAAAATTTTATTATAAATGCAAAAGGTCCGTCAATCACTCTGAAAAATGAGCAGGCTCTTATCAAAAAGATATCGAAAATTCAAAAGGGCGATTATCTTGTGCTCTCCGGAAGCATTCCGGGATCAATGGGAGAGAGTGCATACGAGCGTATATTGGAATGCATTGACAGTGATAATATAAATATTGTTGCGGATACTACAGGCAGGGCTCTAAGGAGTATTCTTAAATATAGACCGTTTATGATAAAACCAAATAATTTTGAACTGGAAGAGTTGTTTGGCAAAAAGTTAAACACAAAAGAAGAGATGATATCCGCTGCTAACGAGCTTCAGGCACTTGGCGCAAGAAATGTGCTTATCAGTATGGGCAAGAACGGAATGATGCTTGTTGATGAAAAAGGGGATGTAAATACTGAGCCTATTATTGACGGTAAGGTAAAAAACACTACCGGCTGCGGTGACAGTTCAGTAGCAGGATTTATTGCTGGCTTTATAAAAAAACAAGATTATCGCTATGCTTTGCGCTTTGCAAGTATATGCGGCAATGCCACTGCATTTAGTGATAAGCTTGCATCACGGAAAGAAATTCAGCATTTAATTGATATGATGTAAAAAAGGAAGGACTAGTCCTTCCTTTTTTTATTTCTTAATCTTTTAAAAAATTCACTAAGCATTTCTGAACATTCCTGTTCCATTACACCGCTTATAACTTCAGGCTTGTGGTTATATGGCAGCAGATTAAAGTCTGCTGCTGAGCCAAAGGATCCGGCCTTGTTATCATATGCTCCGAAATATACGGTTTTAATTCTTGAGTTGATTATTGCACCTGCACACATCGGGCACGGCTCAAGCGTTACATATAAATCACATTGCCATAGCCGCCAGCCTCCGAGCTTTTTGCATGCATTGTCTATTGCCTCAAGTTCGGCATGATAGAGCGCATTTTTGCCGTATTCTCTTCGGTTTCTGCCCTCTCCGACTATTTCACCGCCTTTAACAATAACTGCACCTACGGGAACCTCTCCTTCGCTCTCGCTTATTTTTGCAAGCTTGATTGCCCGTTTCATAAATTCACTGTTCATATTATATTTTAGGACGCAATGGGAACGATCGTTTTAACTGACATATAAATCAGTATTAAAAAAGGAACAAAAAATCCGGGTAGCAGGCATAATAGCTTGGTGCCGAAGGATAAAGCATAAGGTTCTCCGGGCTTTTTTCCCTTTTTAGCAGGGAGCAGTTCTTTTTTGAAAATCAAATATATTAGCCCGATAACTGAAAGTACAATCCAAGCAATATATATAACGGTGATTGCATTATCGGCAAAATCCCTGCTGATTGCATATTCAAATATATCGCTGATTACAGATAGTCCGTTATTGAGACCGTGAACAAACATTGCAGGTACAATATTATTCGTTTTAACAGTAATATATCCAAGTGCAAGACCAACTAAAAAAGCAAATATGAATTGAATAATATTACCGTGGATTAAGCCAAATACAACGCTTACTGCAAATACGGCAAATCCCTTGCCGTATTTTTTTAGTACTCCCAGTGTGCAGCAACGCATTGCAAATTCTTCGCAAACACCGGGTACTATTGCAGTTGAAAATACCAGCGCAATACATGCTATAGGACTGTCAACATTCAGCAGCTCACTTTGAGTAAGCTCATAACCGAATACCTTGAACAGAGCAATTACATAGTTTGTTATAATATTTGCAAGTAAACAGCAGCCCATTCCGACTGAAACCCACATAAAACCTTTTACAAATCCGATTTTTTCAGATGGGATTATCGGACCGGTAAAGCGTTTTTTGAGTATCAGTGCCATGATTCCAAACGGAATAGTCAGTGAAAATAAATGGACTGCAACTATGTTAAAGCAGTTTTGAAAAAGTGAAGAACTGCTGTAAATATCGTTAAGTCCCATTACAGATAAAACGGTGACCGCAATTATCTGCATAATAAGATAAATGACTATAACTGCACCGATTATAAATCCGGCTGAAATTAATTCATTAATATCCCTTTTCCGTCTTAAATATGCGGCACTCTGAGCATTAAAACCAGGTTGATAGGGCTGACCGACAGGGGGCTGATAATAGCTCCCGCTGAAATTCGGTTTTTGCTGATTATAATAGTTTTGATTGTTGTTATATTGCATTATTTATCTTCTTCCTGAACAAATAATTCCTTAAAATAAGGTAAATCAAGAATCCAATCACAATATGTGTGCCATTCCTGAAGCTTGTGATTACGTCTTGCGTAATAAATATTTACAAGGTTTTCATAGTTGAGAGTACATGTTCTCATCTGATTATAAGAGGTTGGCAGTAATTGAATAATTGTATACCAAATATCCTTGTCTTTAGTTTCAAGGTATTTAAGTCTTAAATCCTCAAGGACTCTGATAACCTCCTCAATTGCCTTAAGTCCCTCTTCATTCATATGGTCTGTTGAAAAGTCTGAGAGCTCAAATGGTTTGGAGGTAATCTTGTGCATTGTTGAAGTTGAATTTGCAACAGTACCAACCTTGTATGTATCATATTCCTTCCACCAATATAAGGGGGCAGTAACATCAACGCTGACAAAGATCATACGGATGAATTTTCTGTGGTCTGTTCCGGCAGCTGAAAGTCTTTTTGCAAGGCTTAAATCGTTTTCTCCGAAAATAAAATTGCCATTGTCATCAAAGCCTGAATCATATCTTGCCCAAGAATTAAGCGGATTTCTTGCGCCTCTCATTGCGTTATCAAAGTTCATAACGCTTGTTCTTTCACATTTTAACATTATTTATATCCTCACAAATTTATATTTTTTTAGTAATTTCTTTCAGATATTCTTTAAGCTGCTCTTTAACTTCCGGATGTTTAAGACCTACTTCTATATTAGCCTGCAGGATACCAAATTTGTTACCCATATCATAACGAATTCCCTCATAATCGACTGCAATAACGCCTTCTGTCTTAGCCAGCGTTTTCATAGCATCGGTCAGCTGTAATTCATTACCTGCACCAAGAGGCGTGTTTTCAAGAATATCAAAAATTTCGGGTGGCATAACAACTCTTCCCAGAATTGAAAAGTTTGACATGATTTCTTCCTTTTTTGGTTTTTCAATCATATCTGTGCAGGAATAGAAGTTGTCTTCAAGCGGTGTAACCTCAAGCGAGCAGTATTTCATAATTGCATCGCCGTCAACTTCTTTAACACCGACAGAGCCTTTGCCGTATTTTTCATACGCATCAATTAATTGCTTTGTTACTGGTTCGTCGGATATAATAACATCATCACCGTAAAGCACGGCAAACGGTTCATTGCCTACAAATGCTTTTGCGCAAAGTACAGCGTGACCAAGACCTCCGGTTTCTTTTTGACGAAGAAAATAAATATTTCCGAAATTTGAGCAGTCTTTCACGCTTTTAAGAATATCCTTTTTATCTTCGTTGCAGCCGAGCTTGGTTTCCAACTCAAAAGCATGGTCAAAGTGGTCTTCAATTGCTCCCTTACCGCGGTTGGTTATTATCAGAACTTCTTCAATACCGCTTTTGAAAGCCTCTTCAACTATGTATTGAATTGCAGGTTTATCAACTATATTTAACATTTCCTTCGGAACTGCTTTAGATACGGGGAGAACTCTTGTCCCCATTCCTGCTGCCGGGATTATTGCTTTTCTTACCTTCATAATTGTTTCTCCTATTCAATTAATAATTATAATATTCTTATCAAAAAATATACGATGAGATATGCAATAAGCGGGGAAGAAATATTGATTCCGCCTTTTTTTGACAGATACATTCTTTTCATTTGTTCTTGATTTAAATTAATATCAGGGTTCATCATTATTGGCGATTGAATAAAAGAAGCACCTTGCTCAAGCTGAGTCTTAACATTCTTTATAGTAGTTGAAACTGTGCCTTTATAAATATAATCGGCAATAAGTGTGATTATTAATCTTAAAATAAGTGAAATAATAATCATTGATATAAATATTATTTTTGCATTTTGACCATCAGCAGCCGATGAAAAACAGTTATTAATTGAATTAATTAATTCTGCATCTGATATTCTCGGATTATTGTAAACATTTTGAATAACACCTGTCATAAGCTCGGTGAATTTAGGAGCAAGTACGGCCAATGCATAGCTTGAGCCAAATGAAACTGCTATGTTAATGCATAAGAACAATATACCCTGCTTATACATTTTTCTGAAGAGAAGATAATAAGGGCCAAAGAAAAAAGCGCCCCAGTTCCAGCTCATCTTTTTATGAGTATTTTCCATCTTCTTAAACTTATCCACAAAGCGTGGAACATTGGTTCTTACTGTTGCTGCAACATCAGCCATCTTTTCACCATCAATAGTTTGTGCATCGTTATCATATTCATTGCTTATTACAGGGTTCAGACCAAATGGCAGCTGAGTATTATTCTCTGTATTGCAGGGGGTTATATTATTTATGTTTTTGTTTTCGTCTGAAGATTTGTAATATTGATTATTATCTGACTGTGAATCATTATTTACTTGATTATAACTGTTTTTATTATTTTCTGCATTATAATCATATCCTGATTCGTGCAAACCTTGATTAACACAATGACCTATAAAATTATAACATTCCCTGTGGTGCGGAGTTCCGCATTCAGGGCAGACTACTATATCGTCGTCCTGTTCAAAATTCTTCTTGCATACAGGACATGCATAGTTTTCATAAAATGACATAAAATTCTCCTTTAGGTGATGGTTAATATACCTGTTTCTTTGATGAAAAATCAATCACCTATCTTATTATTTATTATTATACTAATTAGAGCATAAAAAATCAATTATTTGATTAAATAAAAGTGAATAGTTTTTAAACTTGAAAAATACAATGTAATAACATATAATATAAAAGTTATATTGTATGTTTTGGGAGAATTACAGATGATAGAATATGAAGAATTAAAGCAAAGGCTGGTTCAGTCCGAAAAACCTATAGAAAATTTAAAAGAGGCTCTTAATATTGATACTCTTGTTAAAGAAATTGCAGAGCTTGAAGAAATCAGTGCAAAGCCTGATTTTTGGGATGATATGGAAAACAGCCAGAAAACAATGCAGAAAATCGGTTCCCTTAAGTCTAAGGTACAGTCTTATGAAAGCCTGAAAAATGACTATGAAGACGCTCTTGTTATGATTGAACTGGCAGACGAGGAGGATGATGAAAGCCTTCTTGACGATTGTACCTCATCAGTTGATGAAATTGAAAAAACAGTTGAAAGTCTTACTCTTTCAACGCTGCTCAGCGGTGAATTTGATGACAATAATGCAATTCTTACCTTCCACGCAGGTGCGGGCGGAACCGAAGCTCAGGACTGGGCTGAAATGCTGTTCAGAATGTATAACCGCTGGGGTGAACGCCATGGTTTCAAAGTGTCAACACTTGATTATCTTGACGGTGATGTAGCAGGGATTAAGAGTGCTACAATACTTATTGAAGGTGAGAATGCATACGGTTATCTTCACGGAGAAATGGGTATACACCGTCTTGTGCGAGTATCGCCGTTTGATTCGTCCGGCCGTCGCCATACTTCATTTGCATCTCTTGAGGTTATGCCTGAAATTAACGATGATGTAGATGTTGAAATCAGGGAAGAGGATATTAAAATGGATGTCTATCGTGCTTCGGGTGCAGGCGGACAGAAAGTTAATAAAACCTCATCTGCAGTCCGTCTTACTCATATTCCGACGGGAGTTGTTGTTTCCTGCCAGATAGAGCGTTCTCAGCATCAGAATCGTGAGGTTGCAATGAGAATGCTTAAATCTAAGCTTGTTGAAATTAAAGAGCGTGAAAATCTTGAAAAAATAGAAGATATCAAAGGTGATCAAAAGGAAATTGCATGGGGCTCTCAGATCCGCTCATATGTATTTATGCCATATACAATGGTCAAGGATCACAGAACTAATTTTGAAATGGGCAATATCACCGCTGTAATGGATGGTGATTTGGACGGTTTTATCAATGCATATTTAAAAATGAAAAGCATTGAAGGAAGTGAGGATTAATTTTTGATTTAATAACAGGTGCAGAATTGACTTCGCTCAAAGGCTTTCTTATACATCTTATGTGTGCGGCTGCTTTAGGCTCTGTTATCGGTTTTGAAAGGCAATGGACGCATCATCAGGCAGGCATATTAACAAATCTTATTGTTTGTCTTGGCTCATTTGCTTTTACATCCTTTGGGTATTTACTGACGAATAACAGTGTTGACTTAACCCGTATAGCAGCACAGGTTGTAAGCGGTGTAGGATTTCTCGGTGCGGGTGTAATCCTGCGTGACGGCGGTAATGTTAAGGGACTAAACACAGCAGCAACCGTATGGGCAAGTGCAGCAGTGGGTATTCTGTGCTGCCTGACTAATTTGACATATGCAATTCTTGTTGCGTTTGCAATTGTGATTTTGCATCTTTTGCTTCATCCGTTTTCATCCTGGATAAATAAAATAAAAAAGTATGACAAAAGCGAAAGAAAAAAGAGCAGAAGAAAAGAAGCACTTTATAAAATTTCGGTCTCTTGTCCTGAAGACGCTGCCCTCGAAGTCCGCAAAAGCATTATTAATATAATTAAAGATGAACCTGAAGCGTTGCTTCATACACTTGAGAGCAGCACTGCTCATTCAGATGAACATAATAAAAAAATTCGTGCATATATAACAACAAAAACAGAAAATGATGCTTTAATTGAAAGCCTTATTACTAAGGTTGGCAAAAATGAAGAAATTATTTCAGCAGGCTGGAAAATTGAAAACGATTAATTTTAACATAATTATAAAAACTTAACAGTTATAGAAAATCTCCTTTGTCAAATGATAGTACAAAGGAGGTTTTTTATTTTGAAAATATATTTAAAAATATTGTCTTGCGTTTTTTCGGCGCTTTTGCTTTGCAGCTGTACGGTAAAAGTTGAGAGCCCCGAAACCACAAAAAATAATACAACCAGTAATATTACCGAGAGCACAACTGAGGCTCAGACAACCACTCAGCCTGTTGCCGATCCTGTAGCGAGTATCAGTGATATGTCTACTGAAAAAGTAGTGTGGGGTCCGGGCAATATTACTGACCACCAACAGCCGGCTGACCCTGTATCACTGCAGGATAACTTTGCTGATCTCGATGCCAGATGGCTTTTAAGTGATGAAAAAAGCATTTGCCTTACCTTTGACGAAGGCTATGAAAATGGCTTTACTCCAACCATTTTGGACACTCTTAAGGAGAAAAAGGTCAGTGCGGTATTTTTTGTTACCTACGACTTTGCTAAGGAGAATCCGGATTTAATTAAACGAATGATTGACGAAGGTCATATAGTCGGTAATCACACATATCGTCATTATACAATGGATGAGCAGAGTCAGGATGTCCAGCGAGAGGAGGTAACATACCTTCACAACTATATTAAAGATAATTTTAATTATACAATGAGTTATTTCAGATTTCCTAAAGGTGAATTTTCTGAACAAAGTCTCGGTGTGGTCCGGGAATTAGGTTACAAGAGTGTGTTTTGGTCATATGCTTATGCAGATTGGGACCCGGAAAGCCAACCGAATGCAGATGAGGCATTGCAGAATATTTGTGAGTCAACCCATCCGGGAGAAATCATGCTTTTACATGCGGTGTCGCAGACTAACGCAGATATATTGGCAGCGGTTATTGATGATGTAAGACAACAGGGATATACGTTTACCGTTGATTTATGATTTTTGAATTTTTATGGCAGGGGTGCATATGTGAGCCGCCCCTGCAATTGTTTACCTAAGAATACAAACAAAAATTTACAAAAAAATTAATTTTTATTAATTTTTAAATTATATATTGAGATTAGACTACCTATATTATATAATATAGGTCTGTAATATAGAATATATGGTTGTTTATTCTACTTAGATGTGAAAGCGAGATATACATAATGATTTTTTCAAGAGATATAGGTATTGATTTAGGTACTTCAAATACTTTAGTTGCTGATAAAAAAGGGCATATTGTTATCAATGAGCCAAGTGTAGTTGCAGTTGATGTTAAGTCAAAACGAGTACTTGCAACGGGCAACGAGGCTAAAGAAATGATTGGCAGAACTCCCGGCTCCATTGTTGCTGTACGCCCGATTCGTGACGGTGTAATTGCAGATTTTGATATGACCGCCGATATGCTGCATGATTTTATATATCGTTCAAGCAAACGAAGTATGTTTACAAAAACAAGAGTAGTTATTTGTGTTCCTTCAGGTGTTACTGAGGTTGAGCGCCGTGCAGTTGAGGACGCTGCCCATTCGGCAGGTGCTCAGGATGTTGAACTTATTGAGGAGCCTATGGCGGCAGCACTGGGTGCCGGACTTCCGGTATTTGAGGCGACAGGCTCAATGATTGTTGATATAGGCGGCGGCACATGTGATGTTGCAGTTGTATCATTAGGCGGCATTGCCTCGTGTAAGAGTGTTAAAGTCGGCGGAGATGCATTTGATGAAGCAATAGTCAATTATATGAAGAAAAAGCATAATCTTCTTATAGGCGAAAGAACAGCTGAGGATATTAAGCTTAAAATCGGTTCGGCCTCTGAATATGACGGTGAGGCAGCAATGGAGGTCAGAGGAAGAAACCTTACAGACGGTCTTCCCGGAAGTGTTGAAATTACTTCTGCAGATGTCCGCTATGTTCTTTCAGAGCCTGTAAATATAATTATTGCCGCTATAAAGGAGACGCTTGAGGTTACCCTTCCTGAGCTTGCTGCTGATATAATTGACCGCGGTGTTTATCTTACCGGCGGTGCAAGCCAGTTAAGGGGCCTTAAAGAGCTTATTGAGCAGGAGATTAATATCCCTGTTATTGTCCCGGATAATCCGATTCAATGCGTTGCACTCGGAACATCAATTAAGCTTAGAAGAGCTAAATAATTATTTACGGAGATAATCTCTAAATGAAAAATTTGTTTAAAAATCGTGTGTTTAAGCTGATTGCAGGAATAATTGGATTTTTTCTTGTCGGAGCTTTAATTGCAGCTGCCGGCGGACATGGAGAGACCGCACAGTCAGCAATTGTCGGTACTGTATTTGCACCCTGTCATTATGTTGCTCAGAAGATTAGTAACACAATTGATAATATTGCAGGCAATGTCAGCGGTAATGCAGAATATGAAAAGAAAATTTCGCAGCTTGAGGATGAGGTCGGCGAACTCCGTTCACAGCTTGTTGACTATGAAAATTTAAAAAATCAAAATGGTCTGTATAAGGAGCTTTTGGAGCTTCAGGAAGAGAATCCTGATTATAAATTTGCCAATGCCTCTGTTATCGCAAGGGATAGTGCCGATATTTATAAATCATTCTCTATCAGTAAAGGCTTGGTTAACGGAGTCAAGGATGGTGATTCCGTAGTATATGGCAAATACCTTATCGGTGTTATTGATAAGGCTTATCCTGATTACAGTGTAGTTAAAACTATTATTGACCCCGATTTTAATGTTTCTGCTTATGAAATCGTGACTAATGAAATTTCTTATGTAACAGGAACTGCTGCACTTGCAAAGGATGGAAAATGCAAAATGGCAAATCTTAATTCATCGACGGATATAGCATATGGCTCAATTATTGCCAGTGCAGGAATCAGCGGAACAGTACCTAAGGGTCTTGTTATCGGCACGGTTGATGAGATTGCAGACGAGTCAACGGATATTTCTTCTTATGCAGTAATTACTCCGGGAATTGATTTTGATGAAATTACTTATTGTGCGGTAATTACAAACTATGGTGAATAAATGGAACTGACAAAAAAGCAAAAGACAATTAAATATACGGTTTACTGCCTTTTGATTGCGCTGGCAGCTTTACTGCAAAATACGCAGGGTCTTTGGTTTGAAATCGGAGGCGCACGGTGTTTCTTTTTAATTCCTGTTGCCGTTGTTCTTGGAATTAATGAGGATGAAAGAGCTGCAGCATTTCTCGGATTGTTTGCAGGTTTTTTGTGGGATATGGTCAGTGCTCAGCATATGGGATTTAACTTTATTTATTTGATGCTGGTATGCTATATCACGTCTTCTTTGGTATCGTATGTAATCAGAGATACCTTTTGGGTATGTGCAGTGAGTGCAATAATCTGCACGGTGCTTTATTGTGTGTTATATTGGTTTATATTTATTGTGTTCAGCGGAGTTCAGGGCGCAGCTGAAAGCCTAGGATATTTCTATATCCCATGTGCAATATATACATCTGTGATGTCTATTATTTTGTGTTTGGCTTTGAACCCGTTAAGAAAGCACTTGAATAATGAATATCAGCCGGAATAATTTTATTAAAAATTAATTTATTAATGAAAGGAGGATTACCGTGGGTGGCATTTATAAAAGCGGTCGTACTACTGCTGCAATTGTTTTAATAGCTGCAGTGCTTATTGGTTTTGCTTATGAGCTTTTTGATATTCAGATTACAAACAACGAATACTATGCAGCTCAGAATAATACTGTAAAAACATATACTGTGCCGATTGAAGCCGCAAGAGGCGATATAGTTGACAGAAACGGCAATCCTCTGGTTACAAGCAGACAGGGAAACAGCATTATTTTGGATGCAGCCTATTTTCCGTCATCAAAGCAAAACGATGATAGAAATGAAGTAGTTTTGAATCTTATAAACCTCTTTAATAAAAATAAAGAAGAGTATGTTCACAATCTGCCCTTAAAGCTTAAAAAAAACGGACAAGTTGTGTTTTTTACCGAAGCCGATGATGATAATTATGAGGCTGATATTACAACCATGAAAAGTGCTGATATGCTTAATTTACAACCATATGCTACAGCGCAGAATTGTTTTGATGCGATGGTAGAAAAATATGGACTTGAATCATATCTTGATAAATATGGCGTTGAAACCGTGCTCGAAATCGGCAATATAAGATATGAACTTACACGGCTTTTATTTTCCGTTTCAAATCCTGTAACTATAGCTGATGATGTTAGCGATGAAACTGTCGCTGCAATCAAGGAAAGCGGTGAAAAATATCTTGGTGCAAATGTTCGTGTTGTTGCATACCGTGAATACGCTGACTCTTCTCTTGCACCTCATATTATAGGCACTGTGCGTAAAATCAACGCTGAGGAATATGCTGAACTTAAAGAGGATGGATACAGTATCACCGATGAAATCGGTGAATCCGGTATTGAATCTGCCTGTGAAGAATATCTCAGAGGAACTCCGGGTGAAAAGACTGTTACTATTGACGGTGACGGAAATGTTACAGAGGAAATTACAAAAGAGCCTGTTCGCGGTGATACAATTGTTTTGACAATTGATAAGGATTTACAGTTGCTTTCACAGGTCAAGCTTGAGGAAATCTGTAAATCTGTAGATTATTACCGCTCAACAGGAGCAGTTGTTGTTGAGGATTGTAATAATGGCGAGATTCTCGCAGCGGCAAGTTATCCTTCATATGATTTGAATGATTATTATACTAAATATAATCAGCTTGCTTCTAACAGCAAGACCCCTCTGTATAACCGTTTTGCAATGGGAACATATGCTCCGGGCTCTACCTTTAAACCTGTTATGTCAGCTGCTGCTTTGGAAGAGGGCGTTATTAACGAAAATACTACCTTTGTATGCTCATCAGCATACAGAGTTAATGATATGACCTTCAAATGCACGGGTTCACACGGCTCAGAAACAGTGAGAACTGCACTTCGTGATTCCTGCAATATCTTTTTCTATAACTGTTCAAAACTGCTTGGAATTGATAAAATGAATATGTATGGCTCAATGTTCGGTTTGGGAGAAAAAACAGGAGTTGAAATCCCTGAGGCAAAGGGAATTCTTGCGGGACCGGAATACAGAAAGCGGTTTGATATGACATGGGCACCCGGTGATACGGTTCAGGCTGCTATCGGTCAGTCAGATAATCTGTTCACTCCGCTTCAGCTGAGCAACTATTGTGCAACAATTGCAAATGGAGGAACTAGGTATCAATTGCATTTTGTTAAATCGCGCATTTCAAATGCAACCGGGATTGTAACCGAAACAGGATCAAATGTTGTTCAGACTGTCGATGTCAGCGACTCAAATCTAAAAATCGTTCGTGAAGGTATGCGTCTTGTTGCAACATCAGGCGGACCGCATTATGTGTTTTCTCAGATTGATACTAATGTTGCCTGCAAAACAGGTACATCTCAGGTAGTAGTCAACGGAGTTAAGCATAATAACGGTTTTCTTATAACTTTTGCACCATATGAAAATCCTGAAATCAGTGTTGCCTCTGCAATTGAGCTTGCAGGCTCGGGTACTTCAACTGCTGAAATCACATCATCAATTATTGATTATTATTATTCGCACAATACGAATGAAAAGAAAGCGCAGAAGGATGCTACGCTGTTAAATTAGCAAAGATAAAAATAAACTTGTCTAAATTTGTTTTTTATGTTATCATAATAAATTGTTGAAGTTTAATCTTCACTTCTTTAAATCGGCACAATCTTTTTTAAACTATTAACGGAGGAAACTATGAATATTGCTCTTATAGCACACGACGCAAAAAAAGAGCTGCTTGTTCAGTTTTGTATTGCATATTGCGGCATTATCAGCCGTCACGATGTTTGCGCAACAGGAACAACAGGCAAATTAGTTAAGGAAGCTACCGGTCTTAACATTAACTGCTTCTTGAGCGGTTCACAGGGTGGCGGGCAGCAAATTGCCAGTCGTATCGCCTGTAATGAAATTGACCTTTTAATATTTTTCCGAGATCCGCTTACAGCAAAGCCGCATGAGCCAAGTGACAGTGATTTACTTCGTCTCTGTGATGTCCATAATATTCCGTTTGCAACTAATATTGCAACTGCTGAGGCATTAATCCGCGGTGTTGAACGAGGGGATTTTGAGTGGCGTGAAATTGTTAACCCACGCTATAATCAAAATAAATAATAAATAATTGTTAGGGTGGTGGGTAATCTGCCACCCATAAAAATTATAAAAAACAGAATTTATAGGAGAAAACAATATGGCATTAATCACAAAAGCAATTAAAGGCACAAAGGATATTTTGCCAAGCGATGTTCATAAAAATCAATATATTGAGTCAACATGTCTTACCGTTGCGGAAAATTTCGGTTATAAAGAGATAAGAACTCCTGTTTTTGAGCATACTGAATTGTTTCAGCGTGGCGTTGGTGATACAACAGATGTTGTTCAAAAGGAAATGTATACTTTTGATGACAAGGGCGGCAGGTCAATAACTCTTCGCCCTGAGGGTACTGCAGGTGCAGCCCGTTCTTTTTTAGAAAATGGACTTTGCAATGAGGCTTTGCCTCAAAAGGTTTGCTATCTCACCTCATGCTATAGATATGAAAAGCCTCAGGCAGGCAGACTCAGAGAGTTCCACCAGTTTGGTATTGAGTGCTTTGGTGCTGACTCACCTCTTGCAGATGCAGAAATGATATCGCTCGCAAAGCAGGTATTTGATGAGCTTGGTGTAAAGAATTTGCACCTCGAAATTAACTCTATCGGCTGTCCTGAATGCCGTGCCGAATATCATAAAGCACTTAAAGAATATTTTTCTTCAAGGAAGGATGAGCTTTGCGCAACCTGTCAGGACAGGCTAGAAAGAAATCCAATGCGTATTCTTGATTGCAAAAGCCCTGTATGCAGTGAAATCGCAGAAGGTGCACCCGTTGTTCTTGACTATCTTTGTGATGAATGTAAAGCGCATTTTGAATGTGTAAAAAAATATCTCAAAGCAATGAATATTGAGTATCAGGTTAACCCTCAGATTGTAAGAGGACTTGATTATTATACAAAGACCGTGTTTGAATTCGTTTCAGACTCAATCGGTGCACAGGGAACTGTTTGCGGCGGCGGACGATATGATGGTCTTATTGAGGAGCTTGGCGGTCAGAGAACACCTTCGCTTGGCTTCGGTATGGGTCTTGAAAGGCTTCAGCTTGTTATGGAGGCCCAAGGCTGTGATTTTCCTGAAAGCTCAAAGCCTGATTTGTTTATTGTAGCACTCGGCGAAAAGGCTCAGCTTAAGGCGCTTGAAATAGCAAAGGATATGCGTGACGAGGGTTACTCAGTCCTTTATGATTTAAATTCCCGTTCACTCAGAGCACAGATGAAATATGCTGATAAGCTTGGTGCCAAATTCAATGTTGTTATCGGTGATAATGAGGTTGAAGAGGGTAAGGCAGAGCTTAAGAATATGGAAACAGGTGATAAGAGTGAAATTTCGCTTGAAACCTTTGTTAACGGTTTTTACAGTATAAGCATGGATGATGCTCTTAAAGATTTGGAAATTAACGGTGAAGCATTTGATTTCAATTCTCTCTTTGGAGGTAATGAATAATGGCAGATACAATTAAAGGATTAAAAAGAACCGACTATTGTGCAAATTTTAATATCAGCAATGTCGGTGATGAAATAACTGTATTTGGCTGGGTTCAAAGACAGCGTGATCTCGGCAATCTTATATTTATTGATTTGAGAGACAGAACAGGTATTATTCAGCTTTCTTTCAATGACCGGACTGACAGAGAAATTTTTGCTAAGGCCCAGTCAGTACGCAGTGAATATGTTGTTGCCGCAGTGGGTAAGATAGCAGAGCGGGAAAGCAAAAATAAGGATATTCCTACAGGTGATATTGAGGTTGTTGTTACCGATTTCAGAATAGTTTCTAAAGCACAGACACCTCCTTTTGAAATCGAAAAGAGCGAGAAGGTGGGTGAAGATACAACTCTGAAGTATCGTTATCTTCATCTCAGAAATGAAAAGCTTACAAAAAATATCTTAATGCGTCATAAAATTGCAAAGATAGCCCGTGACTATTTCTATGATAATGATTTTATTGAGATTGAAACACCTATGATGATTAAGTCAACACCAGAGGGTGCCCGTGACTATGTTGTTCCTTCCCGTGTTCATAACGGAAAGTTTTATGCTCTTCCTCAGTCACCTCAGATTTATAAGCAGCTTACTATGATAGCTGGATTTGACAGATATATTCAGCTTGCACGCTGTTTTCGTGATGAGGATTTAAGAGCTGACCGCCAGCCTGAATTTACTCAGATTGACCTTGAAATGTCTTTTGTTGACTGTGATGATATTATGGCAATGGCAGAGGGCTTTATTTCAAAGCTTATGAAAGAAACAATCAATGTTAATATCCCTGAAAAACTTCCTCGTATGACTTTTGCCGACGCAATGAATAAATATGGCTCTGATAAGCCGGATACCCGTTTTGATATGCTTATTGAGGATATTTCAGAATGGGCTGACAAAACTGATTTTGTAGTTTTTAAGAATGCTATAGCAGACGGCGGCGCTGTTAAGGCGATTGTTGCTAAAGGTGCAGCCGCTAAGTATACAAGAAAGAAGATAGACAAGCTCACTGAGCATGCAAAGGGAATTGGTGCCAAGGGTCTTGCTTATATCCGTTGGGCGGATTCCGAGCCTAACTGTTCATTCAACAAGTTCCTTAAAGACGGCGAGCTTGAAGAGTTAATTAATGTTCTCGGTGCAGAGCAGGGAGATGTTGTTTTCATCGTATCCGATAAAGCACGCAAGGCACTTACAATTATGGGCGCACTTCGTCTTGTTATTGCAAAGGAATTGGATATGATTCCTCAGAATAAGTGGAATTACCTCTGGATAACAGAAATGCCGTTCTTTGAGCAGGATGAGGAAACCGGCGAGTGGGTTGCTGCTCACCATCCATTCACAATGCCTATGGAGGAGAGTATTCCTTATCTTGACAGCGATAAATCAAAGGTTAAGGCACAGGCATTTGACCTTGTTCTTAATGGTACGGAGCTGTCATCAGGATCAATGAGAATTACAGATTGTGAGCTTCAGACAAAGATGTTTGAGCTCCTTGGTATGGAGCAGGATGAGATTGATGCTAAGTTCGGCTTTCTCGTTGATGCTTATCACTATGCAGCACCTCCTCACGGCGGTATGGGTATTGGCCTTGACAGACTTGCAATGCTCATCTGCGGCACTGATTCGCTTCGTGATGTAGTCGCTTTTCCTAAAGTGCAGAATGCATCGGAGCCAATGAGCGGTGCGCCGTCATTTATTGATGATATCCAGCTTGATGAGTTAGGAATAGATCTCAAAAAGGAAGATGAATAATGGCACAGCAATATAATTTTTTTGCAATGGTCAATCGTATGAAAATGATTGACCGTTGGGCATTGATGCAAAATACCACTAAAGAAAATATAGCGGAGCATAGTCACTCTGTTGCAGTTATTGCTCATGCACTTGCACTGATAGGTAATAAGAAATTCGGTAAGCATTATGACGAAAACAGAGCTGCTCTTCTTGCTCTTTATCACGATACTACCGAGGTTATTACAGGCGATATGCCTACTCCGGTGAAATATTATAATGATGAAATTAAAAATGTTTATAAGGATATTGAGCATATTGCGGGAGAACGCCTTCTTGCAATGCTGCCCAATGAATTTCGAGTCGATTATGAGCCGTTTTTTACACATCAGGAGCAGGATAAGGATTTGTGGAAACTTGTTAAAGCAGCCGATAAAATCAGTGCATTAATTAAATGCATTGAAGAAAACAGAATGGGGAATAAAGAGTTTGAAATTGCTCTGAAATCCCAGGAGAAAAAAATTAAAGATATTGATTTGGATGAGGTAAAATATTTCTGCAATCATTTTATGCCTGCATATTACCTTACTCTTGATGAGCATACAAAATAAAGGTCTGTCACTGACAGACCTTTATTTGTATTATTTTATTTCCTGTTCTATATCATTGAATAAATCATCATCAAAAAAGTCACGAATTGAAATTTCCAATCCGTCACATATTTTTTGCAACGATACTACACCGGGATTTTTGCTTTTTGAGTTAAGCATACTGTAAATTGTTGAGGGATTTATTCCGCTGATATTGCCAAGTGCATTGATTGCAATGTTTCTTTCCTTGCAAAGCATGATTATTCTTTGCGCAACAGCTTCCTTAATTCTCATAATTACCACCCGTTATTATTTTGTCAGTAAAATTGTAGAACAATTCGCGATTTATCGAGTGGGATATATCCCAAATTGTTGTTGACATTGGCACTTCAATTATGTAATATATAAACATAAACAGCAAAAAGGAGAGAATCGTGTGAAAATCACACGATCAGGATTATATTGCCCTCAAAATATGCCTGCGGCAAAATTTTGAGATGGCTGTAATCACCATTGACGCCTTATCAGGCTGCAATAAGGTGTCAGTGATTTTAAATGAACGATTTGTAGCCTGAAAGGCTATGGTGATTATTATGAAAAACAGTAAGAAAAGGATAATAAAAATTATTGCGGCAATTTTGGCTGTTATTTTGGCTTTTGCAGTTTGTTTCTCCGGATATCTCCTTTATAGATTCAATTGTGATAAATCAAATGCTGATTACAGCTATGATACCGTGTATAGTCAGACGGTCAAGATTCTTGATGTTGACAGTGACGGAAAATTCAGCATACTTAAAATTAATGATACACATTTCTTTAACGGTACCTGCGAGGATGACAGAAGAACACTTGATGATTTGAAAAATATTCTGGATAATAATCCAAGTGATCTTATTATTGTTGACGGCGATTTGGTCGAAGGCTTTAATTTGAATTCTGCCTACGACAAATATCAGGCGATAGATTTGTTTGCTGATTTAATTGAAAGTTATAATATACCATGGACTTTTGCTCCGGGTAATAATGACGGTGAGATTGACGGCGAAAATGAAAATGTAATTGCTTTTATGATGCAATATAATCATTTTATTTACGGCAATGAAAAAAATATTGACGGTTCAATGCAGTTTTTTATTGACCTTAATTATAATGGAAATCTTGTTCATTCTGTAGCAGTTATGGATTCTGGGGCGAGAAAGCCAAAGGCAATCGGCTCATATCAGGCTATTACGGAAAATCAGACCTCATGGCTTATTGATGAAGTCAATAAAAGAAGGGTCAATACAAGTGTATTTTTTCATATGCCTACAAATGCTTTTCAAAGTGCGTATGATAACGGCACAGCATATGAAGGCTTTAAAATGTATAATACATATCCATATGATGATATAAAGGGTGACAATCTATTTGATGACATGACAGCAGATAATGAATATATTTCACTGCTGTCCTGTGCACATCAGCACAGTAACAATATGTGTTCATTTTATAACGGCAGATATTATCAGTTAAGCTCTGTCAGCGGTTACAGTGCAGGGCGTAATGATTTTATAGTGCCTTCCTGCACATTGACAACAATTGATGTGCTTGATGATAATCCACAGAGCATGTATACATTTGAACAAATTACGGCATAAAACTGATTAGAATAAGGAGAGAAAATGAAAGATAATTTAAAATATATGCTGAAAAACTGGATAGCTTGGGATAAGAAAAGTTTGTTTTATTTTATTGTAAGAGTTCCGGCTATGGTATTTCAGCCGATTATAACAGCATACATACCTAAAGCAATGATTGACTGCATTAATGATGGTGTAACTGTCGGCAGACTAACTCTTGTTGTTGCGCTGCTCAGTGTTCTTGTTGCACTTACAACATGGCTTACACCTTTTATGCAGGAGCTTCTGTTCGGCAGTGCAAGAATAATCCGTATGCGATATGCCGTTATGGCATTCAGCAAAAACCTTAATACTGATTATATAAATATTGAAAGTCTTGAGGGCAGGGAGAAGAATAAAAGAGCAATGGAGTTTTACAGGAGCTACTATTCTTCATCTGCTGATTTCATTGACACCTGCAATCAACTGCTTGTCTGCCTTGTGGGCGTGTTAACTTCTCTTGCACTTATTTATAAAATCAACATCGTTATGATTTTGATTATTCTTGCAACCTGTGCTGCAGAGTTCTTTTTGCTTAAATATCTGAACAAAAAGGAAAAAGACGTAAAGGATGCAAGGAGTAATATATTTGTAAAATTTGATTATTACTACTCACTCAGCAAGGATTTAACTGCTGCAAAGGATATAAGACTGTACGGCTTTACTGATTATTTTATATTTTCAATAGCACAGCTTATTAAGGGCTTGGAAAACATAACCTCAAAATATATGCACCAGAGTATTAAGGTTGGCGGAACAAGAGCATTACTTAACCTTGTCCGTGAGCTTGTAGCGTATGCATATCTTACATATTTAGTGTGTCAAAACCGACTTTCCGTTTCCGATTTTATATTCTATTTCGGCATCATAACAGGCTTTTCAAACTGGATAATGAATGCTGTATATCAATATTCAAATATTGAACGCTGCTGTAATGACTGTGCTGCTTTCCGTGAATTTGTTGAAAGCAATGAGGATAGTAAAAATAAACCGTGTATTGATTTTGATGATGTTGAGTCAATTGAATTTAAAAATGTTTCGTTTACATATCCTTCTGCTGAAAAAAGCACGATTAATAATATGTCTTTTAAAGTAGACAAAGGTGAAAATATTGCAATAGTAGGTGAAAACGGGGCAGGAAAAACAACAGCAATCAAACTGCTCTGCGGCCTTTATTATCCTACGAACGGTGATATTTTAATTAATGGCAAAAGCAGCAGAGATTTTTCAAGTGACAGCTACTTTGACTTGTTTTCCGCAGTATTTCAGGACTACAGCTTTCTTCCGATGACCATTGCGGAGAACATATGTACAACTGCTGATTACGATAAAGATAAACTTTATTCTGCATTTGAAAAATCAGGAATAATGCCTAAAATCAACAGCCTTGAAAAAAAAGAAAACACCCTTATGGTTAAGGATGTATACAAGGATGCAGTTGATTTCTCAGGCGGTGAAAAACAGAAATTGCTGCTTGCCAAGGCAATATATAAAAATTCTCCGATTCTAATTCTTGATGAGCCGACAGCTGCACTTGATCCAATAGCAGAGAATGAGCTTTATCTCAAATACAACGAAATGACTGATAATAAAATTTCTTTCTTCATTTCTCATCGTCTATCATCAACTCGTTTCTGTGACAGAATCCTGTTTATTAAAGACGGCACTATAGCAGAAAGCGGTACTCATGAAGAACTTATGGCACTAAAAGGTTTGTATTATAGAATGTATCAGATTCAAAGCTATTATTATAAGGAGATGGGAGGCGATGCAGTATGAAAAAAATAAAATCGGTTTTTGCAGCCTTTAAAGAAATGCACCGCCTGGAAAAGCGGCTTATACCAACCTCAATTATTGTTGCAATAGTAATGGCGGTAATGCCTTTTGTAAATATTTGGTTTACTTCGAAAATTATTGATTTGCTGGATATCGGAGCAAAAATGAGCGAACTTACAGTATATATAGGTTTGGCTGTTGGAATAAACCTTGTGTTGTTCTTCTTTAATTATTTTTTTGGTGATATGTATTTTATGTATCGGTCTTTAATGTATAATAAAGAACTTCAAAGCATAGCAGCAAAGCTGTATAGAATTGAATACAAAAAGCTTGAAAACGGTAATTTTAAGGAATTAATTCATAAACATTCCGAGGCACAGGACAGAGTGTTTTCAGCATTCACTCAATTCAGCTGGATGATGCGTGATTTTGTTTCGGGAATAATAACATTGATAATATCGGTTATTATCATTATACCGTTATTTAAAATCGGATTTACAAAAACAGGCAATACATATTTTGAAAAGCCTGTATTTCTGCTTACAATTTTCGGTGCAATAGCAGTAATGGTTGTAATAATTTTGATTGTTGCGCTAAGAATGAATAAAGCGTGGTTTAAAGCATCAGATGAATATTCGCGGCTTGACAGGATATTCTATTATTTTCTGAATATGTTTTCAGATTACAATACCGGAAAGGAAATCAGACTTTACAAAGAGCAAAATCTGATTCAGCACGCTGCAACAGATAAATTACTGACCGATGGTGAGAAAATACTGAAAAAGGCATCTCTTAATTCTGCAAAATCAAGTTCATTTGTGGCAATTCTCGGTGCAGTTGTGGGTTTTGGAATATATCTGTTTATAGGTGTTAAGGGGCTGTATGGTCTGTTCGGAATCGGTTCGCTTGTTCTTTACTGCGGGTCGTTTATGCAGATTATTAATGGTATTATGAAAATGGCTGCAACCTTTGGTAAAACAGAAGAAATGGTTCCTCTTGTAAATTACTATTTTGACATAATTAACACCGAAGATGAAATGACCTATGGCGAAAAGGAACTCAATTTAACAGATAGATTTGAAATAGAGTTTAAAAATGTTTCATTCAAATATCCCGGTGCTGATAACTATTCACTTAAGAATATCAGTCTAAAAATAAATAACGGTGAACACCTTGCGGTTGTCGGCAGAAACGGCAGCGGTAAAACAACTTTTATAAAGCTGATGTGCAGGCTTTATGATGTTACTGATGGTGAAATCCTTGTCAATGATATTAACATAAAAGAATACACGCAGGACAGCATAATGAATTTATATTCTGTTGTATTTCAGGATTTCAAGGTATTTTCAACAACACTTGCTCAGAATATTTCAGCAGATGAAAGCTGCGACAGTGATAAGCTTTTTGATGCCCTTGATAAAGCGAATATTAAAGACAGAATTCTTAAAATGGAGAACAAGGAAAATACTTATTTATATAAGGATTTAGACAAATCGGGTGTTGAAATATCCGGTGGTGAGGCGCAAAAGCTTGCCCTTGCAAGAGCATTGTATAAAGATGCACCTGTTGTTATTCTTGATGAGCCAACAGCTGCCCTTGACCCTATTGCAGAAAATGAAATATACAGCCGTTTTAATTCCTTTGTTCAAAACAAGACGGCAATATATATTTCTCACAGGCTTTCAAGCTGTGCATTCTGCGATAACATTGCCGTGTTTGACAAGGCTGAATTAGTTGAATTCGGAACTCACAACGAACTTGTAAATTCCGACGGCAAGTACAGTGAGCTATGGAACGCCCAGGCTAAGTATTATATGTAAATCAATAGTTAAGCATTGAGAATTGAGACCTAAATAAAGCTGTTATAAAATATTGCTGCGATGACTATATTACTGTAATTATCTGACGAGAAATAATAAAAAAGACGGCGAGAGCCGTCTTTTTTATTTGACATATTTATTCCTTAATAAGTGACTTATACATTTTAATGTATTCGTTTGCACTCTTGCCCCATGACATATCAGCTTCAAGTGCGCGCTTAACAAGAATTTTCCAGCCTTCTTTATTGGAGTAGGCCTCAATACCTCTGTATATTGCACCCAGCATATCATATGCATCATATGTTTTAAAGGTGAAGCCGTTGCCTTCTCCATCTCCGCTGTCTGTTATAGAGTCCTTAAGTCCGCCTGTTTCACGAACGATAGGCAGTGTACCGTATCTGAGTGCGACCATTTGAGAAAGTCCGCAAGGCTCGCTTTTACTCGGCATTAAGAATAAATCTGCGCCTGCATAGATCTTTCTTGCAAGTTCAGGGATAAAGCCGATTGTAACTCCAACCTTATCAGGATATTTATCGTGCAGCTCTCTGAAAAAGCTTTCGTACTGCCATTCACCTGAACCCAGGATAACATATTGGACGTCTCTTTCCCAAAGGCTCTTTTCAAGAACCTCCCTCATAAGGTCAAATCCTTTATGACCTGCAAGACGGCTTACTATACCGATAAGCGGAACATCCTCCCTTACTGCCATACCCATCGATTCCTGAAGAGCTCTTTTGTTTGCAGCCTTAGCGGCTTCAAAGTCATTTGCATTGTAGTTAACAGCGATGTTAGGATCAGTTTCCGGGTTGTAGTTTTCAGTGTCAATACCGTTTAAAATTCCGCAAAGCTTCCAGCTTCTTTGATTAAGAATAGGGTCAAGACCATGGCTGAACCAAGGGTCAAGTATTTCTTTTGCATAGGTCGGTGAAACGGTTGTAACCTTGTTGGCACATTCAATACCAGCCTTCATAAAGTTAACAAGACCATCATAAAGAATCAGATTGTTATACTCAGGTGAAATTCCGAGAACATCGTTAAGAAGCTCGTCACCGTATTTGCCCTGATATTGAATATTGTGAATAGTAAAAATTGTCTTTATGTTTTCGTAACCAATTTGATTCGCATAGTAAATACTGTAATACAGAGGCGTTAAAGCGCTCTGCCAGTCATTGCAGTGTATAATATCCGGCTTCCAGTCAAGATGAGGTATAATTTCAAGAACTGCTCTTGCAAAGAAAGCAAAGCGTTCTGCATCATCATAATGACCATAAATTCCGTCACGCTTGAAATAATACTGATTATCAAGAAAATAGTAGATTACTCCATTGTGCTTTGCTTCAAAGATGCCGCAGTATTGTCTCCTCCATGAAACAGGGACAGAAATCGATGTTATAAATTTCATTTTGTCCTTATATTCCTGCTTGATTGAATCATAAAGCGGCATTACAACACGGCAGCCGATCAGGCGCTTGCGCAGTGCTACAGGCAATGAGCCTGCAACATCACCAAGTCCGCCTGATGCCATAAAAGGGAGTGCTTCCGATGCAACATATAAAACCTTCATTTGCGTTACCTCCTAAATTCTTGTGTCTTTTGAAAGACTGACAGGGAAATTTTCAGCACCTGAAAGTTCAACATCTGCCTTAATATTAACGTTTTTATCAGCGATAATGTAGTTAATCTGTGTGTTTTGTCCGATTACGGTATCCTGCATAAGGATTGAATTTTTAACTATTGCGCCTTTCTCAATTTTTACTCCCTTGAAAAGAATACAGTTTTCAACTGTTCCCTTGATTTCGCATCCGTCTGCTACAAGTGAATTGGAAATCCGTGCGTCCTTACCGTAAAGAGTAGGCATATCGTCTCTTTCTTTAGTATAAACAGGTCTTTCGGAAACAAACAGTTTATTTTTATTTTCTTTATTAAGAAGGCTCATTGAAATATCATAGTAACTCTGAACGCTGTCAATTGTGCCTACAAATGAATCTGTAGCATCATACGCAAACACTCTGTTTGTTTTAATACAGTTAAGAATAATATTCTTTTGGAAGGATACTTCGTTTTTTGAATGTGCATTGCTGATGAGAGTCTGAAGAAGATATTTTTTGATAAGAATAATATTTGTTGAATAAAATACATCCTCGTCGGTATCAGGATCAACAACAGCCTCATTAATTCTGTTGTTGATTGAGACATCATTTAATACAAGCACAGAGCTGAAATTATCAGGTTTTTTGCCTCTGACTCCAACTATTGTAATGTCTGCCTCGTTTTTTTCGTGAGCTTCAAAAAGCTTGTCATAGTCAATATTTAATACATTATAGCAGTCGGACATAAGAACATATTCCTGATTCGACTGGTTAAGAAATCCCATATTTCCATAGATTGCATCAATTCTGTTTCCCCACATTGATACACTGTTCATTGAGTAAGGAGGGAGAAGATAAAGACCGTCAGTCTTTCTGCTTAAATCCCATGGCTTACCTGTTCCGACATGGTCCATAAGTGAGTTGAAGTTCGAATTTGTGACAACACCTATTTTTGTGATTCCGCTCTCTACCATGTTAGAAAGAGGAAAATCAATTAAACGATAGCGTGAGCAGAAAGGAACAGAGCCCATTGTTCTCATTGCGGTGATTGTTTCAAGTGCTTCTTCGTGAATATTTGCAAAAATCATTCCAAGTACATTTTTTCCGTTCATTGACTTATACCTCCTCTCCTGATGCTATCATTTCTTTTGGCGCAATTTTTTTGCCTTCGGTGATTGTTGCTTTTGAACCGATTACTGCAACACCCCATTCTTCAGGCTTTTCAAGATCTTCGGGTATAGCACCGATTTGAGCATCTTTTTCAATAACTGCGTCCTCAGCAATAATTGAGTAATAAACCTTAGCACCGGCTTTGATTATTGCTCCAGGCATAATAACACTGTATTTAACTTCTGCACCTTCTTCAATTTTTACATTAGGTGAAACTACAGAGTAATCAACGATTCCGTCAATCTCGCAGCCCTCACCGATTGAAGAGTTTTCTACAAGTGCATTTGGACCGATATAGTGTGGAGGAGAAATTGGATTTCGGCTGTAAATTCTCCATGATTTGTCTGAAAGGTCAAGGTCAACATTTGGATTGATAATGTCAAGGTTAGCTTCCCAAAGAGAGTCAATTGTTCCTACATCTTTCCAGTATCCTTTAAACGGATAAGCAAACATTCTCTGATTATCATTCAGCATGGTAGGAATAATATTTTTGCCGAAGTCATTTGATGAATTCGGATTTGCCTCATCCTCTTCAAGATATTTTTTCAGTTTATTCCACGAGAATACATAAACTCCCATAGATGCTTTGTTTGATTTCGGTTCAGCAGGCTTCTCAGCAAATTCATAAATCTTGTCATTATTGTCAGTTGCAAGAATACCAAAACGGGACGCTTCCTCCCACGGAACCTCGAGAACCGCAATCGTGCAGTCTGCTTTATTCTTTTTGTGGAAATCAATCATCTTAGCATAGTCCATTTTATAAATATGATCGCCTGAGAGGATTACAACATATTCAGGATCATACTTTTCAATAAATGCAATATTTTGATAAATTGCATTTGCAGTGCCTTTATACCATTCTGCACCGCCGATTGCCTCATATGGTGACAGAACATGAACACCTCCGTTAATTCTGTCCAAATCCCAAGGCTGACCGTTCCCAAGATAATCATTAAGAACAAGCGGCTGATATTGGGTAAGAACACCAACGGTATAAATACCGCTGTTTACGCAGTTTGAAAGAGGGAAGTCGATAATACGATAATTACCCCCATAAGGAACTGCAGGCTTCGCTATGCTTTTTGTTAGAACGCCGAGACGACTGCCCTGACCGCCTGCAAGCAGCATAGCAACAACATCGGTTTTGTGTGACATTATATATTTCCTCCTGTTATTTATTAGACTTTTTGTCTTTTTTATTATCTTTTACCTTTTGCAGATAAAGGGCTGATAATCCGTGAATTTTGAGATCAATGTGCTGAGGTAAACCGTGAATAGGCTTCTTCTTTGATTTGTATGTGCCGGACAGCTTTGGTTTATCTCCGCCGTATTTTGAAAGAGAGGTATCAAAAATTATCTTGTAGGTGCCCTGTTCGGGAACGCCTATTTTATAGCTGTCAAAGCTGTTCGGAGTCCAGTTGAATACTGCAATGATTTCATCGCCGTTTTTATTCATTCTTCTGAAAGCGATAACGCTGTTGCAGTTATCCTCACTTGAAATCCATTGGAATCCTTCCCAGCTGTAATCAATTTCCCAAAGCTCACTGTGTGATTTGTAGAATTTATTAAGCTCTTTTGTGAAGCCTTTAAGCTTTTTGTGCTTGTCATAGTCAAGTAATATCCAGTCAAGTCCCTGCTTGTAATTCCATTCAATGAACTGACCAAATTCACTGCCCATAAAGAGCAGCTTTTTACCAGGGTGCGCCATCATATATGCAAGGAACAGCCTCATTCCTTCAAATTTCATATCATATTCGCCGGGCATTTTGTTCAAAAGGCTTGCTTTGCCGTGAACTACCTCATCATGACTGATTGGCAAAATGAAATTCTCGCTGAATGCATAGAAAAAGCTGAATGTAATACAATTATGATTACCTTTTCTAAACAGAGGATCCATAGATGTGTATCGCAGCATATCATTCATCCAGCCCATATTCCACTTAAAATTAAAGCCGAGTCCGCCTATGTCAGTCGGCATTGTAATCATAGGCCATGCGGTTGATTCCTCAGCAATCATCATAACCGACGGATGCTCCTTAAACATTGCTGCATTAAGCTGCTTGAAGAACTCAACAGCCTCAAGATTTTCACGGCCGCCGTTTTTGTTAGGAGTCCATTGACCGTCCTCACGGCCGTAATCAAGGTAAAGCATTGATGCAACTGCGTCAACTCTTATTCCGTCAAAATGGAATTTGTCAATCCAGTACATTGCTGAAGAGATGAGAAAGGATTTAACCTCGTTTTTAGCGTAGTCAAATACTCTTGTGCCCCATTCCTTATGCTCGCCCTTTCTTAAATCCGAATATTCATAGCAGCAGCTGCCGTCAAATTCATATAAACCATGTGCATCTTTAGGAAAATGAGCAGGTACCCAGTCAAGAATTACACCTATATTATTTTTGTGGCAGGTGTCTATAAAATACATCAAATCTTCCGGTATTCCGTAGCGTGAGGTTGGTGCAAAATATCCTGTAACCTGATAGCCCCATGATCCGTCAAACGGATATTCCATAATCGGAAGCATTTCAATATGAGTGTATCCCATATCCTTCACATATGGTACAAGCTCATCTGCCATTTCACGATATGTTAGAAAATTGCCGTCCTCATGCTGTTTCCACGAACCAAAATGAATTTCATAAATATTAACAGGTTTTTCAAGAATTGAGCCACTGTTGCTTTCTGACTGCCATTTTTTGTCTTTCCATTTATAGTCATCCAGTTCATATACTTTTGAACCTGTAGCAGGCCGTGTCTCCTGATGAACTGCATAAGGATCAGCTTTCATCAGTACATTGCCGTTTTTAGTTGTTATTGCATATTTGTAGCAGTCATAAATTTTTACACCGTCAATAATGGCTTCCCATATTCCGGGTGAAACAGGAAGGCATTTATTGACCTCTGTATTCCAGTCATTAAAATCACCTGCAACACTTACAGCCTGCGCATTAGGTGCCCAAACCCTGAAAGCATATGTGTCTTTTTTTATTTTATGAACACCAAAGAATTCGTATGCCTTGTAATTAGTTCCGTCATGAAATAAATATATAGGCAGCTGATATTCTTCTTTTATTTCAGCCATAGTTATTCTCCTTAAAAGCATAATTTGGTATAAATATCCATACTATGATATTATTGTACCACCGATACATATGAATTTCAAGCATAATTTGGTTATTTTGTTACAAGAATTTTAAAAAAAATAAAAAAATCTGTGCATTTTGCAGTAAGATGTACAAAATTAACGAAAATAATGCGAATTGAGCTAAAATAATTTAACTTTTCGCAGTTATTTTCTATTGCGACTTTTGCATATATTATGTTATAATAATAACAATTATAATGGAAGATTTTAGGTTTTGTTATAATTTGCGGGTGAGCAAAGGGGAAATTTCTTATCCGCAGGAGTAGGAATTTATGAAAAGCATTATTATTGCATACCCAATAAAAAATACGGCGCTGCAAATAAAAAGTGTTCTTGAATCTGAAGGTTTTTATGTTTCCCATATTTGTGCAACAGGTGCAAGTGTGCTTAATATCGCTGGAGATATGCGCAGTGGTGTGATAGTTTGCTCATCTATTTTAAGAGATATGGGTGCCGGCGTACTTGCTGAGCGTCTTCCTGCAGGCTTTGATATAGTTGCACTCTCAAAGGGAGGCATACAAAGTTATATGGGCAATCTTATCAGCCTTCCTTTTCCGCTCGACAGGGATGAGTTTGTGAATACTGTTGCGGTGCTTGTATCATCCGAGAGTTCATTTACAAACCGTAAAAAGGATGATAATGAATATATATCTGATGCAAAGAGTATTTTGATGAGTGTTAATGGTATGAGCGAAATGATGGCTCATAAATATCTGCAGAAAGAAAGTATGAGATCCGGAAAAAAGATTGCCGATGTTGCCAAAGAAATAATTAAACAGTTCAGTTAGATTATATACAAAAGCGTTTTAATACATTGTGCAACACTATTTGCGTGTTAAACAGCACTTTTTGAGATTTTAATTGCATTTTTTTGCTGTATAATAAAAGAAAAAGTCTTATGCTGCGAGTTAATGTTTTGCAGCAACTAGATTACTTCAAAGACAGGTGGTTATATGAAATTTACTAAAATGCATGGGTGCGGAAATGACTACATCTACTTCGACTGCACTAAAAATCAGATAGCTGATGAGTCAGCTGCTGCAGTTGCTTTGTCTGACAGGCATTTCGGCATCGGCGGCGACGGTATTATTATTATCAAAAAAGGCAAAAATGCCGATTTCGAAATGGTAATGTATAATTCTGACGGCTCACGCGGTGCAATGTGCGGCAATGGTATTCGTTGTGTTGCAAAGTATGTTTATGATAATGGACTGACTGATAAAACCTCAATGACTATTGAGTCAATGGGTGCAGTTAAATATATTGATGTTGAGGTCGAAAATAACAAGGTTGTTTCAGCTAAGGTTGATATGGGCAAGCCGGTTTTAACTGCAAAAAAAGTTCCTGTTACCAGCAAAAATGACAGAGCAATTAATGAGCCTATTAATATTGACGGTATTGATTATAAAATGACTTGTGTTTCTATGGGTAATCCTCATGCAGTGGTGTTTATTGATAAGTCGCCAAAAGAATTCCCGCTTGAACATGTTGGTCCTTTGTTTGAAAACAATCCTGTATTTCCAGACAGAATAAATACCGAGTTTGCATATGTTATTGACAGAAAAAATATAGAAATGCGTGTTTGGGAGCGGGGCTCAGGAGAAACCCTCGCTTGTGGTACAGGCACATGTGCAACAGTTGTTGCAGCAATTCTAAATGATTTCGTTGATAATGATGTTACAGTTCATCTTATCGGCGGTGATTTGCAGATTCACTGGAGCGGTGATGAAAATGACAGTGTTATAATGACAGGTCCTGCAACTGCTGTTTTTTCAGGTGAAATAGATTTATAAATTATATGGAGGTTTAAAATATATGAAGATTAATGACAATTTCTTAAAGATTGAGTCAAGCTACCTTTTTTCTACAGTTGCTAAGAAGCAAAGAGAATATCAGGCTGCTCACCCTGAGAAGGATGTAATTCGTCTTTCAATCGGTGATGTTACAAAGCCGCTTGTTCCTGCTGTTATTGATGCAATGCATAAGGCAGTTGACGAAATGGCAAATGAAGAAACCTTTAGAGGTTATCCGCCTGAGTACGGATATGACTTTATTCTGGATGCTATTCAAAAGAATGATTATGCAGACAGAGGAATTGATATCGCTAAAGATGAGATCTTTTTATCAGACGGTGCCAAGTCTGACTGTGGAAATATCGGTGATATTTTTTCGGTAGATAATAAGGTTGCTATATGTGACCCTGTTTATCCTGTTTATATTGATACAAATGTTATGGCAGGCAGAAGCGGCGACAAGAATGATGATGGTCTTTGGGACAATATCATCTATATGCCATGCACAGCAGAGAATAACTTTACACCTGACATTCCAAATGAGGTTCCGGATGTAATTTATCTTTGTTTCCCTAACAATCCTACAGGTATGGTTGCTAACCGTGAGCAGCTTACAAAGTGGGTTAACTATGCACTTGAGCATAATTCACTTATCCTTTTTGATTCAGCATATGAGTCATTTGTTGTTGAGGATGATATTCCAAGATCAATTTATGAAATTGAGGGCGCAAAAAAGTGTGCTATCGAGCTCCGTTCGTTCTCAAAGACGGCAGGCTTTACAGGTATGCGCTGCGGTTATACAGTAGTTCCCAAGGATTTGGTGTTTGACGGAACATCACTCAATCCTCTCTGGGCAAGACGACAGGCTACGAAGTTTAACGGTGTATCATATATCACCCAAAGAGCAGCAGAAGCTATTTATACAGAAGAGGGTAAGAAGCAGATTAAAGAAACACTTGCTTATTATCAGAAGAATGCAAGAGTAATTTTTGACGGACTTAAGGATGCAGGCTTTGAATGCTACGGCGGTGTTAACTCACCTTATGTATGGCTCAGAGTTCCTGAAGGATACACAAGCTGGGAATTTTTTGATGAGCTTCTTGAAAAATGCCAGGTTGTAGGCACACCGGGTTCGGGATTCGGACCTTCAGGCGAGGGCTATTTCAGATTAACTGCTTTTGGCAGTGCTGAAAAGACAGTTGAGGCTATTGAGAGAATTAAGTCGGTTTATAAGAAATAATAAAATTTCAGGGACGGTATAATCATCGTTTCTCAATGTGATACAGGAGGTTTAACTATGACAAAGACACAACAGCTCTATGAGGGCAAGGCTAAAAAGGTTTGGGCAACCGAAGACCCTGAGGTAGTTATCGTTGATTATAAGGACGATGCAACTGCTTTCAACGGCGAAAAGAAGGGAACAATTGTCGGCAAGGGTGTAGTTAATAACAAGATGTCAAACTATCTTATGCAAATCCTTGCAAAGCAAGGTGTTCCAACTCATTTTATTGAGGAGCTTTCAGACAGAGAGACCGCTGTTAAGAAGGTTACAATCGTTCCTCTTGAAGTTATCATCCGTAACCGTGCAGCAGGCTCAATCTGCAAAAGACTCGGTCTTGAAGAGGGTATGGATTTTGTATGTCCTTCAATTGAGTTCTCTTATAAAGATGATGAGTTAGGCGATCCGCTTATTAATGGCTATCATGCAGTATCATGCGGCTTTGCTACTCAGGAGGAAATTGATACAATCAAAGCTATGGCATTCAAGGTTAATGATGTTCTTAAAGAGTATTTTGCATCAATAGGTGTTGAACTTATAGACTTTAAGCTTGAGTTTGGTAAGACAGCAGACGGAACAATCGTTCTTGCTGATGAAATCAGTCCTGATACCTGCCGTTTCTGGGATATCAAGACTCACGAAAAGCTTGATAAAGACCGCTTCAGAAGAGATATGGGCGGTGTGGAAGAGGCTTATGCCGAGATGATGAAGAGAGTGGGACTTGACTAATGGCTAACGATACTTATAATTCACCGTTCAATGCCCGTTATGCCAGCAAGGAAATGCAATATATTTATTCTCCTGATTTTAAGTTCAAGACCTGGAGAAAGCTTTGGATTGCACTTGCTGAGGCTGAACACGAGCTTGGTCTGAATGTAACACAGGAACAGATTGATGAGCTTAAGGCTCATGCTGATGACATTAATTATGAAACAGCACAGGAATATGAAAAAAAGTTCCGCCACGATGTAATGAGCCATGTTCACGCTTATGGTGAGCAATGCCCTAATGCAAGACCCATTATACATCTTGGTGCGACATCATGCTATGTTGGTGACAATACCGATGTTATCACAATGCGTGAGGCTCTCCTCCTTGTTAAAAAGAAGCTTGTCAATGCAATCGCGTCTGTTGCAAAGTTTGCTGATGAGTATAAGGATATGCCTTGTCTTGGTTTTACTCATTTTCAGCCTGCACAGCCGACTACAGTCGGCAAGCGTGCAACGCTTTGGCTTATGGATTTAGTGCTTGATTATCAGGAGGTTGAGCATGTGCTTGATACGCTTATGCTCCTTGGTTCAAAGGGAACAACAGGTACGCAGGCATCATTCCTTGAATTATTTGACGGCGACCACGAAAAGTGCAAAGCGCTTGATAAAAAGATTGCAGAAAAAATGGGATTTAAGGCTTGTTTCCCGGTAAGCGGACAAACCTATGCCAGAAAGCTTGATACGATCGTCTGCAATTGCCTTGCTCTTATTGCTCAGTCCTGCTGCAAGTTTTCCAATGACTTAAGACTTCTTCAAAATCTTAAGGAGATTGAAGAGCCGTTTGAAAAGAACCAAATCGGTTCATCAGCTATGGCTTATAAGCGCAATCCAATGCGAAGTGAGAGAATTGCATCACTTTCAAGATATGTTATGATTGATGCGCTCAATCCCGCATGGACAGCATCCGCACAGTGGTTTGAAAGAACTCTTGATGATTCTGCAAACAAGCGTGTTTCTGTAGCTGAGGCGTTCCTTGCCATCGATGGAATACTTGATTTGTATATCAATGTAACAAGCGGTCTTGTTGTTTATCCTAAGGTAATTGAGGCTCGTTTGATGAGTGAACTGCCGTTTATGGCAACCGAAAATATTATGATGGATGCCGTAAAGAAAGGCGGCGACAGACAGGAACTCCACGAAAAGATCCGTCAGCACTCAATGGCTGCAGGTGCAGTCGTTAAGGTTGAAGGCGGCAAGAACGATTTAGTAGACAGAATTGCGGCAGACCCTGCATTTATGACTACTAAGGAAGAAATACTTGCCATTCTCAAGCCTGAGAACTTTGTGGGCAGAGCACCTGAGCAGACTGCAGATTTCCTTGCAGAAACTGTTAAGCCAATCCTTGATGCAAATAAAGATTTGCTCGGCATTGATGTTGAAATTAATGTTTAATCTTTTGATATAACATATGCAAAAAGCCGCACCCGAAAGGATGCGGCTTTTCGCATATAGACTCGTTTTGCAGCAAAGAGCCTGTGTGGACAAAACAAAAATGCGCAGCTGAAGCTGCGCCAAAAACGCACAGCTCCGTTTGCAACATAAATTCAAACACTCCGATAAAGGCGCACATGAAACCAGAGCATGCATTTTTTACAAATAAAAAATGCGCGCATTCTTCAGAGTTTAAATGTTAAATTTATGTTGCATAATTACTATATCACAATTGGAACAATATGTCAATCATCCTGGATTCTTAATTCTATTAAGGATTGCACTGCTTACACGGTTCATAACCATTGTTTATTAGATTTTGTCTTGAACCTGTGTAGATTTTCTTATTATCTTCTTTGATTTTTGAAATTGATGGGCAATCCTCTGTGTGAAACTTTTTGCTGCTCAGATTGACTATGTATGTACCTTTATCGCTGCCGTCGTCAAAAGTATAGCTTTCATCAGCTGTTTTGCTTGTGCCGTCTGCATAGTTAATTTTAATTCCGGGTTGGTTGTTATAGCAATAAACATTAAAGCAAACACCATCACCGCTGTCTTCAATGCTGTAGCCCTCCATCTGCACTCCCCGTGCTACAAGCTCATTATCTTTAAAAAGCGGTGTTACCCTGTAAAGAACATGATTACCGGTGTTTTTAACATAATCGGCAGTTTTATCCTCAAAAGGGAGCATACCCTCTGTATTAAGATATCTTGTGCCTGTGATAAGATTGCTTTCATTTGCGTTTTCTGCGGTAAGCTGATAGCCTATTAAATGGCATCGGTTGTATAAATATTTTCCGTCAACATTATCGTATTTTACAGTGTGCCAGCCTGTGGGCTTAATATTGCCTATACTGCTTCGTTCTTCAGTCGGCATAAGGTCCTGACCTATGCAGGCACAGCAGACTGTGCATCTTCCTAAGCTGTCAAGCTCACCATATGTTTCAAACGATGTTGTTGTATAATCGGCATCACTGAAATCAGGAATATTGTTATTGATTATAACATACGGTTCGCCTTTGAATTCGGGTATAGAGTCAAAATCAAATTCTGAATCGGTATCAATAGTAACAGACTGAACACTTTCGGCTGCTCCGTCAGAGTCATTTATTACTGCATCATAAGAGCCGCACGCAGAGAATATCAAACAGATGCTTATAATAAGTAAAATAATTTTGCTTGAATATTTTTTCATTTTTTAACCTCTTGTCTTTATTATATTTATCTTAACATATTAAATAGCTTAGTGCAATTTTAACTTTTTGCTTTCTATATCAAAAATTACTACTGCACAGCCGACTATCATTACAACGCTCAGTCCTGTATTAACCTGGCTGAGTGCTGCACTTGTATTGTTTGAAAGATTACTGAAAACGCTTGCACTCTGAGGAAAGAAATATAGATATGCCTTAGCAAAACCGTATGATAATGCTGAACTGATGACACGGTTAATAAAAAATCTAAAATAATTAACCTTCATTTCTCTTAAAATCCCGATAAGCTGAAAATGAATACAGAATCCACCGAAAGCGAGAAAAGCCGCACAATGTGAAAGCGGCATAAATTCCTCCGTTTTGCAAATTCCGTTTGTTATTTCAATTACGGGATTGAGATACTCGGGCAGATTTGCCACGCTGGTTATTGCTGAAAACAAAATGATGTATGCACACATTACAGCTATACTTTTTACCGTAGTGTTTACTGCCTCAACCATAGCATCGGCAAATCCCAGACGAGGTGCTGCAGCAGTGTTTTCTACAATTTTATCTTTGCAGAATATCGCTGAAAAAATACCTATAACTAACTCAGATATAATGTTTATAATATATAATACTATACCTATTTTAGTACTGCCGAAGCATACTGTGCCTACAGCTGTAATTGTAAATGCAACTCCGCCCGAAAAATTAAACCTCATTATACGCTCTGCCGTTTTGTTGTTAATCATACCGGCACGGACTAAATGTGATGTGAGCACCGCACCTGCAGGATAACCGCCTACAAGTCCTAAAATAACAGCGCTGGCTGCACATTTTGGCAGCTTAAATAATCGCTCAAATAACCAACCGAATAGTGCTTCAAAAACATCAGCCGATCTTGATTTAATAATTATATTTGTCAGAATTAAAATCGGCAGCAAAGAAGGAATAATAATGTTTTCACAAAGCACCCATCCTTCTTTTGCACCGCTTTTTGCACTGCCTGACATAGTAACCAGCACCCAGATCATTCCGGTAATTATTACAGTTATGATAATGTCTGAATTTTTTTGCTTTTTCATTTAATCACCGATTAATTTAATTTTTATTTTTTACCTTAATAATAGAATAATATTCACTGCAAATTTGCATAATGCTCATTAGCTGTTAACAGTTTTAGACAATTTTTATAATAATTAACGAAATTTACACATTATTTGATAAAATGCTTGACATTGGTTAATTTTTTTTATATAATCTACGCAACAAATATAAAAGGTTTGTTAAGAATAATAAACCCCCGAAGGTCGGAGGGAGGGAATATAGTGAGCCAGGTAAAAGTTAAAGAAAATGAGTCTCTTGACAGCGCACTCAGAAGATTTAAGCGCCAGACTTCTCGCGATGGTATCATCCAGGAAGTTAGAAAGAGAGAGCATTATGAAAAGCCTTCAGTAGCTCGTAAAAAGAAGAGCGAGGCTGCTCGCAAGAGAAAGTATAAGTAATAATTAGGAGCAGGTCGCATGACCTGCTTTTTAACTTTATAATAGGTGATTATATGAAAATATTAGTATTAAACGGTCCAAATCTTAATATGACAGGAATCAGAAAACAGAATGTGTACGGTGCTGAAACACTTGAGGATATTAATGCTGAGCTTAAAGCATATGGTGAAAGCAAGGGTGCACAAATGTTTTTTTATCAGTCGAATCACGAGGGTGATATAATTGATATAATTCATAAAAGCAGAACTGATTATGACGGTGTTGTAATTAATGCAGGCGCATACACTCATTATTCATATGCTATTCGTGATGCAATTGAGGCAGTGCAGGAGTTTACACCGTTTGTTGAAGTCCATATGAGCGATATTCACAAAAGAGAAGATTTTCGCAAAATATCCGTTATAACCGAGGTTTGTATTAAACAAATTTGCGGTCTTGGAAAGGATAGTTACAAAAAGGGTATTGATTTATTAGCGGAAATACTGTAAAATAAATTAGTAATATTTAATGACTATACTTGGAGGTATAAAATATGATTTCAGCAGGTGATTTCAGAAACGGCGTAACATTTGAAGAGGATGGCAATGTTCTTCAGGTTATTGAGTTTCAGCATGTAAAGCCGGGTAAGGGTGCTGCGTTCGTAAGAACTAAGACTAAGAATGTTATTACCGGTTCGGTTGTTGAGAAGAGCTATAACCCTTCAGCAAAATTCCCAACAGCATATATTGAGAGAAAGGAAATGGCTTATTCATATAGCGATGACGGACTCTATTATTTTATGGATAATGAAACATTTGATATGATTCCTGTAGCAGAGTCTGATCTTCCTGACAGCTTTAGATATGTCAAGGAAAATGATGTTTGCAAAATTCTTTCATATAAGGGCAAGGTATTCGGTGTTGAGCCTCCTACCTTTGTTACACTTGAGGTAACTCACACAGAGCCCGGTCTTAAGGGTAATACTGCAACCAATACACTTAAGCCTGCAACTGTTGAAACTGGTGCAGAAATCCGTGTACCTCTTTTCATCAACGAGGGTGATATGATTAGAATTGATACACGCACTTGTGAATATATGGAAAGAGCATAATTACTAAAATAACAGAAAGGTATCGGTATTATGGAAACTACTGAAGCTTTAGGCTATCTCAAGGGTCTTATTGACGGACTTGATTTAGACGATAACAAAAAAGAAACAAAGGTTTTTAAGGCTATTATTGATGTGCTTGAAAATCTTAATGAGGATGTACTTGATATCTCAGAGGAGCTTGATATTGTTGAGGAACAGCTTGACGATATCGATGATGATCTTGCGGCTGTAGAGGAAGCACTTGATGATGATATGTGCTTTGATTGTGATGCCTGTGACTGTGATGATGATATGGAGGAGTATGAGGAATACGAGATTACCTGCCCTGCATGTCAAGCTGAAATCACAGTTGATGAAGATACTGTTCTTGAGGGCAGCTTTGAATGCCCGAACTGCGGCGAAATTTTAAATTTCGAGTTTGAAGAGGACGACGAAGAATAATTATTTTAAGCGAGCGGACTTACCGCTCGCTTTTGTTGATTAATGGAATTAAATTATGCATAACAATGAATTTCTTTGCTAAAATACAGTTATAAATCATACAAATCCGCTTAAATGTAATTATGATTTTTCTTGACTTTTCAGGCATTTTATGGTATAATTTACCTATCGTATGAGGGAGTAGTTCCACGCAATTTTACATAGCGTGAGCTAAATCAACAGCATGCCGTACGGCTGGTTTAGTTTTTAAGAATGAGACTTATACATAGTTGGAATACTATGTATAAGCCTTTTTTAATTTAAAAAAAAATGATTTTGACAAATTAACTCAATTGTTAATACTTAGCAGATAAAAGTAATTTATATAAATATTGCGAAAGGAAGAGATTTATGAAGGAATATTTAAAAACAGTTGATGAGGTGCTGAGTGCAAATAATTCTGATGCTCAGGGTCTTTCATCGTCAGAAGCCGATTCCCGGCTTGAAAAAAACGGCAAAAACAAGCTTGCTGAAGGTAAAAAAGACAGTTTAATTAAACGCTTTTTATCTCAGCTTGCAGATCCAATGATTATTATTCTTATTGTAGCTGCCGTTGTAAGTGCAGTTACTGCCGCCGTCGGTGGTGACGGTGAGGGCTATGCCGATGTTATAATCATTCTGTTTGTAGTTATTGTTAACGCAGTTCTTGGTGTCTATCAGGAATCAAAAGCAGAAAAAGCAATTGAAGCTCTGCAGGAGATAGCAGCGGCTACCTCAAAGGTTATTCGTGACGGCAAGCTCATTGATGTTAAGAGTGAGGATATTGTTGTCGGCGATATAGTAGTTCTTGAAGCAGGTGACAGTGTGCCTGCAGACTGCCGCATTATTGAAAACGCATCAATGAAAATTGAGGAATCTGCCTTAACAGGTGAGTCGGTTCCTGTTGATAAAACAGCTGATGCAATTGATGCACTCGGATCAGATGATGTTCCGCTCGGCGACAGAAAAAATATGTGCTACATGGGCTCAAATGTTGTTTACGGACGAGGAAGAGCTGTTGTTGTTGCCACCGGAATGGATACTGAAATGGGTAAGATTGCCGGTGCGTTAACACAGGCAAAGGATGAGGAAACACCGCTTCAGATAAAGCTCAATCAGCTTTCAAAAATTCTTTCATTTTTAGTTCTCGGAATCTGCGTATTTATTTTCGCATTTGATATTATCCGCTCGCTTATTGTCGGTGATTCAATCACACTTGGCACAACCCTTGAATTCTTTATGGTTGCAGTTTCTCTTGCAGTTGCAGCTATTCCTGAGGGTTTGGCGGCCGTTGTTACAATTGTACTCTCAATCGGTGTTACAAAGATGAGCAAGCGCAATGCGGTTATCCGTCAGCTTACAGCAGTTGAAACTCTCGGCTGCACACAGATTATCTGCTCTGATAAGACAGGTACGCTCACTCAGAATAAGATGACCGTTGTTGAGTATAAAGGTACGGATGAAAAACTTCTTGCCACTGCAATGGCTCTTTGCTGTGATGCAGAATTGCAGAAGGACGGAAATGTAAAAGGTGAGCCTACAGAGGCAGCACTTGTTGCCTATGCAGACAAACTCGGGATGGCAAAGTATGATTTGGAATCTGATTTTCCAAGAGTTGGTGAGGCTCCGTTTGATTCAAGCCGTAAGATGATGTCAACAATTCACAAAACAGAGAATGGCTTTGTTCAATATACAAAGGGTGCTCCCGATGTCGTTCTCTCGCTATGTACAAGTGCATATGTTGACGGTAAGCGTGTTCCTATGACAGATGAAATTAAAACTGCCATTATGGAGCAGAATAAAAGTATGGCTGACAAAGCACTTCGTGTTCTTTGTGCTGCAATGCGTACCTATAAGGATATGCCGAGTGAGGATGCTGCCGAGCTTGAGCAGGATTTGTGCTACATCGGTTTAACGGGTATGATTGACCCTGTTCGCCCTGAGGTTGTTGATGCAATTAAGGAGTGTAAGTCCGCCGGTATCCGCCCGATTATGATTACCGGTGACCATAAGGATACTGCTGTAGCAATTGCCAAGGATTTAGGAATTATTACTGATGCATCACAGGCAATTACCGGCTCGGATCTTAATAAAATCAGTGATGAGGACCTTGATAATCAAATAGAGAACTTCAGCGTGTATGCCCGTGTTCAGCCTGAGCATAAGGTTAGAATAGTCAAGGCTTGGAAGAAGAAGGGCAGAATCACTGCAATGACAGGTGATGGAGTAAACGATGCTCCTTCAATTAAAAATGCTGATATCGGTATCGGTATGGGCATCACAGGCACTGATGTAACAAAAAATGTTGCCGATATGGTGCTTGCAGATGATAACTTTGCTACAATTGTTTCGGCAGTTGAGGAAGGAAGAAGAATTTATGACAATATTCGTAATTCAATTCAATTCCTGCTTTCATCAAATCTCAGTGAGGTTGTGTCAATCTTTGTTGCAACGCTCTTTGGATTTACACTGTTTGAGCCTGTGCATCTTCTTTGGATAAATCTTATTACAGACTGCTTCCCTGCACTTGCACTCGGTCTTGAAAAAGGTGAGAAAGATATTATGAAACGTTCACCCCGTGACAGCAAGGATGGTATTTTTGCTGGCGGACTTGGCGTGGATGTCGCTTGGCAGGGTATTATGGTTTCGGTGTTAACACTCGTTGCTTATATCCTTGGTATTATTATGGCATCATCAAGCCGTATGTCACTGTCCGAGGTTTTCGCTGTTAATGATGCTAATAATCCGTTGCTACATCAAAACGGTATGACGATGGCGTTCCTAACACTTTCAATGGCAGAAATTTTCCACAGCTTCAATATGCGGTCACGCCGTCAGTCACTTGCTAAAATGGGCAGTATGAACTGGTATCTGATAGGTGCTATGGTATTGTCACTTGTACTCTCAACAGTGGTTATCTATATACCTTTCCTTAAGGAAGCATTTGACTTTGCTGCAATCAGTGCCGCTGAATATTTTACATCACTCGCTCTTGCATTTCTTGTAATTCCGATTGTTGAAATAGTTAAAGCAATTCAAAGAAAAATAAACAGATAATTTTGGGGCGGATATTAAATCCGCCCTATATTTTATATTGGAGAGTTTTATGAAACCCAAAAGAAAAATTTTGTTATACTCAATTAAAATTCCAAACAAAAGATTGCCTTATACTAACGGTGGCAGTCTGATAATCGATAGTGATAAATATATATTGAAATATTTTGGTACATTGCACACTTTTGAGAAGAAAAATACAAAATTTGAAAAACTTGAAAATTATTTTATATATTGCAGTATAAGAATATATGATAATGTAAAATCTTATGAACTTATAGTAAGCCCATATACTATGGATAAACTTGAACAGGTTGTAGATTTACATTAACTATTTATATTAAGAAAGGAAAAATTATGAGCGAATATAACTATCAAAAAGAAATAAATGAGGCAATTCAGGCGGCCGATAATGCACTCTATTATTTAAATAATGCGAATCAATATTTATCATCCGCAGGTAACTGGGGAATAGTCGATATTCTCGGCGGCGGTCTTATAAGCACATTTGCTAAACACAGCAAAATGGATAAGGCTCAGCAGGAATTGCAGCAGGCAAAATATGCTGTTCAAGCATTCAAAAAAGAACTTCAGGATGTTGGTCAGATTTCGGATATTGATATTAATGCGGGTGATTTTTTAACCTTTGCAGATTTCTTTTTTGATGGCTTTGTTGCTGACTGGCTTGTTCAGTCTAAAATCCGTGATGCCCAAAGACAGATTAATGACGCAGTAAAGCATATTAACTATATTAAGAATCAGCTTTTAAACTATAGGTAAGAAATAATGAATACAGTAATTTACATAGTGATTAGAATTGCATTATTGCTTGCATTTTCAATTTGTTTAGCCACTGCAGTTAATACGGATTGTAAAATTAATAATATTAAAAATAAAGGAATGTTTACCGATCTTGCTTTCTTTCTTGGATTTATAGGCCTTATAATTTATCTTTGTAAACGAAAAACTGCTCAGCGAAAAAGTAAGGAATGTACGTATTGCAGGCAGGAGATTCCTGCACTTGAATCTGCGTGCCCCTATTGCGGCAGAGATGACTTTGAGGACATAATAGCTGAAAATTCAGACAAGATGCGAAAAAAGGTAATTGCGCTGTTAATTGCTGCCGTGATTGCTTTTGTCGGCTCCAATGTTTTCAGCTATGTGTTTGATGACAGTTTTGACCTTTCGAAAATAATTAATAGTATTTCTTCTTCGTCCTATATCCATAATGACACATATGGCATATTTTATGATAAATACGGTAACGAGTATTCCTTTCTTACAGATGTTGCCTATTATGATAGGAATGAAAATGAATACTATTGGGAATGTGAATGGAAGAATGCAGATGATAACACTATATTTTTAAGCTGTCAGGAAACAGGGGACAGATATAATATTGATTCTTGCTATATTGATGAGGACGGTTATCTGTTTTTTGATGCTGATGAAGAACTTGTTATATCTGAGAAAAACGATTTAGTGCTTGTTGATTCTGATGGTCATCAATATTATTATGCTCGCTATGCAGGCTGGAGAAGTGATGGAAGTATTTCTCCCGATATAGTTTCAGAAAGCGATTAATAACAATATATTTAACATTTTATATTATTTATGCTATAATATAAAAGGTGATATAAATGGAAGATATGCAGGGACTGTTTGATTACATAGATGAATATGCTAACTTTAGCTTTGAAGAAAAACCGTTGGGCGCAGTTGACAGCCTGATTTTTTCTCAGCTTGTCTATACTGATTTCGGCGGAATTGCTGAGGGCAGCAAGAAAATATTTCTTTGCGATGCAGCGATGAAGTTTTTTGCTAAGCATACTGACGATGAGATTGAAGAGCTTATCGGCATAAGTGTAAAATCGGCTAAGCTTCTTATGGCGTGTGCAAAAACGAGGCGTTTCGGCTGGGTTCAGCTTTGTAATTATGTTAATAATGTAAATGATGAAATAGATAAACAGTTTGCGGGTATTAATTTTATTCTTGATTCCGATAATTTAATGGTTGCATTTAGAGGAACTGATGTGACAGTCACAGGTGTTAAGGAATCGGCTATGCTTTCTTATATGTTCCCTGTACCTGCACAGATTGAGGCACTGCATTATTTTCAGGAAACAGCAATGCTTGCAAAGGGCGATATTTATATCTGCGGTCACTCAAAGGGCGGTAATCTTGCGGTTTTTGCCGCAGTCAACTGTTCAAATTCTTTGAAAAAAAGAATAGCAGGGGTTTATGAGTATGATGCTCCGGGCTTTCCGAAATGGTTTTTTGACAGATATGATTATGCGCAGATCAAGGATAAAATTTTTTTAATTACACCTCAGACCTCAATAATAGGAAGAATGCTTTATCATAATGCCAAACCGATTATTGTTGAAAGTATATTCAGCGGTATCAAGCAGCATCAGGTGTCCTCATGGGTTATTGACAAGGATAGCTTTAAAGTGCTTGATAAATATGATTACTCATCTGATATTATCGCTGAATATGTTAATACACTTATTGATTATGTCGGCGATGATGATTTGGAGCTGTTTTTTGACACAATTGAGTATGTACTGACTAAAATGGGTATTGATGATTTTTATGATTTCAAGTCAGTTGATGTCAAGAAAGCAATTGGATTGATTGACTCCCTTGCCACACTGGATGATAATCAAAAGGAACGATTTAAGGCTATATTGAAAAAAGTGTTTTCTGATTTTACAAGAGAATATTTTTCGGGCAAGGCAAGAGATTATTCTGAGCGTGCAAAGGATTATCTTGAAAAATTCAAAATGGAACTGCCGGGCAAAAAAGAGCAGGAATGACCCTGCTCTTAATATTTTTCTAAATTTCCATTTGCCGGATTGTCCAATACAGTACCATCCTCTGAAAATCTTGAGCCATGGCACGGACAGTCCCAAGAATGTTCAGCACTGTTCCATTTCAGTGCACATCCTAAGTGAGGACATCTCTTATTTGTAATCGTAAGCAGATTTTTTGTTGTTTCAAATCCATTAACTATAAGCTGAGGCTTTAACATATTGCGTGATGGATTAAAAATATCAGCATAGTCATTTGCTTTTTCAATCAGCATATCGCTGACAATCATTGCACCTGCCATTGCACTTGTCATGCCCCACTTGTTAAATCCGCTTATGACATAGAGATTTGGTGTTGTTTTGGCATATTGTCCTATATATGGTATTCCGTCAAGACTCATACAATCCTGTGCAGCCCAGAAATATTTTTCTTTAGAGTCAGGATAGTTCTTTTTTGCAAAGCTGCGCAGTTCATTCCAGCTGCCTCCCAGTTTGCCTGTTCGGTGACCTCCTCCGCCAAGCAGAAGAAAATCGCCGCTGTTTCTGAAAGAATGCCCTTTATGGTTTTCATCTACATACATTCCTTCAAGCTTTTGTGCATTTTCCAGTGCAATGACATAAGAACGGTGCTGATACAGCTTTAGCGGATAAGAGCCGTGTTTGTTTATAAACGGAAAATGAGTAGTGACTATTACCTTATCGGCAAAAATTCTGCCTTTATCTGTAATCGCAGTGCAGTCTATCATCTCGCGGACAAAGGTGTTTTCATATATGTTAAGATTTTTAGCTATGGCTGCTATGAATTTTAACGGATTAAACTGTGCCTGATTTGGAATTTTAACTGCCCCTACAGTAGTTAACGGAAGCGAAACGCTGTCACAAAGCTCGGCATCGGCTCCGATTTTCTGCAAAGCCTTAATTTCGTTTTCAAGCTTTTTTCTGTTATCTGTTGAATAAACATAATTATCCTTTATTTCGTAATTACAATTGATTTTTTTACATAACTCGGCATACATATTAAAGGCAGCCTCATTTGCCTTAAGATATTTTTGCGCACCTTGTATTCCGCTGCTGTTAAGGAGCTTTTGGTAAATCAGCCCATGCTGAATTGTTATTTTTGCAGTGGTGTTCTGCGTGATTCCCGAGCAAATTCTGCCCTTTTCAACAAGAATGTATTTAATACCGTTTTTATGAAGAAAGTATGCAGTTAGAATGCCTGCAATACCTCCTCCGATTATAAGCACATCTGTGTGGGCATCACTCTCAAGCCGGGAAAAATTCGGCATATCCGCTTCTGCCTGCCATAATGATTCCATAATTTCCTCCTGATGTAAACGCCATTTGAAAATCAAATGGCGTTAAAATTTATAAATCCTGCAAATCTGCATCGGTAATATCATTTTCCAGATTATCTCTGGCAAGATCATTATCTATAACAGAATAGGCTGAAGATATCGGCTTTTCTTCTGTGTGGGGAGTTGAATGATAAACCTTTTGAGACGGTGCTTCAGTTCCCGAAATTATTGCTCTTACATGTTTTTTTCCGCTTTTTGCCTTGCCCTGAATTTCAGGTACAGCGGATTCTTCATTGTGTGGTTTTGTATGTGTTCGTTCTGGTCTTTTCATTCCTTGTTTTGACATTATATCACCTCTTATTTTAGTATACACATAAGTTATTTGCCTATTCAGTGCCAAATAATTATTCTTATCATAATATGAAATGAATGATAGGAGGAATTTTATGGCATCAATCAGTTTATGTATGATTGTTAAAAATGAAGAAAAAGTATTGGCAAGATGTCTTGACAGTATTAAGGATGCAGTTGATGAAATTGTAATTGTTGACACAGGCAGTAACGATAACACAAAAAATATTGCTCTTAAATATACTGATTTTGTTTATGATTATAAATGGGCAGATGATTTTTCCAAAGCGAGAAATTTTTCTTTTTCAAAAGCTACAAAAGATTTCATTATGTGGCTTGATGCAGATGATGTTGTGACTGAACAAAACAGAAACAAAATTATCGAATTGAAAGAGCAGCTTGATAATACAGATGCGATTATGTTGAAATATAATACTGCTTTTGATGAAGATGGCAATGCAACTTTTTCGTATTACAGAGAGCGAATAATCCGCCGCAGAATATTGCCTGTATGGAAGGGAAGAGTTCATGAGGTTATTGAATACCATGGCAGAACAATCTACAGTGATGCAGCAATTAATCATCAGTCTGAAAAGACTGAATACAGTACAAGAAATTTAGAAATTTATGAAAAACAGTTCTCTGAAGGCGCTGAGATGAAACCAAGAGATCTTTTTTATTTTGCAAGAGAATTGTATTATCATAAAAAATATAGCAGATCAATAAAAATGCTTTGCGATTTTCTTAAAATTCATGATGCATGGATAGAAAATAAAATTGAGGCTTGTAAGATTCTGTCGTTCTGCTATAGTGAAACAGGAGAAAAAGATAAAGCATTATCGGCATTATTCCAATCTTTTATTTATGATAAACCCAGAGCAGAAATCTGCTGCCTTGCAGGCAATTTATTTATGTCAAAAAATGAATATGATAAAGCTGTGTATTGGTTTGAAACAGCTTTAAATATTCCTCAATATATTGAGGATGGTGCATTTACTGATTTGAATGCTTATGGCTATCTTCCTTGTATTCAGCTTTGTGTTTGCTATGATAAATTGAAAAATTATCAAAAAGCAGAAGAATATAATAATAGAGCAGGAGCTTACAGACCAAATTCAGATGCTTATCTCAGCAATTTAAAGTATTTTGAATCACTTCACATAAGAGGTATTCTTTGAATATATTATATTGATGTAGTAATACATCTATATTTTTTCAAGGAGTGCAAATTATGCATTTGAATACAAATATTTATAGTAGTAATGATCAATCATGCTATCAAAGAGATAATGATTGTCATATTGAGCATATCTGTTGCTGTCATTCCGGTGTAACAGGACCAACAGGACCAACCGGACCGACAGGTGCAGCAGGTATGAATGGTGCTATGGGTCCAACGGGTCCTACAGGTGCGACAGGTGCCACAGGTGCAGATGGTGTAACAGGTCCAACAGGTCCTATAGGTGCAACAGGTGCAGATGGTGCCACAGGTCCGATAGGTCCTACAGGTGCAACCGGTGCTAATGGTATAACAGGTCCGACAGGACCAAGAGGTGCGACAGGTGCAGACGGCGTAACAGGTCCAACAGGTGTTACAGGCGCTACGGGTGCAACAGGAGCAACAGGTCCGGTAGGTCCTACAGGCGCAACGGGTGCTAATGGAGCAGCAGGACCGACAGGCCCCAGAGGCGATACAGGTGCAGACGGTGCAACAGGTTCTACAGGTCCGAGAGGTGCAACCGGAGCAGATGGTGCAACAGGCCCGACAGGAGCAACAGGTGCAACCGGAGCAGACGGTGCAACAGGTCCTACAGGTCCGATTGGCGCAACCGGTGCTAATGGTGCAGCAGGTCCTACAGGAGCGACAGGCGCAACGGGTGCAGATGGTGTAACAGGCCCGACAGGAGCAACAGGTGCAACCGGAGCAGACGGTGCAACAGGTCCT
>JBKWUD010000001.1:93753-173578 GCA_046989265.1 Eubacterium sp.
ACAGGTCCGATTGGCGCAACCGGTGCTAATGGTGCAGCAGGTCCTACAGGTGCGACAGGTGCCACAGGTGCAGATGGTGTAACAGGCCCTACAGGAGCGACAGGCGCAACGGGAGCAGACGGTGCAACAGGCCCTACAGGAGCGACAGGCGCAACGGGAGCAGACGGTGCAACAGGTCCTACAGGAGCAACAGGTGCAACGGGAGCAGACGGTGCAACAGGTCCTACAGGAGCGACAGGCGCAACCGGAGCAGACGGTGCAACAGGTCCTACAGGGGCGACAGGTGCAACGGGAGCAGACGGTGCAACAGGTCCTACAGGAGCGACAGGTGCAACCGGAGCAGACGGTGCAACAGGTCCAACAGGAGCGACAGGTGCAACCGGAGCAGACGGTGCAACAGGTCCAACAGGAGCGACAGGTGCAACCGGAGCAGACGGTGCAACAGGTCCTACAGGTGCAACAGGTCCAACGGGTGCTACAGGTCCTGAAATTGGATTACCCGCATATGGTGGACTTTATAGTACTGATGCTCAAACACTTCAATTAGCTATAGGCAGTTCAACTCAGATTCCGCTTGATTCAGTAATGCCTTCAGAGGCTGTAACCTATACTCCTGCCAACAGTATTACTGTCAGCGAAGCCGGAGATTATGAAATTAATTATTTCAGCAATGTGTCTGTTGCTCTTGGCACGACATTAACACTCGCAGTCAGAAGAAATGGAGTTGACATTCCCGATACAGTAATCTCTCGTGTTTTGTCCGTAGGTGTTGGTTCATTGTATACAGGAAGTGTTATTGTTACCTTAGCTGCAGGTGATGTTATTGATATGGCGTTGTCAGCTTTGTTAGCTCTTGGCGTAACATTGGGCAGCGGTGTCAACGCAAGTCTTACAGTTAAAAAATTGGATTAAAATATAATTGCCGTCAGACGGCAGTTTTAGATGTCAAAATAAGCCGCCGATTGGCGGCTTATTTTTATGTCTGTATAGATAAATAAAAAAACGGTTACATTTTCTGTACATTATGGCTTATATATATGAAACCGATTATAAACTTAATAGTATAAAAAGATTTTGGAGTAAACATATGAAAAAATTTATAGCGGTCATATTATCTGTTTTATTTGTTGTGATGAGCAGTGTGCATTTAATATGTAATGATTTCACTGAAAGATGCAATATTATTACTCATGAAGAAGCAAAAGAGTTTGCTGATGAATTAAAAAAAATTGATGGCGCTGTGTCAAATCGTCTTATAGTCAGTGCAGATAAAGATATTGACTATATGGGTGCATCAGAGGTTGCTGATGGTATTGAAGGACTTTTTGTGCTCCAATACGAGAATAAAGAATCAGCTGAAAATGCATTTGAGTATTATAATTCTCTTACATACATTAATTATGTCGAATATGATGTAGAAGAAAATGCGTTATGTGAGGCTGAAGCTGATTTTGACTTTGTTCCTAAATGCTACAGCACGGTGAACTGCAATATTGACGATACTATAAAACTTTTGTATAAAGAGAATTACAATTTCCCTGAGATGATAGTAGGAATAATAGATTCCGGTATATTATTAAATGAACGCACTAAGGATAGATTTGTTGGCGGATATTCGTATATAGATGGTTATGCCGAAGACGGAACGGATGACAAGTATTTTCACGGAACACTTGTTGCAGGTACTATAATAAATAATACTTTAGATAATGTAAAAGTAAAATCATATCAAACTTTTAATCAAAAGGGTTTAGGAATTATTTCAAAATCAATATCTGCAATGTATTTGGCAGTAACTGAAGGATGTAAAATATTAAACTGCAGCTTTAACTTTCTGCCCAATGAAACTGACAGAAAATCGATGACAGATGCTGTGAATTATGCAACGGAACAAGGTGTTTATGTTGTTGGTGCTGCAGGAAATGAGTCTAGTAGTTTAGACACATTTCGATTATGCCCTGCATCAATTGATAATGTAATATCAGTAGGAGCATTTGACAGCTCAAATACATTGGCTGATTTCAGCAATTTTGGCACTAAAGTTGATATATATACGACAGGTGATGAGGTTTCATCATACGGCCCCACCGGAAAGCCCAGTATATGGGATGGTACTTCTGCATCTGCACCTGTTGCAGTAAGCATTATTTCACATCTTCTTGTTGCAAAGCCGAATATTACAGTGGATGAAATAACCGATTTGTTAAGAAGAACCGGCAAAGCAGGTAATAATGACAAATGCAACACTAACAATTTAATTCTGGCTGATGCTTATGCAGCAGTTAAAGAATTAACCGGTAAAGAACTTGAGCAGGTTAAACTTGATTATTCGGTGTGTAAAAATACGGATACGGCTTGTCCTGATATTACATTTAGTTGTGATGAAAATGCAGATGTTTACTATAATCTTGGTTATGGTATAGACAGTTCTATTCCTTTTCAAGAAAAAGATTCAACCGGTGATTATTCGTATGAAAATGGAACAACAGTTAATTTAAATGAGTGGCAAAATGTTACTGCATGTGCATATGCACCGGGTAAAGCAAAAAGTAAAATTCAGTTATTTATGGCACCGACTTATTCCGATGGAAGCGGCTATTTGCTGACACAATCAAGTTCTGATCAGCAGTATAACTGTATAACATGCTGTCAGTTAAATGATAAATTGATTGAAGTTCCGCAATATATTGATTCGTCTGAAGTTCAGGAGATTGGCAAATTCTGTTTTTCAGGCAACAAAACTGTTGAAAAAATAATTCTGCCTGAAAGTGTAAAGCAGATTGATGATTATGCTTTTGCAAACTGTCCTAATCTTAAAACTGTTATTGCACCCGGTGCAGAGAGCTGCGGTATGTATGCATTTTATAATTGTGACAGTTTAATAAATGTTGAAATGAATAATTTAACAGTGGCTAATACAGGATTATTTAAAAATTGTAAGTCTTTGAAAAATTTTAACAGCGGTAACCTTACTTTGATTTGTAATCATTCTTTCTACGGATGTGCAAGTCTGTTAGAGATTAATTCTGACATTAACTCAGTCAATTGGGCTTATAACACATTCAAGGATTGCGGCTCTTTTCTTTCGAGTATATCCGGTCATACTTATAAATATTTTTCAACGGATGATAATGTCGTTATATATAAATGCTCCGACTGCGGTATGATAATTACAAGGGATATTGATTATCTGAAAAACAAATGGAATTCAGATCTTGTAAATGTATATCCGTCATCAAATTTGTTCGATTCAAATTTGCAGTTTGATATAGTGCCAGATGGTATAATTAACGGTAAAGATTATTCCAAGTTGCTTCATCTGTAATTATAAATAACAAAACACCTATTGCTATCATAACCAAAGGGTTAGGATTTCAATAGGTGTTTCAATTATATGCTGCTCCATATCAGGCAGTTATCCTTAAAATCAGCTTTGATTTCTCCTTTATCTTTTAGCCAGGAAAGATATGAACGCACTGTACTTCCAACTAAAACATACTGTTCAAAATTCATTATCAAACCATAATCGTCAAAAAGCTGTTTCAAAAGCGTTTCAAAGTTCTTTGAAGTTTTCAATTCGGATTTAATTTTATCAGCAATATCATAAATCTTTTTGCGATTAAATTGTGCCAGTTCTTTTATATTATTAGTCACTTCTGCATGGGCAGGTATGAAAATTTCTGCATTCATATTTTCTACTCTATCTAATGTGTTTAGATATTCAGCAACATCATATATAAAAGAAATCTGATATTTTTCCAAAGTGCTTTTGCTGCTGATACAATCAGCAAGAAAAACAATATTATCTGGAGTACGAATACCTATCATATCAAAAAAATGCCCCTGTAAAGGTATTATCTCTAAGTCCTTTGGAAAATCACTGTCAGTAATATCTCGTACATTGCTTTCTGTTGCAAGTAAAAACTTATGTCTTAAATCTTTGCAGGGATATCCGCCATACAAAAATGATGGCTCTAAAATCGGATACTCGGTAAACGCTTTTTCTATACCTTTTGCAAAAATCTTGCAACCGGTTTGCTGTTGTAAATATTTATTTCCTCCGATATGATCAGCATTTGAATGTGTATTAATTATTCCTTTCAAATTCCATCCGTTTTCGTCTAATATTTTACGTATTCTTCTGCCTGCATCTTTATCATTTCCGCTGTCTATCAGATAAACATCTGACTCACTTGCCTTATATATTCCGATTTTTGCAGGACAGTTTATATAGTAGCATTTCTCACTTACTTGATTTAATTCAAACATTTTAATCACCATAGCCTTTCAGGCTGCAAATCGTTCATTTAAAATCACTGATACCTTATTGCAGCCTGATAAGGCGTCAATGGTGATTACAGCCATCTCAAAATTTTGCCGCAGGCATATTTTGAGGGCAATATAATCCTGATCGTGTGATTTTTCACACCATACACTCCTATTTTTGACAGGATATCGTATTATAAAATTAATTTTATTGCTCGTAAGCATATATGCGATTTTGCATTGTCTTTAGACTAAATTTTCTAAAGATAAAAAAGCGGACAGCTAATTGCTAACTGTCCGCTTTGGCGCAGAGCAAGGGATTCGAACCCTCGAACACCTTTAGGGCGTTACACGATTTCCAATCGTGCTCCTTCGGCCAGCTCGGACAACTCTGCGTATTTTAATATGAATTTTTATTGTGAAGCTATTATACATTATTATATTTAAAATTGCAAGATTAAATATTATGTGTTATAATATGAAAAAATATTAAGGAGATATGTTATATGGCAAAGGCAAAGGCGAAAGGTGTTATTAAAATTTTGCTTATTATTGTTTGCATTGTTTCATTGGGCGGAGGTGTGTTTTCAACAGTTGCGGCAGCAAAGCAGAAAACTGTTTATGATGAAAATATGGCAATTGTGAATGATTACATTGAAAAATATGAAACCGATGGCGGTGAAAAAAAGTTTAACAGTATTTTTGATACTATTCTGTATTATAAAGTTAAAGCAAAAGAGAATGCTGATAATGCCAGAATACTGGCTGAGGATGCAAAAAAACAGTTTACCAAATATTCGGTTCTAGCAGCAGTGCTTTATTTTGCTTCTCTTATGATGCTAATCAGTTTTATTGCAGTAATTAAATCTAAAAAAAGTAAGAAAGAGTGAGAGTTATGTATACAGCTGATAACAAAAGATACGATAAAATGCAATATAATTTTTGCGGAAAAAGCGGTTTGGCTCTTCCCAAAATTTCAATAGGCTTATGGCAGAATTTTGGCAAGAATAATGATTATGATACTATGAAGGACATTATTCTTACAGCATTTGATAACGGAATAACACATTTTGATTTGGCTAATAATTACGGTCCGGATCCCGGTCAGGCTGAAATTAATTTCGGTAAAATTTTTGCGGAAAACCTTAAGCCTTATCGTGATGAAATAATAATATCAACTAAAGCGGGATATGAGATGTGGAATGGTCCTTACGGAGGCAAAGGCGGTTCTCGCAAATATTTAATAGCTTCGTTAAATCAATCTCTCAAAAGAATGGGTTTGGAGTATGTCGATATTTTTTATCACCATTGTATGGCTCCGGAAACTCCGCTTAGTGAAACTGCACTTTGTATGAGTGATATAGTCAGAAGCGGCAAGGCACTTTATATCGGAATGAGTAATTATGACGGCAGGACTATGCATAAAATGCATCATCGCTGTGACGATTACAATGTGCCATATATTATCAATCAAAACCGTTATTCCATTCTTGAACGAGATATTGAAGAGAATGAACTGAAAGAACAAGGTGAGGAAAAGGGAAAAGGTTTGATTGCCTATTCGCCATTAGCACAGGGCAGGCTGTCTGACAAGTTTAAACATGGTGTTCCTGAAGATTCAAGACTTTATAATACATCTGATGAATACAGACAGCATATCGGAATGACAGATAAACAGCTTGAACAGATTATGATCTTGTATGAGCTTTCCCAAAAGCGCGGTGAGACCCTTTCGCAAATGGCAGTTCAGTGGTTGCTGCAGCAGGGCGTAACTTCAGTTTTAATCGGCGTGAAAAATAAAACACAGCTGCTTGAAAATCTGGAAGCACTTAATAAACCGCCGCTCACTGAAGAAGAAATGAAGAAAATTGAAAAGATAATGAAATAAAAGAACAGGTTTAAGGTCTTTCCTTAAACCTGTTCTTTTATAACTGTTTTTTCTTCTATTATTTTGATTGTAATTATTATAATTGTAAAGCTTAATGCTCCGCCCATTGTAACATCACTTAAATAATGCGCACCCATTACAAGCCGGGTGAATGCGACAATTGAAGTGTATACAAGCGGTATTATAAAACAAAGATTTTTTCTGTTCATCCATTTGTCAGATACAAACGGCAGCAGCATCATAAGATAACTCATTCCTGCACCGGCAGTATGACCGGATGGAAAAGACATATTGCCGTTTATACCGTTTGGATGATACCATGCGGTGAATGCCTCATAGCTTCCTGCCGCAATTAAATCTCTAAAACGGACTCTTCCCCACAGTACCTTAAGTATCTGTATAATACTTATTTCAGCCAGCATCGCTGAGATACCTGCAATTGCCAAAATAATCAACGGCTTTTTTAAGCTTTTGGGGACAGAAATATATTTGCCTGTCATCAGAATGATTAATCCTATTCCTATGCCAAAAACTATTCCGAACGGAATTTTGTTCTTATCATCTATAAAAAAGTAATCACATATGTAATATCCAAGAAAGGCGGATCCGCCAAGATTTATCAAAAAGCCTGCAGCTTTGAAAATTTTACTTTTGCATAGATAAAATAAAATACATCCTGCAAGCGGGCATATCAGATATACAGGAATTTCACCTGTATTTCTGAACCAGATTGCAAATGGATTTTCAGGATTGTTAAGAATAATATCAAGCTTTAAATCAACAAAAGCCGAAATAATTAATGATAATCCGGCAATTATATAAAATATAATTATATTGTTTTTGTATTTTCCAATCATTAGTTATCCCTCCTTATTTTGATTTTATCAAAAAGTAGTATATATTTCAATATGATTTGGTTTAGAAAATATTTGTCGGTGAAATTCTTTGGTTTTCATAAAACACTTTATTTAATGCCCTGATGTCAGTAAGAACGCTTTCAATATCTTCATCATTCGGATCAAGTGATTGTATTTCGGCACTTAAATCATCCAGAACGCCGTGGTCTGCTATTGCAAACAGCAGGTCATTATTTTTATCCCAATAGTTTTGAATATTTTTAATTGCGGCTTCTAAATCTTCTTGGCTTTCATATTGTTCAGCTTTTGATATTTCATTATTTAAATCACTGTATATTTTTTCAATATAGATTTGCTCTCCTACACATAGAGAAATTACTATTACGATGAATATTCCTGCAAACCAGAGCCTTTTCATTATTTTTTATCCTTTCTGATTAAATATGCATTGCCGCTGCTGTCATAATTCAACAGCATGATATCCTGTATTTCAACACCTGTTGATTTTGTAATCAAATCTATTTCACTTAATTCTATTTTGGTTGAACCATAATATTCAGTTACAGGTTTTCCGTCCATAACTATTGTTATAGGAACAGTTGCCTTTTCGGCTTTTATATTCATATCTTTAGGCGTCAGCGGAGAATATTCCGCTTTAAGCTGAACACTGAGATTCCCGTTTGTTTCAACAATTGCATTTTCAACCTGAGATATGTCAAAGGCATCCTGCTGCCGCAGTGCATCAACTAAATCGTCAATTGTAAAGCGTAGGCGTCTAAGCTCTTTTTGCTGTAATTTTCCGTTCTTAATTAAAAATATGGGCTTTCCCTGAATAAGATTTCTGAACCAAAGTGATTTCATTGACAGAGCAGATTCAATTATCTCAAGGCTGACAAATATTAATATCGGTATTAATAGATTTGCAAGCGGCATAGAGTTTTCCTCAAGCGGAATTGTTGCTACTGCACTGATTAAAAATGTTATAACAAGCTCCTGTGGCTTAAGTTCACCGACCTGTCTTTTGCCCATTATCCGCACTGCCAGAATAACGAATACATATATTATTACTGCTCTTACCAGTGTTATTGTCATTTGAATCACCAAATGTATTTTTTACCGGAATATGAATAATATGCGTGTTTTTTTTAATAATAATACCGGTGATTAATGATGAAATATCTTGTTGCGGATTATGATATAACCCGAGATATATTTAAAGATGATTTTAAGGACTGCTCTGATTTTTTGTTGCGTGAAGTAAAGATTAACGGTGAGCGAGCATTTTTTGCAGTGATGGATGGTCTTGTTGATTCAATTCAGCTTTCACAAATGGTGACTAAGCCTATATTATCAAGCAAGCTCGATTTTGACAGTCCGCAGGAGCATTTCGCTCTTATAAAGGATTGCGTTGTCGGCTCAGTAGAGATGAATGAGGCCCAAACATTTGATGACTGCTATTACTTTTTGATGAGCGGATTTGCTTTGTTTTTTCTTGACGGAAGCAGCAAGGCTCTTGCCCTTGGAATTCAGGGTTGGACAAAACGCAGTACTGACGAGCCGTCAAATGAGTCTATGGTCAAGGGTGCTAAGGAATGCTTTATTGAGGCGGTTAATGACAACAAAGCATTGCTTAGAAAACGTCTTAAAACACCGCATTTGAAACTTAAACAGATTAAGCTTGGAAATGCGGCGCAGACACCTGTTGTTATTGCTTATATTGACAATCGGGCTGACAGCAGCCTTGTTGCAGAAATAGAACAAAGGCTTAAAGCGGCAAACCTTAATACCGTTCTTGATTACGGCTGCCTTGATCCGTTTATTGATACAGATATAGGTTCTTTTTTTTCATCTGTAGGCAATACCGAGCGCCCCGATGTGTTTGCATCAAAATTGCTTGAGGGCAGAGTAGGTGTGATGGTTGAGGGAACGCCCTTTGCAATGTATACACCTTATCTGTTTTCAGATAATTTTTCTTCGCTTGATGATTATGATAATCCGCCGTTTTATTCTTCTTTTATGCGTGGATTAAAATATTTCAGTTTTATATTATCTTTGTTTTTGCCGGGACTTTATGTAGCGGTCGGCACCTTTCATCAGGAGGTCATACCTACAACTCTTTTATATGTTGTTGCAACAAGCGAGGCAACAACGCCGTTCCCTTTAATGCTTGAAGCAATTATGATTCATATTTTGTATGAAATAATGCGTGAGGCAGGATTGCGTTTGCCTAAAACAATAGGTCATGCTGTGTCGATTATTGGTGCTATTGTTATAGGTGAGGCTACTGTTTCAGCGGGAATTATAGGAGCACCTATGCTTGTTGTTGTAGCAGTAACAGCCATAGCATCATATGTCGTATATCCTCTATACGAAAGCGTTGCGGTGCTCAGAATACTATTCATTATAGTAGGGGGAACGACCGGTATATACGGACTAATGCTGTGTGCAGGATTGCTGTTTGTTAATATTTGTGCAATTAACCCGTATGGGGTACCGTATTCAGCCCCGATATCTCCGCTTACTAAAAAATCTCTTGGTGATACTATATTCCGAGAAGGATGGAAGAAATTGGCACGGCGCAGGGTTAGAGTAGCTGATTTGGAGGGTTCTACAGTTAATGATAAATAATGCAAAAAGGGGTAAAATATCTCCCATTCAACTGTTTTTTATATTTCTCGTATCAAGGCTGGTTATAACACTTACCTATATTCAAGCTATATCGTTAGGCAATATGTCATCCGATTTGCTGCTGAGCATAGTATTAGCTTTTTTGTTTACAATGCTTTTGTCAATTCCTGTTTATCTTTGCATTATTAAAAATAAAAATCCGTTTGAAGTCAAATGGATTGCAGTTTTATATGCAATTTACTTTATGTATTCTGCTGTTGTAAATATAAGCCGTTTTTCATATTTTGCAGCAAGCAGGCTTAATCCGGATTCATCAATGATATTCTTTATTATAATTATATCTGCGGCAGTATGTTATGCTGCGGTAATGGGAATTGAAAGTCTGGGAAGATTTGGCGTCTTCTGTGGAGTGGTTCTTGTTATTGCAGTGTTTATTGTTGCGGTGTTCAATATTGATAATATTGATATGATTAATTTTTATCCTTTTTTTGGGAATTCAAGAACAGAAATTTTTGAAAACAGTGCAGTTATTACATCAAATTCAATTGAGCCGGCATTGCTTCTTTCACTCAGCAGAAGAGTTAACGGCAAGCAGTCAAAGCCTTTGTTTTTTGGTATTATTGCGGCATTTGCAACAATATTTCTATTAATCTTTTTATGCTTAGGTGTTTTAGGCAGTGCAGTATCTCTTCAGTCTTATCCTATTTTTACACTGTTTCAAATGGCTTCAATCGGTTCATTTTCAAGGCTTGATATGTTTCACACCGCATTTTGGATCTTCGGTCTGTTTCTGAAATGCTCTGTGCTTGTTTATGCTTCATCAATAGCAATTACTAAATTCACTCACATAAAAAAGTGCCTGGTGATTGCTTTTATTATAGGAATAGGTTCAATAGCAATTACGAATGGGTTAGGAGAGCAGACTTCTGATTATGCTAAAATCATTTCAGTATCTGTTTTTTCCGTATTCAGTGTCATTATTCCTGTTATTTATCTTATTGCCGGTAAGAAAAAGGAGGAAAATTTAATTGAAAAGCTTTAAAATTGGAATTTGCCTATTGCTTGTCTGTCTCCTGTTTGCAGGATGTGAAAGCAGTCAAAGTCTTAGCGATTTAACTATAGTGCAGGGTGTGGGTATCGATTTACAGCAAAAAGATATTAAGGTGTCGCTCCAATATCTAAACCTTGCCCAAAGCGGAGGATCGACCGATTCTCTCAGCGGTAATATAACCTCAAATGCCGATGGTACTGCTGACTGTATCAGTGATGCAATATCATTAGCATCAAAAACTCTTTCTCAGGAGATATTTTTTGGTCAGAATAAGATTGTTGTATTTGGCTCTGATTATGCTCAGTCAAGTGTTGAAAAGGGTATGGATTATCTTATCCGCAGTGTTGACAGCAGACCTGATGTTCTTGTAGCAATCAGTGACGGCACTGCCGAAGAAATAATTAACAGCAAGGAGAAAGATGCACGAATTCCTGCTGAAAATGTTTATAATCTGCTGAGAGTAGGTGAAAAAAACGGTCTGGGTGCTGTCGTAACGGTTAATGATTTGCTTAATCTTTACAGCGATGAAACCTCTGATATTTATCTCCCTGTTCTTAAATCGGATAATGATAAGGTTCGGTGTGAGGGTATAGCGATTTTTTCAAAGGAGCAGTATCAAATAATACTCAACGGGAATCAGACATTTGGATTTTTGTTCGTTAATAACAAAATTGATGGCGGTTCATTAATCGTAAGGAATGAAGAGCTTGGCATTGTGGGTGTTGAAATTGTTAATTCTAAAACAAAAAACAGTGTGTCAGTAAAAAACGGCAAACCTGTTTTTAACTGTAATATTAAGATTAATTTTATGCTGGATGAGGTTGAAAAGGGCATTACGACAACTGTAAATGACAAAAGAATAAAGACTATTGAATCAATGGTAAATAAAAGGGTTAAAGAAATGTGTATGTCAGCTGTAACTACATGCTTTGTGAATAAGAGTGATCCTTTTATGATAGGACGATATACTGCCAAAGCGGATAACGAATATTACGACAGCGTTAAGAAAAATTGGCGTAACAACCTTGAAAATATTGAAATCAATATTAAAGTTAGTTCGGATTTGCAAAAGGTGAATGATAATTCGATTCGAGAGTGATACTCGATGAAAAAATAGTCACAAGCTCATTTTGAGAATCGTTTTTGTTTGACTGAGCAATGGATATCATCGGTATTAAAAGTGTAACTGCAAATAGTATAACAAATATGATTGCGGCTTTCTTCATTTTGGGTCACCTTGACTTTAAGTTGATAATTTAGTATAATATAATTCTTCATTGCCTATAGTATATCTTATTTAATTATATGAGGAAAGGTAGTGGTAATTATGCCTGCAAATTATATTTCACCGATTTCTATGGAAGCTATTTCAAGCTTATGCGTTGAGCTTGGTAAGAATAACTCAATTAAGCCAAGAGATTTTGACAGATATGATGTAAAACGAGGTCTGCGCAATGCTGACGGTACCGGTGTTATGGCGGGTCTTACCCGTATATGCTCGGTTGAGGGCTACTATATTCTTGACGGCGAACTTATTCCTAAGGAGGGTAAGCTGTCATATCGCGGCTATGATATAAAGGATATTATTGAAAACTGTGTTAAGTTAAATCGTTACGGATTTGAGGAGGTTATCTGGCTCCTTATTTTCGGCTCCCTGCCGACTGTAGAACAGCTGAATTCTCTCCGTGAGGTTATCGGAGAGTGCAGGACACTTCCTGATGAATTTATTGAAGACACCATTATGAAGCATCCTTCAAAGGATATTATGAATAAAATTGCTCGCTGCGTGATGAATCTCTATTCCTTTGATGAAAACCCGGATGATATTTCAATTCCGAATGTTCTTCGTCAATCCCTTCAGCTCATTGCTCAATTCCCGACAATAATGAACTCTGCATATCAGGTTAAGAGAAGAGCATTCTATAACAAATCAATGTATCTTCATCCGATAAAGAAGAATATTTCTACGGCTGAATATATTTTGTCTCAGCTTCGTCCTGATAAATCGTATACTCAGGAAGAGGCTCATTTGCTGGATATTTGCTTAATGCTCCACGCAGATCACGGCGGAGGTAATAATTCAACCTTTTCTACCCGTGTTCTTACCTCAAGCGGTACGGATACATATTCTGCAATTACTGCCGGTCTTGGTTCACTCAAAGGTCCGCGGCATGGCGGTGCAAATATCAAGGTTGCCCATCAAATGGAATATATTATGGAAACTCTTGAGGATTCAACCAATGAGTCTCAGGTTAAGGATTTGCTTGCTAAGATTCTTAACAAAGAGGCGGGCGATGGTTCTGGACTTATTTATGGTATGGGTCATGCAGTTTATACAAAATCAGATCCAAGAGCCGTTATTCTAAAGCAAAGTGCTAAAAAGCTTGCTGTTGAGCATGGATTTGAAAAAGAATTCAAAACTCTTGAAAACATAGAGAAGTTAACACCTGAGGTGTTTGCCGAAGTTAAGGGCGATGATAAGGTTATGTGTGCAAATGTTGATTTGTACAGCGGTCTTGTATATCGTGTGCTCGGAATTCCGGAGGATTTGTATACGCCGCTTTTTGCTGCTGCAAGAATTGCCGGATGGAGTGCACACAGACTTGAGGAGCTGACAACCTCAAGCAGGATTATGCGCCCTGCTTACAAAAGTGTTTCAAAGTCCAGATTATATGTTCCTATAGAGGAGCGCAATAAATAATAGTTATTTAATTTTAATTTCGGAGGAGCAACAGGGTGCAGAGTACAGGTGCAAAGCTTTATTCGTTTTTAGCGATAATATCATTCTTTGCAGCAGTGGGTATGCGGCTCAGTATGCTCCTTTTAGATTTATCTGCAGCATTTGGTATTGCATACTATGTGTTGATTGCAACAGGTCTTGTGCTTATTGCTGTTGATTCATTTAAGCAGAAAAAATATGCTGCTGCATTTGAATTTGAAAATAATTTTCATCTTAATGCATTTTCATATTTAGCATCACTAGGCTTTTTTGTTGACTTTGTGCACAGCTGTGTCAGAATTTTTTTCAGTGCTCAGGACGGCAGTTATAGGATTTTAGTTAGCTTTATACCACTATGTCTTATTTGCCTTTTCGCATTGCTTTCCTGTTTTTATTTCTACACAGTTGGCCTTTCATATGGTGATAAAAACTATGATTTCAGAGAGCTTAAGGTATTGCATTTGGCTCCGCTGCTTTGGTCGGTATCTCAGGCTTTGAGTATTATGCATCAGGCTATCAGCTTTTCAAGAGATGTTGAAAATGTTATAAAATATACAGTAATGATTTTCGGAGTGTGCTTTTTCTTTTGTTTTGCAAGTGAGATTGAAAGTGACGGCGGTGCAAAGCCTTCAACGCTGTTTTTGGCAAGAGCATATTCATATATAAGCGTTATATTTTTTATTGACCGTCTTATGCTGCTTCTTAACGGTAATGCAAAAATAAGCGATGATGACGGTGTATTTTCATTGTCAGTGTTACTTATTAGTGCTTTTGTATTTTTCTTTGAAAAAAATATTATTTATCATAAATCAATTTCAGCGAAGGAAGATTAAATTTTGTTAAATGATTTTTTAGCTAATCTGCAAACAGTTGCTGTGCAGGTACTTATTTTATATTTGATTGCAGCAGTAGGATTTGCAGCAGATAAAACTAAAATATTTGTTCAGGCAAATGCAAAAAAACTTGTTGATTTGTTGTTTAACTTGATTTTGCCGATTGCAATAATTAACTCCTTCCTTTCAATGGAAAAGACACCGGAGCGTGTTAAAGGTCTGTTGCTTGCGTTTTTTCTTGCATTTTTAACTCACCTTTTGGGAATAGGTATTTCTCAGATGAGCTTCAGAAAACGCAGTGCGGCAGAGCAGGGTATATATCATTATGCAATAACATTTTCCAATGCTGCATTTCTTGCATTGCCTCTTGCTGAAAGCGTAGTCGGTGCAGAAGGAGTGTTTTATTCCTCCTGTTATGTTGCAGTTTTCAATATTCTTGCTTTTACTTATGGTATTCATCAGATATCAGGCAAAACGGAAAAAATTAATTTAAAAAAACTTATTTTTAATCCCGGATCAATCAGCGTAATTATTGGTATTCCGCTGTTCCTTCTTCAGGTTGATTTACCTGATTTTCTTACGGATACAATGCAAAGAATAGGCTCTTGTAATTCACCTATGGCAATGATCGTTTTCGGAACATTCTTTGCAAACTGCAACTTAAAAAATATTTTCCTTAAAAAAGAGGTTTATTATGTATCTCTCATAAGACTTGTGGTTATACCAGTTACGATGCTTTTTGTATTCAAGCTTTGCGGTCTGGAGGGCAATATGCTTACCGCTCTTACAATTTCAGCATCCGCTCCTGTTGCAACAAACACTGCTATGTATGCCGCAAAATATGATAATGATACTGCCTTGTCATCAGAGCTTGTGGGGCAGACGAGTATATTCTCAATTATAACAATGCCGGTTATAGTGGCACTTGCATCAATTGTGTAATATACATTTTGTAATAATAAATTAAAACAATTTGTAAATATTCAGCTTAAAATATTGAACTTGTAAGGAAATTTTTAGTATAATTACAAACAGAGGAGTGAAACCATATTATTATAAAAGGTGTGATTTTATGAAACTTGTAATGACAATCGTATCAAATTCAGATATGGAAAGAGTTCTTGATGCCGTTGCTAAAAATGGCTATTTTGCTACGAAGGTCTCAACTGCAGGTCAGTTCCTTGTTGACGGACATACTGCAATTATTATCGGATGTGAAGATGAGAAAGTTGAAAAACTATACGAAATACTTAAAAATAATGTAACAAAACGCATTGTAAAAACTCCTGGTGTTACAAGCACTATTACCGGTTCACTGCTTAATCAGGCTGTTGATGTTGAGGAATACGGTGCAGTTGCGTTTACAATTAATGTTGATGATTTTCAAAAGTTTTAAATATGAAATTTATTGATTTTGTTGGTAATGAAAAAGTTAAAGAACAGCTTACATTTCTGCAGGAATCAGGCAGGCTGCCTCATGCTATTGTAATTGAGGGTGAGCAAGGTTTGGGCAAGCGTACCTTTGCCCGTGAGATTGCTCTTAATCTGTTTTGCAGGAGTGAGGGCGAAAGGCCGTGCTGTCAATGCCCTCAGTGTTTAAAGGTACTTAAGCATATTCATCCTGATATTTATGAATATTCTGCATCAGGGGGAGCTCGCTCTTTTCATGTTGATATCATTCGTGATGTTAAGGAGGATGTTTTTGTTCAGCCCAATGAAGCAGATTATAAGGTTTATATTCTTGGTAATTGCCAGTGCATGAGTGAAAGTGCACAGAATGCTATTCTTAAAGTGTTGGAGGAGCCTCCTTCATATGCGTTATTTATTTTAACCACTACTGCAAAATCAGCTCTTCTTGAAACAGTATTGTCAAGAAGTGTTGTGATTTCTCTTGATGGTGTTGAAAGTCATAAGGCTGCGGAATATATTTGTATGAAAGATGAAAGCATTGATTTTAACGATGCTTTGAATGCAGTCTCAATCTGGAATGGAAATATCGGCAAGGCACTTGAAAGTCTGGGAGACGGAAAATTGTCAAAAATAAGCTCAATTGCCAATAATATCAGTGTTGCACTTTTGAGTGATAAGGAATATGATTTACTTAAAGCCTGCTCGGTTTTTGAAAAAGACAGAGAAACGCTTATCGCTGTTCTTACTTTGCTTAAAACTGTTTTCAGGGATGCACTGCTTTATAACAGAATCGGCAGTGATGTTCTTTCAGGTCAGAACGATACTGTAAAAAAGCTTGCATCAAGGCTTAATAAAGAAAAGCTTTTAAAGCTTATTTATTCGTGTGATAATATACGTGTTCTTGCTGAAAAAAACGGCAATAATGCTATTCTTATAACAAAAATCTGCTATGAGCTTAGAGCAGCACAGGGCAGATGACAGAGAGGAAATATACATAATGGTTAGTGTAGTTGGTGTTCGTTTTAAGGACACAGGCAAAATGTATTACTTTGACCCCAACGGGCTTGATATTCATAAAGGTGATACTGTTGTTGTTGAAACCTCAAGAGGAGTAGAGTGCGGTATTGCTTCTACAGGTATAAAGAGTGTTACCGATGATGAGGTTGTGAGTCCGCTTAAGCCGATAAAAAGAGTTGCCGGTGAAGAAGATTTAAAGCAGCTTGAAGAAAATAAGAAAAAAGAGAAGGAAGCATATGGCATTGCCCTTAAGAAGATTGAGGAGCATAAGCTGGATATGGATTTAACCGAGGTTGAATATACTTTTGACGGTTCGAAAATTATTTTTTATTTCACTGCTGACGGAAGGATTGACTTTCGTGAGCTTGTTAAGGATCTTGCATCGGAATTCCATACAAGAATTGAACTTCGTCAGATCGGTGTAAGAGATGAGGCAAAAATGCTCGGCGGTTTAGGAATTTGCGGCAGACCTTTTTGCTGTTCAACATTCCTTAACGATTTTCATTCTGTTTCAATCAAAATGGCTAAGGAGCAGGGGCTCTCACTTTCTCCGGGTAAAATCAGCGGTACCTGCGGCAGACTTATGTGCTGTCTGAAATATGAGCAGAATTCATATGAATATCTTAACAAAATTACTCCCCGCAAAGGCGCAATAGTTGATTGCCGTGACGGCAGAGGTGTTGTTGTAGACAGTGCAGTGCTTACAGGAAAGCTTAAGGTTCAGCTTTATGATATGCCTGAGGGAGCACCGATTATAGTTCATCGTGATGAGGTCGTTGTAGTCCAAAGGTAAGTTTAAACTTATAGTGATGATATAAAAATTCATAACAGTGTTATGTCAAAAATGTCTTGAAATTAACAATTTCATTTGTTATATTATAGTCAATAGGATTTGGAAACTATTTATTTCTTACACGGGAGGTGTATTTAAATGGCATACGCAATTTCTGATGATTGCATTTCATGCGGTGCTTGCGCAGCTGAATGTCCTGTTGGCGCTATTGCAGAGGGCGACAGCAAATATGTAATCGATGCTGATACTTGCATCGAGTGCGGCGCATGTGAAGGTGTTTGCCCTGTAGGCGCTCCGGCACAAGCATAATTACATAATTTAGTAAGGTTAGGCACTGTCTGTTTATTCAGACAGTGTTTTTTAGGTTCAATGTCAAATGTTGGAGTCTTTCCACACCAACATTTATTATAGAACCATTATAAATAGCATCCCGGACCGTGAACTTTTAAATCATAGCTTTTTATTGGAAACAACTCCCTCATCACAGAGGGAGCTGTATGTTATTGATGTTCAGGGTCATTAAGGAGATTCAGATATTTGGTTGCGTCACAGTATAACTGAAAGCATCTGTTTGCAAGTATATAAGCAATAATCTCATCATCCATCTCCTCATATTCGTAATATGCCTTGCTGAGTATATATATTTCGTTAATCTGGTCATAAAGCTTGCTGTATTCATCATATGCAACGACACAGTGATGCTTGTAATTCATCTCTTTTTCTTCTGATAAATCCGACATTTTAATCTCCATTTCAAATTAGTTATTTTAATCAATACGCTTTAATTCTTTGCGCAGAATGTGGTTTACATATCCTGAAAATGTTCGGTCATCTTCATATGCTAATGCTTTCAATTTCTCTACCACATCATTGTTAATAGTAACGGATACTTGTTTTTTTACAGGTTTCATATCGTTATGCACCATTGCCCTTACCTCCTTTAATAAAATATAAAATAAAAAAGCGCAGCCGAAGCTGCGCAAAAAACGCATGCTTTAAACTGTCGCCAAACAATATTCCATTTTACCCATAGGATAGTATGAAATAGAGCATGCATTTTTATCAAAAAATAAAAAGACATACTAAATCCCAAAAGGGTAAATATTTAATTGGAATATCATTTGGCAATTACAATATAGCATATATAAATTGTTTTGTCAACAACTAACAGCAAGGATCCACCGTTGGAAACAGCGATTATAATGCTGTTGCACAGCACCCGAAAGTAATTCTTAATTTATTATGATACATTCAAGACAGGGCTTGTCCTTGCCGTTTTTTTATATTATAATAACATTATGAATTATAATTATGAACGATTATCAGATGATGTTAAAATAGCTGTCAGCAGTGACCATACCTTTGGCACGGATGCGGTAATACTGGCATATTTTGCAAGACCTAAGCGCAAGGATAAATGCCTGGATATGGGTACCGGATGCGGAATCATACCTCTCCTGTGGCTTAGGGATAATCAGCAAAGCACAGTGCATTGTCTTGATATTCAGAAAAATGCCTTTGAGCAGGTGAAATGCTCTATAGAACTTAATCGTTTTCAGGAAAGACTTATTCCACACCTTTGTGATTTGAGAGAGGTGAAAAAAGAATTCTCTGCGGAAGGTTTTACTCTTGTTACAATGAATCCGCCTTATAAACCTGTTAACACAGGTATTGAATCCCTTGAAGAAAGTGCAAGAATTGCAAGGCATGAGGTCTGCTGTAATATTGAAGATGCTGTTAAGGCTGCAAATTATCTGCTTACCTACAGCGGAAGATTTTGCATGTGTCACCGTCCCGAACGATTGGTTGATGCTCTTGCACTTATGCGGCAATATAAGCTTGAGCCAAAGCGTTTGCGATTTGTAAGTGACAAAGAAGGAGAAGAGCCGTGTTTGTTTTTAGTTGAGGGGAAGAAGGGTGCAAAGCCTTTTTTGAGAGTTGAGCCTACGCTTGTAATTAAGCAGGCAGACGGAAGATTTACTAAAGAAATGTTATCCGTTTATGGTTCTTATGCAGACGGATATGAGGATAAAATACGATGAGCGGAAAATTATATGTTGTGGGTACGCCTATAGGCAATCTCGGCGATTTTTCACCCAGAGCGGCTGAAACGCTCGAAATGGTCGATTTTATTGCCGCCGAGGATACAAGGGTTACTTTGAAATTACTTAATCATTTCGGCATAAAAAAGGAAATGATAAGTTACTTTGAACATAATAAGAGAGAACGCGGAGAAATCATTGCCGCAAGAATTTCGTCAGGTGAAAACTGTGCCATTGTAACAGATGCAGGTATGCCTGCCATTTCAGATCCGGGTGAGGATTTGGTTCGACTTTGCCATGAGCTGGGTATTGCTGTTGAATCGGTTCCGGGTCCAACTGCTTTTGCGACTGCTCTTGCACTTTCAGGTATGGAGGTAGGCAGATTCACTTTTGAAGGGTTTTTGTCAGTAAGCAAAAAATCACGCCGCGAGCATTTGGAGGATATTGTTTCAGAAAAGCGCACCATGGTTTTTTATGAGGCACCTCATAAGCTTGCGAATACACTTGCGGATTTATATAAATATCTTGGTGACAGAGATATTGCCATTGTCCGTGAAATTACCAAAATTCATGAAGAGGTTATCAGAACAACCCTTAAAGATGCTGCAGAGAAATATTCAGAGGAAAAACCAAAGGGTGAATTCGTTCTTGTTGTAGCAGGCAAAAAAGAAGAGAAAGCAGATATAACTCTTGACAATGCAGTTGAAATGGCAAAGTCACTTGTTGCTGACGGAATGAGCGTTAATGCTGCAGCAAAGGAAATTGCATCATCAACACCGTTCAAAAAGGGTGATATCTATAAGGCTTTGCTATGATTTGCAGTATTTGTCCGAGAAAATGTAATGTTGACAGAACTCAGCAAAAAGGCTTTTGTCAAAGTCCGGATTTGTTCAGGCTTTCCAGAGCAGCCTTGCATTATTGGGAAGAGCCCTGTATTAGCGGAAAAAACGGTTCGGGTGCAGTATTTTTCAGTGGTTGTAATCTGAAATGTGTGTTCTGTCAGAATTATGAAATCAGTCATGATAATAAAGGTATTGAAGTGAGTGACAAAAGACTGATGGAAATATTTGAACAGTTGATTGAGCAGGGTGCAAATAATATTAATCTTGTTAATCCTACCCATTATGCAAAAAGACTGTCAAAGGTACTGTCAGAATGGCATTCTCCTGTACCGATTGTATATAATTCATCAGGCTATGAACGTGTTGAAACGCTAAAATTGCTTGACGGTCTGATAGATATTTATCTTCCCGATTTTAAATACAGCAGAAATGATAAGGCACTGAGATACAGCAAAGCAGAAAACTATCCCGAAATTGCTTCTGCTGCATTGGAAGAAATGAACCGTCAGGTTCCTGAAAGTGTGTTTGATGAAAACGGCATTATGCAAAAGGGAATGATTATACGCCACTTGATTTTGCCTTCCAATACTAATTCATCGCTTGAGGTTCTTGATTATTTAAGCAAAAATTATCCGAATGCATATATTTCACTTATGTCGCAATATACACCGTGTGGTGATTTGAATAGCTTCCCGGAGCTTAAAAGACCAATTACAAAGAGGGAGTATAATAAGGTCGTGGACTATGCTCTTGATTTGGGACTTGAAAACCTTTTTATACAGGATTTGTCATCTTCCGATAAAAAGTATATTCCGCCATTTGATTTTACCGGTATAATGTGATATAGTAAAATAAAAATATATATTTATTGAAAAGAGGAATTAAAATGAAGAAGTTTATGCAGGAATTTAAGGCTTTTATCAGCAAGGGTAATGTGCTTGATTTGGCAGTCGGTGTTATTATCGGCGGTGCGTTCAGCACAATTGTAACATCTTTAACAGAAGATATTATCCAGCCTTTTATCAATCTTATTGGTGGAGCTGAGGTCGAGGGTAAAATTGCACTTTTCGGTACGAATAATTATATTGACTATGGTTCGTTTATTTCATCAGTTCTGAATTTTTTGATTATGGCTATTGTTGTATTCTGCATTGTAAAAGCTGTTAACAAGGCTACTGCATTAGGTGATAAGCTTATAAAAAAAGAGGAGGACGCTCCTGCTGAACCTACAACCCAGGTTTGTCCATTCTGCAGAAGTGAAATTGATATAAAAGCAGTAAAATGTCCGCACTGCACATCGGATATTCCTGCTGAGGAGTAAATCCATAATGAATTAAAGGGGTAGTAATTATGAATATCAGGGAATATAATTTTCCTTCTGCAACAGGTGTTTGCCAAATATACGGCAATGTTTACACACCTGATAAAGGCGATATTAAAGCTGTTATGGCTATTCATCACGGTATGGCTGAGCATCAGCAGCGTTATCATGATTTTATTGAATTTTTGACCTCAAACGGTATAGCAGTGTTTATGCATGACATGGCAAATCACGGCAAGTCAAACCAAAATTTTGACGAAACAGGCTATTTCGGTAAAAGCGGAGGATACAAGGCAATTGTTAAGGATTTCAAGACTACATTTGATATGGCAAAATCCGAGTATCCTGATAAGGATATAATTGTTATGGGTCATTCTATGGGCTCATTTGTAGTTCGCTGCTTTACATCTTGGTATGCAGATGCCGGTTTTAAAGGTGCAATATATATGGGCACCGGAGGTGCTAATCCGATTGCAGGTGTAGGCGACAAGGTATCTGCACTCATTGCTAAAATGACCGGCTATACAAAGAAAAGTAAGCTTCTTGATAAAATGACTTTCGGTGCATATGGTGACAAGTTTGAAAAGCGCACAGGCTTTGACTGGCTTACCCGTGATACTGATGTTGTTGATAAATATATTGCCGATAAATATTGCGGTTTTCTTTTCTCTGCACAGGGTATGAATGACCTTGTTAAGCTTAACATTGCTGCAAACAGCGATGAATGGTATGCTAAAGTCCCTAAAGATGCCGCACTTCTTGTAATCAGCGGAGCAATGGATCCTGTAGGTGACTACTCAAAAGGTATCAATCAGGTTGGTGATAAGCTGAAGCAAACAGGTCATACCAATGTAACAGTCAAGCTTTATGATGATGCACGGCATGAAATCCTAAACGAGATTAATAAGACTGAAGTCTATTCTGACATAATGGCTTGGATTGATAAAAATATATAGTTTTATTGTCTGTTCATCAAAAAATAAACAATTAAAAAGTCCTCATTTTGGGAATTCCAAAATGGGGACTTTTAAATATGGATATTGATAAAAAATATGTGTTATGTTATTATAAACATAAATAAATATATTATAATTTTTAGTGGAGATGATGTGAATATGTATATTAAAAAATCATTTGCAATGTTTATGGCAATTATATTGCTTATCTCTACCCTATCAGGTTCATTTTCTGTTTTTGCTGATGATAAGGCATATCCCTATGTGGATGAAAACGGAACTTATTGGCGAATATCTGACGGAGAACCGAAGGCATTTAACACAGATTATGATGAAATGGTTTCATATTTTCAGCAGCAGCTTGTTAATCGTGCGAATAAAATAAGCTACAGCTTTGCAACCACTGATTCAAGCTATGCATATTCATATATAAACGGCAATGATGCAGCATCAGCCCAAGCGGTTGCCAATGAATTATTCAAAGATTTATATGTTGACATATTTACAACAAATACAGAAAACCCGCAGTTGGGTGATTATCTGTATAATTCAGTTTCAATTTCAAGTTATGGTACAAACTTCTTTATAAGTTCTGCTGATAATCCTGTGGATAATAATCCCCGTTACTATACTTTTACAATAACAATGGGTGATATATCATATATCTCAACAGCAGATGAAGAGGAAAAGATAGCTGATTTTGCAAAAAATTTCAGTGATATCTTTCTGGAAAACTGTGACACCGATTATAAAAAGGTTAAAACGATTTATGATTTTGTCGTAAGAAATTCAACCTACGACTATGATGTTTTTACCGGCAAATATAGTATTGACAGTAAAAGATATTTTATTGCACACAGTGCATATGGTGCACTTTATGGCTCTTTAATAAATGATGGAAAGTTAATTGGTGACTATGATTCGTCATTCAAAGAGTCGGTAACCGGTCAAAAAATAATTAACACTGCCGATCAGGGACTTGCGGTATGCGAAGGGTATTCAAAACTTTTTTACTATCTTTGCACATATAACGGAATTAAATGCAGAATTGTTGATGGTGATTATACTGCCCAAAGCTCAAAAAAATCTGACCCCCATGAGTGGAACTATGTTTATCTTGACGATGGCTGCGGTGACGGATATAAATGGTTTCAGATTGATAGCACCTTTGCATCACAGAAATCATATAAGCAGATAGATTTAAATTGCTATGATTATTTTCTTTGCGGTACAAGCAATATAAACTTTGGATATAATAATCACCAGCAGCCGTATACTATTGACAATGCCGATGTTAAACAGCAGCTTTATGATTGGTATAATGAGAAAAATGCCTCATCTTATGAGGATTACCGAATTCCGCTTGCTGATCTTGACAGTACACTGTATTCAGATAATAATACTGTAATCATCAAGCGGAGCACTGTTTATAACGAGAATGATGATGAAAAAACGGCTTTCATTATAACAGATATGCAGGATACCTATAGAATTGAAATTGATGAGAGCGGTGTCTATACTTTTGATAATGTTGATGGATTTAGTTATAACGGAACCGATGCGAAATTTACAATTGTTGTTCCGTATATGATTGACAGGGAATATTCTGTTGAAGATATAGGACCTCAAAAGGAGTGCGGAAGCTATAATATCGGTATTACAGGTGCAGACGGAACTTCATACAAAACACAATTCAGCATTGTTCCTTTAAATATGTCAAATAACAAAGAGGGAAATTATACTGAAATTGATGTTCAGACAAGTGCAGGATATACCGGAGAGGCTATGACTCCGCATACATTTGTCATTGACAAATATAATCACAAGCTTGAAGAAGGTGTGGACTTTGATGTTTATGTTTTCAGTGATGATAAGCACACCACTTTAACGGAAATTAAAGATATCGGAACATATTATCTTGATGTTGCATATAAAGGTAATTATTCGGGTCACTATTATTTAACATTTAATGTTGATAAAATTAAGCTTTCACAAATTAATTCGGATAATCAGAATTTTGATTATCTTCCAAAGTATTTCCGTGAATATAATGGTGTAACGGATGCAACAAGCTATTTTATTAAGGCAGGAGCAAATCTGAAGATAGGCGATATAACAATTAATCCCGGTGTTGATTTCTCGCTTAAGGCAAATGGCGGCTTGGAATATGGTGATAAGGGAACGATTACCTTAACGGGAACAGAAGGCAGTAAAAAGGTTGAGGCAGGCACAACACTCAGTTTAACCTATGAGATTTCAGGTAAGTTTGATATTGCGCAAAACTTCGATGGCGGTGTTGCCGATTCCAATACAACTAATGTGCATTTATATACAGGCAGTGCAATTAAGCCAACCTCATTTGATTATCTTGATCAGCGTCTTGTACAGGGTAAGGACTATAAAATTGTATCATACAGTAATAATGTTAATTCCGGTAAGGCTAAGGTTATTATTGAAGGTATAAATGGCTGCACAGGCAGAGCTGAATTAGCATTTATGATTAATCCTGCTTCAATAGGAAGTGCTAAGCTTACAACCTCGAAATCGGGCAGTAATGTAACCTGCAGTTTAACATATAACGGAAAAAGTCTTGTTAAGGGCGTTGATTATACAGAAACAAAGACATCAACAAGCACAGGATATAAGATTACGATTACGGGTAAGGGTAATTTTTCAGGCAGCAGAGTAGTTAATGTTTCAGTATCAAAAACCGATTCTTATATCAAACCGACCGCAAGCGGTAATTATGTAACACTTTCTTCATCTTCATATACTTATGACGGTAAAGTAAAAAAACCTACTGTTAAAGTTTATAATAAAAGTAAAAAGCTAATCCATTCTTATTATTATACGGTATCTTATGCAAGCGGACGGAAAAATGTAGGAAAATATAAGATAACAATTAAATTCAGAAACGGCTACAGCGGTACACTTACAAAGACTTTCACAATCAAGCCTAAAAATACAAGCATATCAAAGGTAACAGCAGGCAAGAAGAAGTTCACTGTTAAGTGGAAAAAGTATACTACTCAGACTACAGGTTATCAGATACAGTATTCAACAAGCAGCAAGTTCTCAAATGCAAAGACAGTAACAGTAAGCAAAAATAAGACCACAAGCAAAACAATTTCAAAGCTTAAGGCAAAGAAAAAATATTATGTTCGTATCCGTACTTATAAGACAGTAAGCGGTACAAAATATTATTCCTCATGGTCCAAGGCAAAAACTGTTACTACTAAAAAGTAAATCAATATATGTTTTGTCTTGTTTATATATTGACTTGTATTAGGAGAATATGATAATATTATATTATAAATTCGGAAGGAGAAAATTATGAAAAAAGTTATAAGTTTATTATTGTCATTGGTTATGTTTATAACAATGACAGTCGGCGCTTTTTCAGCCGAAGCTGCTGTATGCTATGATAAGGATAATCCTGATGTATCAACATCTACTCATTTGATGCTTAACATTTCAGGCAATGATTATTATAAAGCAGCATTTGATGTACTTGCAAGGCTCAATACAGTTCGTACCGCAGATGGAGAAAGCACACTTCCTATGGACAGTGAAATGCTTGAGGCTGCAATGCTTCGTGCAAGAGAAATTTCAACTTATGTTAATGTTGAGTACCGTCCTAACGGAGAGCGTTTTGACTATATTGTTGACGGCACCGGATCGGTTATTGCCTATACTTTGGCAGTTGACAGCAATTATTTAGGTGCAAGCGATATTGCAGACTATTGGACGTCTAATAGCAATAATAAAAGTGTTATCGCATCTCCTGATTTGAAAAGTGCAGGTGTTGGATGCTTCCTTGATCCTTACGGAACATATTTCTGGGCTCTTTTCCTTTCAGAGGATGCGCCAACAAAGGTTGTTAAAGCATCTGATTATTCTGCAACTGTGAACAGAACTGTTAAAATTGCTTTAAGAAAAGATTTAACTGCTTATTGGGACGCTGTTCATAAGCATACATACAAATCCGTTGTTTCTGCAAAAGCTAATGCATCTTCCAAGAAAAACGGCACAATAACAAAAACCTGCTCTGTTTGCAGTAAAAAAACAACTTCAACAATTTATTATCCAAAAACCGTAACTCTTTCAGCCACAAGCTATACATATGACGGCAAGGTTAAAAAGCCAACTGTTAAGGTTAAGGACAGCAAGGGCAATACAATCGGTTCTCAATATTATACAGTAAGCTATTCAAGCGGCAGAAAGAATGTAGGTCAGTATACTGTAACAATTAAGTTCAAAGGTAACTACACTGGTACAATAAAGAAAACCTTTACAATCAAGCCAAAGAATACAAGCATATCAAAGGTAACAGCAGGCAAGAAAAAGTTCACTGTTAAGTGGAAGAAACAAGCTACTCAGACTACAGGTTATCAGATACAGTATTCAACAAGCAGCAAGTTCTCAAATGCAAAGACAGTAACAGTAAGCAAAAATAAGACCACAAGCAAAACAATTTCAAAGCTTAAGGCAAAGAAAAAGTATTATGTAAGAATAAGAACTTACAAGACCGTTAAGGTAAACGGCAAATCAACAAAGATTTATTCATCTTGGTCAAAGACTAAATCTGTTACAACAAAGAAATAAGCAAAATAAGGAAGAGTTAGGGAGCCCTGCTCTTCCTTATTTTTATTGTTGACAATATATATTTCTATATTCTATAATTAAGATGATGAAAGATAAGGAGAAAAAATATGCTTTCTGATTTTAATTTAGAAAATTTTGATATATTAACTTCAATATTACCATATGTGTTTAATATTCTTTTAGCTGTTGCTATCAATCTCGATTGCCGTGCAAGAAATATCGGAGCAAGAAGAAAATATACTATTTTAGCACTTTTCTTTCCTTTAATTGTCGGAATTGTTTACGCTATTAACAGAAAGTCGGCACAAAAAGCTTTTAAGGTTTGCGGCACCTGCAAAAACAAGGTCGGTGCATATACTAATAAATGCCCGCATTGCGGTGGTTATTCTTTATTTGAATATAAGAATCCAAAAGCTAAGCCGCTTACAATAATCAGTATAATTTTGTGTGTTGCAGGCAGTATTTGTTTTGTAGTATCTACTGTTGTTTCTTTCCCTACATATATTAAGAATGCTAAAGAAGCAGTAAATGAATACAGTGATTACGGCGAAAATGAGGAATATGATGATATTGACAGCAACTATAGCGAGTTATCATATGATCGTAATGGTACAGCCTACAGCAATCCTTATGATGTTTTGTATTATGATAAGGATGGTAATACATACAGTCTTGATGTCGATTTTGTAAATACTCAAACAGGGGAGAATTATAATATTAACAGCAGTTTTGTTGATAGTGATGGATATTTTTGTTATATAGATGACGGTTCACTTGAACCATTGCCTGACGACCCTTTATCTTTTTTCGATTATGATGAAAACGGTAATGAAATTGCTGTTAATGTTACCTATCAGAACAGCAATGGCGATAAGTATTATGCTGCACAATATGTAAGCTGGAATTATTCGGGTGCATTAACCATCAATGGTGAAATTGTTGAATAATTAAAGAAAATAAGAATTAAAAAATAAGAGTTAAGAAGTAACGCTCTGCAATGCTATTATAATCGTGCGAGGCAGATACAATTCTTAACTCTTATTTTTATTTCTGAATTTGCTAAACGGTATAATTATATCATATTGTTATAATTCATAAAGCTTTTTGGCGTTTTCGGCAGTAATGTTTAATACTTCCTGTACATCCATTCCGAGTACTTCACCTATGCGTTGAGCAATGAAGGGAATATATGATGAATCATTGCGTTTGCCTCTGTATGGTTCCGGTGCAAGATAAGGGCAGTCCGTTTCAAGCACAAGCCGGTCAATCGGTATTTCACGGACTACCTCAAGGCTTTTGCGCGCATTTTTAAAAGTGGCGACTCCGTTTAAGCCTATATACATTCCAAGTCTGATAATCTCTTTTGCCATTTCCTTTGAGCCGCTGAAGCAGTGTACTACTCCTTTAGGCTTTGTTTTGCGCAGAATATCCATAGTGTCACCGTGGGCATCTCTGTCATGCACGATTACAGGCATATCAAGCTCATTTGCAATCATAATCTGCTTTTCAAAGAATTTTTTTTGCTTTTCCTTAGTTGAACTCATCCAATGATAATCAAGCCCGATTTCGCCTATAGCAAGGCATTTTTTATCTGCTGCCATCTCTCTTATTGCATCAAGATCTGAAAATTCAAATCCTTCAAGATTTTCAGGATGAAAGCCTGCAGCGAAATAAAAGTAATCAAATTTTTCCGATAGTAGTTTATTGAATTTAGATGTGCTGATATCGCATCCGCATGAAACAACTTTAGTAATTCCTTTATCGGGCAGTGATTTTAAGAGCTGATACCTGTCCTCATCAAATTTGTCATCATCGTAATGACTGTGCGTGTCAAAAATATTAGTATACATAAATACCTCAAAAAAATATATGGGCGGATATTATCCGCCCGTATTTTATCTTATCTTATTTTTGTTCCTGCCGGCATATCAACAAATACAACTTTTACATCGTCATCGCTGACATCACCTGCAAGCAGCATACCGTTGCTCATTTCACCGCAGAGCTTTGCAGGTTTAAGATTAGCAACAATAATAACATTCTTGCCTATTAAATCCTCAGGCTTATACCATGGAGCAATTCCCGAAACGATTTGTCTTGGCTTATCTGTTCCGTCATTAACTGTTATTTTAAGCAGTTTCTTTGCTCTTTTAACAGGCTCGCAGGCGGTTATGTTTGCTACTCTGAGTTCAACCTTAGCAAAATCATCAATTGAGATTTGAGCGAGTCCCTCAATTTTTGGTTTTTGCTGTGCCTTTTTAGCTTCCTCGGCCTGTTTGGTAATAAGTGCATTAAGCTCTTCAATCTCCTTATCAAAATCAATTCTTGGGAAAAGAGCAGAACCTCTTTTTACTGTTACATTTTGGGGAAGAATACCGAATTCACCTGCATTATCATAGGTTATAATACTTTCGTCAGCACCGATTTGTTCCCAAACCTTTGGCATTGTTGTCGGCATAAAGCAGGATAATAGTGTTGTTGTAATACGGATTGTATCAAGAAGGTTGTAGAGGACACATGCAAGTCTCGCCTTTTTGCTTTCGTCCTTGCCGAGAATCCACGGTGTAGTTTCATCGATGTATTTGTTTGCTCTTGAAATTACTTTGAATATTTCTGCAAGTGCATTATTAAGCTGGGTTTCATCAATTAATTCTGCAACTTTTTCACGCAGGGATGTGGCCTTTTCTATAAGCTCACTGTCAATTTCAGCGCTCTCTTTTTCTTCAGGAATAGTACCTCCGAAATATTTTTCAACCATTGCTACTGTTCTTGAAACAAGGTTGCCCAAATCATTTGCTAGATCCGAGTTAATCCTGTTAATCATTATTTCGTTGGAGAAAGAACTGTCTGCACCGAGTGCCATCTCTCTAAGGATATGATATCTTATAGCATCGGCTCCGTAACGCTCTCCGAGCACCTTAGGGTCAACTACATTACCTATTGACTTGCTCATTTTCTGACCGTTGAAGGTAATCCAGCCATGAACAGCCAGATGCTTTGGCAGCGGCAAATCAAGTGCCATAAGGATTGCAGGCCAGATTATGGCATGAAAACGCATAATATCCTTAGCTACCATATGGAGATCTGCCGGCCAGAATTCGGCAAAGTCAGAGTACTTTTCATTTTCATAGCCGAGTGCTGAAATATAGTTGGAAAGTGCATCAACCCATACATAAACTACATGCTTGTCATCAAAAGTTACGGGAATTCCCCATTTAAAAGTAGTTCTTGAAACACAGAGATCCTCAAGTCCCGGTTTAATGAAATTATTTACAAGCTCAATTGCTCTGGAACGGGGCTGAAGATAATCTGTTTCAAGCAAAAGCTTTTCAATTCTGTCTGCAAATGGAGACATTTTGAAAAAGTAAGCTTCTTCCTCAGCCTCGGCAACTTCTCGTCCGCATTCAGGACATTTGCCGTCAACAAGCTGGCTTTCTGTCCAGAAAGATTCACAGGGAGTACAGTACTTGCCTACATATTTTCCTTTGTAAATATAACCTCTGTCATAAAGCTCTTTAAAAATCTTTTGAACTGTTTCTATATGATAATCGTCTGTTGTTCTGATATATCTGTCATAGCTAATGTTCATATAACTCCAAAGGTCTTTAAAAATTGCAACGATTTCGTCAACATATTCCTTTGGTGTTATGCCTTTTTCTTTAGCCTTCTGCTCAATTTTAAGACCATGTTCATCTGTTCCTGTAAGAAAGATAACATCTTTACCCTGCATTCGTCTGAAACGAGCTATAGAATCACAGGCAACCGTAGTATAACAGTGACCGATATGCGGATTGCCTGAAGGGTAATAGATTGGGGTTGTAATATAAAACTTTTCTTTATCTGCCATTTGTTTCATCCTCCTGTTTTTATGCCAAAAGGTTATATTCATTTTTTTCACCTGTGTCGATTATTGTTTCAACTGCCTCAGCTGTCGAAAGCTTGACTTTAACAGATGCATATTTTGTTCCTTTTTTATCATATACTGCAAAATACTGCCAGCCGTCTTCCTCAATTGTTGCATTAACATTATAAGTGCTTCCGTAAAAGTCAGTGAGCACATTCAGAGCCTCATTAAGTGATATTGATGTATCATAATCACTTCCCTTATCTTTTACAGATGATTTTTTGGTAGTTGTTGTTTTCTTTTTTGCAGTGGTTGATTCAGTAGTTTCTGATGTAATATCTTCAATAGTTGAACTTTCTGCAATGTTAGAAGTTGAATTCTCATTTGTTGTTGATTCTGTTGCCTGCGCAATTGAGGTGCTTTCAGTATTCTGTTCGTCATTTTTGCTTGCTGAGCATGCAGAAAATCCTATGCATATCGTGACTGCTATTGCTAAGCTTATTAGTTTAAGATAGTTTTTCATAATTATTTTACAGCAATGAAGCTGCTCCTTTATCAAGCATTAAAGTAACATCTGTGTGGAATTGAAGAACGGATGCGGGACACCATGGTGTAACATTACCGTCAATAAGCTGTTTAATTGCCTTTGCTTTTTGCTCACCAAGGGCAATAATCAGTATCCTTTTTGCCTGCATAATTGAGCCTATACCCATAGTTACTGCGTGTGTAGGTACTTCGTCAATAGAATTGAAAAATCTGCTGTTATCCTGAATAGTGGACTCCTTAAGTGCGACAACATGGCTCCAGCGCTGAAAAGCGTCGGCAGGCTCGTTAAAGGCAATATGTCCGTTAGAACCTATTCCAAGCAGCTGAATATCAATTCCGCCGGCTTTTTTTATCTTTGTCTCATAGTCTTTGCACTCTTTTTCCAGATTATCAGAATTACCATTCAGAAAATTAATGTTTTCCTCAGGAATGTTAATGTGATCAAACAGATTTTTATGCATAAAGCTATGATATGAGTTTTTGTCATTAACATCAAGGTTGCAGTATTCATCAAGGTTAAAGGTGGTAACTCTTGAAAAATCGACTGCACCTTGTTCAAAAAGTTTAATCATATGACTGTATGGTTTCAAGGGAGTGGAACCGGTTGCAAGACCTAAAACCGAATCAGGCTTTTGAAGCACCTGACCGCACATATAGTATCCGGCCGCAACTCCGATTTGTTCCTCGCTGTCAAATACTAGTACATTCATATTGTGTTCTCCAATTCATATGTATTTTTTATTAATATAGGTATTTTATTCCTATTGACGGATTATGTCAATTGCTTTTTCGTGATTTTATGATTGCATTGATTATAGAAAACAAAATCAAAAAGCCTATTGCACCAAGAACTGCGCCACCCGTGTCAATTGCCCAGTCCCTGACTTCGCATGATCTGCCGTCAACAAACAATTGATGGATTTCATCAGTTACTGCATATGCCGATGTGCAGATAATTGAAAGTATAATACTTTTTTTGTTTCGTGTAAAATAAAATGCACAGTTAAACAACAGACACAGTCCTGTGTATTCAAGGCAGTGTGCACTTTTTCTGACTATAAAATCGGTTACGCTGTTATCTCCTAAAATATTGATAAGAAATTCCAACACAGCTCCGCTTTGATTAGAAGATTCTTCAGCAGTGCGTGACGAGAAATAAAAAATTAATGCCATGCAAATAATTGTCAGTGCCCAGAATATAATTTTTAGATTTTTGTTATTGTCTTGTTGCATTTACAAAGCTAACCCTTCCTGAACCTGCATGAAATTGAACTCCGCTTACGCCCTTAGCGGAAACATAGTAGCCAGATTCATAAATCATAGGATATATGCTGTAGGTATTAAGTATTGATTTTTCAGCCTTTTTAACATAATTTGAAGCGGACTTTAAATCAGTTGATTTTTCCGCAGCTGAAACAGCACTGTTTAAATCCTTTGTGTTGAAGCCTGTCGGATTATTGTCGCTGAAACTCTTTAAATATGCTATTGCTGAATCGGTTGAGGATTTGAATGGGCAGAAAGCAATATCATAATCACGGCTTGATATTTTAGCATTGAGATCACTCTCGCTCATAGCTTCAACTTTAATTGTAAAGTTAATTGTTTCTCCGTCATTATTTTTTACAACATTTCCTATGCCGCTCTGAATACCCTGAAGCATTTTTTTTACACAGTCCTGCATAGCCTCTGTTGTTATTACGGTGATAGTAAAATCAGTGTCGGCTATAAAACTCAGTCCTTTTTTCCAAAGTGTTATGCTTTCGTCAACATTCTGCTTTGCTACAGATGTTCCTATGGCAGCAATTGCATTATTCCCTGCAATTGTGCAGGAGGAGGGGAGAAGGTTTGTTGCATCAGTAAGATATTCTTTGCCTGTATTGTCAAGTCTGGTCAATCCCGTGCAGAATGCTTTGCGCATTGTTTTACTCTGGAACACAACATTATTTGTATTGAACAGAAATGCCCACGTTGTGTCATTATACGGTGTACTGGTGATTCCGCTGCTGTTTTTAATGCTTTCAGAATCCTTACCGGATATGAAAGCAGCATCATAGTATCCGCTTTTAAGCTTGTCTAAAAGATCATTATTGTCAGTGCTTTCTGAAATTTTTAGTGTAAGTTCGCTTGCTGCTGATGGATAATCTCCCTTATAAAACTCATTGTTTTTTAAAAGATATGAGCTTTCAAGAATTTGGCTTAAATAGAACTGACCGTTAAAAAGAGTATATTCTGTTGAAAGACCGTATCTTCCTTTAGTAGCCTCAAAAAATTCTTTATTACATGGCATTGCTACAGCAGTAGTCAGTGTGTTCATAAAGCTGTCATCGGCAATTGAAAGTGATATCTGCAGTGTGTAATCGTCAATTGCCTTAACTCCAAGATTTGATGACTTTTTCTTACCATTATGAATTGAAGCAGCATTTTTTATGCATGAAATTGTAGAGAAAAGGGGAGAGTCTGTATCTTGCTGAGCAGCTCTTTGCAGAGCAAATACAAAATCGTGGGCGGTAATATCGGGATTAAACGCATAGCCAAGCATTTTAAGGCGTTCATCCTTGAATTCACCATCGTCATCCTTTTCAGTATCAATGTTCCATTTGATGCCCTTCTTTAGTTTGAAGGTGTATGTTAAGCCGTCATTGCTTACATCCCAGCTGTCCGCAACACCTGCTTTTACGGTGCCGTCGTCGTCAATTCTGATTAATCCCTCAAAAGTATTTTCAATAATCAGAAATTCGTCAGTGGTGCCTGCAATCTGCGGGTCATAGCTTTTTACATCAGCAGAGAATGGATATATGAAATCAATTGCTTTATCATTTCCTGAGCAGCCCGAAAACAGAGCTCCTATTAATAAAATGCAAAGCAGAAGAGATATTATTTTATTTATATGTTTTATTTTCATCTTTATTTTAGCTCCGATTATTCAATTGAAAATTATTATAACAAATAAACAGAATCAAATCAACACGGAAGAATGTAAATTTTTTGGATTTTATAGCAACACCCGGCACAGTTGACAAAAAAGTTTTTGACTTTGTACAAGTTTCCTGAAAAAAGTTATTGACTTATCAATTTTATTAGTTTATATTATTAGCACGATTAAAATGGTAATTTATGTCCTTATGGGACTTTAACGCCCATTTGCCGAAACAAAAAATTTACATTTTTCCGTCGGAATTACGGGATAATACGGGCTTAAATTATTTTTTTAACCCCCTGAATAAATTGCTGTTTTTTATGTGAAATTCAAACGAAACGGAGTGAACCCTCTTATGGTAAATGTGAAGGATGTGCAGCTTGGTACAACTACACGAAAAAGCTTTGCCAAAATCAATGAGGTTATGCAGATGCCAAACCTTATTGAAGTGCAGAAAAAGTCTTACCAATGGTTTCTCGATGAAGGCTTAAAGGAAGTATTCCGTGATATCGGCTCAATTACCGATTACACAGGCAATCTTGTTCTTGATTTCATCGATTATTCAATGGATGACGACCCTAAATACAGTATTGCACAGTGTAAGGCTCGTGATGTTACTTACGCTAAACCCCTCAAGGTCAGAGCAAGACTTCAGAACAAGGAAACCGGTGAGGTTAAGGAAAATACAATCTTCATGGGTGATTTCCCTCTTATGACAGATGCAGGCACATTTGTAATAAATGGTGCTGAAAGATGTATTGTATCACAGCTTGTCAGAAGTCCCGGCGTCTATTATAATATGGAGCATGACAAGACAGGTAAGGAATTATACACTAATACAGTTATTCCTAATCGCGGTGCCTGGCTTGAATATGAAACCGATGTAAACGATTTATTCTATGTTCGTATTGATAAGAACAGAAAAATCTTTATTACTACTTTTCTTCGTGCATTAGGTCTCGGTTCCGATGAGGAAATCAGAGAATTCTTTGGTGAGGATGAGAGAATTGAAGCAACTATAGAGAAGGATACTACAAAGAATCAGGAGGAGGCACTTCTTGAGGTTTATAAGAAGCTTCGTCCGGGTGAGCCGCCTACTCTTGAAACTGCTCAGTCACATCTTGACGGCTTATTCTTTGATGCGCACAGATACGATTTATCCCGTGTAGGCAGATATAAATATAATAAAAAGCTTGGTATGTTCGACCGCCTTAACGGTCAGGTGCTTGCTGAGCCTGTAATTTCACCGCAGGGTGAGTTTTTGGCAGATGCAGGTGAAAAACTTGATGCCAAGAAGGCTATGGAGATTGAAGATGCAGGTGTTATGTTTGCATATGTTCAGCTCGAGTCAGGCAGAGTAATTAAGGTTGTATCAAACGGAATGGTTGATATTGACAAGTATGTTGACGTTGACAAGGCTGCTCTGTGTATCAACGAAAAGGTATCATATCGTGTTCTTTCCGAAATTATTGATAAATGCGGCGATGATAAGGAAGCACTTGAGTATGAAATCAAGCTTAAGCATGATGACCTTATTCCTAACCATATTATAGTGGACGATATTTTTGCCACTGTATCATATCTTCTTAATCTTGCAAATGGCGTGGGTGTTACAGATGATATTGACCATCTTGGCAACCGCCGTATTCGTGCAGTAGGCGAGTTGCTTCAAAACCAGTTCCGTATCGGTTTTACAAGAATGGAAAGAGTTATCCGTGAAAGAATGACTCTTCAGGCTCAGGATGATGAGGATTCAATAACACCTCAGGCTCTTATTAATATCAGACCTGTAGTAGCGGCGATTCGTGAATTTTTCGGTTCATCACCGCTCTCACAGTTTATGGATCAAAATAACCCGCTTGCTGAATTAACTCACAAGCGTCGTCTTTCAGCACTTGGCCCCGGCGGTCTTTCAAGAGACCGTGCAGGTTTTGAGGTTCGTGATGTTCATTACACTCACTATGGCCGTATGTGTCCTATTGAAACACCTGAAGGTCCTAACATCGGTCTTATCTCTTATCTTGCTTGCTACAGCCGTCTTAATGAATACGGATTTATTGAGGCTCCTTACCGTAAGGTGGATAAGAAAACAGGCGTAGTAACTGATGAAGTTGTTTATATGACAGCTGATATGGAGGATAATTTTGTAGTTGCTCAGGCTAATGAGCCTCTCGACGATCAGGGCAGATTTGCGAATTCAAGAGTTACCTGCCGTTGCAGAGATGAGTTCTTAACACTCCCTCCTGAGAGAGTTGACTATATGGATGTATCTCCTAAGATGGTAGTTTCTGTAGCTACTGCAATGATTCCGTTCCTTGAAAACGATGATGCTAACCGTGCTCTTATGGGTGCTAACATGCAGCGCCAGGCTGTTCCTCTTCTTAAGACGGAGGCTCCTGTAGTCGGCACAGGTATGGAATACAAGGCAGCTTATGACTCCGGTGTTGTAGTTGCTGCAAAGCGCGGCGGTACAGTAGTTGCACTTGACGGTAATACAATTGAAATTAAGACTAAAACCGGTGAAATTGATAAATATGAACTGATAAAGTTTGCCGGATCAAACCAGGGTACCTGTATTAACCAAAGACCGATTGTATCTCTTCATCAAGAGGTTGTTGACGGTCAGGTTATTGCAGACGGACCTGCAACAAGTAATGGCGAAATTTCACTTGGTAAGAATGCTCTTATCGGATTTATGACCTGGGAAGGTTATAACTACGAGGATGCTGTTCTTATTAATGAAAAGATAGTTCGTGATGATGTATATACATCTATCCATATTATTGAGCACGAGGTTGAATCTCGTGATACAAAGCTTGGTCCTGAGGAAATCACAAGAGATATTCCTAATGTCGGTGAAGATGCTCTTAAAGATTTGGACGAGGATGGTATTATCCGTGTAGGTGCTGAAGTTCGCTCAGGTGATATCCTTGTAGGTAAGGTAACACCAAAGGGTGAAACAGAGCTTACTTCTGAAGAAAGACTCCTTCGTGCAATCTTCGGCGAGAAAGCTCGTGAGGTTCGTGATACATCAATGAAGGTTCCTCACGGTGAATATGGTATCGTTGTTGATGTTAAGGTATTCACAAGAGCAAACAGTGATGAGTTAAGCCCCGGCGTGAACAAGGTTGTTCGTGTTTACATTGCACAGAAGAGAAAAATCCAGGCCGGTGATAAAATGGCCGGTCGTCACGGTAACAAGGGTGTTGTTTCCCGTGTGCTTCCGCAGGAGGATATGCCATTCCTTCCTGATGGACGCCCGCTTGATATCGTTCTTAATCCTCTCGGTGTACCTTCCCGTATGAACATCGGTCAGGTGCTTGAAGTTCACCTTGGATATGCTGCTATGGCACTCGGCTGGAAGATGATGACTCCTGTATTTGACGGTGCTCACGAAGAGGATATCCGTGAATGCCTTAAGCTTGCCGATATCGGATATTATATTGATGAAAACGGCAATAAGATTTATGATGGTAAGGTTCAGCTTACAGACGGCAGAACAGGTGAAAAGTTTGATAACCGTGTAACAGTCGGTTATATGTATTATCTCAAACTCCATCACCTTGTAGATGATAAAATCCATGCTCGTTCAACAGGTCCTTACAGTCTTGTTACTCAGCAGCCGCTCGGTGGTAAAGCACAATTCGGCGGTCAGCGTTTCGGTGAGATGGAGGTTTGGGCACTTGAAGCTTATGGTGCTGCTTATACTCTTCAGGAAATTATCACTGTTAAATCTGATGATGTTGTCGGTCGTGTTAAGACTTATGAGGCTATTGTCAAGGGTGAAAATATACCTAACGCAGGAACGCCTGAGGCATTCAAGGTTCTCTTTAAAGAGCTTCAGGCACTCGGTCTTGATACAAAGCTTTATGATAAGTCAGGTAATGAGGTTGAACTTAAGCAAGACATTGATGACGATGGAATTCAGCCTGTTGTAACAGCAGAGGATGATGATAAGGCATTCACTATGGTTAATGATTATGAAGGTCAGGAAGGCTTTGAATTCCTTAACTCAGACGGTGAATCAGAGGAAGCAGATCAAGAAGAATCAGATGAAGATATCTTCGCAACCTTCAATGAGCTTTTTGCTGAAGGTCAGATAGAGGATGAGGATTAATCCGCTTATTCTTGATTAACTTACCTAATATTAAATGTAAAGGAGTGCTTCCATATGGATAATAATATAGCTAATTCAACAAATGAATTCAGTTCAATTAAAATCGGGCTTGCCTCTCCGGAGTGTATCCGTGAGTGGTCATACGGTGAGGTTACCAAGCCTGAAACAATAAATTACAGAACGCTCAAGCCGGAGCGTGACGGTCTTTTCTGTGAAAAAATCTTTGGCCCTATGAAAGACTGGGAATGTCACTGCGGCAAGTATAAGAGAGTTCGTTATAAGGGAAAGGTCTGTGAGCGCTGCGGTGTTGAAATCACACGCTCAAAGGTTCGCCGTGAGCGTATGGGTCACATTGAACTTGCAGCTCCCGTATCACACATCTGGTATTTCAAGGGTATTCCGAGCCGTCTCGGTCTTGTCCTTGATATCAGCCCAAGATATCTTGAAAAGGTTCTTTACTTTGCACTTTACATTGTAACTGACCCGGGTGATACTCCTCTTGAGAAGATGCAGATTCTTAACGAAAAGGAATACGCAGAAATGCGTGAAAGATATGAGGATGACTTTAAGGCAGGAATGGGTGCCGAGGCTATAAAAGAGCTTCTTCAGCAAATTGATGTTCCTACTCTTAGAGAGGAGCTTACTGCTGAGCTTGAAAATGCTTCAGGTCAAAAGAGAGTAAAGCTTCTTAAAAGACTTGATGTTGTGGATGCTTTTTATCACAGTGGCAACAAGCTTGAGTGGATGATTCTTGATGTTATCCCTGTTATACCACCTGATATCAGACCTATGGTTCAGCTTGACGGCGGCAGATTTGCTACTTCGGACCTGAACGATTTATACAGAAGAGTTATTAACAGAAATAACCGTCTTAAAAGATTACTTGAGCTTCACGCTCCTGACATTATTGTCAGAAATGAAAAGAGAATGCTTCAGGAATCTGTTGACGCACTTATTGATAACGGCCGCCGCGGCCGTCCTGTAACAGGTCCTAACAATCGTCCTCTTAAGTCACTTTCAGATATGCTTAAAGGTAAGCAGGGCCGTTTCCGTCAGAACCTTCTCGGTAAGCGTGTTGACTATTCAGGTCGTTCTGTTATCGTTGTAGGTCCTGAACTTAAAATGTATCAATGCGGTCTTCCTAAGGAGATGGCAATTGAGCTATTCAAACCATTTGTAATGAAGAGACTTGTTCAAACCGGTATTGCTTCAAATATCAAGTCAGCAAGAAAGATGGTTGAAAAAGCAGAAAAGCCTGAGGTTTGGGATGCTCTTGAGGTTGTAATTAAAGATCACCCTGTAATGCTTAACCGTGCCCCCACTCTTCACAGACTCGGTATTCAGGCATTTGAGCCTGTACTTGTTGAAGGCAGAGCTATTAAGCTTCATCCGCTTGCTTGTACTGCATTCAACGCTGACTTCGATGGTGACCAAATGGCTGTTCATGTACCGCTCTCTGCAGAGGCACAGGCTGAGGCAAGAATGCTTATGCTTGCTGCTAACAATCTTCTTAAGCCTGCTGATGGTAAGCCTGTAGCAGTTCCTACTCAGGATATGATTATCGGTTCTTACTACCTTACAATGATTAAAGAGGGTGAACCGGGTGAGCCTACAATTGAGAAGGATGCTGACGGTAATGAATACACAAGATATAATATTTACCGTGATACCGATGAGGCTATGATGTCTTATCAGTCCGGCGATCTTGGACTTCACAGCGAGTGCCTTATCCGCTTTACTAAGGAGATTGACGGCGTTGAACAATCAAAGCTTGTTAAAACAACTATCGGCCGTGTAATATTCAATAAACCTATTCCTCAGGATTTAGGCTTTGTTGACAGAACAAATCCTGATAATGCATTTGACCTTGAGGTTTCCTTTGTTGTTAAGAAAAAGCAGCTTGGTCAAATTGTAGATAAATGTATCCGTACTCACGGCATTGCAATTGCATCAAGAGTTCTTGATGATATCAAGGCTCAGGGTTATAAGTATTCAACTATTTCAGGAACAACGGTAGCCGTTATCGACGCACTTATTCCTGATAAAAAGAAAGACTTCCTTGCTGAGGCAGAGTCTAAAGTTGATGAAATCACATATAACTATAACTATGGTCTTATTACAAACGAGGAGCGTTCAGCTGCCGTAATCAAGGCTTGGGAGGATTGTACAAATAAAGTTTCCGATGAGCTTACATCAAACTTTGACGGTACGCACAACCCAATCCACATGATGGTAGACTCAGGTGCCCGCGGTAGCACATCACAGCTTCGTCAGCTCGCAGGTATGCGTGGTCTTATTGCAAATACATCAGGTAAGACAATTGAGGTTCCTATCAGAGCAAACTATCGTGAGGGTCTTAATATTCTTGAATACTTCATTTCCTCTCGTGGTGCCCGTAAGGGTCTTACAGATACTGCACTGAGAACAGCTGACTCAGGTTATCTTACCCGCCGACTTGTCGATGTATCTCAGGATGTTATCATTCGTGATACTGACTGTAACTGCCATGATGGTATTGATGTTTATGCTGTTATGGACGGCAATCGTGTTCTTGAGTCACTTGAAGAAAGACTTGTAGGTCGTTATGCTGTTGACCCTGTCATTCATCCTGAAACCGGAGAGGTTCTTATGGATACTGACAGAATTATGAACGAAGAGGATGCTGCCCGTATTGTAGGTGCAGGTATCACATCAGTTAAAATACGTTCACTCATCACTTGTAAGTCTCGCCATGGTGTTTGCCGCAAGTGCTATGGCTCAAACCTTGCATTTAATGAGCCTGTTCAGGTTGGTGAGGCAGTTGGTATTATCGCAGCGCAGTCAATCGGTGAACCGGGTACACAGCTTACAATGAGAACTTTCCACACCGGCGGTGTTGCAGGTGGTGAGGATATCACTCAGGGTCTTCCAAGAGTTGAAGAGCTTTTCGAGGCAAGAAAGCCAAAGCAGCTTGCTATTCTTTCTGAAATCGAAGGTGATGTTCGCTTCGAGGAAATTAAGAAGAGCCGCCATGTTGTTGTTTATAACACTGAAACAGGCGATGAAAAGAAGTATCTTATTCCTTATGGTTACAGGCTTCGCGAAAACATTGTTGAGGGCGCTCATATTGAAAAGGGTGCAGAGATTACTATCGGTTCCAAGAATCCACATGATGTTCTTGCTATTCTCGGTAAGGAAGCAGTATATAACTACCTTATTAAGGAAGTTCAGTTTGCTTATCGTACTCAGGGTGTTGATATCAACGATAAGCACATTGAGGTAATTGTTCGTCAGATGCTTAAAAAATGTATCGTTGACGACGAGGGTGATACCGATCTTATCGCAGGTACAAATGTTGATGTTTCTGCTGTTGATGAGGCAAATGATAAGATTGACGAAAGAATCGCTGCAGGTGAAGAGGGACTTAAGCATGCAACATATATCCCTGTTCTTATGGGTATAACAAAAGCTTCTCTTGCTACTGATTCCTTCCTTTCAGCTGCTTCATTCCAGGAGACAACAAGAGTTCTTACCGATGCAGCTATCAAGGGCAAGAATGATCCGTTGCTTGGACTTAAGGAAAATGTTCTTATCGGTAAACTTATCCCTGCAGGAACAGGTATGGATGTCTTTAGAGATGTTGATGTTATTCCAAGCTATTTCAGTGCGGAAGGCAGTGAGGAGATTTTAAATCTTGAGCAGCTTCAGGAGCTTCTTACAAGCAATATGACAGCTGAATAATTTACTTGACAATGCTTTTGTTTAGTGATATAATACGCAATTGTGTGTGAATATATTGTTAATTATGACTAAATTTGCACATTAATATTTGTTAAAATCGCTGATTGGAGTGCGTATATACGCACTCCATAGCGTGCGTATATACAATGTATTGAGCTTATCAATGTATTGTATATGCGCTCGTTCGCATAAATTATACGAAAGGAGAATAAACTATTGCCTACCTTTAACCAATTAGTAAGAACAGGACGCAAGTCACAAGAAAAGAAGGCTAAAGCACCTGCACTTTTAAAGGGCTTAAACACTAAGAAGAATGTTATGACTGATAACGCTTCTCCTCAAAAGCGCGGCGTTTGCACAGCAGTTAAAACAGCTACACCTAAGAAGCCTAACTCAGCACTTCGTAAGATTGCCAGAGTTCGTCTTACAAACGGTATGGAAGTTTCTGCTTACATTCCGGGTGTTGGTCACAACCTTCAAGAGCATAGCGTTGTTATGGTTCGCGGCGGTCGTGTTAAGGACCTTCCCGGTGTTCGTTACCACATTATCCGTGGTACACTTGATACCCAGGGTGTAAACGGCAGAATGCAAAGCCGTTCAAAGTATGGTGCTAAGAGACCAAAGGTTAAAAAGTAATTTAGCCTTGAATTCTTAACTTTATTCTAGGGAAAACCGACAATAGTTTATTTATCTATATTAGGTAGCTTAGACTTTTTGTTGGCTCCACGGAAAAACCGAGTACCTATGAACTCATCAATTATTATGAAGGAGGGAAGCGAAGATGCCAAGAAGAGGTCAAATCGCTAAGCGTGATGTATTGCCTGATCCGCTTTACAACTCAAAGGTTGTAACGCGTCTTATCAATAACATCATGTTAGATGGAAAGAAAGGTGTCGCTCAGAAAATCGTATACGGCGCTTTCAATATCATCCAGGAAAAGACAGGCAACGATCCAATCGAAACATTTGAAGCTGCAATGGAAAATGTTATGCCTGTACTTGAGGTAAAGGCTCGCCGTATCGGTGGTGCTACTTACCAAGTTCCTCTTGAGGTTCGTCCGGAAAGAAGACAGACTTTAGGTCTTAGATGGATTACAGCTTTTGCCCGTGCAAGAAGCGAAAGAACCATGAAGGAGCGCCTTGCTGCTGAGATTATGGATGCAGCCAACAAGACCGGCGGCGCAGTTAAGAAGTGTGAAGATACACACAGAATGGCAGAAGCAAACAAAGCATTTGCTCATTTCAGATATTAATCCGTTTTGGAATCAATTAGGAGGATATTATGCCAAGAAAAGTATCTCTTGAAGAAACAAGAAATATTGGTATTATGGCTCACATTGATGCAGGTAAGACTACGACTACAGAGCGTATTCTTTACTATACAGGTATTAACCACAAGATTGGTGAAACCCATGATGGTGCTGCAACAATGGACTGGATGGCACAAGAGCAAGAAAGAGGTATTACAATTACCTCAGCTGCAACAACATGCTTCTGGAAAGGCCACAGAATCAATATTATTGATACACCGGGCCACGTTGACTTTACTGTAGAGGTTCAGCGTTCACTCCGTGTACTTGACGGTTCAGTTACTGTTCTTTGTGCAAAGGGCGGTGTTGAGCCACAGTCTGAAACTGTATGGCGTCAGGCTGATGATTATAATGTACCAAGAATGATTTTCGTAAATAAAATGGATATTATGGGTGCAGACTTTTATAATGTAATGGACATGGTTCTTGATCGTTTTAAATGTAACGCACTTCCAATCCAGTTACCAATCGGTTCTGAGGATACATTTGAAGGTATTGTTGACCTTATCAATGGATGCAGAAATCTATTACGATGATATGAGTGAACAATATTGGCCACGAAAATCCCCGAGGAAATAAAAGATCTTGCAGAGGAATACCGTGAAAAGCTTCTTGAAGCTGTTGAGCAGGATGAAGCTCTTATGAGTATTTCGACGGCCAGGAGCTTACTGCTGAAGAAATCAAAAGACAACGAAAGGCAACTTGTGCTTGCCAGATGGTTCCGATCACTTAAACATCTTACAGAAATATGGGTGTTCAGCCACTTCTTGATGCTATCGTTGATTTCATGCCTGCTCCAACAGACGTAGAGTCAATTAAGGGTATTAACCCTGATACTGAAGAAGAAGAATATCGTCATTCTTCTGATGATGAGCCATTCTCAGCTCTTGCATTTAAAATTGCTACTGACCCGTTTGTAGGTAAGATTTGCTACTTCCGTGTTTACTCAGGTACAATTGAGGCAGGCACACCTTGCTACAACTCAGTTAAGGGTAATAAAGAAAGAATGGGTCGTATTCTTCAAATGCACGCTAACCACAGAGAGGATATCCCTGTATGCTATGCAGGTGATATTGCTGCTGCAGTTGGTCTTAAGAATACAACAACAGGTGATACTCTTTGTGATGAGAATCATCCTATTATTCTTGAATCAATGAATTTCCCTGATCCTGTTATCAGAGTTGCTATCGAGCCAAAGACTAAGGCAGGTCAGGAAAAAATGGGTGTTGCTCTTGCAAAGCTTGCTGAAGAGGATCCAACATTCAAAGCATATACAGATGAAGAAACAGGTCAGACAATTATCGCAGGTATGGGTGAGCTTCACCTTGAGATTATCGTTGACCGTCTTCTTCGTGAATTTAAAGTAGAGGCTAATGTAGGCGCTCCACAGGTTGCTTATAAAGAAACTATTACAGCAGAATCTATGTCTGACTTTAAGTATAAGAAGCAATCAGGTGGTTCGGGTCAATATGGTCATGTTAAGATTCGTATGTATCCTAACCTTGACGAAAATGGTATCGGTAAGGGATATGAGTTTGAAAACCAAGTTGTCGGCGGTGCTATTCCTAAGGAATATATTCCGGCTGTTGACGCAGGTATTCAGGCCGCAATGAAGAGCGGTATTCTTGCCGGCTACAATGTAGTTGATGTAAGAATTGAGCTTTATGATGGATCTTATCATGAGGTTGACTCATCAGAAATGGCATTTAAGATTGCAGGTTCTATGGCATTTAAGGATGCTGCTAAGAAAGCTAAGCCTGTAATTCTTGAGCCTATGATGAAGGTTACTGTAATCGTTCCTGAGGAATATATGGGCGATGTAATCGGTGATCTCAATTCCCGCCGTGGTCAAATCCAGGGTATGGAAGACAGAACAGGTGCTAAGCAAATCAATGCCAGAGTACCTCTTTCAGAGATGTTTGGTTATGTTAACGACCTTCGTTCTAAAACACAGGGCCGCGGACAATATACTATGGAGCCTGACGGCTATGATCAAGTTCCTAAGTCAATCTCCGAAAGCATTATTAGTGAGCGTTCTAAGAAAGACTAATAATATTTAATAAAATACTTGATATTTTAGACTGTTTTTGTTAAAATATCATTGACAATTTTACTATTGTAAATTTTAAGGAGGAAATTCCAATGGCAAAAGAACATTTTAATCGTACCAAACCACATGTAAATATTGGTACAATCGGTCACGTTGACCATGGTAAGACAACTCTTACAGCTGCTATCACAAAGTACCTTGCTAATAAGGGCTATGCAAAGTTTGAGGACTATGCAGATATCGATAAGGCTCCTGAAGAGAGAGAGCGTGGTATCACAATCAATACAGCTCATGTTGAGTATGAAACAGATGCTCGTCACTATGCTCACGTTGACTGCCCAGGTCACGCTGACTATATTAAAAATATGATTACAGGTGCTGCACAGATGGATGGTGCTATCCTTGTTATCGCATCAACTGATGGTCCTATGGCTCAGACTAAGGAGCACTTACTCCTTGCTCGTCAGGTTGGTGTTCCTGCAATCATCGTATTCATGAACAAGACTGACCAAGTTGATGATGAGGAGCTTCTTGAGCTCGTAGAAATGGAAATCCGTGAAACTCTTGCTGAGTATGAGTTTGATGAGGATTGCCCAATCATCAAGGGTTCTGCTCTTCTTGCTCTTCAGGCTGAGTCAAATGATGATCCTGCTTGTGCTTGCATTCAGGAACTCATGGATGCTGTTGATGAGTATATTCCTACTCCTGACCGTAAGGCAGATCTTCCTTTCCTTATGCCTGTTGAAGATGTATTCACAATCACAGGTCGTGGTACAGTTGCTACAGGTAGAGTTGAAAGAGGTAAGCTTAATACAAACGATACAGTAGAAATGGTTGGTCTTGAGGAAGAAACCAAGTCAACAGTTTGCACAGGTATCGAGATGTTCAGAAAGATTCTTGACTACGCTGAGGCTGGTGACAACATCGGTTGTCTCCTTCGTGGTGTTCAGAGAACTGAAATCAAGAGAGGTCAAGTTCTTGCTGCTCCTGGTTCAATCAAGCCACACACAAAGTTCACAGGTCAGGTTTATGTCCTTTCAAAGGAAGAGGGCGGCCGTCATACCCCATTCTTCAACAATTATCGTCCACAGTTCTATTTCAGAACAACTGATGTTACAGGTGTTATCAGCCTTCCAGAAGGTGTAGAGATGTGTATGCCTGGCGATAATGTTGATATGAATGTTGAACTTATCACTCCTATCGCTATCGAAGAAGGTCTTCGTTTCGCTATCCGTGAAGGCGGTAGAACAGTAGGTTCAGGCGTTGTTACAGCAATTGCTGAGTAATCAATATTACTAACCTTACAACAAAAGGGCGGAGTTTTCCGCCCTTTATTTTTATAAATAATTTGACATATAATATAACTTATGCTATTATGCTGAAAAGAGGTAAAAGTTATGTTTACAATTCATTTTGAACTCAATCCTAATACTGATTCTATGCTTCCCATACATAGAATTTATTTGTTGTGTTCATTTTCGGATTGCTGCAGTTGATTTTTATAATAATAGCAATATTAAAAACCGTTGATGAGCATATCATCAGCGGTTTATTTTTTGGAGGTATTTTTATATGAGCTTTGAAGAAAGATTAATCGAATATTATAATTCGGGATATGAGAATAAGCGCCTTCGCACAGATAATGCTCATAGTATTGAATATTTAACATCTGTGCATTATTTTAATAAGCTTTTTCCTAAAAAGGCGAAAATTCTGGATTGCTGTGCCGGCGGAGGAATTTATTCATATTATCTCGCTGAAAAAGGGTATAGTGTTACAGTATCAGATTTATCACCAAGAAATATTGACACAATAAAATCAAATAGAAAGAGTAAATTATTTGATGAAATACTAAGACTTAATGTTCTTGATATGTCTTGCTTTGAAGATGATTCTTTTGATATTGTTTTGTGTATGGGCGCGTTCTATCATTTAAAAAACAGAGATGAGCGCAGTAAGTGCATCAGCGAATGTTTGAGGGTATTAAAGAACGGGGGATTATTTGTTCTTTCTTATATCAATAGAAATCCCTGTGTTTTATATCAGTTCTGGCAGAAACCTAAAAATATTAAAGATCAAGCAGAGATTATAGAAACAGGCGATAATAACTTGTTTTATGCAGTTGATTTTGATGAAATAGATAGTGTTGTAGATGAATTTGGTTTAGAAAAAATAAAAAATATCGGTGTCGATGGCTCTGCTTATCCATTGCATAAGAAGATTAATTCACTAAATAAAAAGCACTTTAATGATTTTTTTGATTATCATTTGTCTGTATGCGAACAGCCATCGATTATAGGAAACAGTATGCACGGACTTTTATTTGCCAAAAAGGAAAATAGGAAATGTATGGAATCAATTTAGAAACAGATAATTTTTATCTTAAAGATTTTAATTTGCAGTATGCAAAAGATATATTTGAAGGTTGTGTTTCTCAAAGCGATGTTATGAAATTTCTGAATTTTGAGCCTTATACCGATTTCAATGACTATAAACGGTTTATGCAGAATACTATTGAGAGAATAAAAGAAAAAGGTAATACGGAATACAGATGGCTGATAATACCTAAAAATGAAGATATTGCTATCGGTATACTCAGTGCAAATCAGTATGAGTTAGGATATAAGCTTGGCTATTATATAAGAAAATCAGCACAAGGTAAAGGTGTAATGACAGAAATAATGAATTTTATTATTCAATATTTGTTTTCAATAGGTGTCGATACTGTATTTTCAATTCACGATATCGAAAATATTGCATCAGGAAAGTTAATGGATAAATGCGGTATGAAATTGGTCAGTGTAGAAACAAATCATACAATCAGAAAAGGCTTTGAAAACAGAACAATGATTACTAAGGCAATCAGAAATGATTATAAATAATAATTTTTATATTATTTTTTCTTGTTTTATGCTATAATATATGCATTAAACATTAGCAGGATTATTTTATGGAAGAAGAAAAACTTGAAAGGTTAACAGGTACTGTTGAGGATGTATCTTTTTATAATGAAGATACAGGCTTTTGCGTTGCTGAAATAAGCACAGGAGACGAAGGCGTAACCATTGTGGGCGCGATTGGTGCGCTTGCAATAGGTGCTGAGATAGAGTGCGAGGGTAAGTGGGATTTTCATCCCTCTTTTGGCAGGCAGTTCAGAGCAGAAACAGCCCGGCAGACTCTTCCGGCAGATGCAGGCGGTATACTTAGATATCTTGCGTCAGGGGCTATTAAGGGTATTCGTGAGGCGACTGCTGCTAAAATAGTTGAGGCTTTCGGAATAAATACCTTTGATGTGATTGAAAATGAGCCTGAACGCCTTGCACAGATTAAAGGAATAACTCATGCTAAAGCTAAACAGATTAGCAAGGATTTTAAAAACCAGTTTATGGTCAGAGAAATTATGATAGTCTTAATTTCTCTTGGTCTTACTCAAAATGAAGCGATTAAAACATATAATATTTTCAAGGGAGAATCGCTTGACATTATCAAAGCAAACCCATATTTGCTTATTGACAGCGGCACAGGTATAAATTTTGAGAGAGCAGATGAAATCGCAAACAATCTCCAGTCAAAGCCTGCATTTGATTACAGAGCTCAGGCAGGTGTAACTTATATTGTGCGTTATAATCTCGGCAATGGTCATACCTGTGTTCCGAGGGACAAGCTATTTACTCCTGCAAGCGGTTTGCTTGAGTGCAGCAATGATGATATAGATATCGCTATTGATAATGCAATTGAGAATAAACAGCTTATACAGAAAAATATTAATGGCAGAGATTTCTTATTTTTACCCGAGATATATAATGCTGAAAAATCAATTGCAGACAGAATAAAGATTATGACTCAGTATCCGCCTCATCAAAGTGATATTTTCTCTTCTGAAATATATGCATTTGAACAGGCTAATGCAATTGAATTTGATGATAAGCAAAGAACTGCAATTGAAATAGCTGTTAATAAAGGTCTTTTAATATTAACAGGCGGTCCGGGTACAGGTAAAACAACAACCGTTAAGGGCATTATCACAATGATGATAAACCGTGGAATGAAGGTCGCTCTTGCTGCTCCCACTGGACGGGCGGCTCAAAGAATGGAAGAACTTACGGGATACGAGGCTAAAACTATTCACAGGTTGCTTGAGGTAGAATATAAGGAAAATTCAGAATTGCCTTCATTTGTGCATAATTTGAGAAATCCGCTTGATTGCGATGCAGTAATTGTTGATGAGCTTTCAATGGTTGATGTAACACTTTTTTCGGCATTGCTTGACGCACTGCCGCTTCACTGCCGTCTTATTATGGTTGGTGATCAGAATCAGCTGCCTCCTGTCGGTGCCGGAAATGTCCTTCGTGATATGATTGACAGTAAGGTTATTGATGTTATAACGCTTGATAAGGTTTTTCGTCAGGCACTGAAAAGCAAAATCGTAACCAATGCGCATAGAGTAGTGAACGGCAAAATGCCTGTGATTGATAACAGTGTCGATTCAGACTTCTTCCTTTTAAATGAGTGTTCAAAATATAATGTGCCAAAAAAAATACTGGATTTGGTTACTGTTCGCCTCCCGAATTCTTTTGACCTTAACCCTATGAGTGATGTTCAGGTGCTTTGTCCCAGCAGAGTAGGTGAGGTTGGCACACAGAATATTAATGCAGTGCTTCAGGCAAGACTTAATCCGCCAGCGAAAGAAAAGCATGAAATACGATACAAAGGCTATACTCTCCGTGAGGGCGATAGGGTTATGCAGGTTAAAAATAACTATGATGTTCCCTGGTTTAGACCAAAAGAGCATGGTACAGGTGTTTTTAACGGTGATATCGGGATACTAACCAATATTGACACTGCCAATAATATTATCAATGTTAAGTTTGATGATAAGGAAGCAATGTATTCAATGGAAAATGTTCGTGAATTGGAGCTTGCATACGCAATGACTGTTCATAAAAGTCAGGGCTCTGAATTCAATGCGGTTGTAATGCCTGTTATTGCTACACCGCAAAAGCTTGCATACCGTAATTTATTTTATACTGCTCTTACACGTGCAAAGAGCCTTTTGGTTCTTGTCGGAAATGAGCAGGGGATTAAAATAATGGTTGATAATGATAAAAAATCACGCCGTTTCAGTGCACTTAAATTCTTTATTGAAAATAATGATGATATATAGTAGAATAAATAATATTAATCTTTTTGGTGAACTTTTATGTTTGGATATGATTTAGGAATTGATTTAGGTACAAGTAATCTTGTTATCTCGGTGCCTGACAAGGGTATCGTTCTTAATGAGCCTTCGTATGTTGCCTATGATACTGAAACTGAAAAAATATTATATGCAGGCAGGAGAGCTTATTATTTGCAGGGCAGAGAACCCAAGGGTGTTGTGGTTGCTCAGCCGATTAAGGACGGAGTAATAAGCAACTATGCTCTCACTCAGCAAATGGTTAAGTATTTTATTAACCGTGTTATTAAAAAGAATATTTTCAAGCCAAGAGTAGTTGCATCTGTTCCTGCTCTTGCTACTGATGTTGAAAAGAGAACCCTTATTTCTGTAATAATTACTGCAGGAGCAAAATCCGTTTGCCTTGTTGAAGAGCCGCTTTGCGCTGCTTTTGGTTCGGGTATTGACCCTATTCATCCAAGCGGTGTATTTGTTGTTGATATCGGCGGCGGAACTACAGATATGGCGGTAGTGTCGCAAGGCTCAATGAGCCAAACGGAAACTGTTAAAATTGCAGGCAATGATTTTGATAATGAAATTGTTAGATTCCTTAAAGAAAAATATGATGTTCTTATCGGTATTCGAACTGCTGAAGAGATTAAAAGGCAAATCGGCTGTGCAGTTCCCAGACAGGAAGAAATTACAATGTCAGCTAAGGGCAGAGATTCTGTTACAGGCATGCCCAAGGTTGTTGAAATTACTTCAAATGACGTTTGTCATTGTTTAAAGCCTCTTTTAACCGAACTCACGTCTGCAGCCCAGGTTATGTTCGAGCGTACTTCACCTCAGTTAGTTGCCGATATCACTTCCGGTGAGGTGCTTTTGACAGGCGGCTCTGCTGAATTGTATGGAATTGACAGACTTTTTTCTGAGGCTCTTGAGCTTGATGTAAGAGTCGTTGAACAACCTAATCTCAGTGTTGCAAAGGGTGCTGCGGTTGCTCTTTCAAAAATGCATATTCTTGATAATTATGGGTATCAGTTCAAAACAAAAGAAGATGTAAGAATCAGATGATACAGATTTATTATGGATTCGGCAAGGGGAAAACCACTGCGGCAATCGGTGCAGGAATGCGTGCGATGGGAGCAGGTATGTCTGTAAAGTTTGTTCAGTTCTTAAAAAATAATAAATCAAGTGAGCTTTCAGTGCTGCCGTTTGACATTTATGAAGCACCGCAGAAATTACCGTTTAATCCTGAAAAAAGTAATTATATCACTTGGGTAAAAGGTGCTTTAGAATTTATCAAATACGCTGATTGTGACATGATCATTCTTGATGAATTTTTGGATTTGATTTCTTGTGAATATCTGACCGGAGAAGATGCAGTCAATCTGCTTAGCAGAGATATTGAATATATTATTACAGGTCATTCAAAAGTTCCGGAATTATTTGAAAAAGCCGATTATATTACTAATATGCAAAAAGTAAAGCACCCGTATGATAAAGGCATAAAAGCCCGAAAAGGGATAGAATATTAATTATTGTGGGCGGACTTTTGTTCCGCCCGTTAATTTTGAAGGGAGAGGATATGTGTGGATAGATTTTCTAAGCTTCATCCGATTATGCACTTGTTATTCTTTGCATTTACTTTTATATTTGTTCTCTCGCTTAACAATCCCGTTTTTTCAGCATTATCGTTTGCTTGTGCCGTACTTTACGGAATTAAGCTAAGAGGCAGTGAGATATGGTCTGCAATTAAGTTTGTTATTTTAATTTTAGTTCTTGTAAGCCTGTTTAATATGCTTTTTGTTCATTATGGAGAAAGTATCTTATTTTCTGTAAAAAGCACTGATTTTACGCTTGAGGCACTGTTTTATGGTTTTAATCAGGGTTTGGTGCTTGGCAGTGTTATATTATGGTTTGGTGCTTTTTCAAGAATTACAGACAGTGAAAGAGTAATTTATATATTTCGGTATGTGCCTAAAAGTGCTTTAATTTTCTCAATGGTGTTGGGATTTATTCCAAGATTTACAAAAAAGCTTGAAGATATCAGAGATGCTAAGCTTGCATTGAACGGCGGAGAAAAGCCTCAAGGAATAAAAAATAGATTTAGAAATGCGATTGAAAACTTTTCTGCACTCATTACATATAGCTTGGAAAGCAGCATAATTACAGCTGATTCAATGGAAGCAAGGGGATATAACCCTAAAGCAGTCAGAGCAGGGAGATATAAAATTTCATCAGGTGATATTGTTTTGATAATTTTGATTATTTGCTTGTCGGTTATAGTTGCTGCGGAAAAGATAAATGGCAATATTGAATTTGAGTTTGAGCCTGGTATTAAATGTGTCAGCTTGAGTATTGTAGCAGTAATATGCTTTGCAATGTTTGAACTGCTGCCGCTTTTTGTTGACTTGTTGGAGGATTTGCTATGGAAAAAATCAGCTGTAAAGATGTAGACTTTACATATCCTGCAAGTGAATACCCTGCATTAACTAATGTTACATTTACTATTGAAAGCGGTGAGCTTTGCCTTGTTATGGGTGAATCTGCAGCCGGTAAATCTACTTTGCTTAAGCTGCTTAAAAAGGAGATTGCACCGGCAGGTAATTTAAGAGGTAAAATAGTAGTGAATGGCACTGTAGGTTATGTTGCTCAGAATGTTGATGAGAATATAGTTTGCAATAAGGTGCGATCGGAGCTTTCATTCGGACTTTCAAATATGGGTCTCAGCGGTGAGAGTATAGAGCTTTTAGTTGCCGAAACTGCCTCGTATTTTAATCTGGAGGATAAACTTGATTTTGATATATCTTCTCTTTCCGGCGGTGAAAAGCAAATGGTTAATCTTGCAGCTGTTATGATTATGAAGCCTGATATTCTTGTTCTTGATGAGCCCACCAGTCAGCTTGACCCTGTTTCGTCAGAACGGTTCATTAATATGATAAAAAAACTGCATAGAGATTTCAGTATGACTATTATTATGTCTGAGCACAGAACAGATAGTCTGTTTGGTTATGCTGATATTGTGATTTTTATGAGTAAAGGTAAAATGCTTTACAGCTCTTCACCTAAGTCACTTGTTGATTATCTTGTTGAAAGCAAAAGTGAAATGCTTAATGCTGTTCCTGTGCAAATGCGCCTTTTCAAAGGTGCTTCAACAGTTAAACAGTGCAGGGAAAGGTTAAAAGGCAAAACGATTAATCTGAGCTCTTGTAAAGTGAAAAAGCTTGACGTTATCGTTGATGTAAAAAATGTTTGTTTTGCTTATAAAAAAGGTATTGATGTTCTTAACTCTTTGTCACTTAAAGTTTATAAGGGCAAAATTAATGCCGTTGTGGGTCCAAATTCGGGAGGCAAGTCAACTCTTTTAAAAACAATTGCAGGTGTTAATAAACATTATAGAGGCAAAATTAGAATTAACGGAAAAGTATCTATGCTTTGCCAGAATGTTTATGATTTATTTACCAAGGAAAAATGTGCCGATGAGGTTGACTTTGGCGATATAACCGCTTTTCTTGCAATTGATGATATTAAGGAGCAGCACCCGTATGATTTGTCAGGCGGGCAGGCTCAGAGACTTGCACTGGCAAAGGTGTTGAGCACCGCAGCGGATATAATTTTGCTTGATGAGCCCACAAAAGGTTTTGACCCTGTTTTGAAGAAAAAATTAGCATTAATATTGAAAGAGTTGTGCTCTCAGGGCAAAACCGTTTTGATAGTTTCACACGATATTGAATTTGTTGGCGAGTATTCGGATTATGTTTCATTCCTTTCAAGAGGAAAAATTATAAATACGGCTCCAAGGAGAGCGTTTTTTTCATCGCTCAATTTTTATACCACTGCTGTCTCTAAAATTACAAATGGAATTTCAGATGGTATAGTTAGTGTAACTGATTTAAAAAATGCAGGAGGTTTGCAATGAAGAAGGGAGCTAAAATGATAACCCTGCTCATTGTTGTGCTTAGTCTTGCAGGTGTTGTCTTGTGGCAGTTCTTTTTAAGTGAATCGGTTAATTATTATTTAACATCAATATGTTTGCTCGTTTTATCAATGCTGCCCTTTTTTGTGTCTTTTGAAGCTGCAAAAATTTCATTAAGAGAAATAACCCTGGTTGCAACACTGATTGCTATTGCAGTAGTATCAAGAGCGGCATTTTATCTTATACCACAGGTTAAGCCTATTGCGGCGGTGGTTATAGTGTCTGCAGTATGTCTGGGCGCTGAACGGGGATATATAATCGGTTCATTTTCTGCTTTTATTTCAAATTTTATATTCGGTCAAGGTTACTGGACTCCGTTTCAAATGGTTGCATTGGGTATTGTCGGATTAATGGCAGGAATAATTTTTAATACCATTAAGGCTAATAAATGGAGCCTTGCAGCAGTCGGGTTTGTGCTTGCCTTTGCATTTTACGGCGTTATTGTTGATTCCTCAACAGTACTGATTATGTACGGCGATAATTTAAATATCAACGGTGCTTTTGCAGTTTATGCAGCAGGTGTTCCGTTCAGTGCAGTGTTCGGTGCATCAACGGCAGTTTTTCTTTTTGTTTTCGGTGAGCCGTTTATCAAAAAAATAGAAAGAATCAATACAAAATTTGCACTTGCAGCAAAGCATAACAGCTGATAATTTTAATATTTTTGAAAATAAATCCGTTGTAAATTGACATTGATATGCTTATTTGATATAATTATTTATCATAATTTGAGTTGGTGAGAATATGTTGTCTTTAATCCCTATACCTAAGTTTTATATTGAATCCGAGGGTTGTTTCAAATTAAATGATAATGTTCAGATTGAGAGTGAATTTGATTTGAAACTGCTTGAGGGCAGGGCAGAGATTGTTGACAGTTCTGATTTTAAAATCCTTCGGGATGATGAAATAAATGAAGAAGGCTATAAGCTTTCTGTTGATAAGAACAGTATTACTATAAAGGCATCAACAAAAACAGGTGCGTACTATGCCTTGCAGTCAATCAGAAAAATCGGCAGACTCGATTTAGGTGAAAGAGGTATTCCGTGCTGTGAGATTGATGATGAGCCCCGTTTTAAATGGCGTGGAGTTAATTTTGATGAAGCTAGATATTTCTTTGGGATTGAAACAGTTAAAAGGCTGCTTGATAATATGTTTAGTGAAAAGCTTAATGTGCTTCACTGGCATTTAAGCGATGACCAGGGCTGGAGAATTGAGATTAAAAAGTATCCGCTTTTGACTGAAATAGGTTCAAAGCGTGAATATTCTCAGGTAGGCGGCTGGAAAAGCTTTAAGATTGATAAAACTCCTCACAGCGGATTTTATACTCAGGAGCAGATAAAGGACATTGTTGAATATGCCCGTGAACGCGGTATTATGATTGTGCCTGAAATTGATTTTCCTGCACATTGTGCATCTGCTATAGCAGCATATAAGTATCTTGCCTGCTTTGAAAAGGATACTGAGGTGCCCGGCTATTTTGGCGGATTAATTCCTCAATGGCGTTATTTTGACTGGCGTTGGAACAGGACTGTATGCTGTGCCAAGGAAAGCACTTATGAATTTATATTCGGTGTTCTTGATGAAATTTGTGAACTGTTTGATTCTCCGTATATTCATATGGGCGGCGACGAGGCTCCACAGAATGAGTGGAAGAGATGTGATAAATGTCAGGCTCTCATGAGAAAAGAGGGGTTAAAGAACGAATTTGAACTTCAGGGCTGGTTTGAAAATAAGCTTTGTAACTATTTAAAATCAAAGGGCAGAAAGCTAATTGCATGGAACGAAGTTTTAAAATCGAACGAGTTTAATAAAGAGGATAAAAATACAGTAGTTCAGTATTGGACTCCTAAGCGTGACAAAAAGGCTGAAGAATATATCAATTCAGGCGGAGAAGCTATTTTGAGCAACCATCAGGCTTTCTATTTTGATATGACATATGCTGAAATTCCGCTACGCAAAACATATTCTTATACTCCTGAGGCATTTGGAATTAACAGTAAAAATATAAAAAATGTTCTGGGATATGAGGGTGAGCTTTGGTCAGAATGGATTGCGGATAGTGAAAAGCTTGATTTATGCGCTTTTCCGCGCCTTCAGGCACTTGCCGAGCTTGCATGGTCTCCAAATGAGAAAATAGATTTTGATGATTTCAAAGCCAGACTTGATGACTATAAGCCGATATTTGATAAATTAGGTATTAATTATGCGGTTGATAAGATTTCTCTTCCTGAAAGCAGAAAGATGATTTATCGTATTATGTATAAATTCCACAGAGGTAATCCATATCTTGAAACGGAATTAAATAAGAAATACAAGGCAAAAGGAGAGCGTTAATAATGAAATTTAATGAATTCCCGCAGGCTGTAATCAACGAGAATGTTGATTATACTGTGAAAGAGATTACAAATGTAATTAAGCGTTACGGTCCTCGCGAATCAGGTAATGAGAACTGTATGGCTACCCAAAAGCATATTAAAAAAGAAATGGATACCTTCTGTGACGAAACAGGATTTGAGTCATATAAGATGGCTCCTAAAGCATTTCTTCAGTGGACAAAACTCGTTAGTGCGGCTATTTTTCTTGCTGTAGTTGTATGCTTGATTCTTGTTTTTACAAATGTGTTCAGCGGTGTCGGCGGCAATGATTTCTTTGTTCCTCAGTGTATTGTAGGCGGAGTAGTTTTTGTAGGTCTTCTTATTACCGTTATGGAATTTCTTATGTATAAGCCATTTATGGATGTATTGTACAAAAAGATAGAAGGTCATAACTTTTATGCCAAGCGCAAGCCAAGAGGCGAGGTAAAGAAAAGAATTATTATTTCAGGTCACTGTGATGCTGCATATGAATGGAGACATATTTATTACGGCAAAAAATTTCATATGCCTCATCTTATGGGTATTCTTATGGGCTGGACGATTGCCGGAGCAATTATTTCATTTATTATTGCCGTAATTGCAATTATTGCTAATTTTGTTGATATGGGTGCATTCGGTGATTTTATGCTGGATTACAGCTATTATTTTCATTGCTTCACTGCACTTGGAATGGTAACACTTTTTATCTTTGTTGATTTTAAAACAATTTCCCCGGGTGCTAATGACAACCTTACCGGTACTTATGCCGCTGTATGCGCACTTCGTATGCTTGATATGGCAGGCGTTGAGTTTGAAAACACTGAGGTTGTTGCAATGATTACGGATGGTGAAGAGGCAGGACTCAGAGGATGTAAGCAATGGGCTAAGGATCATTATGATGATTATGTGAATTCAGATGTTGAAACCGCTGTTCTTTGTGTTGATACACTTACTGATTTAGAATACCTTAATGTTTATAACAGAGATATGACAGGTACTGTCAAGCATTCACAAAAATTCAGTCAGCTTGTTATGGATTCTGCTGTTGCAGCAGGTCACGATGATTTGAAATTTGCTAATGTATTTTTCGGTTCATCAGATGCAGCTGCATTTTCACAGGCAGGTATTACTGCAACCTGTCTTGCCGCTATGGATCCTACTCCTGCAGATTACTATCATAACAGACGCGATAGCTATGATCGACTTGTTCCTGAAGCAATTAAGACCGGTTATGAGGTTGTTCTTTCAACAATTCTTGCGTTTGATGAAAAAGGTCTCGCTGACTAATTATCAATAATTTACGGGTTGTTTTACAAACAACCCGTTTTGTATTTTATTTTGCATAATTCTTGACAAATTTGGGATAATAGTTTAACATAACGGTGTTATATAGTGGTGGTAAATTTTGGCATTGAGAGGTGAATTTATGGGACTTGAAGAGCTTACAACAAGGCAGCTTATTATTGATGCAGGAAAGCGTGAATTTTTAGAAAAGGGTTTCCGTGGAGCCTCACTCAGAAATATTGCCAAATCCGCCAATGTTACTACAGGAGCATTTTACGGTTATTTCAGCGGCAAGGAGGATTTATTTTCAACAATTGTAAAGCCATGCTGTGCAGCCGTTATGTGCAGATTTTCCCGTGCACGGGACAGCTTTTTTGAGCTGCCAAAAAAGTGTGATGAAAATGCCAAAATCAAATCAATTGACTGTATTAACTGGATGATTGATTATATGTATGACCATTATGATGTTTTCAAAATTTTAATTTGCTGCAGCGATGGAACAAAGTATGAGACCTTTGTTCATGATATGGTTGAGATTGAGGTGGATTCAACCATTGAATTTATTAAGAAGAATTATGACAACAGTCCGGATATTGATAAACGCCTTTGCCATATGATTGCAAGCGGAATGTTCGGTGGAATTTTTGAACTTATTGAGCATGATATGCCTAAAGAGCAGGCAAAGCCATTTGTATCAAAATTGCGTGAATTCAATCATGCAGGCTGGTTAAAACTGATAGAGCTTGAAAAATAAAATGCTGATAAATAAACCGGACAGCTGTTTAACAGCTGTCCGGTTTATTTAATTAATCATCATAAGGCTCTGATGAGTGTGATACGATTTTTCCTGTTGTAGCATTGATTTCATATTCATATTCGATGCCGGATGACACAAATTCTATTTCATAAATATATATTCCATCTTCTTTTTCAAGCTTTGCTTTTGTAAAGCTTACTTTTGACGCTGAAAGTCCTGCGTGATTAAGAGCTGTACTTTTTGCCTTATCAACACCAATATATTGTTTATTTGATGTTGTGTTTTGCTTGGTTGTTGTTGTCTTCTTTTTTATAGGATCTTTGTCATATGAGAGTATATTGCCTTTTAAATCTATTTCGTACTCATATTTATATGATGATGTTTTAAACTCAATATCATAATAGGTTATTCCGTCATCAAAGTCCTTTTTCGTTTCTGTAAATTTAACATTTTTTGCTGATTCGCCTGAATCTTTAAGTGCAATACTCTTTGCTTTTTCCAATGTTATATCTGTTGATGATTTTGCCGTAGTTGTTGTTTTATTGTCCTTTGCACCGGCAGTTGTTTTCGTAACAGCATTTTCCTTTATGCCTGTTGTGCTTTCAGATACGGCTTGTGAATTAGCAACTGATGTTGTTTCGGCTGCTGAAGTATTTACTTTTTTATCGTTATCCAAGTCTTTTTCAAGAATCGTTCCGTCCGATGCTTTTATTGAATAATCATATTCGCCTGCACCGGTTACGCTGAATTCGATGTCGTAAACAAATACGCCTTTTTCAAAATCCATTTTTGCCTTTGTAATAATTGAGTTTTCTTCAGATGCCCCCGCATCTGTCATTGCAATGTTTATCGCATTGTCAATTCCTATTGAATTCTTTTTTGCAACATCTGACGCATAGGCAAACATGCCTGCGCATGCTGCAATGAGTACTGCAATAACCGTTGCAAGTATTATAGCCAGTCTTTTTTTGTTTGTCATAATTGAATTACCTCCTTAATTATTTCAATGTTATAATATTGTTTAAAGATTAAAACAACATTAAAACTGCAGATTATTTTTTGGAATTTTAAAAATAAAGGTACTGCCTTCGTTAACTTTGCTTTCTACCTCCATATATCCGCCGTGCAGTTTTGCAACAGCTGAAACTATTGAAAGTCCCAGACCAACTCCTAATTCGGTATTGTTTGATGTTCTTGACTTATTTGCCTGATAAAATCGGTTGAATATTTTTGCCTTTTCATCATCATTTATTCCTATTCCGTCGTCTTGGACAGACAGAACAATTTCACTATCATTTTGCTCTAATGAAAGCATTATATTTCCGTTATCTTTGCCATATCTGTATGCATTTGAAATAAGGTTATTTATAAGTCCGGCAAGCATATCGCTGTTTCCTGTTATTATTATATTGTCTTCAATATTATCATTTATTTTTATTGAACGAATATTTCTTGCTTTTTGCTCCTCGGCAATATCTCTGAACAGTGCGGAAAGGTTAACTTCTGTAGCATCCGGGATTTTATCTAATCTTTCAAGACGCGAAAAATGAAGCATCTCTTCAACGATGTATTTCATTCTCATACCCTGACGGTTAATTACTTCCAGTGATTTTCGGTATTCCTGTGTACTCCGTTCCTTTTCAAGTGTCAATTCACATTGAGCCAGAATTGTTGTAACAGGTGTTCTTAATTCATGAGATATATCGGATGTAAACTGTTTTTCCTCTTCAAAGGAATGTTCAAGTCTTGAAAACATTCTGTTAAATGTCTCGGCAAGCTTATTAAGTTCATCTTTATTTTCGTCAACTTCTATTCTCATTGAAAGATCGTTACCGTCAGTAATGCTTTCTGCTGAAGATGTTATTTTTCTGATTGGACTGAGAAAGCGTCCTGCTAGAAAATATCCTATAATAATAGCCATAAGAGCAAGTATAGGTAATATGAAAAGAGAGAGATTTACAATTCCGGTTAGAAGAGTTTTGTTTGCATTTTCATTTATTACACCCTGAAGAATTAAACCGTCTAATTTATTGCCGGAAAGGGCTTTATTTAATGTAAAATACTTTTCTTTATTATGTGTAAGCTTCTTTATCTCATTTTTTGATTTGAGCTCTGCATTTATAAGATTTTGACCATACAGAAGATTACCGTTCGAATCATATAAAGCTGTGTATACTCCATTGCTTTCATTTAAAAAGTCATCATCAATTTCAAGATATCCATTGTTGTATTCGATGTATTGGTCTCCTATTTCCATTTCCTGATTTGTAAGATCATCTATATATTCTATTTCCTGAGAATTAATCTCAACAACACTTCTCAGTGTGTCTTTAACATCTGTTTTTAAAACGGATGTACTTATAATCAGCATTAATGTAAACATCATTGCGGTTATAAGTATTATTAAAACGGAAAACCAAAGCGTTATTTTTGCTCTTATAGAAAGATTTCTCATTTCTCCTCCTTGAGTGTGTATCCAAGACCTCTGACTGTATGAAGGAGTTTTTTATCAAATCCTTCATCAATTTTTCTGCGGAGATAGCGAATATATACATCCACGATATTTGTTCCGCCCTCATATTCAAAGTTATATAAATTGTTTTCTATCTGTTCCCTTGATAATACCTTGTTTTTGTTTCTAATCATATATTCAAGAAGGGAATACTCTTTTGCAGACAGATTAATTTCTTTGCCCGCTCTGATTACGGTTTTTGATTCAGCATCAAGCGAAAGATCACAAATAGTGTAAACATTGCTCACACTCCCTATATTTGATCTTGTCATTGCACGTATCCGTGCAACAAGTTCTGCAAAGAAAAAGGGTTTAATAAGATAATCATTTGCTCCTAAATCCAGACCGTGAACTCTGTCTTCAATTGAATCTTTTGCCGTTAAAAATAAAATGGGCGCCGATCCGCCGTTTTTTCTGTATTCTTTTACTACTTCAAATCCGTCGATTTCGGGCATCATTACATCCATAATTACGGCGTCGTATTCCGCATTCTGCAAATAATATAAGGCGTCCTCACCATTAAAGCAGGAATCAACGCTGTATCCCTCTTCCTGCATTTTTTGCATAATTATGGTATTAAGGTCATGCTCATCTTCTGCTACTAAAATACGCATTGTAATTCCTCCTTTTTATATATTCAACCATCAAAAAATTAAAATAAGATTAAAATATTACTGTAATATATATTATCACAAAAAATAAAATACATAAATATTAATTTTGAAATTAATATTTATGTATTTAAAACGATTATTAAAATTCAATTTGTATTGTCGTACCTGTGTTTTCAATACTGTGAATTGATATGCTTGCATTATGAATTTCGGCGATGTGTTTGACTATGGCCAGCCCCAGTCCCGTTCCGCCTGTTTCTTTACTGCGTGATTTATCAACTCTGAAAAAACGCTCAAATACTCTTTGCTGATATTTTTCAGGAATACCTATTCCGCTGTCGGAAACAGTGAGGATTGCTTTATCTCCGATTTTGTTGGCAGAAATTTCAACAGAGCCGCTGTCAATATTGTATCTTATTGCATTGTCAATAAGGTTATATATCAGTTCTTCTAAAAGCGAACTGTTGCCCTTGACCCGGCACTCCTTTCCTTTGAGCAGAAGGGATACATTTTTTGCTTTTGCATTCATTTCAAGAGCTTCACAGCATCCTTGTGCAAGCTCATAAATGTCAACGCTTTCCATAACTATATCATTATTACTTTCATCAAGCTGTGACAGCTGAATGATATCTTCAGTCAGTGAAACAAGCCTTAATGCCTGCTTTCTAATTGTGTGTGCAAAGGGTTTAATATTTTCCGGCTTTGCCATTCCGTTCTCAATAAGCTCAGCATATCCTGCGATTGAGGTGAGCGGAGTTTTTAACTCATGCGAAACATTTGCCGTAAATTGTTTTTTTTGCTTGTCCAGTAAAAGCTGTTTCTCGCGCTGGGCTTTTATTGTGTCAACAAACGGCTGAAGCTCTTCATAGGTTTCAACACTTTCGATTTCGTCAAGATGCTTGCCCATTTCCGTTACAGGCTTAACAATGCTTTTGGTTATAGCAAAGCTTATTGCAAGTGATATCAGCATAACAGCAAGCATTACCGCCGCAATAATTACTAATGAGTTATAAAATGCCATAAATACACTTTGACTTGTTACTGCAACACGAAGAACATTTCCGTTATTCAGCCTTAATGCATAGTAATATGTGTTTTTGTCAAGAGTGGCAGATTTGCGTATTGTTGATCCCTTGCCGTTTTTTATTGCTTCCTGAAATTCGGGACGGTCAGCATGGCTTTCCATATTAACAGCATCATCATAGCTGTCTGCAAGCACTGTGCCTTCTTTTGAAATTAATGTCAGTCTTGTATCATTGTCAAGACCGTTTGATATAAAGCTGTAGTCCTCATTAATATTTAACTCGCTGACAACAATTGATGCTGTTGACTGAAGATTTGTCTGTGCCTGTTTTTCATAATAAGTGTGAAAAATAAAGGTTATAAGTATACTCGTTGCAAGTACAATTCCTAATCCGAAGGATAGTATTTTAGTAAAGGTTTTAGCGGTCATAATCAGTCACCTATTTTATAGCCAACATTTCGTATTGTTTTTATATAATCACCTGCATCACCGAGCTTTTTTCGAAGCGACTGAATGTGAACATCGACTGTTCGGTTGCCCTGTTCAAAATCATATCCCCAAATATTTTCCATCAGCTTATCACGGGTGAGAACAATATTTTTGTTGATTATTAAAAGCTTAAGAATTTCATATTCTTTATATGTAAGTTCAATTTGTGATTTTCCTGCAAACACAATATGCCTGTTTTCATCAATGCTGATTTCCTTGTATTCAATAAATCCGATTGGTGAAGGCTGCACTCTTCTAAGAACTGCTTTAACGCGGCTTATGAGTTCCATAACCCCAAACGGTTTAGTGATATAGTCATCAGCACCCATATCTAACCCCTTGACTGCATCAATTTCTCCTGCTTTTGCTGTCACCATAATAACAGGAATACGGGAGTAGGCAGGTGTTGAACGGATTTTAGTGAGTATTTTAAATCCATTATCTTCGGGCAGCATAATATCAAGAATAATTATTGCGGGAATTTGTGACTGAAGAGCTTCAAACAGGGGTTTTGAACATTCAAAACCTCGAACCTCAAAATCAGAATTGATGAGTGCATAGCTTTCAAGCTCCCTTATGCTTTCGTCATCCTCAACAATATAAACCAGTTTTTGTTTCATATAATATCCTTCCTAAATAATATATCAGTTATATTATAATGTTAATTGATTTTATATTTCAACAGATATTTTTCAAAAGACTGCATAAAGATATGATTATCTTTGCTTTTTACATCTTTCAGGTATGAATGCGGCTGATAGCTTCGCTGAGAGAGCTCAATAATGCATACTGCAAGATTAGAGCAATGGTCAGCTATTCTTTCAAATGAATTTATGATATCAAAAAACAGCATACCGTTCTCAACAGTGCATTCATTTTTTTGTATTCTTTTTGCGTGCCTCGAACGAAGTTCGACCTTTAAGTTATCTATTACCTGTTCAAGCGGCTCAATAGTAGTTGCAAGCTCTTTATCATCATTAATGAAAGCCTCAACTGCTAAATCAACAATTTCGCTGACTGCTTTGCTCATGGTTTCAAGCTCATTGTTTGCAGCTTTAGAAAAATGAATATTGTCGCTGTGCATTTTCCGTTTAGTTTTCAGAATATTAACGCCATAGTCGCCAATGCGTTCAAAGTTTCCGATAGCATGATTAAGCTTTGATATTTTAACTGAATCGTCAATATTTAATTTCATTGAACCGATTTTTACCAAATAGGTTTCAAGTTCATCTTCATAGGCATCAAGTCTTTTTTCATTTTCACTTATTTTTTTATCTTTGTTATGTGAATATACCTTTACAAAATCAAGACATAGTGAAATATTCTCTTTAGCAAGCTTGCCCATTTCATCACAACGCTCCTTAACCTTGTCTATTGCATAGGATGATGACATCAAAAAGCGTTTATCTATGAGCTCTGCTTCGGTTTCATCTTCTTTGTCGGGAATAATAAGACAGGCAAGCTTTTCAAGCTGCTTTCCGAACGGAAACAGTATTACTGTTGAGAATATGTTAAAAATTGTATGAATTACTGCAATCCCTGCTGCATTAACAGAATCTTTTATAAAAGGCAAATCAACAAAAGCGTTAATACCATAGAATAAAAGCATTGCTGCTACGACTCCTATTGTATTGAAAGCAAGGTGAACTACTGCCGTGCGCTTAGCATTTTTTGTAGTTCCTATTGAAGAAATAATTGCTGTTATGCAGGTACCTATGTTTTGACCCAGAATAATAGGAAATGCTGAGGAAACTGTTATAAAGCCTGTAGATGCCAAAGCCTGTAAAATACCTACTGATGCAGATGATGACTGAATTATTGCTGTTAACAGTGCACCTGCTGCTACACCGAGGATGGGATTTGAGAATTTTGTAAGCAAGCCGGTAAAAGCCGGAATATCTTTTAGCGGTGCAACAGCGCTGCTCATAGCCTCCATTCCGAACATTAAAACCGAAAAGCCTAAAAATATTGATCCGATATCCTTTTTCTTTTCACTTTTGCAAAACATAAATAGAATTATTCCTGCAAGTGCTAACACAGGTGTGAAGGATGATGGCTTCAGAAGGCTTATAAATATATTTGAACTTTGAATACCGGTTAATGATAAAATCCAGCTTGTGATTGTGGTACCTATATTTGCACCCATTATTATGCCTATTACCTGATGAAGTGACATAATACCTGAATTAACAAATCCCACTGACATTACTGTTACAGCACTTGAGGATTGTATGACTGCAGTAACGCCTGCCCCGAGCAAAACGCCTTTTAAACGGTTGTCTGTCATTTTTTCTAGGACTGTTTCAAATTTACCTCCGCCGAGTTTTTCAAGAGACGAACCCATATAATTCATGCCGAATAAAAATAAGGCAAGTCCTCCCACTAAAGATAAAATATTGAATATACTCATTTATATCACCCAAGCGAATAGTAATTTGTTAAAGTTAAATACCGGTTTAGTATTTGTTAAATTTAGGTTAAATATTAAATTTGAGTAAAATATCAAAAAAAGAGCGGCTTAGCCACTCTTTAAATTTATTCTATTTCAATGCCTCGCTCGGCTCTTTGCTTAGCAAGATCCGCCTCCATTTTTTCTCTGTATTCACCTGTGATGTTGTAGAAGAACATAGGGATGATGCAAACAAGAAGGGATATTGCAGGAATAAGACTGATAATACTGAATATACCCTGGCGGATCGATGCGTCCATTTCAAGCGGATTTGCTGTGACGGAGGCATTGATTGATGAAACATCAAGACCGACTACGATATACATAAGTATGATTGCACTTGTTGCAATTGCATTGCCGAATTTTGTAACAAAGCTTTGAATTGCACTGCCCATACCTGTTAATCTGACGCCTGTCTTAAGCTCCATATAATCAAGACAATCGCCGACCATCGCAAATGCACAAACATTGATTGTTCCGCAGGGAATTGTTGAAATCAGCAGGCAAGGCACGCAGGCCCAGAAATTATTGTATCCTATGAACCACATTGCAAAGGAGCTTGCAGAGCCAAGCAGTGATGATGCAATTATAATCTGTTTGTAGCTGAATTTCTTTATAAGCGGTGTTACAGCAATCATAGCACCGAACATACCGATTGCACTTGCAGCTGCGAGAACGGTTGAAACGGTTGAAATGTTTGACTGCAATGCCTGTTCAAGCTCTGTACCGCTGAGAGTACTTGGATCCTTGCCGACATAAAATGAATATCTTGCAACATGTACTGCACCTGCCTGGAACATATATCTTGCTGCTGAAAGAATACCCATAAGTGCAGTGAGCATAAGCGGTTTACAAGTGAATATAAGCTTTAGAGAACTTGGCTGATTTTTATCCTTTTTGGGCGGAACAGGTATATTAACTCTTTCCTTGCTTTTAAAGTAAACTCTCACAAATAAGAGGTTGCCCAGAATGGAGCATATTAATACCATAACGGTATATTTTGTTTGCTCCAGCTCGGTACCGGAAAGATTGAATTTAGGAAGAATAAAACCTAATACCATAAAGAGTCCCATGGGAATTGCAGAGCCTACACCATTAAAGGTTCTTGCCTTTGAGATAATTGATCCTCGCTCATCTGCGTTTGGTGTTAATACATTTGGAAGGCTCCAAAACGGAACATCTGATGATGTATATATCATGCCCCATGCAACATATGTAATTGCAGCATAAATCATTTTTTGACTGTCTGTAATATTAGGTGAGAAAAATAAAAAGAAGGTAAGTATTGCGACCGGGATAGGCGTGTAAAGAAGATAAGCCTTCATCTTGCCGCGCTTTGGGTTAGAGTGGTCAACAATAAATCCCATAATCGGGTCATTTATTGCATCCCATATTCTTGCGAGCAGCATTAATAAGAGAACAAATATAGGAGTCAGCTTAAGCACATTGAGATAAAAGTCTGAAATGTATGAACTCATAATGCCATAGACCATTCCCTGACCGAGTGCACCTATACAATAAGCAAGCCATTCCTTTTTAGAAACATAGTTTTTATTTTCCATAGAAACCCCTCTTATAAAATTATTACATATCTAAGATAACATATTTTTGTAGCATTAGTCAAATTATTGTGCTATAATATAATAAATATTTGTATAAAAGGAGAGATATTATGAAAAAAAGCAAAATTTTTGTTTCTATAATATTATGCGCTGCAGTTATAATATCTGTTTCTTTTGTTGGGGATATTGATATCAAGCACAGTGCAGATACTGATGTTATACAAAACAATAATAAATTCAGGGCAGAGTTGACATCAATATACAAAAATTATGATAGTGATTTGTCTGATGTTAATAAAGAGGATGAATTTGCACTTAAGCGCCTTATAGTTTCGGACTATGACGGCGATGATTACGGTGCAGCGGATACTGCAATTAATCAAAATCACGATTTAGCAGTTTTACAATATGAATCAGAGAATGATGCACGGTCAGCTTATGAGAAAATAAAGGCTGATGGGCATATAGTTGACCCTGACGGGCTTGTAACAATTGATGAATATGATAAGGGTCAGATGTATCCGCTCGGGAGCAATACACTCGGCACAGATACATATATGAAAAACTATGCTATGGGTTATGATGATGTTTTGGTTGCTGTAATTGATACTGCAGTAATGACTGATCATCCTGATTTAGCGGATAGATTTTTCAGCAAAGGGTACGATTTTTCATCTGACGGTTTTGATAATGCAGATTACAAAGGATGCCTTGACGGTGCTTATTATCATCATTCGACCTTTGTTTCGGGAATTATAGCAAACAATACTCCCGATAATGTGAAAATTTTACCGTATAAGGTTGTTGAGAACGGCGGCAGTGACGGAACTGTTTCTGCAATTATTGCATCAATTAATGATGCTGTTGATAATGATGTCGATGTTATAAATCTTTCAATTTCCTCCGGCTATGGAGCAGGTTCATTCAAAAAGGCTGTAGACAATGCGGTCAGCAACGGTGTTTGTTTATGTGCAAGTGCCGGAAATAAGGGTGCTGAAATTGTATCATATCCTTCATTAACGCCGGGAACGATTACCGTAACAGCGCTTAACAGTACCTGCACAGGAATTTCTAGCTATTCAAGTTTTGGCTCGTGTGTTGACTTTTGTGCTCCCGGAACTAGTATATACTCAACTATACCCACTGCAGACGGCGGAGGATATGACAAAAAAAGCGGTACTTCATATTCTACACCGTATATTACAGCAGTATGTGCAGATGTTAAAAGCATAAACAATAATTTTTCCAAGGATGATGTGTATAACATAATATGTGATTTTGCTGTCGATTATGGTGACGAGGGCTTTGATGAATACTATGGCAATGGTGTGCCTTGTCTTTCGGATATGGTTTATACAGATGGCAAGTATTATAGCTATTCCGTTCCTCAGGGTGTTCTTGATGTTTATGACAGTGTTGATTACACAGCCGAAACACAGCCGTGGTCTCTGTTTGCGGACAAGCTTGTTAAAGTAAATGTTGCCGAAAATGTAAACAGCATAGGTGCATATGCTTTTTATAATATGAGCAGTGCTGATTTCAATATGGCTGATACATATAATTCAATAGGTGACTATGCATTTTATGCTTGCAAAAGCCTTAATAGTTTTAACTTTGATATAGATGTAAGCTATATCGGAACAAAGGCTTTTGGAGAAATCGGTTCGGATTTTGTTATCAACGGTTACAGGAATACTCCTGCTGAGGTTTATGCTGCGGCTGATGGTATAACTTTCAATTCGCTTGGATGTAATCATAATTATATTATGGACATAATTGATCCCACAGATGACACGGAGGGTTATACAATTTATACCTGTTCAATCTGCGGTGATACATATACAGGTCCATATATTCAGCCTGTTGTTATTTCAAGCGGACAGTGCGGAGAGTCCTTGACATATACTCTTTATAATACCGGTAAGCTGAATATTGAGGGTTCAGGTGATATGTATGATTACATAAACGAGCCTGCTCCTTGGGAAGAGTACAGAGAAAATGTTAAAATAATTAATATTACAAGTGATGTTGCATCAATATCGCCTTATGCATTTTATAATTGCAGCTACATTAATGAGTATCGATCTTCCAGCAATGCCTATCGTGTGATTAACAAAAGTCTTTACAGTGCTGACGGCTCTTCTCTTGTGTGTGCTGTTAATTCAAGTGACGGCTCATATACCATGCCTGACGGATTGACTGATTTTAACGCAACTGCCTTCCTTGGCATCAGCAACATTTCAATTATCCCAAACGATAATTTTTATATCAATTCATCTGTAATTTATGATAAAAACGGCAATCTTATCATGGCTCTGCCAAGCTATAAATCGGAGTCCTTGACGATAAGCACTGCTGTGAATGTCAATGATTACGCATTCATCTTGACTGAGTATCCAAGCTTTGTCAGAGTATATTCAACCTATACTGAATTCGGCAAATATTCACTGGGCTATCATTATGAAAACGGCTTTGTCAAAAATAACCTTATTTATTATGGTTATGTTGATGCTCAGGCATATCAGTATGCTGTTGATAACGGATTTGAAACAAATTTGCTTAATAAAGGTGATTGCGGAGAAAATGTCAGCTGGCATTATAATGTTGATAATAATACGCTCACCATTTCAGGTACAGGTGATATGACTAAATATACATCTGCTGCATCTGTTCCTTGGTATGACTATATGAGTGAGATTAAAAATATTGTTATTTCTAATGAAATCGGATATCTTTCAAGCTATGCCTTTTATAATGCATGCAATGTTGAAAGCGTTGTTATGCCGCTTTCAATTTCAGCTCCTCTTGGTCAGACAACATGGTATGGCTGCAGTAATATCAAAAAGATTAAACTTACCTATGGTACGGGATATATGGCAGATTACGGCACAACAAAAAGTGCAAAAATTTATACATATACACCCTGGTATATAAGCCGCGACAGTCTGTCAATTATTTCAATTGATTCAGATGTAAAATATATAGGTGCCTACGCATTCAGAGGCTGCTCAGCAATTAAAACAATAACTTTAAATGATTGCTCTTCAATAGGAAAATATGCCTTCTATAACTGCATGGGAATCATTGCTTTCATCAATTACTCAAAGGAAACCTCCTATGGCTCAAACTGCCTGTTTAAGTATTCGTCGGAAAATGAGCTGAAGTCAACACTTTATGGTTACAGTGATTCAACTTCTAAGGATTATGCTGATAGTGTAGGCTGCGATTTTGTTTCACTCGGCTGTGATCACAGCCGTGGATACACAAGCGAGGGTGAACGCCCGTCATGCTGTTACGATTCAAATGTGCTCTATTACTGTAAAGACTGCGGTTCATATATGTATGAAGAATATGTTTATGCACAGTCTGAGGGTCATTATGTTAAGGCTGTGGTAAAAACAACATCAGGAAATGCAATACCGGATGCACAGGTTTATATTGACGGTGAGCTTGCGGCTGTGACAAACAGCAGCGGAAAATTTGTTGTTGACAATATTCTTTGTGAAGTTAATCATATTGTTGAAATTAAAAAACACGGATTTACGATTGCATCAACTGTTGTTAATACAAATCAGAGCAACAGAAGCGGCACTTTATCAATAAAATACGGTAATTTTATTGCAGACAGTGCAGTTAACGGCAAGGATTACGCATATGCACGGAAGAACGGCTTTGAAGATATTGATATTATGGATTACGGCAAAATAGCAGGAGAGAGCGTTATTATTAATACAAAGTATTCAAAGCAGAATACTCCAACGACAACCAATACATATGTTGAGCAATCACCCAGCTCAGCAAAAACGGCGGTGTTTTATACTGATGTAGGTTTTGGTAATGAATATATCATAACAGACTGTGGATATATTTATGGTAAAAATATGGATGATGATATGCTCACTCTTGAAAATGAAGGAGTAAAAAATGCCGAAGGATTTGCAGTAAAGCGTTGGACTGCACCTATAAACAGCAATACAAAGTCATTAACCTATTCCTCTTCAACAAGTCCGGCAAAGCTGAGTGCAAGATTCTATATTGTATATACAAACGGCGTTAAAACATATACATATTACAGTGATGTCAGTACTTTTTTTGTAGGGTAAGAATATGAAAACAAAAATTTTAGTCAGTGCCTGTTTGCTTGGTGAATGCTGCAAATACAGCGGCGGCAATAATAAAAATGATGCGGTTATCGGATTGTCAGAATATTTTGAGCTTATTCCGGTTTGCCCTGAATGTTTCGGAGGACTTCCTGTCCCCAGAGAACCGAGTGAAATAAAAAACGGAAGGGTTTATTCAAAATCAGGTGATGATGTAACAGATAATTTCATCAGCGGTGCTGAGCAGACATTATATATAGCAAAAGAATGCAATTGTCCTGCGGCGGTACTGAAGGAGCGTTCTCCCTCATGTGGATTCGGTGAGATCTATGACGGCTCTTTCAAAGGAATAATTTGTAACGGTAATGGAATAACTGCAGATTTGCTGTATAAGAATGATATTCAAATTTTCGGTGAAGGCAATGTGAAAAAGCTTATAGATTTATATTATTTTGATTAGAGATAAAATAAATATTTTTTATTTTGTTGACAATGATTTTAACTTAAACTATAATAAGGACAGTTACATAGGCTTGATTAAGAGGTAATATATATGAAAAAACTTTTATCTGTTTTAATTTGTATTTCAATAATTGTATGCATATTTGCAGCCTGTTCTGACAATAAAGATAATGAGCAAACAAGTACGACTGCAACAACGGGAATCACGACAGATTCTGCAAAGATAACCGAGTCTGATGCTATAAGCCTGATTAAAAGTTATAGTGATAAGGAACTTGGAATTACTGCTGAAGAAAGAGAAAAGTGCAGCTTTATGGTCTCCGGCTCAGGCACTGAGATTGATAAAGACTTCTATATTAAGGTTATTGCTGCGGTGAAAACTGCTCATGAAGAGGGCGACGAAACAACATATACCTTTGACAATAAGGGCGAGTATTATATAAGATATGACGGCAAGCAAATCCTTTCAATGGATATGAAAACAGGTAAGTACAGTGAGATGAAGGTTAAGGACGTTCCTACTACTGAAGCAACCACAGCTCACACAACAGAAAAAGCTGAATGACACAATATAAAAGCCGCATCATGATGCGGCTTTTTGTAATATAAGAGGTAATTAAACGATTTATGATTCAGGATTTTACAGAAGAATTTGATAATCAATATAAGCCGTTAAAGCCATCAGCTGATGACATAGCTGTTTGCTTTGACGGTCCGAACATTTTAGCATCATTGACTGACGGAAAAATTAAATATCCTTACGTCAGCGAAATTGAAAGAATAGGTCACTTCCTTTTTTCTATAGATGGTAAAAATTATTTTTTGGGCACTGCAAGTGCATTCGGCGAATATGAGTATATGCATTATACTGTGCTGAGAACTGCTGTGCCAAGAACGCTTGCTTTTGCAGGTGCTACTGCATTTCAATTAAATAACTGGTATAATGATAATAAATTCTGCGGCCACTGCGGTAAGCATATGCATCATAGTGAAACGCAGCGGGCAATGCTTTGCTCGTGCGGTAATATTGTTTATCCTAAAATCAGTCCGGCGGTAATCGTTGCAATAATAAGTAATAATAAGCTTTGCTTAACAAAATATAACCGTCCTGATGCTCGGTGGTCTTTAGTAGCGGGCTTCGCCGAAATAGGCGAAACAATAGAGCAAACAGTCCATCGTGAGGTTATGGAAGAAACTTCACTGAAAGTGAAAAATCTCCAATATTATAAGTCTCAGCCGTGGGGATTTACATCAACAATGCTGTATGGCTTTTTCTGTGAGGTCGATGGTGATGAGTCTATAACAATTGATAATTATGAGCTTAAGGACGGAAGATGGTTTTCGCCGGATGAAATTGATTTTGATAATGATGGTTTATCACTTACCCGTGAAATGATAGATAAGTTTAAAAGAAACGATTTTAGCTGAGGTATCGCAACGCAATACTGCGTTACGACACCTCAGCTTTTTAGTCGTTTATTTTTTCTATGCGTAAATTTAATTCGTTAACTATTTTTTTCAGTGTGCCGTTTGTTGTTAAACCAAGCTCAATTGTTACTACGCTTTCATCTTTTAGATAAATAATTATGCTGGAATATCTGTCAATAAAATTCTTTTTTAGGCTTGCCTTATTATCTTTAGAATAATCAATTTTTATAATATCGTCATAATCAAATAAATTGTTATCATCAATTCCGGTAAATTCAACCTCATCATCTCTGAATTTTACGCCGTTTGTCAAAACCTCTTTGGTAACAAGCACTGCGACGATTATTGCAATAACATCAATAAATGCAAATATTACATTGATTGTTGAAACCTGATATGACAGCTTTTGCACTGCATAATAGGCAAAGCCGATTACCGCTGCATCAAGCACAATAACAAATCCCAGTGTAAATGGTGATAAAACTCTTATAAATTTTTCCTTCATCAGTATTTTCTCTCCTTGAATTTTTCTTCAATCGGACAGTCGGGTGACTCAAATTCTTTGCCGTTGAGATAATTAAGTATTCCCGCGTCAGTCGAAAAATTAAATCTCAGCTTATATGAATAAAGCTGCTGCTTGAATCTGCCGTGAACTCTGCCGTATTTTCCGTCACCTATAAGCGGGTGGTTTATTGATGCCAGATGGGCTCTTATCTGGTGAGTTCTGCCCGTTAAAAGTTCAATTTCAACAAGGCTGACATCAGGATAGTAATCAATAACAGTGTATTTGGTGACAATCTTTTTTGCTCCCTCAATATAATCATCAATCACTTTTACCATATTCCTTTGTCCGTCTTTGATAAGAAAACCGCTCAGAATATCGCTTTGCTTTTCAAATCTGCCCTCGGCAAGTGTTAAATAATATTTATCAATCTCTCTGTCCTTGATTTTTTGATTAAGGATTTTAAGCGATTGATAATTTTTTGCCCCTATTACAATTCCGCCTGTGTTGCGGTCAATTCTGTTAGCAAGGGCAGGGGTAAAGGAATTTTCCTCTTCAGGGTTCCATTGCTTTGTTTCATAAAGATAACGCTTTAGTGATGCAATAAGCGTGTTAACATATTCCTTGCCGTCGGGATGGCATAACTCGCCCTGATGCTTATCAAGCAGAATTATGTTTTGATCCTCATATATAATTCTGAGTTCCTTTGGTGCACGCAGAAAATCATAGTGCTTTTTCTTCTCATGCAGCATGTCATCATTTATATACAGTTCGATAACATCACCCTCGTTTACGATTTGTTCCGGTGTGCATCGCTTGCGGTTCACTTTAATATTCTTTTTTCTGATTTGCTTAAACATCATTGACTTTGGCAGAGTTTCGTAAGTTTTTAATAACAGCTTGTCCAGTCTTTGCCCTGAGTTGTTCGCTTTAACAATTATAGATTTCATAATATGTATTATATTATATCGCTTAATGTTTTACAAGAATTAATTATTGACTGCTTACCATAAAAGTGTTATACTGAGTTTGCCAAATGATTTCACATTTTAATATTTTCGAAATGGAACAGTGTGCCTTTTTATCTTTTTTGATAAAAATGCATGCTCTAGAAAGCATACTGTTCTTTCGTAATAGGTGTGAAATTGTTTGGCGACAATTGGAGCGTGCGTTTTTGCGCAGCTCCGGCTGCGCTTTTTTTATTTTGCAGCACCTAAAGGAGTCAAGAGCAATGACGGATAATGACACAATGCCTATTATATAGATTTCATAATATGTATTATTATATCACTTAATGTTTTATGAGAATTAATTCTTGACCGCTTACTATTAAAGTGTTATACTGATATTGCCAAATAATCACATTTTAATATTTCTATACATAGACCAAAACGGCGTTTTTTTGTAAAAAACGCAGACTCCTATTATATCGTTTTGGTTTGATAGAAATGATGTGATTGTTTGGCGACAATTTGGAGTTCTGCGTTTTTGCGCAGCTCCGGCTGCGCTTTTTTTATTTTGCAGCACCTAAAGGAGTCAAGAGCAATGACGGATAATGACACAAGACCTATTATATAGATTTCATAATATGAATTATTATATCACTTAATTTACGAGAATTAATTATTGACTGCTTACTATTAAAGTGTTATACTGAATTTGCCAAACAAAATTAAATATTTATTTCTACCGAAGTATAATGCTGAAGTATGTTTTTTATTTTTTGATAAAAACGCATGCTCTTATTATGCATACTTTGTATTATACGGTATCATATTTAATTTTGTTTGGCGACAATTTGGAGTTCTGCGTTTTTTGCGCAGCTCCGGCTGCGCTTTTTTATTTTGCTAAGTATGCTTTAGCTGTCGCTATATTTTGAGAAAGGCTGTATCCGAAAGGGTGCAGTCTTTTGCATTAATTATTTATATGTATGCTTGAAAATCAAATGCCAATGTTATATAATATGATGATTATGCAAAATGAGGAATAAATTTATATGGACCGTTTTCAACTTGTAAGTAAATATAAGCCCACAGGTGACCAGCCACAGGCTATTGAACAACTTGCCGATGGTATTTTGCGTGGTGATAAAGAGCAGACTCTCATGGGTGTTACAGGTTCGGGTAAAACCTTTACAATGGCTAATATTATTGAAAAGGTTAACAAGCCTACTCTTGTGCTTGCTCACAACAAAACGCTTGCTGCTCAGCTTTGCTCTGAGTTCAGAGAATTCTTTCCTAACAACGCAGTTGAATATTTTGTTTCCTATTATGATTATTATCAGCCTGAGGCATATGTCCCTACAACTGATACTTATATTGAAAAGGATTCTGCCGTTAATGACGAGATTGATAAGCTGCGCCACAGTGCAACTGCCGCATTGTCAGAACGCAGAGATGTTATCATTGTTGCATCCGTTTCATGCATTTATTCCATCGGTGACCCTGTTGATTACCAGAATATGGTTATTTCAATTCGTCAGGGTATGATTAAAGACAGGGACGAGCTTATTAATAAGCTTGTTGAGATTCAGTATGAGCGCAATGATATTAACTTTGTGCGTAACAAGTTTCGCGTCCGCGGTGACACGCTGGAGATTTTTCCAGCAGGCAGCTCCGGTCTTGCAATCCGTGTTGAGTTTTTCGGTGATGAGATTGACAGAATTTGTGAAATTAATCCGCTCACAGGCAAGGTTGAGGGAATTTTATCCCATGCCTGCATTTATCCAGCAAGTCACTATGTTGTCAGTCAGGAAAAACTGAAAAAAGCACTTGATGAAATATATAACGAAATGGTTGAGCGTGTTGCTTATTTTGAAGAAAAGGGCAAGCTGCTCGAGGCTCAGCGCATTAAAGAGCGCACAATGAACGATATTGAAATGCTGCAGGAAACCGGCTTCTGCAAAGGAATTGAGAATTATTCAAGAATAATGTCAAACCGCAAGAAGGGCGATGCACCTTTCACTCTTATAGATTATTTCCCTGACGATTTTCTGATGTTTGTTGATGAGAGTCATGTGATGCTGCCGCAGGTTCACGGAATGTACGGCGGTGATCATTCACGCAAAAAGAGCCTTGTTGAATTTGGATTCAGGCTTCCGTCGGCATTTGACAACAGGCCTCTTACATTTGATGAATTTTACAGCAAGGTTAATCAAGTTGTGTTCACATCAGCAACACCGGGTAATTTTGAAAAAGAGAAATCAACTCAGATTGTTGAGCAGATTATTCGCCCGACAGGCTTGCTTGACCCTAATGTAGTAGTTAAGCCTACTGAGGATCAAATGGATGATCTTGTAAGTGAAATCAATATCCGCATAGAGCGTGGTGAAAGGGTACTTGTTACAACCCTTACAAAGAAAATGGCGGAGGATTTAACCGCTTACCTTGAGGGATTTGATATTAAAGTGCGTTATATGCACCATGACATAGATACTATTGAGAGAATGGAAATTATCCGTGATTTGAGACTTGGAAACTTTGATGTCCTTGTAGGAATAAATCTGCTCCGCGAGGGTCTTGACATTCCCGAGGTATCGCTCGTTGCAATTCTTGATGCCGATAAAGAGGGCTTTCTCAGGTCTGAAACCTCGCTTGTTCAGACAATCGGCAGAGCAGCCCGCAACGAAAACGGCGAGGTTATTATGTATGCTGATTGTGTTACACCGTCTATGGAACGGGCTATCAGCGAAACCCTTCGCCGCCGCAGCATACAGGAAAAATATAATGAAGAACACGGCATTAAGCCTACTACAATTAAAAAGGATGTTCGTGATATTATTGAAATTACCTCTAAAGAGGCTCTTGACAGTCATAATAAGCGAATGACGAAGAAGGAGCGTACTGTGATGATTGAAAAGCTCACCCGTGAAATGAAGGAGGCAGCAAAAATGCTTGAATTTGAGCATGCAGCATTTTTGCGTGATAAGATTGCAGAACTAAAGGATTAAGGATTAAAGAATAAAAAATGACTAAGTTATTGAATGATAAAAATTTCTGGAAAACGACTGTAAAGCTGGCAATACCTGTAGCATTGCAGAATTTGCTCACAAGCTCATTTACACTTGCAGATACACTCCTTGTGAGTAATTTAGGCACAGTTGCGCTCTCATCTGTTGGTATGATGGGGCAGTGGTCATGGCTTATGAATATGGTACTGGTTGGCTTTTGCTCAGCTACAACTATATTTATATCACAATACTGGGGAATTAAGGATATAAAGAAAATTCGCCGTGTCGGCGGTATTTCAATTATATTTGCTGTATGTGTGGCTCTTATATTCACTGTTATCAGCCTTGCAATACCAAATTATGTGGTGAAAATGTTTAATTCAGACGGTGAGGTAATATCTGTCGGTGCTCAGTATTTAAGAGTAGTTGCATATTCATTTTTGCCTATAGCAATTACCAATATACTTGCCGCTATTCTGCGTGCTGTCGAAAATGTTAAGCTGCCTATGTATGTGTCAGCCTTTACAACAGTACTTAATATTTTTCTTGATTATTGTATGATTTTCGGTAAATTCGGTTTTCCTGAAATGGGTATCAAAGGTGCGGCGCTTGCAACTACTATTTCCGCTTGGCTCGGTGTGATACTTATTATTGCAATATCATTTATGCAAAAAAATATTCTTATTGCAGATGTACGGCAGTTTTTTTGCTTTTCTAAAGATGAGCTTATCTTTTATATTAAGAAGGCTGCACCAGTTGTACTTAATGAGAGTATGTGGGGTGCCGGAACTTTTATTTATAATATAATCTTCGGCAATATGGGTTATGAATATTTTTCGGCTCTCACGATTGTAAGAAGCTTTGAGAATATGTCTTTTGTTATATTTATAGGGCTTTGCAGCGCTGCCTCTGTTATGATAGGTAAGTCAATCGGCAGCGGCAAGATTGAAAGAGGTCTGCTTGATTCAAAACGCTTTATGGTCATTGTACCGTTACTCGCTGTTTTAGTTGCCGTATTTATTGTTATTTTCAGGGCGCAGCTTGTCAGCATCTTTAATATGGGCAGTAATATAAGCACAACAACACTTGATACTGCAAAACAAATAATGGTTATTTATGCAATTGCTTTCCCATTCAGAATGCTGCCTTATCTGGAGATTGTTTCAATTTTTCGTTCCGGTGGAGATGCCTTTACTGGTGCCAAGTTTGAACTCCTGTGCTTATGGGCATTTTCAGTCCCTGCAACGATTATAGCAGTTTGTGTGTTCAAAGTGCCGTTTGTTGCAGCATTTGCTGTAATGTATATATTTGAAGATATACCTAAAAATATCTTCAGCCTGAAATTTTATTTTTCAGAAAAATGGATTAAGCCTGTTACCAAAGAAGGTAAAATAGGTCTTGAAAGATATAATAATAAAAGGACCGGTGAATAGAATTGGCTAAGAATATAGTTGTAAAGGGTGCAAGAGAGCATAAC
>JBKWUD010000002.1:0-156859 GCA_046989265.1 Eubacterium sp.
GGAGAATATGATTTTATAGAAGCAAACTATGTTACTGCAGGTACAGTTCATAAAAGAGCTGCTAATTGGCACTGTATGGATGCTCCGATTGTATATGATGTATTATATCCGTTATTTATGGTTGAATTTGCTACATTGAATTCGGAATCAATATTTAAAGGCTTTTATGATGACCTTTCTTATTTGGAGTTTTCAATTGACAATACTTGTTATGCTGATAGTTCAAATACTTTGGTAGTTACAATCGGTTCTGATGAATATATTGATAAAATGATTTATCCGGGACAGGAAATTGCAATTCAGAGACCTGTCAATGATAATGATTATTCACTTTATGGAAAAGACGAAATTTATGAAAATTATGATAATACCGGTCAAACTGCTTATTTTGCAATCCGAAGGGTTACAGGCTGCACAGCTGAAACAGTTACTGAAGATGAAAGCAAAAAGGTCAAGTTTACTATCACTTTTGACGGTAACCCTATTATGATTGATGAAAATTCAGTGTTTACCATAAATATGTATCAGCCGGGAGTTACAAATAATGTCACCGCAAGTTCAGGTGTTTGCGGTGATGGTGCTGACGGATTTGTTCCGTTTGTATGGAGAGGTATAGAAAATCCGTTTTCATTTTACTGTGATACGCTTGTGTACGGAATTTTAGCGAAGAGCGGAGTTTATTACATAAACACCGATATAACCGCTTATGGTACATCTGCAACCGTAAGCAGCTATACAGCACTTAATTATGCCATTCCTGATGCAGGATATATCAGTGCCTTAGGGAATGACAAAGACAATCCTTGGGCTGCTCTTCCGAGCGAAACAGACGGAAATTCTGAGAATGGCTATTGTGATACGATAAGAAAACCATCAGGAGTACTAGTAAAAACTATAAACTTTGGTGGTGTTGAAGCCGTAGAAGGCGGCTTATTTGCTCATTCAACTTATACGGCTACAAATTTAGGCGGTTACAGCCGCCTTGCATATCGCAAATTTGATTAAAAGGGGGATATTTTTTATGAGTTTAAGTAATTGCAATAAATGTGAAAGCTATTCAAGACCACCTGTATTTGAGATTGCTGTTTCGGAAGATAATATGGCAGTCATTACCTTTACAGAGAATGTAGAACAGATACAAAAAACACATAAAGCACATAAGCCAGTAACAAATCCTCGTTATAAAGGTAATTCAACTGATGCAGAAACAACGGAGCAGGATGAAGCTGTAACGGTTTTTGTATATGACAGATATACCATGACTGTTCCAAACCGTGAAGGGATTGCAGAAGATATAAATAATAATCTTGATAAATGGCTTGAATTTGCCAAAGAGCAGGATTATTATACTGCAGCAGCGGAAATCAGGGCAAAAAGGGATGCACTGCTTGCTGAAACAGATAAGGAGTTTGTCCTTGACAGGTTAAACCTTGAAATACCTGAAAAATTAACAACTGCAACACTGCTTTCAGGAGTTAAAAGTGTTTTTGAGGGCTTGGCTGATGTTTTAAACAATGATATGGCAAAATACAGACAGGCATTAAGGGATATACCTCAGCAGGAGGAATTTCCTTATAATGTTGTATTCCCTAATAAACCACAATAATTTTACCGTGTTTAGTTCGACACGGTTATTTTTATGCTTAATAAGGGCGGTGATGAATAATGACAACAGTTGCAGTAGCAATTATAAGCTGTGTGATTGCGGCGTTATCCTTCTTTGGAAACTATATTGGCAGTCAGAAAGCACAGGCAGGGCATCAGGCAGTATATGATGCAAAGCTGGACAACCTGACAAAACAGGTTGAAAAGCATAATAATCTAGTGGAGAGAATGTACAGTCTTGAAGATGAAGTACATATCTTATCAGAAAAACAAAAAGTCGCAAATCACAGAATAGACGATTTAGAAAAGGAGCAGGAAAAATGAAAGAGTTTATGAAATCATTAGGAATAACAAGAGAAACAGTGAAAAGGGCGGCAAGAACATTCATACAGGCGATTATAGCATATCTTGCGGTAAATCTTGTTGTGATTGATTTTACAGCAGAAAAGCAGGTCATTAAGTCGGCATTAATCGGTTTAGCGGTATCGGCATTGTCGGCAGGAATTGCAGCGGTAATGAATTTAGAAAAGCCGACCGAATGCGGTGCAGGTGACGGTATTCTGTTTGATGATTGGGTTAAAGTTTATCTGGGCAAGGGCATTGATTATGATGGTGTGTATGGTGTGCAGTGCGTTGATTTGATTAAGCATTATGTTAAGAATGTTTTAGGCGTTGCACCTCAGTCAATCGGCAATGCAATTGAGTATTATAATAAACGCAAGACATCAAGCTATCTTAAAAATAATTTTACATGGATAGATAACACCGCATCATTTGTCCCGGCAAAGGGTGATATTGCCGTGTTCACATCAAACAGCGGCAACGGTCATGTGAGTGTCTGCACAGGTGAGGGGACAACAAGCTATTTTTACAGCTATGACCAAAACTACCCGTCAGGCAAGCACGAGCCTATGACAAAAATCAAGCATACATACACAAGCTTTCTCGGTGTGCTCAGACCGAAGAATCAGGAAAATATTATAACGGAGGTGAAAGCAGTGGCAGCAAGCAAAAATTCCATTTGCCCGATTATTGTGTGCAACGCAACAATGAAATCAGCACAGACGGTCTATGTGGACAATCTCAAAACAGAAAAGGCAGGCTCTGTTTCAAAGGGTGAAAGAGTAAGAGCGTTAACCAATGGTGCGACTTATTCAATCATTCAGTACGGCACATCTGCAAAGTGTTACAAAACAGGCATTGTGCCGACAAGCTCGGTTAGCAGGGATTAATAGGTAAAATATAAATTGCCCTTTGCTCTTTGTGAGCAAGGGGCTTTTTTTGTTGCAATAATCTTGATTGAAAAAGAAATTTGTGTTATTATTACATTGAAAATAATTTATGAGGTACTGCAAATGAAAGGTGATTTTTTAGATTTCACTAAAGAACATAAATTGAGTGAAACAGAATGCGAGTTAATAACAATGTTTAGAACCCTTAATAAAACGCAGCAGCAAATAGTATTCAAAATGCTGTTTGATGTTGTTTCTGAAAATACAATAAAAAGTGTAGCAAATAAAACTACATAAACCATATAGAAAACTACATAATAGGAAACAAGTAGGTAACAAAACAATGACTTTTTGCCAATATACGGTTCATTGTAGGTCACCTCTGCCAAAGAGTAGAAATCCGAACTTTATCATCGTAGGTGATACATTCGGATTTCTTTTTTATATCTGAATCTATGTAAAAGTTAAGGCAGGTAGTTTTATGCTACCTGCCTGTTGTTATATATTAATTCTGTTTTTCAAAATATTCTTGAATACTTGGGAAGATTAATTTTGCCATTGACATTGTGATGTCTTTAGGGACATCTCTGATAAATATATCTGTATTGTCAATCGGTATATTTTCAAAATCAAGTTTCTTTTCTGTTGCCATAGGGCAACAATTCTTTTATTAGTTTTCCGTTTCACCCCTATCTTAAATTGTTTATTGTATTAGTAATTTTAGTTATCATATTATCCTTTCTGCCCGGTGAGTAATCTCACCGGGACTTTTGATTTGTTACATAGATTGTCCATAGTAGAGTTCGTTGTTGTTTTGATAATCTCCGCTGTGGTCATCTTCTCTTTGTCCAAGACCTTTCTTTTTGTCTTTTGCTTGTCTTGGCGTTTTTGTTGATGGTTTTCTTATTATTTCTGCAGCACTTGCAATAGCATACAAACTATCAAGGATAGGATTTGTATTGCTGTTGGTATTCCAATTAGTATTGGTATCCATTTCTTTTTCAGTTCTTCCGATAGATTGTCCGTCTTCTTCAGCTGCTTTTCCATTGAGGAGATATTCTCGTTCAGATTCCCAACCTGTTTCTCTAAATCCGTTATCTCCATTTTCAGTGAATTCACTTGATCTTTCAGTTCCCTTATCACTGCTTTCGTCGAATTCTCCGTACAGGTTTTCACTGTCTGTATATCCGCCGTATCCTCCAGCAGTATTGTTTGATCTCTGTTCAAATCTATCAGCGTCTGCCATAGTTCCTGATCTATTATCGTTATACTCGGTGCTTGCTGCAGTTTGTTGATATTCGTATCGTTCCCTTGTTTGAGTTCCTCGTAATTCAAACTCAAGCTCCATGTTCTCCTTTCTGTATTTCTCTTCGTGTAATCTGATGTCACGGCATTTCATATTATTCGGACAAGTATAGGTAATGTATTTATAGTTATCCTGCCATTTGACATCATATCCGCATCGTTTCATATATTGTCTGAATTCGTCTTTAGTCCTGCAATATTTCATTGCCCGGTCTATCATAGCCATTAGTGTAAATTTCCAGCTTTGACCTTTTTCTGCTGCTCTATATTCCCTTGTATTCATAGCCTTTTGTTTAGGCTTGGTATATGGTTTCAAAGTTTCTAATCCATACTTCAAACAAATTTCATCCGAATAGTTTCTTAGTTCTTCCAAACATTTTTCATTGATTTGGATTTTCAATCCCGTTTCACAGTTTACACTATTTACTACAAAGTGGTTATGCCAGTGATCTCGATCGATATGAGTGGCAACTACAACTTCAAAACCGTCAAAGAATTTAGCAGTTTCAATTCCTATCTGATGAATTAATTCAGGTGTTGCAGTGTTCGGTTTAAAGGATTGAACATACTGTTTGAAGAATACTCCGTTTGCTTTGCCATACTGATTCTTTGTTGCCATAAATTCGGTGTAAGCACTATTTGGAATACAGTTCTGTCCGCTAACAAGTTTTTTACCATTGCAATAAGTCTTGTAATCCTGCATTACATAGTCCAGAACTTTTCTCATTGCCGTCCTGTTTTGTGTTTTATTTGATATTGCTGTGAAAGTAGCCATTTAGCTGCACCTCTCTGTAATATCGTTCAAACGGTCATACACCGCTGAATACTGATTAATCATTTCAGATAAATCAGGGCAATCAATCTTTCCCATATTGCAGAGTGTTGTAAGCTGATTCAGATTTCTGCCGATTGCTTTTTGTCCTTTCAAAACATCAGGCAAGCCATCAATAATAGTTATCTGCTTATCTAATGCAGATTTTGTAACGAATTCAGTAAAATTCAGATTTGCTCTGTCGGCTTTCTTTTTGATTGCATTGTATTCGTTCTCACGAAAACGCATTGCAACCATTTTTGTTTTATTGTTTGTCTTGGTTTATACCTCTCTTTCTGTGGGATGCACCACTGTCAATTTAGGGGGTTCGGGGTTTCCCCGATTTCTGTTTGTATATACAAACAATATGCTTGCCTATCCTCTCGAGGATAGTTATTTCGCAATCATAGATTCACTCCTTGTTGTTAATTTTAGGGGTCAAAAAAACCGAGTTCATGAAAATCATAAAACTCAGTTTCTTCTAGTCATCTCTGTAAGACTCATAATATTATGTTTGGATACCAAATACTTGGTTGCCTTACGAGTGTGCTGAACTGTTCACACACTGCGTTATTCCAACTCCTTTTCCAAAGGGAGTACTCTTATATTAACGCTCTTTTTATTTTGCGTCAAGTGTTTTATTTATCTTGCAATTATTTTTAAAGTATTTGTATTTGGATTTTAACGAAAGTTATTATAGAATATCATCTTATTTTTAAGATAAAAAATAATTCGTTTTTTTCAAATTCTTTGTAAAGATTGCTATAATAATTTTCCATTATTTTTGTAAATGGTTCTATATTTAATTTAGTTTTCAAATAGTAAGCATCATTTATCTTTTTTAATCTATTAATTAATTCATCTATCTCATAGAATTTATTGTTATCTGTAGCTAATTGATAAAATTTATCTGGAGTAATATATAACTTTTCAATTTCACATATATTATTGTTTAATTCTGGATAAATGCTATCTTCTTCAAAAAAAGTATCTTCAAATTCTTTAAAATTATTAGACAAAAAAAACCACTCATATTCATATTCCTTTATCGCTAATATTTGATTATATATGTATGAATGTGATTTTATTTTTACCATCAACATTATTGTTTCTTCATAAAGCAGATAAATAGAATCTAACAAATCGGTATAATACTTATCGAGTATCCTTTTTAATTGATCATTATCTTGTTTCGATGTGTTTTTAAAACGATTTTTAGCGGTTCTAACCTTACCATGAAACTTTTCTCTATTTTCTTTTATTTCGCCAGCATTTGCTTTACAAATTGCACAACTATCTGTATCCATAGTAATTCTTCCACAATATTTGCAATGTTTAAATGTTGCGATATTCTGTCTTATCAAATAAAGAATACAAAAATATAATAAGCTGTCAATTTTTTTATTAAAGAAATATATTTCACTATTTTTTATACGATATTTTTCTTTGCACTCATTTATATAGTCAAAAAGCATTATTCTATTATCTAAACATAAATTTGAAAAAAGGCAAGGTGATAAATATTTAAATTCAATAAATCTATGTCCCGTTGGGGTTTTATTCTCTCTGCTTTCGGATTCTTCTTTTTCAGTGATTTGTCTTATTGGCGTAGCTGTATTAATAAAAGTATATAAACATTTCAAATGAGCTTGAGTTTGAAAACTCAAACTATAATATTGTTCATTAGAAAGATTGAAATTATATAAAAATTCAGAAAAATCTTTTGAACTTAGGTAACTTCTCAAAATTTCGGGATCTCCAGATCCTCCTATTCCCATATAATACGCAAAAAAATTATTAGCGTCTTCAACATTTAATTCCCTTATAATAGAAAGGCTAACATCGTGTGCAAGCATATCCAATGTTGAAATAAATTTGCTATTCAGTATATCTTTTGTTGAATTAAGCTGAGAGGCATAAATCGTTATTCTGTTAGCAATGTGATTAATTTCATATTCTGTTTTTTTATTATCTTGGTTAAATATCCAATCACATTTATCGAGTAATAATATAATATTGTTGATTATTAAAAAATCTGTAGGAGGAAATAATTCTAATTGCTTAATAAGTTTAATAGTGTCATTTGAAAGCTCAGAATTAAGATAATTTTCATAATTGTTTGATTCCTTATTTTTATAATATAAAATAAATGCATTTAAACAATCAAGATTTAGAATTTCGTCAACAAATTTTTTGATATTTATTTTTATTCTATTTTCATTGTAATCGTTAAAAAGTTCTAATGAACATTTCTTTTTATCTATAATAAAATACATAATTTCTCCATGTAACAAAAAATAATTTTTGTTTTATAAATTAGTGTTACAAAATCCTATGACAAAATGAAAAACTTTTGATAAACTGATACTGTGAAATATGTAACAAACATATTGATTATGATTTTGTTACATATTATTATATTTGATATTTTGCAAAAAATCAATAATCAAAAATAAAGGATGGTTAATAAAATATGAAAGATAAATACATAATTCCCCCTGAAGATTTTGTCGGAACAAATGAAAATGTTCAGAATCAAAATAACGAACAATTAGCAGAAATGTATATGGATAAGGTTGTTAAGATGCTTTTTAAAATTATTGCCGCAGTTATTATAGGAATAGTAGCGTATATAATTTTTACTAAGTATTCAGATGTTTGGCTGATTGGAAATTTTATTTCCGCAGCAGGAGAAATTCCCTCGGAACTTCATAATTACCTCGCTGAGAATTATCCGAATATTAATCTTGATATTATACTTTCGCCTGAAGGAAAACTATTTAAAGCATTTCAAATATACTGTATTTCAAGTGTTCCCTGGGCATATATAGGAATAACGAAAAGAACGGGAATTGAAATCAGTATTATAGGCTTAGCGATTGCAGTAATAAAACTTGGTATCAGTATTGTTACAGGTCCTATATTAATGCCTATAGCAATTGTTATATCAGTTGCTTCAATGGTAAAGAATTTTAAATTGTTTGTTAAATACTCAAATTAAGAAAAAGCAAATTACACACGAAAGGAATTTTAATATGATTAATTATGTAGAAAACACAAATAAAGGAAGACAAACATTTTTAACCAATGATTTACTCACTTTGAATAGAGTGATAATGATTAAGGATATAATTGATAATAGGTTAGCGCTAAATATAGTTGAACTTATATGTTTAATGGAAACACAAAATGATAAAGATATTACAGTTTGCATAAATTCACCAGGAGGTTCAATTAATGCAGGATTGTTAATTACGGATGCATTTGAAGGAAGTAAATGCGATATCAGAACGGTTTGTCTTGGCGAGTGCTACAGTATGGGTGCGTTTATTCTTGCAGCAGGCACAAAAGGAAAACGTTGCATAAATAAGCATGGTTCAGTTATGATTCACGAACCACTTATACAAAACGGTGCAGGAGGCAACTGCACAACTATAGAACAACTCAGCAAATCTATGCTGAGTACGAAAAAATTAGTAAACAGTATGCTTGCTGATTATTGCAATAAAACAATTAATGAAATAAATGAAGCAACAAATAATCAGGACAATTTTATGAATGCATATGAAGCGTGTAAATTTGGAATTGTTGATTATATTGCTGATGATAATTTAATATCAGTTATCAGTGGAAAGGATATGTGATGAGCAAAATCAAAGAATACCAGAAAAGTTGTTACAAGTTGATTTTATCAAAAAACAATACAGTTGAATTTGGACAAAAATCTAATTCTAATGTCTTTGTAGTGGGTGATGTTGGTTCATATAAAACAAGAGGTTATGTAATACCAAATGTAATGAATGATGATTATAGTATGGTCATTATTGATGCAAAGGGTGAAATTGAAGCAAAAACTCGGCAGATTAAAGAAATGCAAGGATATAAAGTAATATCATTGAACTTTGAAAATCCTGCATTATCACAAAATCATTATAATCCGTTACATTATATAAATGGAAAAGAAAAGGAATATCAGAATGATATATTGTATTTTGCTGATATGATGTTTCCTTCAGATTGCTTCAATGGACATATTGATCCCTTTTGGCCTAATAATTCAAAAAATATGATTGCTGCCATAACTGCCTATATGACTGAAAAATTACCTGAGGAAGAGCAAACTTTAGAAAAATTGAGTGAACTTATTAATCAGCATAATAAAGCTGATATGAAAGGTATTTCCGAACTTGATAAAGTATTTGAACAAGACAACGAAGATGATGAGTCAAATAACTTATCCTTTGCTCAGAGGACTTGGAATGCATTTAATGCAGTTTCGGCTTCACCTAAAATGCGGGCAACAATTATCAGCGAGATTAACAGCAGGTTTTTAAGATTGCTTACCGATGATGTTATTAAACTGACAAATTCGGATGACTGTGAGATTGATAGAATCGGAGACAGAAAAACAATTGTTTATATCCATACAAGTGATACAGACAGAAGTAAAGACTTTCTGGTATCAATGTTTATTCACAACTGCCTGGAGCAGCTCAAACGAAAGGCCGATAAAAGCGAAAATATGTCTTTGTCTATACATACTCACTTTATTTTTGATGATATTGGTTGCAATGTAAAAATTGATAATCTTGATGGATATATGAGCTGTCTTCGTTCAAGAGAAATATCAATTTCACTTGTATTACAGTCAGAACATCAGATGAAGAAAATGTATGGAGATAGTTATCATACTATTATAAGCAATTGTGCATATTACTTGTTTATGTCTTCAGGAGATCTGGAAGCATGCGAAATCATTGCAAGAAAAATGGATAAGCCTTTGGAAGATGTTATGTATAAGAATAATGATACAGTGTTTATTCTTCCACGTTGTCAAAAGCCTTTTGAGGATTATAAATATCTGCTTCAATCTCATCCGATGTATAAATATTTAGATGGGGAATATTATAAGCAAAATGAGATTGAAATTGCTTAATAATTGCTAAAGCATTTATAATCCGTTACATATATACATTGAAATATTTTGTGTAGTGGGATATAATCTTAGTGCAATAATTTAATTGAGGTTGAATATACTATGAGTAACAAACCTGCAGACAGAATTTATAAAAAGATAAATAAATACATCAGTAAAGACAAATACAAAGAGGCAATAAATCTATATAATTTATTTATTGAAACTAATACTTTGACGAAAGAATTAGTTGATATTATGATTCCGTTGCTTAAAAAATGTATAGGAATACATAATATTGTATTTGTGTACGATATTTGCAACCCGATGATGAATACGGATTGTTTGGATATTGAAATACTTTATAATTTGATAAATAAATTCTATATTTATAGAAATAAATTATCTGATTATGAGCAATATTTAAATTTCTATGTTCTTTTGTGTGAGAAGTTTTTAGAAGATCTGACCAAACCACATTTTGCAGGTGTTTTAGACACATCAATTATTATAAGGGCTTTTTTAGTTATAATAGAAAATAAAAGATGTACTCACCTTGATTTGAATAATTTTTATACTGTTATATCAAGACCTGCAATATTAAATTCTCATCCAAAATGTAAAAATCTTTGTGATGTAATCAATGATTATAGATTTACTAAAAATTGTGAGGAGATTTATTTTAATGAAGAAAAACAAAATATTTTAGATATAAGCACACAAGATCAATATAATTTAGAAGTAGAGAGCAATGTTGACAAGTTGATTGAGATTATTAATAATGCAGTTTCAATATCTTCTTGTACCCCTGAAGGATTAAAAAAATACAGTATTGAAAAGTTTAATACTTCCAATTGGGAAAGTAATATTATTCACATTGAATCTGAAGAAGAGTTTTCAAAAATCTATGGATTTTGGGAAAGATGGCATTTACAATGGATGATGGCATATATTATACCAATTGGTGATGATTTTGGTCGTGAAGTCTGTGATAAAACAATTGATATAATAGAGTCTGTAAATCCTTTTTCAATAATAGACTTGCGAAAAATATTGCGAATTATAAATGACTCTAAATATTTAATTAATAAATTAATAAAATATGAAATAGAACATGAAATTACAGATAATTTTTTTGAATCATCATTAGAAAAATTTTATGATATGGGTTGCACATTAGATAATTTAGATGAAGATGTTAAAGACAAAGTGCTGAAAAGAAAAAAACGAATTGAAAGAAATAAAATTTTTCAAACAGCTCTAAATAAACTTAACAACCTAATTGGACTTAATAATGTCAAAAATGAAATAAATACATTATGTGCACTTCAAAAGGCGCAGAATGAAAGAAGAAATCGAGGACTTGAAGCCAAATCTTCTAGTTTAAATTTGCATTTGGTTTTTACAGGAAATCCAAGTACAGGAAAAACAACCGTTGCAAGAATTATCGCAGACTTATATTATGGTCTTGGATTATTGCCTAGCAATAATTGTATTGAGGTATCAAGGAATGATTTGGTAGGAGAGCATATAGGTTCCACTGCTCCTAAAACACAAGCAGTTATTGATAAAGCACTTGGGGGCGTTTTGTTTATTGATGAGGCATATACACTTAAACCAGTTGATTCTACAAGAGATTTTGGACAAGAAGCAATAGATCAATTGTTAAAAGCAATGGAGGACAATAGAGATAATCTTTGTGTAATTGTTGCAGGCTATGAAAAAGAAATGAGCAGATTTATTCATTCTAATCCTGGATTAGAGTCCCGTTTTAACAGATATATCAAATTCGATGATTATTCTTCTAATGAAATGGAACAAATATTACTAACGATTTCTAGCGGATTTTCTTTTACAAGAAATGCTTTAAAAATGATGAATTTATACTATGAAAATATTTTGTCAAAAGAAAACAGCAAACAAGCATTTTCTAACGCACGAAAAGCAAGAAATGATTTTGAAAAACTTGTTGAAATTCAAAGCGTTCGCATAGGCACTACCAAATTGAATGATTTATCTGATAAAGAGCTTACTCTAATAAATGAATTTGATGTACAAAAATTAACAGGATTATCTATTCCTAAACATTCTGATGATCAAGCTGTCGGAATTTGTCCGATTTGCGGAAAAGCTATTTATGAAAAGGAAAAGTTCTTTGGTTGTAGTGGCTATAAAGAGGGATGTAATTTTGTGATTTGGAAAACAATAGCACAAAAGAATATTACTAAACAAAATGCGATTGACTTATTGAATCCTGATAAAAAGTGTACAAATTTAATATCAGGATTTATAAGCAAGGCTGGTAAGCCTTTTGAAGCAAAATTATGCTTAAACGATGAAGGAAAGATAGTGTTTTGTTATGATTAGATTTTAAGATGCAAGAATGCAGCGATTATTTTGCTTAATATATTAAATATTGAAGCAAACTGCAAAATCTTATTTTTGTCATTAAAATGAGTTGCAATAAAATTCATTCCGCGTTACAATGCGAGTGAGGTGATAGAATGAATGGTGTAATTTATGCGAGATATTCAAGTGACAATCAGCGTGAGGAGTCTATTGACGGTCAGTTGAGAGAATGCAAAGAATTCGCAAACCGCAATGATATAACAATCGTTGATACATACATTGACCGTGCTTTTTCTGCTAAAACCGATAATCGTCCTTCATTTCAAAAGATGATTAGAGATAGCACAAAAAATCAGTTTGATGTGATTATTGTTTGGAAACTTGACCGCTTTGCTCGCAATCGTTATGACTCTGCTCACTACAAAGCACAACTCCGCAAAAATGGCGTTAAGGTTGTGTCTGCAACTGAAGCAATCAGTGAGGGTGCAGAAGGTATCATTCTTGAATCAGTCCTTGAAGGTATGGCTGAATATTACTCTGCCGAACTTGCAGAAAAGGTTATCCGTGGACAAACTGAAAACGCAATGAAATGCAAATTTAATGGTGGACCTGTCACCTTTGGATACTATATTGATGATGAACAGCATTTTCAGATTGACGAAGAAACTGCACCTTACATTACTCAAATTTATAATGCTTATGATAGTGGAATGACTATGAAAGAGATTGCCGAGGCTTTGAACAATAGAGGTGTTTCAAATGTTCGTGGTGGCAGATTCGCAATCAATATCATCTCTAAAATTTTGTCAAACAGAAGATATATCGGCGAATACAGATTTCGAGATATAGTTGTTCCTGATGGAATACCCGCTATTATTGACAAAGATTTGTTTGACAGGGTTCAAGCCAGTCTTGAAAAGAACAAGCACGCTTCAGCGAAGTACAAAGCCGATGATGAATATATTTTAACAACTAAATTGTACTGTGGTAAATGCAAGTCATTTATGGTTGGTGAAAGTGGTACAAATCATCAAGGATTAACCTATCGTTATTACAAGTGTATTGATGCCAAGCGAAAGCGTGGTTGTGATAAAAAGGCAGTAAAGAAAGATTACATTGAAAATGCAGTTCTCAATGCAGTAGTTGCAACACTCACAAATGATGAGTATATTAATCAGTTAATCGATGCATTAATGGAATTTCAGGAATCAGAAAATACGGATTTAAAACTTCTTCAACAGCACTTATCAAAAACGAATAAGAAAATTGATAATATGTTAAATGCTATCGAACAGGGTATCATTACTGATTCTACAAAGCAAAGATTGCAAGAACTTGAGAGCAAGAAAAGGGATATTGAAGTTCAGATAGTACAAGAGGAAATCTCAAAACCTAAATATACACGAGAACAATATCAACAATTTTTCAATAATGCAAAGGTTGCAGATTTGAAAAACCATGCACAACGAAAAGCACTAATCAATTATTTTGTAAATGCAGTTGTATTGTATGATGATTATGCACTGTTCTACCTTAATTACAAAGAACACGCATTAAAACTAAAATTATCTGATATTGAGAAAAGTTCGGATACACTTCACAATGCTCTGCCAGTAAGCGTTGACATTTTAGATGTCAGCGCTTTTTCTATGCAAAATTGCTCTGAATAGTCCAAAATCACCCTCAATCGGCTGTTGATTTAAGGGCAATTTTTCTTTTGTTATTTCTGTTGAGATTTTCCGTGAGACTTTCAGAGACCTGAAATCTCTCATTTCCAAAACCGAACGGGAGCGACTGTGGGCGTTTTGGTGAGAGACTTTTGAGAGATTCGTTTGCGACCGCTCGCAGTGCGAGATGAAGGGAGCAATAAGAATTGGCAGCGGTCATAATTTTGAAATACCTTTAGGTATGAACAAAATTATGGGTACCGCAACTGTGCAAAGGCAAGGAATTTTAATCCTCGCCTTTACAATAATAATTTGTGTAGCAAAAATTGGAGCTATGCGTTTCCGCAACACAACACATACCACACTTTTCTGCTAAAGTCCGGACCAATATTGAATTTATCTTTTGTTATGATATAATTGAATTATTAAGTAAATTGATAAATCGAGATTTAGTGCTTTAATATATTCCGATTAAACTGAAATGAGGTTGATAGCAAATGAATATTTTGATAACAGGTGGAACAGTATTCGCAAGCAGATTTACCGCAGAATATTTTTGCAATAACGGACACGATGTATATGTGCTTAATCGCGGAAACAATATTCAATCTCCTAATGTAATTCATATAAAAGCTGATCGACATAATCTTGGTGAAACTTTAAGAAAATATCACTTTGACGCTGTTTTAGATATAACTGCATATAATTACGATGATGTAAAAATGTTAATAGAGGGACTTGGCACTTTTGACAACTATATTTTAATTAGTTCAAGTGCAGTATATCCTGAAACATTAAAACAGCCTTTCAATGAACGGCAGAAGTGTGGAGCAAATTATTACTGGGGCGATTATGGCATAAATAAACTTGCCGCTGAAAAATTTGTAATTGAAAATGTTTCACATTCTTACATTATTAGACCCCCGTACTTATATGGTCCAATGAACAATCTATATCGTGAAGCATTTGTTTTTGAGTGTGCAGAAAACAATTTGCCCTTTTATGTTCCCAAAGACGGAAAAATGCCTTTACAGTTTTTCCACATAAGGGATATGTGTCGATTTATTGAAATTTTACTGGATAAACAGCCGTCAGAGCAAATTTATAATGTTGGTAATTCTGAAATTGTTGATATAATTCAATGGGTAGAATTATGCTATGAGGTTTTGAATAAAAAGCCTAATTTTAAGTACATCGACAGTAATGTTCCGCAACGGAGCTATTTCCCTTTTCTTGACTATTCTTATGTTTTAGATGTCACAAAACAAAATGATTTGATGAAAGATACAATACAACTTTTTGACGGATTATGTGAATCCTATCAATGGTACAAAAATAACAGAGAATTAGTCAGAAGAAAGCCACTGATTGATTATATCAATAAAAACTTGATATGAAAATATAAATTCCAATTTGTTAACTTAGATTAATTGAGTTTATTTATTGTTTGTCACCATATTATGAGGTAGGGGTGCTGTAAATTTTGCACCCTTACCTCTTCTATATTTTTGCTATTCGTTAACAGCTTTCTGTTCCTTTTGATTGGCATACTCAGCCAATCGTTTTCTATTCTGTTCGAACACTTCGTCAACCATGTGGGTGTATATTTTTGCTGTTACGGATATATCACTGTGTCCCATAAGTTCTTTTGCAACATTCAGTGGCACTCCTGCAACTTGGCAGTCAGTGCAGAAGGTGTGGCGAAGGAGATATGGCTCAAGGTCTGGTGCAAGTGTTGATTTCGTTATTTGATTTCTGTAAACTGTTGCACCATTTTCAATATCCATTTCTCTGCAGAAATTATGCCATGCGTGATAAAATGCGTTTTCGTCAAGCGGTAAGTTATGATTCTTGTATCTAACAAATATCCATTTATCATTTTGTCCTTTTAACTTATGCTCAATCAATGCCGATTTTAGTTGTGGTGGAATCGGAATTTTTCTGCCTGTTCCTGCTTCGGTTTTTGATTTTCCCACTGTCAGTACACTGTTTTCAAAGTCTATCCAACTCCATTCCATCCTGCGAATCTCTATCGGTCTGAGTCCACAGTAGAGCATTGTCAGTACCATTGTTCCTGCATAATGTGTCTTTGCAGTTTCAAGTATCATTGCACGTTCTTCGTTGGTTATCGGTCTGCGAGTTCCTTGCGTAACACTCGACAGCACAATGTCATCAGCAGGATTATCAGGTATTAATTTTTGCTTTTTAGCTTTTCGCATAATTCTGCGCAATGTCATCCTCAATTTTGATACCATAGCTTTGCTTTTACCGACATATTGATTCAAAAATCGTTGACAATCATCCTCATGAATTTCACACAATTTGTATTTAGCAAAGTACGGAATGATGTGTGTATACACATAATTTTTGTAATTGTCCTTATTAACTTGACTGCAATCAGCATTTTTGATATTAAGTTCATACCAGTTGTCTGCAAAATCTTTGAACAACATATCGGGAAATACACCTTTGTGTTTTTGTTCTTCCTTTTGAATGTAGTAATCACGGATTTTATCATCCATAATCTTTCTGCATTCTTTTTCTGATTTCTTTGATCTTGCAGTGAGTACATCGTATTCACCTAAATCATTTTTAATCCTCTTGGTTATTCGATAGCATATGAAATTTCCGTTCTTATCGTATAATTCATACATAAAAAGCACCTCCTACTTGTAAATAATTTTAAATTTATAAATGCTGTTTCGTGTTGTCATTGTGATAATGTTGTTGCTGATAGTGTAAACACCATAGCCTGTTTTTAGATAATTGTGAAGGTCAGTAAAGTATAAATATCTTTCGCCTTTGCGTTTTTCTTCGCTTTCAAATATGAAAAGTTCGCATTGATAGTTGAGATATCGCTCACGCCATCTCCAAATTTTATAGTCCATATCGGATATTTTTTCTACTGAGATAAGTTCAGTTACAGTAAAATAATCAATTAGTTTAGGCATTTGACACCCTCCTTTCAGCAACACACAATACCACAGAGACTTTTGAATATCCAGCGTTTATTGAAAACTTTTATTAACTTGATAATATGTTTTAGTAATGGTATAATAAAATTAGTCGAGGTGATTGTATGAGCGATATTGAAAAAATTATAAATGATGTTGACAGTTCGATGAGAATGGAAGGATTACCCCTCAATGACGATGATAGGGAACGTATTAAATCTTGTCTTTTGAATCCATCTATAGTTAACGATGTTATTAAAGAACTTCTTGAAAAGCATAGAGTTCCTGCCGAGGTGTAATAAATTATGAAAGATTACAGCTATGATTATGAATATGACAGCGAATATTGTTATCCGAATTCAAATGTTCTGAAAAACAATTTGAACATAACAGATAAGGAGGCTCTTGCTGCAGCAGAAAGAGAATTGACATCTTTAAGGCTTGCAGTTGCAAAGGCTGAGTTTATAATCGGCGAGTTTGATTTGGCACATTTACAAAAGATTCACCAAACAATTTTTGGCGATATTTATGATTGGGCAGGAGAATTAAGACATGTAAACATTGCAAAAGGTAATCAGTTTTGTCTGTCACAAAATCTTGAAGCATATGCTTTAACTATATTCGACCAATTAAAAAATGAAAATTATTTAATTGGTGCTGAAAATATTCCAGAGCGGCTTGCATATTATCTTAGTGAAATTAATGTTCTGCATCCGTTTCGTGAAGGTAATGGCAGAACTCAAAGGCTGTTTATTGAATATCTTGCTGGTATTTCTGGATATGAGGTTGATTTTTCTGATGTCTCTGAGAAAGAAATGATAATTGCAAGTGCTGATTCATTTGTCTGCGAATATGATAAAATAAATGAAATGTTTAATAGAATTTCTACACCGATTTCTGAAGATAGGCAAGCAGAATATATTTCAATGTTTTTCGGAGAAAGCAGTGAGCAATATGAATTGTTTTGTGAATTGCATTCTGATATTTCGGATGATTTTAGCATATCGATGTAAACTTGGCAGGCTTAAAGCCTGCCGTTATTATTTATTCTGATTGTACATAAAATCAAGTATATCAATGATAAAATAACTTTTCACTCTGCCGAAGGTTGCAGGCTCAAGGTTATTGCAAATTTCTCTTGTTGTATCTTTACAAACACCGAGTATCTTTGATATTTCACTTGCACTGAAAAGATATTGACCTTCCTGTGATGAAATATAATTTGCCATAGTTTTTAATTCTGCTTTTGTTTTCTTCATTTAAACCTCCTTACATAATTAAACCAGTCGGTTGTTCTTGCTCATAATTATCATAATAACTTTCATTCGATGGCATATCTTTCAGCCCATGAGCAATTCGTTTTTCCTGCTCTTTTGATAATTGCTTTTTGTCAATTTGATTGTTAAGATTATCGAATTTCTTTCTCGCACTTGTACTGAACATATCTGCAAGTAAACTCACAACAGAAGAAAGAATCATTCCGTTGTCAGAGTAATGCCATTTTGAATAAGGAATATTGCAATTCATATTGAGCACGGCTTGAATGATTTTGTTCTTGATTGATCTGAATTCTTTGTTATCTTCAATCAGAAGGGATTTGTTTTTGTTGTCATAATACAGCGATAGTTTTTCATTGTTAATCTCATTCCACTTATCATAAAGAGCAGATAAATTTTCATCTTTCATAATTTCTTTTAAGATTTCATTGACGATATCTTTTGTTTTCTTCGGTAGATAGCCATAAACTTTCTTGCCTTTGCAGTTATCAAGCTGCTTCCTTAATTCTAAAATCAAATTGAAAAGTTGTGGTGATACATCAAAAGAATAATTGCAATTGTCAAGAACATCTTCAAACAATTCATCAAAACTATTTTTCAATTCTTCACGATATTCTGTTTGTTGTTTAAATAATTTGTATTGTTCATTGCGAAAAATATCGTTACCAAATGCACTTCGCATAGATTCAATTCCTTTGTTCGTCAGATAACCTTGTCCGCTTTTTGAATACACAAGCAAGTGAATATGTGGATGATGTGTTGTGTTATGGAATGCTGCATACCATTGCAAGTCACTCGGTTGAATGTTATGAGCTTTTGCAATTTCAATCATATTTTTTCTGACTTGTTTCTTCCATCTATCAGCATTGTTGTAACCAAGTCTTTCTGCATCCTCACGCTTAAGACTAATCACATGAGTCCAGACAATTCCTTTGTGATTCGCCACTTCGTCAGCCACTTGATCTAAATTGATTTTGTCATCTGTTTGTGAAAACAATCCGTGCTTGCCGAGTTTTTCAACGCTTGGTCGCTCTGCAATATATGAAACTAATGCTTTGAGTTCTTCTGCTCTGTCAGCATTTCTTTCTATGAATGTATCAATAAATTCAGTTGCATTTGACTTTGTAGGAGCACTTTTGTAATCAGAAAATTCAATATATTTCTTTGATTCAGGATAATTTTTTGTTATAGAATTAATTAAAGTCTGTTGCTTTTTAGTCGCAGGACTATTATCAATTCCGTTTGGTAATTTCTCAACTCCCTCACGAGTTCCCATATACTTAACAAGTTTACCTACATTAGAACGTTTAGGATTTTTGAAATATCTGCTTGTGAAAATTATCTTAGCCATACATCTCCTTTGCTAAATCGTTATTGTATTTTATCGTTTCGAAGTCGATAATGCCATTTGTTTCGGCAACCTTTTCAGCACAAATATTTTGAATCTTATCAGATAATTCATCATCAATTTTATACGCACAGCTTAAAATAAAGTTCTGTTTTGCAGATTCAACGGCCAACTTGAATATCATTTCTGATAAGCAATCCTGTAACGATTCAACTTGATTTTTGATTTCGTTGCTAATCATTGGTGTGATATAGTCAGCACTTTGTTTGTGCATTAGATAGCCGATATAGAAGTTCACGGCTGATCTGACAAATGAACTTCTGTTGCTGTCATACGAGTATGGCAGTGCTTTGTCTATTTCTTCTATCATTTCTGGTGTCATCCAAAATGAATATTTCTCTTTATTTCCCATAAATACCTCCATTTCTTACATACGCCTATCATGGCGCATATTCAATATTTCTGAAATTCTTTGAAATTCGGTCGGCTCTGCCGTCCGATGTGATTCGTCAGGCGTCACAGCATACGCCTGACTTTAACCTGCTTAAAATAATAAACTGCAAAACCTTTGAAAAAGAGATTGAAATCGCTGCCACAATTGGCTCATATTCGCATTAAGAGTTGATTTCGGTTAGTGACTTTCTCAAAATTGAAACTCTCCAAATATTGCCGACAGTTTTGAGACAGGGAACTTTCATTTTTATTCACGAAAGGCTTTTCATATTGTTTGTCTGCATCTCGTGAACCAGAGGTGGTTCATATTTTGTGGACGGTGTAGATATTACTTTGCTGTGCATTTCCCATATATCTTTCGGACACATCCACAAGTCCTTTGTCAACCAATTCTTTGATTACCTTACGACAAGAGTTTTCACAGATGCCACAGTACTCAGCAATGTGTGGAATAGAATAATAACTTTGTCCACGCTTGTCCTTCCTGCTGATGAAGAAACTGTAAACCACAAACTCCATAGGCGTTAAGCCTTCATCAAAAATTGTGTTGGGCAACAAAAAATAATTTCCGTTAATGTTATCACCTCGCTTTGATTATAAATTTTATCTCTCATTGTAGTAGGCAGTGAGAAAGCGCTTTTTACTACCATTTGCCAATTTGTTTACAAATAATTTATAAAAGCACCTCCCAATATAGTAGGCAGTGGCAGAACAGAAAAAGGGTCAGAATTTTAAAATTTTCTTCTTTGATTTTTGCTGCAATCGATTTTTATTTTGAATAGGTACCACAGTGCTTGTGATAAAATAAAAATTCTTTATATTGTCACACAGGGTCTTATAACTTGTTTTATTTATCTTGTTTATATATTACCGTTCACTATGTGACCACATTGGTTATATATAAGACTATCAAAATTTCATATCGGAAAATTCTTTCCATATATAAGGACACTTAAAATTGTTTTGTAAACCATTTTTTTGAAAAAATTTACATGCTATTGATATATTTCATTCTGACTCCTCTCACTTGTTTAGCCGTTAAGTAATATACTTTTAGCCAAATAAATTTCAAATTTATAGATTTCAGAATGCAAAAAAGTCGGGCACTGAAACCTACACATATTTTTACACAGACTACTCCCTTGTGTGAGGAATTGCTATGTAAATATGTATTCGTTTCAATGCCCGACTTAATTTCCGTATCGTACATTAAACTTATAAATTAGTTTGAACTCATTGGTTAAACTATAAGTAAAAATATTCAATTGTAATGTATAATATTGGCTTCCTCTGCCAACACTATTTAGTTTAGCAGGATTTTACTTTGCTGTAAATAATTTTATGTCGACACGATTTTTTCGTGATTTGCTCGCTATTAATAAAAAATTTTTTCAAAACTCAAAGTTTTTATGTTATAATATAATCAAAGATTTTGGAGGCTGTTATGACATACGAATCTATATTAGACTTTTGGAAAAAACAGAATATAAAAGATGCCAACGAATTGGCATCTGTGTTAAATTCATATTCAGTTAACTTTGCATATAACTCAGGTAAAATTGAGAATGATGAAATTACTTACCACGATACCAGAGAAGTGTTTGACAAGAATGGTGTAACCTCATATACAGGCTCAACAAAAACTTTATTTGAAATTCAAAACTCAAAGGCTGCTTATGAAAGAATGCTATCAGCATTTGATAATAAGCAAGCAGTCGATGAAGAGTTTTTGAAAGAAATTCAGATGATTTTAACCAACGGCACTTATGATGAACGAAGATATCAGATAGGTGAGCGACCGGGTGAATATAAGCATCATGATTATGTAACAGGCAAAAATGAGGTTGGTGCATCTGTAGATGATGTTCAGGAAGAAGTTTGTGAGTTGCTTGATGAGTTAACAGATATTGATGACAAAAATGCACTGGTAGCTGCTGCATATTTTCACGCTAAGTTCGAAAATATACATCCTTTTTCAGATGGCAACGGAAGAGTTGGCAGACTCCTGATGAATTATATTTTACTTATTCATAACCACCCTCCGATTACGATTTATGAGGAAGACAGAAAAGAGTATTATAACGCTCTTGAAAAATTTGATGAGGAGCTTGAACTTAATAGTTTAATTGATTTCTTAAAATCTCAGTTAGTTAAAACTTGGGAAAAACAATTAAGCAAATCAACTCCTAAATCAGCATTGTCAGATTTTATAGATTAGTTTCACACTCCTTATTTAATATCATAGCATATTAAATAAGGAGGTTTTGCTGATGGAATACAAAGACAAATCATACAGTACGGATAATTGCAATAAATTTCCTTTATCCTTTCCGCCACAGCATCAGAACAGACAGCCGGGTATGGAATATCTGATGAATCCAAAGCCTGTATTAGAATGCTGTAGGAATCAATGCAAAAAGCTTGAGGGCAAAACAGCATTGATAACAGGAGGAGACAGCGGTATCGGTCGTGCAGTTGCATACAGCTTTGTCAGAGAAGGTGCTGATGTTGCAATTGTATATTATGATGAAACCACAGATGCAGAGGAAACTGCAAAGCATATAAAGGAGCTTGGAGGAAAATGCCTTTTAATGAAAGGTGATTTGAATGATCCCGAGTTTGCCAAAAAATGTGTTAAGGAAACAATCAATTGTTTCGGGAAATTGGATATCTTGATCAATAATCATGCTGTTCAGTTTATTCAACGGAGCATTCTTGATATTTCGGACGAACAGCTTTCGTTTATTTTTCATAATAATGTTTTTTCATTTTTCTATTTGATAAAGGCGGCATTGCCGTATCTGAAAAAAGGATCAGCAATTATAAATACTACATCGGTAACAGCGTATCAGGGAAATAAGGATTTGATTGATTACAGTGCAACAAAGGGTGCAATTGTGGCACTCACACGTTCACTTTCGCAGTCGCTTGTGAGCAAGGGGATAAGAGTGAATGCGGTTGCTCCAGGTCCGATATGGACACCTTTGATTCCCTCATCCTATTCTGCTGAGGAAGTACGAACCTTCGGCTCAAAAACATCAGAGGTGCCTATGCACCGTGCAGGTCAGCCCTGTGAAATTGCACCATGCTATGTTTTTCTTGCATCAGATGATTCAAGTTATATGACAGGTCAGGTGCTTCATCCCAATGGTGGTACAATTGTTGGATCGTAAAATCTTTATAAATGTGCAATTTATTTTTCTGAGAGATTTTTGAGAGACTTAAAAGTTAAAATTTGGCTTGAAATGGTGTGTTTCAAAAAGTGATTTTTACACTCTGACTCCGTCATTTAAGGTTCGAATCCTTTAGCCGAGCGAGCATAGCAAGTGAACGCCAAGGTTCTGACTGCCGTAGGCAGTCAGGTTCTTATACCTCTGCCAAAAATGGACAGTTCGTAATGAATTGTCCATTTTATTTCGCCTTTTGGCACATTTTTGCACCTGAAAAGGCGTTTTTTACTCTCTATACTTTTTTGCAATTTCACATCTCAGACCTCTGTGAGACTTTCTGAGACTCACAAACTCGCCAAACCTTGCCAATTCAGTAAGAGACTTTCCGGAGATTGCTTTATATTTATCTTTGTGCTATGATGATAAATATGTAAATTAGGATTTTTGTAGGAGGATACGATATGTATATTATACATTGTTTAAAAGAAAATGTATGGAATGATTATAAAAATCAAGAGTATTACGGTGAAGATTCACTAAATAAGTTTGGCTTTATCCATTGTTCTGAAATATCAACTTATCAATGGGTGGCACCTAATTTTAAAAACGAAACTGACAATTTAGTATTACTGGTCATTGATACCGATAAAGTAGAGAATGAAGTGTTCTGGGAAGATTTAAGAAATTGCGGAGTGGCATATCCGCATATATACGGACTACTGAATATAGATTCTGTGGTAGAAGTAGTTCCGCATCTTTGGAATGATAAAAGGGAATGGATTGTTAATGAAGAATTATTAAAATACGAAAAGCATAAATAAATGTCACAACATCCAATTTGTCAATTATGTTTATATATTGTTTTTCACCAAAATTTGAGGTAGGGGTACTGTACAATATGCAGTACTCCTACCTGTTTTTTACTTTTATTCCTTAATCGTTTTTGTTCTATCGCTTTCTTGATGAAAATCAAAGAATATACGGAATGCCGTTGGCAGTGCATAAGCTGTTTGAATTTCTTGTGCAGTTGCCCAGACAAAATCAGAGGGTGCACTGGCACACAGAATATGATAACAGGTCATTTGCCATTTTATATGTGTAAAGATGTGAATACGGTGAAGCTGTTTATATAATTCCATAGGCTGAACACCAAAGGTATCGGCTGTATGCAGTGCTTGATTTACATCTAATTTTCCGAGAACATTCGGCAGCTGCCACAAGCCGGATAACAGTCCACTGTCGGTTCGTTTGGTTAAAGCATATTTGTTTTCGTATTGCAGTAAAAAGACAGTATGCTCTTCCAAACGTTTTTCTTTTTTTGGCTGCTTAATCGGATATTGCATCATCGTGCCATGAGCATATGCAAGACAGAACTCATTTGCCGGGCACATAGTGCATTTGGGTGATTTGGGTGTACAGACTGTTGCACCAAGCTCCATTAACGCCTGCGTAAACTGTCCGCAATTGTTTTTTGGATATACTTTTTCAAGCTGTGCGGCAATTTCGGTTTTGGTTTGCATACGATCAATCGGAGCATTGTTTTCGGTCATACGCGTAATAATACGCAGTACATTACCGTCTACAGCAGCGTGAGGCTGGTTAAAACAGATTGAGGCAATAGCACCTGCGGTATATGCTCCAATTCCGGGCAGTGCATAGATGTCTGCATATTGATTTGGAAAACGTCCGTTGTATTGCGTTTCAATTACACATGCCGCTTTTCGAAGATTGCGTGCACGGTTATAATAGCCAAGACCCTCCCATAGCTTGAACAGTTGGCTTTCCGGTGCTTCTGCTAAAGCATGGATGCTGGGAAGCTGATTTAAAAAGCGGAGGTAGTATTTCTGTACAGCTTCTACACGTGTCTGCTGTAACATAATTTCTGAAAGCCACACATGATAGGGCTCGGTATCTTGTCGCCAAGGCAATGGACGGGCGTTTTGGTTGTACCATGGCAACAGCACATTCGGCAGTTGCTCATAAATGAAATTTGTTGTTTTCAAAGGTTTCTCCTTACCGAAAAGAATTACAATCATAAGAACATTGTGTAAATATATAAGGTATAGAAATCATAGAAGGACATATGATGCCAGCCTATGTATATCTAATAGTAAGTATACCACCGAAAGCAAGTGTGTCAAGTTCTGTTTGCGCGGATACTGCATTTGCCATATAGATTTGTAAAACAGGCATTAATATGATACAATTATTTAAAATATGTATGGAAGTGATTATATGGAGATACGCGTTTTACGATATTATTTAACCGTTGTTCGGGAAGAAAATATAACAAAGGCTGCAGAGGTTTTGCATATTACACAGCCTACCTTAAGCCGTCAGCTTGCACAGTTAGAGGAAGAGGTTGGAGTCAAGCTTTTTAACAGAGGTACAAGAAAAATTACATTGACAGATGAAGGAATACTCCTTCGCAGAAGAGCAGAAGAAATTTTATCACTTGTAGATAAAACAGAACAGGAGCTTTTAGAACAGGATGAACAGGTTGAAGGTAAAATCACAATCGGATGCGGTGAAACTGAGGCTGTTCAGATTTTGCCAAAGCTTTTTGCAGAGTTCAGTCAAAAATATCCGAATGTTACATTTGATATTTTCACAGCAACTGCCGATTTGGTAAAGGAGCAAATGGATAAAGGCTTGGTCGATATAGGCTTACTGCTTGAACCGATTGATATTGAAAAATATGAGTTTATTCGTTTGCCGATAAAAGAAAAATGGGTTGTTTTAATGAAGGCAGATGATAAGCTGGCTGAAAAGGAAGTGATTACTGCAAAGGATTTATCCAAACTACCTCTTGTTTTGCCACGCAGAATGAATGTGCAAAATGAGCTTGCAAGTTGGTTTGGAGATTATTATAAAAATCTTAATATTAAATTTACAAGTAATTTGAAAACAAACGGAGCAATTATGGTTGATGCAGGCTTAGCGTACTCAATCGTCATTGAGGGTGCAGTTAAGTTTTGGGATGAAAGCCAGATTACGTACAGACCTTTATCACCTGAGCTGACTGCAACAAGTGTAATTGCATGGAAAAGACAGCAGCCTTTCAGTCCTGCAGTCACAAAATTCATTGAACACACAAAATGCTTTTTAGGCATTGAAAGGCATAAAAACTAAGTATTTGATATATCACAATTCCATATCTATAATGAAAGTGTAGGAAATATCCTGCACTTTTTCTTTTGGAGTGAGATATATGGAAAGTATAAAAGATATTACGGATACAATGAAAAATTCAAATTTGACTTGTGATGAAAAAATAAGATTTTTGAGGCTGCACCGCTATAAACTTCTTGAAGAGATACATAAAAAACAGCAGGTGCTTGATCAGATTGATTATTGTATTTATGAAATCGAAGAGATGAAAAATTAGTTTATCAATTGTCAGGAGAATGATTATGGTAAATCAAAAAAATAAAATGTTAAGTGCAATCATTCCACAATACAAGCCTATAACAAAAGTAGTGATTCCGTTTCCAAACGGTATGTACTATAAAGGTAAAGTAAAAAATGTATCAAAGGATTTTCATATAGAAACAGATGCTAAAGTATCTGAAGTGAAAGAAACGTATTCCGCATTGCCATTCAGAAAACATTTAGTCAAAGAAATTAATATTTATATAAGAAAGGTTGATAGAAATGAAAAAACAAACAGCAGGAAGAGATAATTTAGGAGAACTTGCACCTAAGTTTGCACAGTTAAATGATGATGTTTTATTCGGCGAGGTATGGAGCAGAGAGGATAAGCTTTCACCACGTGACAGAAGCATGATAACCATTGCTGCTTTAATGGCACAGGGGTTATATCCCCAATTAAAGTCACATATTGAAATCGGCAAGGCGCATGGAATTACAAAAGAGGAAATAGTGGAAATGGTAACACAGCTTGCTTTTTACACAGGATGGGCGAAAGCTTGGAGCACATTTCCTATGATCAATGAAATCTATGCGGATGATACTGTAACAGAATCTCATGGTGGCGCTTTCGGAATGGGTGAGCCCAATACTGCGTATGCACAATATTTTATCGGAAATTCCTATCTTAAGCCATTGACTGCACCCGGCTCTTCTGCAGTATATCTTGCAAATGTAACCTTTGAGCCTGCCTGCAGAAACAACTGGCATATTCATCATTCAACAAACGGCGGTGGTCAGATTCTTATTTGTGTTGAGGGTGAAGGCTGGTATCAGGAAGAGGGCAAGCCTGCACAGAGCCTGCATGTTGGTGATGTTGTTGTCATTCCGCCGAATGTTAAGCATTGGCACGGTGCAAAGGCAAATGAATGGTTCAGCCATATTGCAGTCGAAGTACCCGGTGAAAACACATCAAACGAATGGTGTGAGCCTGTGACCGACGAAGAATACAATAATTTGTAATTACAGAAAGGATAGCGCTATGATTTTAGAAGAAAAGTATACACTCTCAAATGGTGTTGAAATACCAAAATTAGGTTTGGGCACTTGGTTTATTGATGATACAGATGCTCCAAAAGCAGTCTGCGACGCAGTTAGTATCGGTTACCGTCATTTTGATACAGCACAGGCTTATGGAAACGAAAGCGGAGTTGGCACAGGTATTAAAAATTGTGGCATTTCCCGTGATGAATTGTTTGTTACAACAAAGCTTGCAGCAGAAGTTAAGAATTATAAAGATGCTGTTGCATCAATAGACGGATCTTTAATGAAAATGGGACTGGATTATATCGATATGATGATTATTCACAGTCCGCAGCCCTGGGCAGATTTCAGAGGCGGCTCGTATTTTGAAGGCAATGCAGAGGCTTGGCGTGCGCTTGAAGAGGCATACAAGACAGGGAAACTGCGGGCAATCGGCATTTCCAATTTCAAAAAAGAGGATATAGATAATATACTTTCTAACTGCACAGTTGCTCCTATGGTCAATCAGGTGCTTGCACATATCAGCAACACACCGTTTGATTTAATTGATTATTCCGTAAGCAAGAGTATGCTTGTTGAGGCATATTCTCCGATTGCTCACGGTGAAATATTAAATAATGAAATTGTTTCAGGTATAGCAGAAAAGTATAATGTTTCTGCTGCACAGCTTTGTATTCGCTATTGCTTGCAGCTTGGCACTTTGCCTCTGCCGAAAACAGCAAATCCACAGCATATGAAAACGAATGCAGATGTTGATTTTGTTATTTCAGACGAAGATATGGCAGTATTGAAAAGTATTGAAAAAATCAAGGATTATGGTGAACACAGTCATTTCCCTGTATTCAGCGGTAAATAATTATTTTCTAAAAATGGTGAATATTATATGAAAAAAATTACTGTTAATTATTTTTGCTTTTTTATTCATATTGCTTTCGCCGCTAGTTTGCAGGATATCGGGAATGAATTACCTGACAACTGCACAATGTTAGAAGAGTTTGGTGCTTATCGCCCCGAAGTAAAGTCATCACAGCCTGCACTTTTAGAGTGGCTGCACAGTCTTGGTATTGAATATTAAAGAGGTAAACGAATGAAAGCAAAACAGATTTTTAAGATAATTCTTGATATCATGATGACCATATTATTTATGGTAATGATGGCTTATCATATTACGGGGAATACATTGCACGAATGGCTTGGAATAACCTTATTTGTTCTGTTTATGATCCATAATGTGCTGAATTATAAGTGGTATAAGTCACTTTTTAAGGGCAAATATTCTTCCGTTCGTATTTTAGGAACGGTTATCGATTTGCTGCTTATTCTTGCAATGCTCGGAATTATCATAAGCGGTGTGATGCTTTCAAGAGATGTTTTTGCGTTTTTGAACCTAAGTGCCGGCATGTTCGGCAGAAGGCTTCATATGCTTTCAACCTCATGGGCGTATTTGCTTATGGCAGCCCACTTAGGTATGCATTGGAGTATGATATCAGGAATGATAAGCAGCAAAGCAAAGAAAAAGGATACCAAAGTATTTGGTATCCTCAGTACAATCGTTACAGTAATAATATCAGTTTATGGTGTTTATGCGTTTGTTACACGGCAGGTTGCAGAAAAGCTGTTTTTACTAATGGAATATGCTTTCTTTGATTACAGCGAGTCAGCAGTATTTTTCTTTGCCGATTACTTTACGATCATGGTTTTGTTTGCTGCAATCACTTATTCTCTTTCAAAGCTTTTAAAAAATACCAAAAGAAAAAGGAGTAACAAAAAATGAAAAAGCTGCTTTGTGTTTTTATAGCATTTGCTTTGTTGTTTTCTTTTGTTGGCTGCAGTCATAATGCAGATCATTCCGATACATCAATTTCATCAACTGAAAACAGCAAACAGATAAATGAAACCGTAACGAATACAAATAATTCAGATTCAAATATATTAATCGCATATTTTACAATGGCTGATTTTGTTCCTGAAGGTGCTGATGCATCATCCTATGCCACACCAGCTGTTGGTAATACCGAAACAGCGGCACTGAAAATACAGGAGCTTATAGGCGGAGATTTGTTTGCTGTTAAAACTGTAAATGATTATCCATCTGACCATCGCGAATGTTCTGCCATTGCTGAAGAAGAAATGAAATCGGATGACCGACCTGAGTTATCCTCTCATATTGATAATATAGATAAATATGATGTTATTTTTATCGGTTATCCGATTTGGTGGTACATTGAGCCTATGGCTGTTCGTTCTTTTATTGAAGAGTATGATTTTGAAGGTAAAACCATTATACCTTTCTGTACCACAATGGGCGCAGACATTGCTGAAAGCGAAAAGAATATAGAAAGCCTTGCAGAAGGAGCAACTGTATTGGATGGTATTACTCTTCATACAGGTAATCAAAATATGACAGAAGATATAACTGTGTGGCTGAACAGTCTTGACATAATGAATACAGAAAGTGAGTCGAAAGAAGAAATGACAGAATATAATGTGAAAATCATAGTTGGTGATACTGTACTTACAGCAACTCTTGAAAACAACGCAACAACAAAAGCATTAGTTGAACAGATGCCGATGACATTACCTATGCTCGATTTATACAGCAGAGAAATGTGCTATCGTTATGGAGAGGATGCTCTTCCAACGGATAATCTCAGATCAGATGGTTACGAAATTGGTGATATAGCATATTGGCCTCCTGCAGGAAGCTTGGTTATTCTTTATGAGCAAAACGGAGAACATTTCAGTCGTCAGCATCTCGGTCACATAGATTCAGGCGTTGAAGTTTTTAAAACTACAGGTGATACTGAGGTAACTTTTGAACTGATTAAATAGTTTAATAAACACTAAAAAGTGCTGTATCGGTATTGACTTGATACAGTCATTATGTAATATAGAATTGCTAATAGCAATTTTCAGCATTTCAGCATGTAGAAATTTATTTTTTGAACTTTTTCTACACGCTAAGGGCCTGATTTTTTCAGGCTCTTTTCAATTTTCGCTTGACAAAGAAGTTAGTTGGTGCTAACTTATATATGTAGAGTTTACATCAATAACGTATTTACGGCGAAAAGCCGATATTTTTGAATAATAAGTTAGCCACTGCTAACTGTAGAAAGTGTGAATATAATGGCATTAATTGAATTTAAAAATGTAACGAAGCAATATTTTACGGGAATGCATGTTATCAATGCACTTGATGACGCAAGCTTTACTGTTAACAAGGGTGAGTTTGTTGTAATCCTCGGACCGAGCGGTGCAGGAAAATCTACACTTCTTAACCTGCTTGGCGGAATGGAAAAGGCTACAAGCGGTGAAATTCTTGTTGACGATAAAAATATTACCTCTTTGAATGACAGCAAAATGACGAAATACAGAGCGTCGGATGTCGGCTTTGTTTTTCAGTTTTACAATTTAATCCCCACATTAACAGCTATTGAAAACATAGAGCTTATCAGTGAGATATGTGATAATGCCCTGCCTGCCGCAAAGGTGCTTGATGAAGTCGGTCTGCTTGACCATAAATATCAGTTTCCATCACAGCTTTCAGGCGGTGAACAGCAGCGAGTGTCAATTGCAAGAGCCATAAGCAAAAATCCTAAAATGCTTCTTTGTGACGAGCCGACAGGTGCTCTGGACAGTGAAACAGGTGTTCAGATACTTACTCTTTTACAGAATTTAAGCAGAGAGAAAAACACAACGGTTATTATCGTTACGCACAATGCGGCACTTGCCGAGGCTGCCGACAAAATTATTAAAGTTAAAAACGGAAAAATTAAAGATGTTATTCTCAATGAAAATCCTAAAGCAGTCAGCGAGGTGAACTGGTAATGAGCGGCACTCTCAGACAAAAAATGTTTCAGGATATGAAGCAAAACAAATGGCAGTTCATCTCCGTTATGATCATGGCATTCTTAGGCGTTTTCATCTTTACGGGAATCGGCGGTGAATGGGCAGGCGTTGAAAGCTGCCGAAAGGGATATTATGAGCAGACCAATCTTGCAGACGGCTGGATATGGGGCGAAGGCTTTACGGATAATGACTTAAATAAGGTTAAGAATATTGACGGTATAACCGATGCAGAAAAAAGATGTTATGTTGAGGTAACAGGACAGGATAAACACAACCCGACTGTTTACCTGTACGGCTTAAAAGAAAATTCAATCTGCAAACCGCTTGTGGTTGACGGTGACGAATTCAATCCCAATGCCGATAATAAAGTATGGCTTGACAAACAGTTTGCAGATGCCAAGGGATTAAAGGTCGGTGATGAATACACTTTTGTTTTTGAAAATGTGCCGTTTTCCCTTGAGATTGCAGGCTTGATTTACAGCAGTGAATATCAATATTATTCAAACGAAAATGATTTGTGGCCTGATTATAATAATATCGGTTTTGCTTACTGCTTCTATAAATCCCTGCCGATTAAGGATTACATAATAAATTACATTAAAAGCAGTGATAAATCGGTTGAAGAGCTTGTTAACGAGTTTGCAGAAGAAAGTGAAGAGCTAAAAAAGAATGCAGATTTAATCAAGCGCTTTTCAAAAGAAAGTATAATCCGTATGCTTGAAAAAGCAGATGCAAGCGAATTTGCAGAAATGACACCGTTTACACAAATCATTTTTACATCCTCTGTTGATGCTGCTGATTTGTCCGATAAAATTGATGAAGTATTAAAGGATAATTATGCAGTTTATACTACAAGAGCCGAAACCGAAGGTGTTATGATGCTTGATAACGAAATGGAGCAGCATAAAATGATGAGTGCTGTTTTTCCCGTTGCCTTTCTGCTGATTGCTATTCTTGCCATTATTACAAGTATGAACAGGCTTGTTAATAATCAGCGAACACAGATAGGCACACTCAAGGCACTTGGTTTCAGCAAGGCGAAAATCGTTCTGCATTATGTAAACTACGGATTCTGGATAAGTCTTATCGGCTCTGTTCTCGGCTGTATTGCAGGTCCTCTGACACTACCGTATCTGTTTTACGATTCTATGTCAAGCTACTATACTTTGCCGGAATGGAAAACCGGCTTTGATATTTCATTTATCATCGTTGCTGCGGCAACTGTTCTTGCCTGCACACTTACTACCTTTTTAACGGTTTTCAATATGCTCGGCGATACCCCTGCGGCTACACTCAGACCGAAAGCACCAAAGAATTTTAAACTTACAAAAGTTGAAAAATCCGAATTATGGAAAAAGCTGAATTTTACTTTCAGATGGAACTGGCGCAGCTTTATACGAGGAAAGGCACGCACTGTTATGGGTATAGTCGGTACTGTAAGCTGTATGGCACTGCTTGTTTGTGCATTTTCAATGTATGACTGTATGGATGATATGGAGCATTGGATGTATAATGAAATTCAGGTTCAGCAAACAAGAATGACTTTGGATTCATCTGCTTCGATTAAAGACGCTGAGAAAATAGCAAAGGCTATTGACGGTGAATTGATAATGACATCGGCCATTGAAGTCAAGGCAAACGGTATTAAAAAAACGCAGACCGCAACAGTTGTTGACGGAAGCGGCTGCTTTTATATCACAGATGTAAACAGAAATCAGATTACACCTGATGATAATACTGTTGCACTTTCATTAAAAACTGCCAATGCTCTCGGACTTAAAGAGGGCGATGAATTTGAATGGCATATTTACACCTCGGATAAATGGGTGCAATCAAAGGTTTCAATCATCTCAAGAACGCCTATGACGCAGGGCTTGGTTATTACGAGAAACACACTCGAAAAACTCGGATATGATTTCACTCCTGCATATGTTGATACGCTCAAGAATTTACCCGATTATCAGAATGAAAAGGTCAGCAATGTTTTAACGGCTGATGATATGCACAGCTTTTGGAATAACTATATGGAAACTATGGATATGATGGTCGCTATTCTTATTCTGTTTGCGTTAATTCTTGCTGTTGTCGTTCTTCACAATCTCGGTCAGCTTACCTTTACCGAAAAGAAAAGAGAAAATGCAACCCTTAAGGTTATCGGCTTTTCAACAGGAAAAATATTAAATCTGAATGTAATTCAGAATCTGATTTTTTCAATAATCGGCGTAATCCTCGGTGTTCCGTGCGGATTGGGACTGACCTATTCCATGATTTCAACAGCAGGCGATGAATTTGATATGATGGTTAATATCAGCGTTCCGTCATTCTTCATCTGTGCAGGAATTACGATAGGCGTGTCACTCCTTGTCAGTCTGCTGTTCAAAAAGAATATTAAAAAGCTCAATATGGTAGAATCACTAAAAGGTGTTGAATAGGAGGTATCATATGAAAAACTATATCGAATTATCCAAAAAGCATTTTGATAATCAGGCAGAAATTTATGATGAAACAAATACAGCATACTATTCAAAATATCCTAAAATCAGCTGTAAGGATGTTGCCCAAAGATTAAGAAATACAGAGTATCAATCACTGCTGGATATCGGCTGCGGAACAGGGTATCTGATTGATATACTCCAAAAACAGAAGAATGCTCTTTACTGCGGACTTGATTTGTCCCCTGAAATGTTGAAAATGGCAAAGCAAAAGCTACCCCAAAGCGTATATCTGACTGAAGGCTCGGCAGACAGTCTGCCCTATGAGGATAACAGCTTTGATGTCGTTACTTGTATTCAGAGCTTTCATCATTATCCAAAGCCTGAAAAGTCAATGTCAGAGGCTTATCGTGTCCTCAAACCCGGCGGATTATATATTATTTCCGATACAGGAATGGGGAATTGTCCAAAGTTCATTTACAGTTTCTATAATAATTGTATTGTAAAGAAACTGAACACAGGTGATTATGCCACTTACAACAAACGGGATATACAGAACTTAATGACCGCATCGGGCTTTAAAATTAAAGACGCACAGGATATCACTAAATTTATATATACCGTTATTGGTATAAAATAATTGTTTCTATTCAGGAGTAAAAATGAAAGACAATACAAACAAAAGTAAGCTGAATTTATATCTGCACGATATTGATGTTAGAGCAAAATAATTTGCTTGTTAAACAATTCTCTGAAAATCAAGGTATAACAGAAAAATTCACAGCAGAAAATCAAATGCTGTGGGTACAGATGATAAATAGTATTTTAAAACAGGTAAGAGTTTTATTATTAACCTGCAAATAATAAGATTTTGATAAAGTCAGGTTATTATATTGTTTGTCATCAGGTTTTAAGACAGGGGTACTGTAAAATATGCAGTGCCCTGTCTCTTTTTATCTTTATTTGTTTGCTGCTTTTGCGGCTTGGCAGTCAGCGTAAAATTTGTGCCGTGAATAATATAATTCGTCTTCGTCAAAAGGTGAATTATGATTTTTATAAATTATAAAATTATATTTATTAAAACCTATTCCGATATGAGAGGAATAGGTTTTTCTACTGTAATTTTGTATTTTTCAAGTTAAAACATCAGTATAGTTCGTTTATTACATAAATAAATGAATATTTTTCATTTTATTATAATTTATATAACTTTGTCAATATCTGACAAAAATTTTTTCGTAAAGGGAAGAAAATGTATGAGTAAGTTTGTTAAATCTAAATTTAAATTAAAAAAATTAACGCTTGAGAGGGTATCAAAGGAGTGGTTATTTACAAATAAAAATTCATATAAAAAAAGCACCTATCAAACATACAGCTATATTATAGAGAAATATATATTAACCTCGGAAATTGCTCATATTTCCATAATGAATTTAAACACAGCTCAATTGGTTTATTTTTCGGAAAATCTAATTAATAAAGGTTTATCTACAAAAACAGTAAATGATATAATTCTGATTTTAAATTCAATATTACGATTTGTTTCTGCCAATTATAGCATTGAAGCTTCACTTGCACCACATATCAAAGAACAAAAAAAAGAAATGCGTGTTTTATCAATTTTAGAACAACAGCAACTTGAAAATTATTTAAAATCTGATATGGATAATTATAAATTCGGAGTATTGATTGCATTGTACACAGGTATAAGAATTGGTGAGTTATGTGCGTTGCAATGGAAGGATATTAATAATGGATATATCATTATTAGTAAAACTATGCAACGATTGAAAAATGATATTGGTAAAAGTATTGTTGTTATAGATAGTCCAAAAACATTTAATTCAAATAGAACAATCCCCATACCTTCTTTTTTAAATTCAATAATTGAGCAAAGGAGAGCAAGCCCTGAAAAATATGTTTTATCAACGCAATCATTAGAATTTGTTGAACCACGACTTATGCAAATTAAATTCAAGAAAATAACCTCGTACTGCGGTTTTAGTGATGTTACATTTCATACTCTTCGTCATACTTTTGCAACAAGATGTGTGGAATGTGATTGTGATATTAAAACTTTAAGTGAAATATTAGGTCATGCTGATGTGAATACAACATTGAACAGATATGTTCATTCTTCTTTGGAGTTAAAGCAAAACAACATAAATAAATTGCAGAAATTTGTTGTTTAACTATTCGTTTATTTATGTAATAAACGAATGAGCTATATATATTATCAGTATTAATAGAAAAAATATAACGAATCTATATATTTTTCAATAAACGAAAATGATAGTAAAAATAATCATTTTAACGAAGGGAAATAAAATATTAAGTTTACAAGCAGGATATTTAGAAATAATAAAGTTGATAGATTAATGAAGTAAGTATTTAATTTCACTAAAGAGAGTGTATATTTATTTGCATCTTTTCTCAAGAATGAGCCTGATTAGTGAATATTAGAAATTATAAAATATCAATAAAAAGTACCCATTTGGGTAGTAGACAAAAACAGTCAATGATTATACAATTACCATTAATAGTTTTTAACTTTATATTTTATCAGAAGGTTGTTGATATGAGTTATGGTCAAAAAGAAAAAATATTAATTGCGGATGATTCAAAAATGAATCGTTCTGTTTTAAGTACTATGCTTAATGATAAATATGAAATTATTGAAGCGGAAAACGGAATAAATGCCGTTGCTATTCTTCAAAAGCAGTTATTTAATATTTCATTGGTATTGCTTGACACAGATATGCCTAAATTGAATGGCTTTGAAGTTTTAGAGGTTATGAATAAAAATCATTGGATTGATGATATTCCTGTTATTATGATTTTTTCCGAAAAAGATTTTTCTATTATAAAAGATTCATATGCACTTGGAATTACAGATTTCATTATACAGCCTTTTGATGATTTTGTTGTACGCAATAGGATAGAAAATACTATATTTTTATATACTAAGCATAAGAAACTTATAAATATGGTTGATGCACAGATTTATGAAAATGAAAAAAATAATAATATTATGATAAATATTTTAAGCTGTATTGCTGAAATTAGAAATCAAGAAAGCATCTTTCATATTATTAATATCAGAACTTTGACCGAGGCTTTGCTTAAACAGTTGAAAAAGAAATCGTTGGGTGTACACATTACATATAATGATATTTCTTTAATCAGTAATGCGTCTGCTCTTTATGATATAGGTAAAATTACTTTAGATGATAAAATTCTTAAAAAGCCCGGAAAACTGACAGAAGAGGAATTTTCTGCTGTTAAAACTCACTCAATTCAAGGAGCATATATAATTAAACAGATTCCCGCGTATCAGGATGAGCCTTTAGTTAAAACTGCTTATGAAATTTGCCGCTGGCATCACGAAAGGTATGACGGAAAAGGTTATCCCGATGGGCTTTATGGTGACGAAATACCATTGTCGGCACAGATTGTATCTTTGGCAGATGTTTATATTGCTTTAACAAATGAGCGCACTTATAGAAAAGCATATACACACCAAACAGCAATGAATATGATTAATGATGGAGAATGCGGCACCTTCAATCCATTGTTGCTTGAGTGTCTTAACGATATTAGTGAAAATATATATAATTTGCTTAGCAATGAAATTGTGCAGGCAAAACCATGCGAAAGTAAAAGTTTAATAAAGGAAATGGTTCATCAGAATAATTTAATTCCTTCTGACAGTTTATTGCATTTGATGGATTATAAGAAAAAGAAATATAATTTCTTTTCCGCTATTAATGAAGAAATAATATTCGAATATACAACTTCACCGTCAATGCTTATTTTATCTAAGCAGGGAGCTGAAAAATTAAGAATTGACGAAACTGTTGTCAATCCGGAAAGCAGCGAAAAAATTGAACAGGTTCTTGGATTTGATATATGGAATGAAATAAAAGAAAAGTTATGTTCATCATCTAAAGAAAATGCTGTGGTTAAATATGACTGCCGATTAAGGTTTAACAACGAAGAGCGTTGGCATAGGATTATTGCAATGGCAATTTGGTCAAATGATGAAATTCCAAGTGTTTTGGGAGTGATTGGCAAGGCTATAGATATTCATGATGCTAAAATCAAAATTGAAAATTTGAAAAATGGTGCATCTCACGATTCATTAACAAACTTGTTAAATCATACATATGCAAAAGAAAGAATAAATAAGCTGTTAAAAAAGCATCCGGAAAATGATTATGTATTGATAATTTGTGACCTGGATAGGTTTAAATTCGCTAATGATAATTATGGTCATTTGTTTGGAGATAGTGTTTTAAAGAATTTTGCTGAAAATTTGCGCCGGAGTGTAAATAGCGATGACATTATTTGCAGAGTCGGCGGAGATGAATTTTTGATTTTTATGCAGAATAAAAATAATACGGAAGCAATTATCAATTGTATTTTTACTTCTCTTATGGAGTATACAAAGAAATTTTCAATTTCTGTCAGTATGGGAATAGCCACAACAAATACAGTAAGCTTTGATTATGATTCTTTGTTTATTGCGGCTGACAATGCACTTTACTATGCAAAGCAAAACGGCAGAAGCAGGTTTTGTTTCTATGATGATTCTATGAAGGATATGCTTTCTATATATTTCCCTATTGGCTGCAATGATAATATTGGCGGTGATGATGAAATTAATGTGTCTGACAATGAGGAATAATGAGCAGTATGAGGAATATGGATATTGTTATAACACAAAAATTTGTTAGAATAAAAACTATTAAATTATCCAAATGAATTATTGACAAATCAAAATTATTCTGTTATTCTATTATAAATTTATATGGCAAATCTGTCGAAAGGCAGTGACGCAAAGCTATAGTGTCTAAGGTTATTACTATGATTGACTGGCTGCAAATGATGTCGTAAGGCGTTGTTTGCAGCTTTTTTATTTCTTTGATGCTTGGCTTATAAAAAATATTAAAAAGGAGTAAGTCATGAAAAACACTTTTAGAAGCATACTTAACGCATCTGCATTTGCATCTTCAGGTTTTGTGCAAAAAATGTATGAGGATGAGAAAGAAAATTTAACAAAGGATCTTAATGGCGTTAAATTTGAAACGACAATAACGATTCTTGACGAAAACGATAACCCAATTATGGTTGCAAGGGCTACAAGCAGTATTACTGCTGAAGAACCGCAGCCTGAAAAAGCACCTGAAGCTTTAAAGAGTGATACAGCTGAAGAGATGCAAACAAAAGCACAGGAACCAAAAGATATTCAAAATTCTTTTGAGAATGCATTTTATAATACATATTATCCAATGCAATATATGATGCCGTATGCAATGCCGATTCCGCAGGGTACAATGCCTAATCAGATGGCATATGCTCCTCAAGGAAATGCTGTTTCTCAGCCGTATCCCGTTCAGCAGCCGGTTTCAGTTCCGGAAGAGAAGATATCACCAGATGCTGTAAGAGATACAAAAGCTGAAAGTGATAATTCTACTGATGTAAATCCAATTAATATTCCGACTGCCGCTGTTGATAATTCTGTTACAGACGAAAATGCTTCGGATGAAACCTCAGCCGCAGAAATAAAACGGTCTGAAAAGGAAGAAACAGTACAGGAAAGTGCTCCTGAAAACGCAGTTGAAGCAAGTGATAACGATACTAAAAATATTCAATTTACTGCTATGCAGGATTCAAAAGGAGTAAAAAAAGAAGAAACAGATAAGGAAAATTCAAATGATAAAAGGAAAAAAATTGAGTTTCTTCTTAAAAAATATTCAGAAATCAATTAGTTTTAAGAGGTTTGTATGAGTGAATTTGATAATAAAGAATTAACTAGTGAAATCAACGACGAATCAGAGGTTTCTATCTCTTCAAAAATTACCAATAGCTTGTCTGAGAATGAATTATCTGAGGATAATGATGAAGGAGCTTTTCAGGATTCAAATAAGACAAAAAGTAAAAAGCTCAAAAAAAATAAAAAGCTCAAGCATAATAAAAAGTCTGAAAGCAGTAATGAAGAGGACAATGAAACAGATATTAATTCAGATGAAGTTGCGGTTGATTTATTGGCAGACGGTATCAAAAAGTCAAAAAACAGAATTACGCCATCAGTAAAAAGAACGGTTATATTGTTTGTCATTTCAATAGCTGCTTTACTTGCTACATTCGGATGTCAGCATTTGTTTTCCGATACTCTTAAATCCGCTGATGAAACTGAAATTGTAAACTGGATGTTTGTTACCGGAAAGAGCGATGCAGCAGTAAACAATGCGAGTACCTATAATCAGGCGGAAAAATCTAATTTGATTTCTAAACCGTTGGGTGATAAATATGTTCATTGTATCTATAATATTGACGGTTCATCAAACCAAAGAATCCTCAGACTTGTAACGCAAAACAGTCCGTTAAAGGTTGTTGTTGACGGTGAGGAGATTTTTAATAACGGCTATGACAAAAAAGAATTAGTGGGAAATAGTTATAATGAAATTGTTTTGCCTTCTTCTTCAGCGGCTCAAAAGCTTGAATTGTTTATTTATTATCCAATAGGCTTTAATTTACAGGCAAATATTATTGATGGGGTAAGCACAAATCCTTTTTCTGCCGAAAATATATCTGATAATATTGGTATGTTTCTTGGCGGAGTTATTGCTATAATCGGAATTGCACTTATTCTGCTTATTTTTGCTTTAATGTTCAGAAACAGAGATATTGTTGTTTTACTTCGGCTTGGCGGAACCATATTTTTAGCCGGATTTGTTATGCTGATAACCGAGGTAACTACGCATTCAAGTATTTTTGAATCGACTGTTTGGTTTTCGCTTACAAACACTTTAGAGGCACTTTTAGTTTGTCTTGTAATAAATAATATCCATTGTTTGATGCTTGAAAAAAAGAAAATTACGGGTTACCTGTCTTTTTCAGCACCGATTTTGTCGTTGTTGATATGGGTGCCAAATATAACCGTAATAAGAATCGGATTGATTTTATGTGCTGTTGCCGTTGCAGTTTCAGGTGTAATGCTTTTCAAAGAATCAGCAAATGGAAATAATATTATTACAGAAAATAATCCTATACTGCAGGTTGTAAGCGTATATGTGTTGCTCGCATATATATGCAATTCATTTGCTTCGGCATTCAGCTTATGGAATTATTCTGCTTTCCTGTTTGATGTATCAATGACTGTCCTTATGCTCACCTTGTATTTTGTTTATGCTAGGAACATAGCAAAGAACAATCTTGCCGAATACGCAAAGGAAAAAAAAGAAACTGACTGCAAATATATTTTTGATGCCGTATCGGATATAATTTCCGAATCCAGCATATTCAGTTCAAAGGAAGAGTTTATTATTGAGTTCTCAAAAAAAACCCTTGAATTTCTTAAAAAAAGTGAACTTGTTCTTATAAATGATGCAGTGAGTGTAAATATAGCAATTAAACGAAACGGGGAATTTGCTGAAATATATTCATGTGACAATTCGCCCAAAAATTTAGATTATAAGTCAATAGGAGAATTTTTAACGCTTAATGAGCAAAAATACACAGTTGGTTTAAGCTTTATTGAAATGCTTATAGAAGATAGCGAACCGGTATTGATTATTTTCAATAATGCTTATAACTCTCCTGAATCTAATTTACATAATTTTATTTCATCACTTTATAACTCTGTTTTTCTTTCGTATCAAAGCTTTTCAGATAATAAGGAAATGGTTAACAATCTTAATAATGTGTTTATTAATCTTGCTATGATTACGGAGAAAAAGGCTAATGGTACAGGTACTCATTTGATTACCGTTTCAAAAATAACAGAATTAATTGCTAAGGAAATGGGACTTAATAACGCTGATTTAATAGGCAAAGCTTCAATTTTGCATGATATAGGCAAAATAACAATCAGCAGCCAAATTCTGAATAAGCAAGGAAGATTGTCGTCAGAAGAAAGGGAAATAGTAAAACAGCATATTTTCAGCGGTTATAATCTCCTTGAAGGCTTGAGCGGAGAGCTTTTTGAAATAGCAAAGAGTATCGTCCTTGAGCATCATGAAAATTTCGATGGAAGCGGTTATTTAGGAAAAAAGGCAGACCAAATAAGTATTTATGCACGTATAGTAAGGGTTTGCGATGTTTTTGATGCCTTGGTATCCAAAAGAGAATATAAAGATAAATGGAGCTATGAAGCTGCTATTGAATATATTTTTGAGCATCAGGGAGCTGAATTTGATCCTCAGGTTGTAAAAGCTTTTCTTGCCTGCGGTATGGAAATTATTGACATTAAAGAGAATGAAACACAGTTAAGTTAAAGCTTATACAGTGTGCTTTTGGGTGAACTTGATTATGAAAGAAAAAAATAAGAAAAAGAGCGAAAAAAAACAGGCAAAAGTATTTAAAAAATTTTATAAGAAGATGAAAAGAAGCTTGCGTATTTTTTTGCTTGTTATAATTATCCTAATTGCATTAATTGCTGCTCTTTTTGCTTTTTGGTTTTTAAAACCCTCCAGCAATCTTTATATTGCAATGCTTGATAAAACTGTTCCTGCAACTGCTGCAGACAGTCATAGCTATTTGGATGATGTGGATAATGTTTACCGCAAGCATATTGGTTTCAACTGGATTCTTAACTATATGAAGGTGAAGAATCCTGAAACAAAGTTAAAGTATGATTACAGAAGTGATTATTACGGATATATTTTAGACTCAAACTATAATATTCTGGATGAGGAAAGAAATCTTGATGATATAGAAGAAATTCCTGATATATTGTATTTAACAGATTCCTACGGAACTGAAATTACAGAGGATAAAGGTATCACAAAGGAGAATATGAATACAATTGCTCTTTGTCATTCAATGGGCAGTGTAGTTATCGGTGAGCAGGATATTCTAATTACGGATACGGATCCCTCAATATCCCAACAGCTTCAAAATATGTTTGGAATAACTGAAACGGGTTGGGTAGGCAGATATATTTATGATTTGGCTGATTTGGATGATGTACCTTATTGGGCACCTCCTATGTACAAGCAGAAGTACGGTGTGGAATGGCGATGCTCCGGTTCAGGAATACTGCTTGTTTCAGGTGATGGAGATATAATTGTTCTTGAGGGCAAAACTGATTTTGAGGACGATAATCTGCTGAAAATAAGAACTACCAAGGATTTCAGGTCAGAGTTCGGAAAAAAGTCTTTAAATTATTATTCCTGGTTTGAATTAATAGAAGCTAATACGGGAACCGAAACTATTGCCGAATATGAATTTAATCTGAATTCAACCGGTATGGAGGAATTTGCACCTGTTTCCGATACTCCTGTGTTTGCAGCAGTTGTGAGAAATCCTGAAGGAGCTGCACCAACATATTATTTTGCCGGTGATTTTAATGACTATGTAGATGATATGAATATATCCTGCTTTCTGGGGGCAGATTTGTTTTATCGCACATTGTCTTTTGATAACAGCGGTGATGTAACACATTTCTATTGGGATTTTTTTGAACCCATGGTGAAAAAGATTGTTAAGAAAACTGCAAAGGATAAGATTGTTGAACATATTTCTGATGATGAAATAAAGGATGAGGACGTTGCCCGTCTTAATGACAGTAATTTGCAGGTGCAGCTTAATGGTGAATGGACTGACCTTTCGATTAAAGGCTTTAATCTGAATGCGGAAAGCCCCGGTAATAATCAATATGATTATTCACGTGATTTTACATATTATGAGCAACTGTTTAATCAGCTTGGTGAAATAGGTGCGAATGCCGTCAGAGCATATGATTTATATGCACCTGAGTTTTACAGAGCGCTTTATGAGCATAACAAAACCAATGAAGATAGCATTATTTATTTGTATCAGGGTATTATTACACCAACAGATATTGACAAGAGTAAAATAACTGATGAAGCATCAATTGAACAGTTATATAAGAATATAGAGTATACTGTTGATGCAGTACACGGAAAAGGTCAGATACCTGATATTGGCAGCAGATCCGGTGCTAAATACAGACATAATGTGTCAAACTATCTTGCTGCATATATTGTAGATCTTGATATGACTGACAATCAGCTGCAAAATACAATACAGAAGTTAAAATATTCTTATGATGGAAAATATCTGAGCGCAGCTGCAAATTCTGTTGAGGCACTTTTTGCAAGTCTTTGTGATCATTTGCTGCAATATCAATATGATACTTATTCAACTATGGTTGTTACTGTTGCAAAAGGAAGCACCAAAATGTTAGAAGGAGCGATGTGGCAGGACAATAATGTTGCGTTTAATGTATCAAATATTGCCGTAACTGATGCTGCAAAGGCATACTTCGGTGTGGCATATACAGCAAAATACAGCGATAATGTATATCAGAATAATAAATCAAAATTTCAAACATCAAAAAATGAATCTGATTATGATTTATACTTGAAGGAAATTAAGGATAACAGCAAGGTACCTGTTTTTATTGATGATTTTGGTGTGTCCACCTGTGCGGATGTATTTGAAAACAATGCAGATGTTTATGGTTTATCCGAGGAGCAGCAGGCACAATATCTTTTAAATATGTATAAGTCAATAAATAACGGAGGATTTGCAGGCGGCCTTATTGCAGATCTTAATGACAGCTGGTCTGACATAGGTGAGAAAAGCAAAGTTTATACTGTACCGTTATCATCTTCAGGTCTGTGGCATGATGTTACTGATCTAAACCAAACTACAGGTATTCTTTCCGTTGATTCTATACAGCCGACGGATGTTGGATTGCTTTTGTCAGAATCAAATCAAAGAATGAATGAAATGCAGGTAAGCTGCGATGAAACATATTTTTATCTAACTATCAGTCTCGATACAGAGATTGATTTTGATAAAGAAGAATTATATATAGGATTTGATACATATCAAAGAGATGACAGTGAGTATTACGAGAACAGTAAATACTTTGGGTTTGAAATTTCAGGTATAGAATTTGTATTGAAATTCAAAAATAAAAATTCCGCTTCGCTTTATTGTGCTTCGTCATATAACAGAAACAAATCCAGCGTTTCTTCAAAGAAAAGCAAGAAGGCAGATTATAATTTGATGTCTGTACTCTCATATGGCAGCTTTTCATCTCAGAATACCCAATTCTTTGCAACAGGTAATACTATAAGGATTCGTTTACCGTGGGCTATGCTTAATGTTGCAGATCCTACAAACAGAACTATTATAAATGATGCAGCAGGTAAGCCAAGCGGAGTAAACGGTCAGTACAGAACAACTATTACCGACGGCGTTATTTGCTCTGTATTTATAGTTCAAAAGAAAACCAAAGATACGTTGTATGAATTCACGGCTGATAAGGAAACTGCAGGATATAAGACTTATTCATGGTCTGATTGGGATGCGCAGAATATTGAATATACAATTAATCAAAAGGCGTCATTTGATACGTTAAAAAAGTATTTTTCGACATATTAAATTATTATTACGGCTAATCTTAAGAGGTGTGTTTATGAGTTATGAAACTATAGCAATTATTTTATTTATTATTGCAATAGTTCTTATTCTTCTTGGATTTGTTTGGCTGTATGTTGTGGCACAGCAGCAAGAGGATTTTTTAAAAAAAAGAGATTCACAGATAAATGAAGCAAAAAATCTTTTTGCTGCGATTCTCAGCTCACCTACAGAAAACTCAAGGCAGGATGAAATGAAGAATTTAATTAATGCAAGCAGCAAAAGCAATACATCCCTGCTTTGTATAGTTACTGTATATCTGGATTACAATAAAAACCGGGAAAATTTATCGCAGCAAAGACAAAAAATTCTTGACGAAATTTATAATGAAATCGAGCCGATTAAGCGGTTGCGTGAAATGCTGAAAAAGTGCAATAAATACGAAAAGTCTTATGTTTTAAGATTGTTGTCTGACTTTAATGCAACTGAGGCTGTTGACGATATAAAAGAATATCTTGATTCAAAAAATACAACTTTGCAGTATAATGCAGGCATGACGCTTTCGGCACTTGGAGATGAGCAATCGGTTATAACCTTTCTTGAAAAATGTGAAAATAACACCAAATTCAGCCATAGGATTATTATAGAATTATTTAACAATTATTCAGGAGATAAGGCAAAACTTATCAGAAAGTATTTTGAAACAAGTAAAAATATTGATGACTATATGAAAGCTACAATTATTAAAGCAGTTAAAGATGATTGCCTTGAATCACTAAAAGATATTTATATTGAAGGTTTCTATGGTAAAAGTCAACAGATCAGAGTTGCCTGTGTTAAGGCAATGGCAAGTCTTGGAACAGCGGATTTGGAGCAGCAGTTAATTACAGCTTCTAAGGATAAAGACTGGGTTATGCGGCTTTCCTCGCTGCCGGGGCTGAAAAAAATATGTTCAGCTGAATGTATTGAAGCTGTAAAACAGATAACGGCAGATGAACAGTGGTGGGTTCGTAAACGTGCCGCACAATGTTTGGTTGAAATGGACTCAAGCATGAAATATGTTGAGGAAGTAATAAAGGGATATGACCGATATGCAGCAGATGCTGTAAAAGAATGTCTTTATAAAGTCAGATAAAATTATTTTGTAGTTTATTGGTGAGGAGATATAATTTATGTCTGTTATGGAATTTATAAGAAAGTTTATATCTGTTTTTAACTATTTCTGTATGGCGTATACACTTTCGTTGTCCGTGATTTATTTAATACAGTTTATAATTTCTATAATCAAAGTAAAAAAAGACAAAAAGGCTGAAATTTCCGATGATTACAGAAGATATGAGGATTCCGAAAATCTGCTTCCGATTTCGTTGATTGTTCCTGCATATAACGAACAGGAAAATATTGTACATAATGTTAAATCTCTTATGAAAATCAATTATCCTGTTTTTGAAATCATTGTTATAAATGACGGCTCAAGTGACAATACCCACAAAGAAATGATTGATGCCTTCAATTTAAAACAAATAGAAGCATCAATTAAGGTGGAAATTCAGACTCAGGATATTCAGGGCGTCTATTACAGTAGCGATTATCCTAATCTGATTTATTTAGATAAGCTTAACGGCGGTAAAAGTGATGCTCTTAATGCCGGAATAAATGCTTCTTCATATCCGCTGTTTGCCTGCCTTGATGCAGATTCCAGAATTGAAAAAGATGCTTTGCTAAAACTTAGTCAATTATTTTTGAAAGACAGTTCAACTGTTGTAGCAGGTGGCTTTGTACGCATTGCAAATGGTTCCGTTATTGAGGACGGAGAATGGAGAGAATTCAATATACCTAAAAAAATGGTTGAAAGGTTCCAAATTGTAGAATACTTTCGTTCTTTCCTTTATGGTCGTGTTTCATGGGGCAGGTCACTGCTGATCGTTTCAGGTGCTTTCGGTCTGTTCAGAAAGGATGCTGTCATAAAAGTTGGCGGTTATAAAACTGACACCGTTGGTGAAGATATGGAGATTGTTGTCAGACTTCACCACCAGCTCAGCAAAGAGAAAAAGAAAAGAAAAGGGAAAAAGTACACTATTGCATTTTGTCATGAAGCTGTTTGCTGGACTCAGGGACCCATGTCGTTCAAAGATTTGAAAAACCAGAGAAGACGCTGGCAGGTAGGACTTTTTGATACTCTTCTTAATCATTTTTCAATGACGTTTAATCCGCGTTATGGTGCAGTTGGATTAATTTCTATTCCATATAATTGGATTTACGAGCTTTTTGGAGCAGTTATAGAGATTCTTGGATACTTCATTATTCCATTTTCTCTTATTATGGGAGAGCTTAATATATTTTTCTTTGTAATATATTTGCTTCTTACAGTATCAATAGGATCTGTGTTTTCAATCGGAGGAGTAATTCTTGAGCAATATACAAGAAAAGGATGTATGACTCCGAAACAGGCTATGACACTTGCCTGCTATGCTCTTATTGAAGGCTTTGGCTACAGACAACTGGTGGTATTAAGCCGTGTTCAGGGAATCTTGAGATTCAGAAAGCTGAAAAATCAGTGGGGTAGCATCAAACGTAAATCGTTTAATGAGTAAAAGGAGATTTACATATGAAAAAGGTTTTAGTTCCTGTTGCTATAACTTTAGTTGTGCTTTTAATTTTGGCACAGCTTGGTGCATTGCAAAAATTTGGAATTAATAAAGCATCTATATCCGCAAACTCGGAAATAGAAGAATTTGCAAACACATCTCAAAATTCAGAAGCTGCTACTGACGGTACTGTTAAATACAGAGTAAAAGCTGAAGGAGATTATTTTTATATTTATAAAAATGGTACATGGAATCAAGTTTTTTGGAAGGGTGTTAATCTTGGTTCGGGAAAGCCGGGTGCATTTCCCGGTGAACTCAGCATTTCATATGATGAATATTATAAATGGTTTACTCAGATAAGTGAAATGAATGCAAACTGTATTCGAGTATATACAGCTATGATGCCTGATTTTTATAATGCGTTATATGATTTCAATAGTCAGGCAGAGGATCCGATTTATTTTTTTCAGGGTGTATGGATTGATGAAAATGATATTGCTGCATTAAATGATGTATATGCTGAAAATTCAAAGATACTTAATCAATTTAAAAAGGATGCATTAGATCTTGTAGATATAATTCACGGTGCCGGCAATCTTCCTTCCAGAGCCGGTTATGCAAGTGGTGCATATTCAAGTGATTTGTCGCCGTGGTTTGCCGGCTGGATATTAGGAATGGAGTTTGATCCGGGTTTTATAAAAAATGTAAACACGGTAAATCCTGAGAAAAATTCTTATGACGGTTCATATCTTTATGCTCAGGGATCAACGCCGTTTGAGACTTTTTTGGCAGAAATCGGTGATTCTGTTATTCAATATGAATCTGAAAAATATAAATGGCAGGTGCCTGTGGCTTTTTGTAACTGGATTACAACTGATCCGCTTACTCACCCTGAAGAGCCTATTGTTTTTGAAGATTCAGTTACGCTCAATACTGAAAGCATAAAGTCACGAACCTCATTTTGTTCAAATTTATTTGCTTCATATCATATATATCCCTACTACCCTGATACAATGAATTATCAAAAGGATTATATCAGCTATAAAGATTCAAGCGGCAAGATAAATCCTTATGAAGCATATCTTAAGGATTTAAAGCTTGCACACACAATGCCTATAATGGTTTCTGAGTTTGGTGTATCAACATCAAGAGGAATGGCTCACAAAGGCATTATGAACTATAATCAGGGAAATATGGAAGAAACAAAGGCAGGCGATGCCATTGTTGATATGCTTAATTCAATTTATACGCAGAAGTATGCGGGAGGTCTTGTTTTTAATTGGCAGGATGAATGGTTTAAGCGAACCTGGAACAACGAGTCTTTTGATATTTATGAACGCAGAGCGTATTGGCCTAACAAACAGACCTGTGAACAAAATTTTGGTATTTTGTCATTTGAGCCGGGAGAGGAAACAACCTGTTTGATTGATGGTAATGTGTCTGATTGGAATGCAGAAAATGTTATTGTGAAAAATGATTACGGTACGCTTTCTGTAAAAAGTGATGAAGGTTATGTTTATTTTATGATAGACACAAATGACGGTTTTGATTTTGATAATGATACCATTTTAATTCCTTTGGATACAATATCTAATCAGGGCAGCAATAAAATGAACTCAAAAAAGGTTTCTTTCTCTGAATATGCAGATTTTGTAATTCAAATTAACGGCAAGGATAATTCAAGAATTTTGTGCGATGCTTATTATGATGTATTCTATTATTTGTACGGTGAGCAATATAAGGTTGTGCCGCTGAACAATAAATATGAAAAAAAGAATTCCGGAATATTCAATACAATGAAAATGTGTTTGGGATATGAAATGGAAATACCGTCAACTAAACAGAAAATACCATTTGAATCATATGAAACAGGTAAGCTTGAATTTGGCATTTCAGACCCTGAAAGCAAAGATTATTATTCTTTATCTGATTTTTATGAAAAAGACGGAATAATAGAAATAAGGATCCCATGGCAGCTTCTTAATTTTACCGATCCTTCAAGCGGAAAAATTATGGATGATTTTTACACCCAGCAAAGTATTACAAGTACAACCTTCAATGGCTTCAAAATAGGTTACGGTATTTTATCTAAAAATAATAAATCACAGCCTATTGAGGTTAACGGAGAGTATGATTACGATAAGTGGGGAACAAATCCTACATATCATGAGCGACTGAAGAAATCTTACTATATTCTGCAGAAAGGATTTTCTGAATTGGGAGGTTAGTTTTGAAGAAAAAGATTTTTTGCCTGTTATGTTTAATTTTTTCATTAGTTTTAATATTGAACATTTGCGGATGCAGCAATAAGGTTTATACTAAGGTGAATCCGGATGGTACTGTTTTATCTGATGAGCCTGTAACAGCTGAATATTCTGTTAAAGTAAATGTTAAAGATGCTATAGATACGAATGGTATTAATGTGAATTTTGTTGCGGATAATACGGATAAGAATATTTATACTTTATCTGATAACAGTATGACAAGTGTATATATTTCAGGTGTTAATATGGGGTTATCAACGTCAACAACAAATTTGGGTAACCCCGATATAAGCTATGATACCTATATAGAATGGTTTAATCAAATTTCCCAGATGAATGCTAATACTATCAGGGTATTTACAAAAATGCCAGTTCAGTTTTATAAGGCATTTTATGATTATAATAATTCTTCATCAAAACCGCTTTACCTGATTCACGGTATATGGTTTAATGAAGACTTTATGTATGACCCTGCAGATTGCTGGGATTCAGAAGAGCTTGTTATTTCTTCCTTTGAAGATGCAATAAAAGAAGTTGTTGATATTATTCATGGTGCCGGTGCCGGCGTACAATATAGAGAAAACATAAATGGTGAAACTTATCCTGATATATCTCAGTGGGTAATCGGCTATATTCTCGGACTTGAATGGGATAATTCTTTTGTTACAAACAGTAATACGCATAGTGATAAATCCCAATTCAGCGGAAAATATCTTAAGACTGCCGATAATGCATTACCGTTTGAAGCTTTTCTGTGCCGTGCAGGAGAAACTCTTATTGAACACGAAACTTCCGGGTACAATCATCAAACTCCGGTTGCATTTTTAAACTGGACTACCAATGATATTTTAACTCATGATAATGAGCCTGATGAATATGAGGATAGTGTAACAGTTAATACAGAGAATATTATATGCACGAATGAATATTATGCGGGCCTTTTTGCAGCCGTAGATATATATCCATACTATCCTGAGTGCATCAATTACCAGGAAGAATATATTAATTACAGAGATGAATTAACAGGCAAGCAAAACAACTATAAGGCATATTTGAAAGACTTGAAAAAGGAATACTCCATTCCGATAATAGTTGCAGAATTTGGTGTCCCTACCAGCAGAGGCTGTGCTTCTGAAAGTGTATTGGGATATAATCAGGGTAATATTACCGAAGAACAACAGGGGCAGTATGTAAGCAATATGATTGTCGATATTGCAAGCTCGGATTATGCAGGCGGTCTGATTTTTTCATGGCAGGACGAATGGTTCAAGCAAACATGGAACACATATAGATATTCGTCTGCAACACCTGAAAAAAGAACGCCTAATAAAATGTCTGCTGAACAAAATTATGGAATTTTAGCAGTTGAAGCCGGTGAGAAGGATATTTGCTACATTGATGCTGATGACAGTGACTGGAGCAAAGACGATCTTATATTAAATATGGATTCGTGCGATGTAAGTGCAAAATATGATGAAGCATATCTTTATTTACTTGTTAAGTTAAAAAACAGAAAAACTTTTGACAATTCAAAGGTATTATTGCCTGTTTCCACTATAGGCATAGGAAGCAACTTTGTAAGTGAATATAACTTAACCTTCAGCAGTAATGCCGATTTTATTATATTAATTGATGGTAAAGATAATTCCTGTATCAAAGCTGATGCAAATTATGATTATTTTTATTACAAATACGGAGTAGAATCTCAATATTTCCCACTGCCTGAGAATTTTGGTATCAGCAATTCAGGAACATACTCAATGATAAAACAGTTTGTGACAGGCGAGTTGTTTTTGCCTGTAACAAAAAAGACAGTTGCTCCTATAGTATATGATACGGGCAAACTGACGTTTGGAATAAGTAATCCTGAAAGTATAAATTATAATTCTTTAAGTGATTTTTATGCTAAAGATGATACTGTTGAAATCAGAATTCCTTGGTATCTTTTAAATGTTTTGAATATAACAGAGGGAGTAGCAATCAATAATTTCAATGAAGATAAAGAACTTTCATCTGTTCAGATTTCAGATATAAAAATCGGTGGAGCAATATTGGATGACAGTGCTCCTGAAATTGAAATGAAGCCCATTAAATTTGAGCAAAAGCAAAAAAGCGAATCTCATACAAGGCTGAAAAAGTCGTACTTTTATATTCAAAAAACGCTTTCAATGCTTTATGGGTAAAAATAAAAGGTGCAAAATAAAAAGCATTTTGCACCTTTTTTGTTTTTATGAGATTTTCTGAATATCGCTCGGATCATTGTTTTCTCCTTCTGTTAATTTAGAAGATGAAAGCATTATGAAATTTGCCATTTGAATAAACACTTCATTAAATACATTTTCTGTATCTAAACAAATTTCGTTTATTTGTTTTATGCAGTTCTTAAGGGCAGAAATCTTTTCATCAAATAAACTTCCGGAAGTAATTATATCGGATGAACACTGTTTGGAAGAGTCAATAAAACTGTTATATAGCATTTCACTTTTATTAAGTCTTGAATTAAGAGTATCAATTTCAAGATTTTTTCTGTTGATAGTTTCTGTGTATGTAGTAACATCCTTTCTTATTTTATTATAATTATTAAGGATGTTTGAGTAATCATTATAAATTTTACTTTTATAGCCGGCAGCTTCGGTAAGTGCCTTGTTTTTTTCAGTTAATTCATTTTTTACGGAATCAAGTTCAGATGATATTGAAACCAATTTTGTGTTAATAGCATCATTTTTATATTTTAAATCAGCATTTTCTTTAAGTAATGGGTCTAATTTGCATTGCTCTGTTTCTATTTGATTTTCAAGTGTATTCAATTTTTCTCTGTATTCGGAAAGCTGGTTTTCATAAAATTCCCTTGATCTTTTTAATTCTTGTTCGTTTTCTTCTTTGAGAATCTCGATTGCTTTATCAACACTTTTTCTTGAATATCCTAATAACGATGTTTTAATTTTGCTTTTTTCTTTGGACATTATTAAACTCCTTTTAGTTTATCAATCCTTTTCATAAACATTTTTAAGAGAAATTATTCTTACGTATAAACCAATAAAATTATAACATAAATAGTATTGTTAAACAAGGATGAATTCGTTCTTATTTGTTATATTACAGAGATAAAAACAGAATTATGAAATATAAAAATATTAATCGGTTTAGATTGCCGAATCACTCTGTTTTTATAGATATGGTGTATAAATAACTGAGTCAGAAAGTATCATTGACAATAGAATTTTTAAGACGGCTGCTTTTGAACTTGAATAAAACTTTTAAAGAACTTTTTTGTGAATAATTTGACCGATAAAAATATTAATGTTAGAATAAAAATGCTTTGATTATTAACAAAGGAAGGTAAAAAGATTATGAAATTGTGGAAAAAATTATTGTTGCCCATATTAACAGCTTCTCTGATTTTATCAGGCTGTTCGGCAATGGGTACTAAAGATACACAGACAGATAAATTAAATATTGACAATTCAAAATGGAATTATAATTCGGAAGATGATGTATACTGGCAGGTTGGTATTTCATATTGCAATAAGCCTGCAGATACTAAGTATGAAACACTTGGAATTTTTGTTCCCGGTGCATATATGACTGCAAAGGATAACGGTGACGGCACCTATACCTGTGAGATGAATAAAAACGGTAAAGTTGAAGGCTATACTGCGGAAACTGCACCGATTGTAATTCCTGTTGATACTCCGGGATATTCGGCAATGCAGGCACCTTCAGATTATTCAACCTCATCTGCTGATTATACAGGAGCAGGCTTTATATATGTTAACGCAGGATGTCGCGGAAGAGATGCAGGCGCTCCTGCGGGTGTAACTGATTTAAAAGCTGCCATTCGTTTTATTCGCTCTGTTGCTGATTCTATTCCGGGCAGTACCGACAGTATTTTTACCTTTGGTATGAGCGGGGGCGGAGCACAGAGTGCACTTGTCGGCGCAACGGGTGACAGTGATTTGTATACCCCTTATCTCGAAGAAATAGGCGCTGTTATGGATACAAGCGATGCTGTAAAAGGGTCAATGTGCTGGTGTCCGATTACAAATCTTGATTATGCCGATGAAGCATATGAATGGAATATGGGCAGTACAAGAACAGACCTGAATGATGAGATGAAGAGCTTGTCAGATAATATGGCTGCTGCTTTTGCCGAGTATATCAATCAAATAGGATTAAAGGACAGCAGCGGCAATGTTTTGTCTCTTGATAAATCTGAAAGCGGTATTTATCAGTCGGGAAGCTATTATGACTATATTAAATCTGTTATTGAACAATCGCTCAATCATTTCCTTGCCGATACAACCTTTCCATACACATCAGGCGGCTCAGGAAAAGGCGGAGCAAACTTTGACTTAGGAGATATTCCAGATGGCGAAATACCTGATGATAAAAAAGGCGATTTTAAAGGCGGCGCGGGTAAAGGCGGAAAAGGTGACTTTGATATCGACAGTGACGATATCCCCGATGAGGTAAAAGAAGAGTTCCCGATTGATGATAATGCCAAAGGCGGTTATATTGATGCCAACGGAGAATTCAAAGATGACGGTATTAATCGTAATGGCACAGATAATCAGGTTGAGTCAAAAACATATCAGACAGCACAGGAATATATTGACGATTTGAATACAGACGGCGAGTGGATTACCTATGACAGTAAAACAAATACTGCAAAAATAACAAGTGTTGAAGCTTTCGTGTCAAAATGTAAAAATGCAAGCAAAAATGTCGGTGCGTTTGATGATTTGGATAAATCACAGGGAGAAAACACCCTCTTCGGCTATGGCGATGGAAATGGTGCACATTTTGATTCAATTATGGCGGAACTTTTAAAAGGTACAGAGTATGAAGGTGCATTTACCGAGGATTTGGCTAAAACAGATTCTCAGGGCAATACCGTTGATGTCCGTCTTAATATGTATAATCCGTTGTATTATCTCAATGATTATTATGAGGGTTACAATACCTCAACTGTTGCTAAATACTGGCGTATACGCACAGGTATTAATCAGGGCGATACAGCCTTGTCAACAGAGGTAAACCTTGCACTTGCATTGGAAGAATACGGTGCAGATGTTGATTTTGAAACCGTATGGGGACAGGGTCATGTTGAGGCTGAACGCACAGGCAATTCTACTGAAAACTTCATTTCATGGGTTAATGATTGTATGCTGTAATCGTTGACATTACAACTCCTGATTGATATAATAAGTAAAAATATTGCGTCATCAGAGGATAAACCAAATGCAGATTTCAAGCAGATTTACAATCGCAATTCATATTTTTGCGTGTATTTATACATTTGATAAAGAAAGAAAAATAACAAGTGATTTTTCAGGCAACCCTCCAAGAGAATATAATTACTAAACATCCGTTCTCTGCAGACTACAGTTTGCAGAGAATTTTCATAATTGATATTGTAAATAAAGAGGTGATAGTATGACGCAAACTGAAAGATTGTTATGGCTTATTCAATATCTGCTTGCTGAAAATCCGAGGTACAGCCATATTGAAATACCCATTGATAAAACTGAACGATTTAATTTGTATCGTTCACTTGTCAATGTCCGTATGCCTGAGCCTATTAATGATGAATACTTGACGGTTGAAGACGAATATTTAAGTGAAGAAATAAATAAAAAAGGCATAACACATTTAAGCGAACTATGCCCGATTGATCATGATATTTATTTATGGCAGGGCGACATTACAACCATTGATGCAGATGCGATAGTAAATGCTGCAAATAATCAGCTTTTGGGTTGTTTCTGCCCTTGCCACGCTTGTATAGATAATTGTATTCATACCTTCTCAGGAGTAAGACTTCGATTAAAGTGCAATGAAATTATGCAGGCACAGGGATATAAAGAGCCGACAGGCAAAGCAAAAATCACTCCTGCGTATAATCTGCCGAGCAAGTATGTTATCCACACTGTCGGTCCGATTATAAGCGGTATTCTCACAAAAAAGGATAGAGAGCTGCTTGCTTCCTGTTATACAGAGTGCTTGAAAATTGCAGATAAAAATAATTTAAACAGTGTTGTATTTTGCTGTATCTCAACAGGTGAATTCCATTTCCCGAACGACAAGGCGGCAGAAATCGCAATAGATACAGTTAAAGAATATAAAAGAAAAACAAACAGTAAAATCAAGGTGATATTCAATGTTTTCAAGGATAAGGACTATGAAATCTACAGAAAATTATTCTGTGCAGATAGATAAATTAAAAAAGGCATTTGATGAGTGCGACGCAGTTGTAATCGGTGCAGGTGCAGGTCTTTCTACTGCAGCAGGCTTAACCTATTCGGGCGAAAGATTTTATAAATATTTTTCTGATTTCAATAAGAAATACGGAATTACGGATATATATTCAGGCGGCTTTTATCCTTATCAGACACTTGAAGAGTATTGGGCATGGTGGAGCAGACATATTTATGTTAATCGCTATATGGATATTCCGTCTGACCTATATACTAAGCTGTTCGATTTGGTTAAGGATAAGGATTATTTTGTTATCACAACGAATGTTGACCACTGCTTTCAAAAAGCAGGCTTTGACAAAAAGCGTTTATTTTACACACAGGGCGATTACGGATTATTTCAGTGCAGTGAGCCTTGCTGTCAGGAAACCTTTGATAATGAAGAAATCATCAGGGCAATGTTTGACCAGCAGAAGGATATGAAAATACCGAGGAATTTAATTCCTAAATGCCCGCATTGCGGAAAGCCTTTAACAACGAATTTGAGATGTGATGATAAATTTGTTCAGGACGAGGGTTGGTATAAGGCAAGTGAAAGGTACACGGATTTTATCCGCAGACATAAGGATTTGAATATACTTTTCCTTGAGCTTGGTGTAGGCTATAACACGCCTGTTATAATCAAATACCCGTTTTGGCAGATGACTGCAAAAAATCCAAAAGCAACCTATTCCTGCATAAATATGGATGATGCAGTTTGCCCTGATGAAATAAAGCACCAAAGTATTTGTATTGATATGGATATAAGTATTGTTTTGTCAGATTTATTATAAGAATCAATTAAAGTAGAAAATGAAGTGCTCTGGGAAGATTTAAGAAATTGTGGAGTAGCATATCCGCATATATATGGACTACTGAATACAGATTCTGTGGTAGAGGTAGTTCCGCATCTTTGGAATGATAAAAGGGAATGGATTGTTAATGAAGAATTATTAAAATACGAAAATCATAAATAGATGCAATAACTTCCAGTTTATAATTTGTTTAAAGAGACAGGTATTTTGCTATCCTTTTTGATCTGCCTGAACACTTTTTCATACATATGGTGTATAAATTTTTCAGTATTTTTATAAAACACTTGAAAAACCTATTAAACATATATATAATATAGGTAATATTAATCAGGATGTGTAAATAATGAAAATTTCTACAAAAGGGCGTTACGCACTCAGACTGCTGGTTGATCTTGCAGAGCATAGTGATGAGGGCTTTATTGCTTTAAAGGATGTTGCTAAAAGGCAGGATATTTCAAAAAAATATCTGGAGCAGATTGTTTCAGTATTAAATAAGCCGGGTATATTAAAAACAAACAGGGGTTATCAAGGAGGATATAAGCTTGCTAAATCGCCTGATAAATACACCGTCGGTGATATTCTTCGTATTACCGAGGGTGGACTCGCTCCTGTAGCCTGTCTTGATCAGGAAGAGAATTTGTGCGAAAGAAGCAGCTTTTGTGCAACTCTGTTTATCTGGGAGGGACTTTATAAAGCTGTTAACGATTATCTTGACAGTATTACTCTGAAGGATGTACTTGATCACAAAAAGGATATAACGAATTTTGATTATGTCATTTAAATTATAAAGGGAACCAGTATCTATGTCATATATAAATGAAAAAAGATTGCTAGATTTATTTAAAAAATTAGTTGAAACAGACAGTCCATCAGGTGCAGAAAAAAAGGTTTGTGATATCTTAAAATCAGAGCTCGGCAAATTAAATATATCTGTTTTTGAAGATAATGCCGGGGAAAATATAAACGGTAATGCAGGAAATATATATGCTTATATTGATGGTGATATGGATTTATCACCGATTCTGTTTTCGGCACATATGGATACTGTTGAGCCTGCAAAAGATAAAAAATGTATTATTGATGCTGACGGAAAAATTCATTCTGACGGCTCAACTGTGTTAGGCTCTGATGATTTTGCAGGAATATGTTCAATTATTGAGGCATTAAGAGTTATTAAGGAAAACGACATTTCTCACAGACCTATTGAAATTATTTTTTCGGTATCTGAGGAAAATTATTGCAAAGGAATATTTCAGTTTGATTTTGACAGAGTAAAATCAAAGGAAGCATATGTGTTTGATTTAAGCGGAGATATAGGAACTGCTGCTTATGCCGCACCGACAATTCTTTCTTTCAAAGCGGATATTATCGGAAAGGCATCTCATGCAGGCTTTGCACCCGAGCAGGGTATTCATTCGATAAAGACAGCAGCTGAGGCAATATCAAAAATAAGCTGCGGAAGAATTGATGATGAAACAACGGTGAATATAGGAACAATTAACGGAGGAAAGGCAACAAATATTATTCCTGATAAATGCAGTATATCAGGTGAAATACGCAGTTATTCAGATGCGAAAGCAGTTAAGCAGTATAATAATATTGAAAAAATTATTGCAGAAACTGCAGCCAAATTTGGTGCAGCTGCTGACATATCTTTCGTTAAAAACATAATTGCTTATGAAAATGATTTAAACAGTAATGTTGTTAAAAGATTTAAAAATGTATGCACTGATTTAGGGCTCACCCCAAAAATAGAGCGTTCCTTTGGCGGCAGTGATAATAATGTTATTGCTCAGAATGGGATAAACGGTATTGTGGCTGCAACCGCTATGAACGACTGCCATACATTGAATGAATGGACAACAGTTGACGAACTGAAAAAAGCGGCAGAGCTTGCATTAAACCTTATGATTTCAAAGGAGTAGAATATGAAAAATCCCCTTCACTATCAAATAACAGATTATGACTGCGGACCTACCTCTTTGCAAAATGCAGTGAGCTATTTGTTTGAGAGAGAAGAAATACCTCCTGAAATTATGCGTAATATTGTGCTCTATTGTCTTGACTGCCACGGCAGTGACGGCGTTCCGGGTAAAATGGGTACCTCATGCTCGGCAATGATGTTTCTCAGCAATTGGCTGAATAATTTTGGCAAGCTGGGTCTTCTTTCGATTTCATCATCTTACATATCAGAAGAAAAGGTTTATATCGGTCAAAGCAGTTTGATTAACGATGCTCTTGTAAGGGGCGGTGCAGTTGTTGCAAGGGTGTTTTATGATGAATGGCATTATGTGCTTATTACAGGCATCAGGGAGAATAATTTATTAATATTTGATCCTTATTACCGGGAAAAAGCTTTTGATGATAAAAATATTAAAATAATACTTGATAAGCCTTTTGAATATAACCGAATTGTTCCTGCATCCTATTTTAACAATGATGAAGAGAAGCTGTATTCCTTTGCAGGCATAGACACCAGAGAAGCAGTTCTGCTTTTTAATGAAAACACAAAAATTACACAGGAGGATACAATAGAGTATTTTATATAATTTAAATAAAATTAAGCCATAAAGTTATTGAAACTACTTTATGGCTTTTTATGCTATTTATTTCTTTCTTTATGAAACAATATCTTATCCACTGGAAAATAAGAGAAAAACTGAATGCAACAGCAGCACATTGTAGAAGCATTGGCAGCTGCAGTGTCACCTAAACCCATTGCAATAAATTCAGCTTTTATAAGCGGATTAAGCCACGATAAAAAAACAAGCAGTATCACAGCAAATGCAATGTATATAGGTAATGTAATTGCGATATTTGCATCCGAATTAAAGGTTTTCTTTCTGTTTACAAAAAATGCAACGATTCGTGACAGAAAATTAGATAAGCAGCTTACGATAAAGAAGCCTAAACCGCCTGCAGCGACCTCACTTTTGAATATCCACCAATGAAAATCCGTACTGTAAAGATTATGAATAAATGGAATATACTTCAGTGTGTTGAGCAGAAAAAACTCAGTAAAAAATGCAATCAGGCTTACAAAAATAAATTTTACAAACTGCCACAGCGTTTTTATTGCTGAGCCTTTTTCAGATGCCAATGTATCTATTTCTTTTATTTTTGTCATTATCTATTGCTCCTTTAATTCGGGTGTGTCTTTAACAGCAATAACTCCGTTGAATACACCAACATATACAGTACCGTTAGGACCTATTGTTATCGGTGCATAACTGTTATTCCAGCGTCTGCCTGTACCCGTAAAAATCTTGAATTTTGTTTCGCCTGTTTCGTAATCAATAGCTGTGAGATACCATGCAACAGCTTTTTTCGGAATATCTTTGTTGATTTCACGGGTGTAAAGATAAACAAGTCCGTTCTTGGTTGAAAGCTTAGGAACAGTGGTTGGGGATGCTTCTCTTGATTCCCAAATTAATTTTGCGTCTGTTACATCCTCATTTACCTCTACTCTTGCTACACCCGGGTAGCCAACAGGATTTTTTGCAAGAAAAGCTGCATTACCACTGACAGTATAATTGTTTTCAATGATAAATGAGCGGTCGTAAGCAATAAGGCTGTTTTCCGTAATGCTGTGCCCTTTATCAAATAATGGCACCTGACTTATAATTTCACCGCTGTCACGGTCGAAAATGACAATATGAATACGCTCGTCTGCATGGTCTGAAATTGCAAGAATATGGGCAATTGAGCCATCTGTTCTCGGCACATCAAGCAGTGTCGGTGTAGTGCCGCTGCCCTGAATAAGCGAGCCGGGCTTTTGTGACGTTCCGCGGTCATATTCCGTCCTCCAAACAGCATATGGCTCACCATTCTCGCTGATATTAAACTTATATTGAGCATAGTTTGAATTGAGAAAAACACCGTCAGCACTGATTGCAAATGTGTTATGGATTTCTTCATTGTGTATATTTGTAATGTGAACTTTATCTTTTTTGTCAACAAATCCGACCTGACCGTATCTTGTAACAAACCAGATATTTCCGTCATAATCGGGCAGTGCATCCTGAATGTATGAACCTTTTGGCAGATATGGCGCAATGTTCCATTGCCTTTCAATTTCCCATTTAGGCTTTTCTCCGCTTTCATTAATGCGGTAAATCTGTATTACATTATGTGAATTCCCGATAATCGGTCTGTCACCTTTAAGCAGATGGCAGTATGCACCGCCCGATGTATCATTTGAAATTTTGCCGAAATCAAAAGTTTTAAAGAATTCTTTAGTTGATGCTCGCTGCGGCAGTCTTGTTTCTGCAAGAACCTCAAGCGTATCAGAATCCATAAGTAAAAGTCTGAAGCCGACCACATTACCGCTTATAGCCATAATTCTGCCTTTAGAGTCAAACATAAGTGTTGCCAGCATACCGCCGAATACATTAAGAGCCTTTGACCTTACAGCAGGGTTAACGCCGAGTGTGGCGTTGTATGGATATGCTTCGGTATTGTATGAGTCACCATGCATACCGTTTGTGCCCTCCGGAGCAAAATGTGGGTTTTGAAAATCCTTGTTTTTATTTCCCAAATCCTTTGGTGTTGCAGGACTGCCGTAAAATTTAGGGCATTTTTTTGAAATGCGCGGCTGTTTAATCTGTCCGTCAGGACTGATAATCTTCATAATCAGTTTTGAAACAGGTGTTAAAATTTTGATTGCTAAACTCATAAAAAATCTCCTTTTAATTTTATATAATAAAAACTCCCTGACTTAAAATATAAGTTGATGATGCACCCTCTTATCTTTTAAGTCAGGAAGTTATTTTTATATTTTATTAAATTATTCTTGACATTGTAATGTTAAAGTGATATATTAAACACATAAAACCTATGTAAATAGTAGGTTTTACGGCTTATGCTGATAATGATAACACGAAATAGATTGATTGTCAACACCTGAATTCAAAAAAATGAGAGGGAATAAAATGTTCGTACTGTCTTTGAATTTTAAAACGGCTGATGTTTTACTGCGTGAAAAATTTGCTTTTGATAATAAAAAAGCACTCAGCCTTTTAAATATTTTAAAATTAAATAACATTGCAGAATGTGTTTATCTTTCCACCTGCAACAGATGTGAGATTTATGGTGTTGGTGACGTATATTTTGCAATTAAAGTTTTCTCGGATTTTGCAGAAATTTCTGAGGAGACAGTTAAAAAACATATTCTCATTTTTGACGGTGATGGTGCTGTAAGGCATCTTTTTCGTGTGTGCAGCGGGATTGAATCAATGGTTTTCGGTGAGGATGAAATTTTAGGGCAGATAAAAAAAGCCTTTGCCTTTTCTCAGAATAACAATGCCACAGGATATGAACTTAACACTATATTCAAGGGGGCAATCACAAGTGCAAAAAGAATAAAAACGCAAACGCTTATATCAAAAAGTTCTGTGTCTGTTGCTACTCTGGCTGCATCAAAATGCCATAATTTTAACGGTAAATCAAAAAAGGTATTAATGATAGGAGGCAGCGGTGAAATAGGCAGCAAGGTGCTTAAAGATTTGATTTCATATGGAGAGTTTGATATTTATGCCACGGCGAGGGAAAATCATATTTCCAATAATAATCTTACAATTATTTCATATGCTGACAGATACAAATATGTGAATGACGCAGATATCATAATTTCTGCCACAAAAAGTCCGCACTTCACAATTGTTGCAGACCGACTGCAAAAAAGCATTGAAACCGCAAAGGAGCGATTGTTTATTGACCTTGCTGTGCCGAGGGATATAGATGAGGATATTAAGAGCATTCCGGATGTCAGTCTTATGCAGATTGATGATTTTAAAGATATAGCAAAAAGAAACAGTGAAATTAAGAAAGATGAGTTGAAAACGGCTGAAGACATGATGTGTGAGGATATTGATTCCCTTTTAAAAGAGCTTGATTTTCATTCAATAGTTTCTCAAATTCAAAATATTAATGACGAGGTTAGGCATTTTATATATGATTTCAGAGATACGGCAAATGCCGATGAATTTGAGAGCTTTATAAATGTTTTTTCAAAAATGGAGGGTGTGTAATGACATTATTTCCTTTTTTTGAGAATATAGAAAGCAAAACCTTTCTTGTTATCGGCGGCGGCAAGGTTGCCAAAGACAAGATATACAGATTAAAACAGTTTACGGATAAAATAACTATAATTGCTGAGAAAACAGATATAACCGGCTTTAAGGTTATTAAGAAACAGTTTGAAGAACGTGATTTAACACTAGGCGATTATGTTATAAGCGCAAGTAATGACAGAGAGCTGAACAAAAGAATTTCTCTTTTGTGTCAGGAGCGCAGTATACCTGTTAATGTTGTTGATGATCCTGAACTTTGTACCTTTGTTTTCCCGAGCCTGATTAAGCGTGGAGATTTAACTATAGGCATATGCACAGGCAGTAAAAGTCCTGCTGTAAGTAAATACATAAGAAAAGAAATTGAAAATATTTTGCCTGAAAATGTTGAAGAGATAATTTACAAAATGAGTGATTTGAGAGAACGGTTGAAAACAGAAGTACCAAATCAGAAAGACAGAGCAGAAATATTAAAAAACAAATTAGCAGAGTTGATTAAGCAATGAATATAAATTTAGCAACAAGAGGCAGCAGACTTGCACTTGTGCAGGCAGGTATAATAAAAAATGCTCTTGAAGAAAAGGGCGTAAAAGTCAATCTTATCGAGGTTTCCACAAAGGGTGATATAGACCGGACAAGTCCGATAAATCAGATTGGCGGCAGGGGTCTGTTTGTTACGGGGATTGAAAAATATCTGTTTGACGGCCGAGCAGATATTGCAGTTCACAGCGGCAAGGATTTGCCGTATAAGCTTATGGAGGGCTTAACAATTGCAGGAGTGCCGAAGGCAGCAGATTCAAGGGATTGCCTGATTGTGCGAAAAGGAGAGTACTTGAAAGAAAATTCAGTCATCGGAACAGGCAGCCCAAGAAGGATTGTTGAATGTAAAAAATTTTATCCGAATGCAAGATATGAAAGCATAAGGGGCAATGTTGATACAAGGCTAAATAAACTGTGTGACGGTTTGTATGACGGAATAATTCTTGCTAAGGCAGGACTGGACAGACTGAATGTTGATTTATCCGATTTTGATGTTAGGATTTTTGAGCCTGATGAATTTCTGCCGTCTGCCTGCCAGGGTATTATGGCAGTTGAGTGCAGAGAAAACAAGAAGGATATAGTTGAGTTATTGCATAGCATAAGTGATGAAAAATCATCAAAACGCTTTGAGGCAGAGCGTTATATGCTGGGTTTAATGCAGGCTGATTGTTCTATGGCTCTCGGTGCATATTCTAACATTGATAGTGATATGCTGAAAATAACTGCACTCTATAACGGCAAAAGGGCAAGCCGAACAGGCTCATTTGCTGATTACAGGCTTTTATGTGAAGAAATAAAGGAAGAAATTTATGGGTAGTGTAACGCTTGTCGGTGCAGGCTGCAGAAAGGATTTAATAACTGTTAAAGGGTTAAGAGCAATAAGGTCGGCTGATGTTATTGTTTATGATAATTTAATTGATGATAATTTACTTAATGAAACAAAGTCTGATGCTGAGATAATTTATGTCGGTAAGCGATTTAAAAACCACAGTGAAAAGCAGGAGAATATAAATAAAATTCTTGTTCAGAAGGCAAAGGAAAATAAAAATGTTGTTCGTTTAAAGGGTGGTGACAGCTTTGTTTTCGGCAGAGGCGGAGAGGAAATTCTTGCCTTGCAGGAGGAAAACATACCATATGATATTATTCCGGGTATAAGTTCCTCAATTGCAGTTCCTGAAAATTTCGGTATTCCCGTAACACACAGAGGTATTGCACAGTCGTTCACAGTTGTAACAGGTCACACAGCAACGCAGAGCGACGAAAATTATAATGCACTTGCTCATCTTAATGGCACACTTGTGTTTCTTATGGGACTGCATAATATAGACAGAATCTGCAAAAAGTTGATTGTAAACGGAAAGAATAAAAATACTCCTGTGTCTATCCTTTCAAAAGGTTTTTATAAAAATCAGACAAGAATTGACGGTACACTTGAAACGATTGCAGATAAAGCAAGTGGCGATGAAGCACCTGCAGTTTTTGTTGTTGGAAAGGCTGCAGAATTTAACTTAAAAAAAACAAAATTTCTGCCGCTTGATAATATAAGTGTAACGGTAACAGGCACAAATGATTTTGCAGATAAGCTGTCTGAAAAATTGACTGAACAGGGTGCATATGTTAATGATTGCACTAATCTTTGTATTGAGCCTGAATTTGATGAAATGCCTGATAGCTTTGATGATTTTACATATCTTGTTTTTACAAGCTCAAACGGAGTAAAAATCTTTTTTGATTATCTCAGAAAAAATAAAATTGACTACAGAAAAATCAGTCATTTAAAATTTGCCTGTATAGGATCGGGCAGTTTAAATAAGCTTTCAAAATATGGCTTTATTGCTGATTTTGTGCCAAGTGAATATACGGCAAAAGCACTTGGAAAAGAATTGTCAATTCAATTGAAGAATAGCGATAATGTGCTGATATGTCGGGCAAAAAACGGCTCGGAGGATTTGACAGATGAATTTGATAAAGTCGGTATCAATTATACGGATTTAAAAATCTATGATACTAAATCAAAAGAAATAATAATTGATTGTGATACAGATTATATAACCTTTGCGAGTGCAGGCGGAGTGTCTGCCTTTTTTGAAAACGGAGGAAAGCTGAATCATTCAAGACCTGTCTGTATCGGTGAAATAACTGCGAAAGTATTTGAACGATACAGCGGTGTAACTCCGCTTATTGCAAAAACACATACGGCTCAGGGAATTATTGATATAATTTTGGAGGATAAAAATGAAACGCTTCAGACGATTAAGACAGAATGAAAATATGAGGAGTTTTGTCCGTGAAAATAAAATAGATGTTGATGATCTGATTTATCCTTTATTTGTCATTGAGGGCGAGAATATTAAAAATCCTGTTGAGTCAATGCCTTATATTTATCAGTATTCGCTTGACAGAATTGAGGAAGAACTGCAAAGAGTAGAAAAAGCCCAAATCCCTGCTGTGCTGATTTTCGGTATTCCTGCTCATAAGGATGAGGTTGGCAGCGGTGCGTATGATGATAATGGTATAACTCAAAGGGCAATAAGGCTTATTAAATCAAAATATCCGCAGCTTTTAATTATTGCTGATGTTTGCCTTTGTGAATATACCTCTCACGGACATTGCGGTCTTGTGAACGGGTGTGAAATACTTAATGATGAAACCCTGCCGCTGCTTTCAAAAATGGCAGTATCTTTAGCTAAAGCAGGTGCAGACATTGTTGCACCCTCTGATATGATGGACGGCAGAGTTGATGCAATCAGACATGCACTTGATGGAAATGGATATATCAATACACCTATTATGAGTTATAGTGCTAAGTTTGCATCTGGCTATTATGGCCCTTTTCGTGATGCAGCAGGCTCTGCTCCGCATTTTGGCGACAGAAAATCTTATCAGATGGATTGTGCAAACGGCAGAGAGGCTCTCAGGGAAATCGGAGATGATTTAGATGAGGGTGCAGATATGATTATTGTAAAGCCTGCACTTGCATATATGGATATCCTTTCAAATGCGAGAGCGCGTTTTGATATTCCGCTTATAGCATATAATGTAAGCGGTGAGTATGCAATGGTTAAGGCTGCTGCACAAAAGGGCTGGATAGACGAAAAGCGAATTGTGCTTGAAAATATGATTTCGCTGAAACGTTCAGGTGCAGACAGGATTATCACATACCATGCACTTGATATTGCGGGGTGGTTAGATGAAAAATAAAAAATCAAAAGCATTATTTGGTGATGCACAAAAGTATCTCCCCGGCGGAGTTAACAGTCCTGTTCGTGCATTTCGTGCAGTAGGGCAGACTCCTCTGTTTATAGAAAGGGCAAAGGGAGCATATATTTATGATGCAGACGGCAATAAATATATTGATTATGTCTGCTCATGGGGTCCCTGCATTTTAGGGCACGCAAACGAAACCGTTATTCAAGCAGTCAAAGCAGTTTGCGAAAATGGATTAACCTTTGGTGCTCCTACTGAAAAGGAAACGATACTTGCAAAAATGATAGTTGAGGCTGTGCCTGCAATTGAAAAGGTGCGCCTTGTGTCAAGCGGAACAGAGGCGGTTATGAGTGCAATCCGTGTGGCACGAGGTTATACCGGAAAAAATAAGATAGTAAAATTTAAGGGCAATTATCACGGTCACAGTGACGGACTTCTTGTTAAAGCAGGCAGCGGGCTTTTAACCGAAGCTGTACCGGAAAGTGCAGGTGTCCCGAAAGGCTATGCTGAAAATACGCTTCTTGCTGACTATAATAATGAAAAATCCGTTGAAGATTTATTCAAGGCAAATCACGATATTGCCGCATTGGTAGTTGAGCCTGTGGCGGCGAATATGGGTGTTATTCCTCCCAAAAAGGATTTTCTTAAATTTCTGCGTGATATAACACAAAAACATAAAGCACTTTTAATTTTTGATGAGGTTATAACAGGCTTTCGTATTGCATACGGCGGTGCAGGCGAATATTTCGGTGTTAAGCCGGATATGGTAACTCTCGGCAAAATTGTCGGCGGCGGTATGCCACTTGCAGCATATGGCGGCAGAGCAGATATTATGGATGTTGTTGCACCTGAGGGAAATGTTTATCAGGCAGGCACACTTTCAGGCAATCCCGTTGCAGTTACTGCAGGAATTGAAACCTTAAAAATAGTAAAGAATAATCCGAATATTTATGCTGATATAAATAAGAATGCTGAAAAACTTGAAACGGCATACAGAAATAAGGGTATTACTGTAAACAGAGTCGGCTCGCTGTTAAGTGCATTCTTTACTAAGGAAACAGTAATTGATTATGATTCTGCTTTGAAATCAGACACAAAGGCGTTTGCTGATTATTTTGCTCAGATGCTGGAGCAGGGGATTTATATTGCACCAAGTCAGTTTGAGTCAATGTTTGTATCATCGGCACATAGTGATGATGATATAGAAAAAACAATTCGTGCGATTAAAAGTATAAAAATAATCTAAATTCTATATTTCTATTGACAAATAGAAATACATTGATATAATATTAATAAGTATAACCTACTAAACATATAGGTAAAGTAAGGAGAAGAATAATGACATCTTCTGAAAATCAAGAAAATGCCGTTGAAACCTGCTTAAAAGAAGTGAGAAGTATTTTGAATGACTTAAAATACGGAACAATCACAATTGTTGTGCAGGATGGCATACCGATTCAGCTCGACACAACTGAAAAGAAAAGATTTAAGTAATTACATAATTTGACTGACTGAAAAAATCAGAGGTCGCACCTAACTGCCCCAGCAGCGGTTAGTGCGTCCTTTTTTGTTTGTGCGGGGTACGCAATGAAAACTGAAATAAAAAATACGGATATATTAATTATCGGCGGCGGCACGGCAGGCTGTTATGCTGCTTTAACGATTGCTGAAAAATCACCTGATGCACAGGTTATTATTGCAGAAAAAGCCAACATAAAACGCAGCGGATGTCTTGCGGCAGGCGTTAATGCGTTGAATGCTTATATCACAAAGGGTCATACTCCTGATTTTTATGTTGACTATGCAGTTCATGATGCTCATGGTATTGCAAGAGAGGATTTGCTCCTTTCCATGAGCGAAAATCTTAATGAAGTAACTGCAAAAATGGAAAGTTTGGGTCTTGTCATATTAAAGGATGAAAACGGTGAATATGTAAGCCGCGGCAACCGTAATCTTAAAATCAACGGTGAAAACCTTAAACCGCTTTTATCAGGTGCGGTAATTAAACTCCCGAATGTTACGGTTATTAATAATCTTAATATTGTTGATTACATAACAAATAACGGCAGAGTTACAGGTGCATACGGTAACAGTATTAAAGATGAAAGGCTGTACTTTATTTCTGCAAAAGCCGTAATTATTTGCACAGGCGGTGCGGCAGGCTTGTATAAGCCGAATCATCCTGATTTTTCAAGGCATAAAATGTGGTACTGCCCATTTAATACAGGTGCCGGCTATGCAATGGGTATCCGTGCAGGCGCTGAAATGACAACCTTTGAAATGCGCTTTATTGCTTTGAGATGTAAGGACACCATTGCACCAACAGGCACGCTCGCCCAGGGCGTAGGTGCAAAGCAGATTAATTCGCTTGGCGAGCTTTATGAGGATAAATACGGTTTAACCACATCACAGAGAGTGTGGGGAACAGTTGCTGAAAATAAAGCAGGCAGAGGTCCTTGTTATCTTAAAACAGATAGTATAACAAACGAACAGGCACAGGATTTGGAAAAAGCTTATCTTAATATGGCTCCGTCGCAGACACTCAAATGGGTGGCAAACGGCAAAAGTGCTGATGAAGAAAATGTTGAAATCGAGGGTACAGAGCCTTATATTGTCGGTGGTCACACTGCAAGCGGTTACTGGATAAATAATGAGAGAAAAACAACTCTTGACGGCTTATACGCTGCAGGCGATGTGGCAGGCGGCTGCCCACAGAAATATGTAACAGGAGCTCTTGCAGAGGGTAAAATTGCTGCTCTTTCTGCCTTAGACACAATAAAAGACAAAGAAAATGAAGTTGTATCTGAATTACTCGTAAAAGCAGTAAATGAAAGAGTGCAGCATTATTTATCAAATAGAGGTGAATTAACTGCTGAAAAGCTTGAGCTTCTGATGCAGGATATTATGGATAAATACGCAGGCGGCATAAGCACTTATTATGCTTTTACCGAAGAGTCCTTGAATATTGCAGAGGAAAAAATAAAAGAGCTTATTGACCTTTCAAAGTCTGTTTTCTGTACTGATATGCAGGATTTAACCCATTTTTTCGAGGTGAGAGAAAGGCTTACAGTCTGCCTTTCGGTAATTGCTCATTTAAGAGCAAGAAAGGAAACCCGCTGGCATTGCTTTGCAGAAAATGAAAGTTTCCCGAATCAGGACGATGAGCATTATCTGAAATACATAAATTCCAAATTGATTGACGGCAAGCTAAAAATTATAGAAAGACCACTGGCGGACAGGAGGGGGAAATATGAGTATCAGAATTAACCCTCAAAAATGTGTCGGCTGCAGAATGTGCAGTGCGGTTTGTCCGGGCAGTTTAATTAGAATTATAAATAAAAAAGCATATATAAAATATCCGAAGGACTGCTGGGGTTGTGTTTCCTGCGTAAAGGAATGCAGAACAGGGGCAATTGAATTCTTCCTCGGTGATGATATGGGCGGTAATGATACCTATATGCAGGTCGAGAAAGACGGCAGATATCTTAATTGGAATTTTTATAATAACAAGGGCTTGATAAGAACAATAACAGTTGACTCAACAAGCTCAAATAAATACTAAAAGGAGGATGCATATGAGCAAATTATCCCATTTGGATGAATTGGAGTCAGAGGCAATATACATAATGCGTGAAGTTGCAGCAGAGTGTGAAAAGCCTGTAATGCTGTATTCAATCGGCAAGGATTCATCTGTAATGCTGCATCTTGCTATGAAAGCGTTTTATCCTGCAAAGCCGCCGTTTCCGTTTCTTCATGTTAATACTACGTGGAAATTTAAGGAAATGATTGAGTTTCGTGATAAAACGGCAAAAGAACTTGGCATTGAGATGCTTGAATATATCAATGAGGACGGCGTAAAGCAGGGCATAAACCCGTTTGACCACGGCTCGGCTTATACAGATATAATGAAAACGCAGGCATTAAAGCAGGCGCTTAATAAGTATGGCTTTACTGCTGCATTCGGCGGAGGCAGGAGAGATGAGGAAAAGAGCCGTGCAAAGGAGCGCATTTTTTCGTTCAGAAATTCTGCTCAGGCATGGGATCCTAAAAATCAGCGCCCTGAAATGTGGAAACTTTATAATACCGAAATTAATAAGGGCGAAAGTATAAGAGTATTTCCTATTTCCAACTGGACGGAAACTGATATCTGGCAATACATAAAAAGAGAGAACATACCGATTGTTCCGCTTTATTTTGCTGCAAAGCGCCCGGTTGTCGAGCGTGATGGAAATCTTATAATGGTTGATGACGAGAGAATGAGATTAAGGCCTGGCGAAAAACCGCAGATGAAAATGGTGCGTTTCAGAACGCTTGGCTGTTATCCGCTTTCAGGCGGTGTTGAATCAAATGCATCAACGATTGATGAAATTATTGAAGAAACACTTTCAGCAGTAGAAAGTGAACGCACAAGCCGTGTTATTGATAAAGACGGCGGTGCAGCAAGTATGGAGAAAAGAAAGAGGGAGGGCTACTTTTAATGAATGATTTACTTAAATTCATAACATGCGGAAGTGTTGATGACGGAAAGTCCACCCTTATCGGTCATATTCTTTATGATGCTAAACTCCTTTTTGCTGATCAGGAGGAGACACTTATTCTTGATTCAAAGGTTGGTTCTCGTGAGGGCGAAATAGATTATTCTCTTCTTCTTGACGGACTTATGGCAGAGCGTGAACAGGGAATCACAATTGATGTTGCTTACCGTTATTTTACAACAGAAAACCGTTCATTTATTGTTGCTGATACTCCTGGTCACGAGGAATACACCCGTAATATGGCAGTCGGTGCATCATTTGCAGATTTGGCAATTATACTGATAGATGCTACTCAGGGCGTGCTTATTCAGACGAAGCGCCACGCAAGAATCTGCAAACTTATGGGTATTAACTACTTTGTTTTCGCAGTTAATAAAATGGATCTTGCCAATTACAGCTGTGAAACCTTCGGCAATATTGAAAAGCAGATTGCAGAGCTTACTGATGAGCTTAAGCTCAATAATGTAAAAATCATTCCTGTTTCTGCAACGGCAGGAGATAATGTAACAGTTAAGTCTGACAAAATGCCTTGGTATGACGGTGAACCGATTTTAACCTATCTTGAAAATGTTGATATTAAAAGTTCAGATACAGAAAAAGGCTTTTATATGCCTGTTCAGCGTGTATGCAGACCTAATCATACCTTCAGAGGCTTTCAGGGACAGATTGAAGCAGGCAGTATTTCTGTCGGTGATGAAATCACTGTTCTTCCAAGCTTTGAGCTTGCAGCCGTGAAAAGCATTTTTGCGGGAGATAAAGAGGTCGAAACTGCCATAACAGGTCAGCCTGTAACAATCACTCTTGATAAGGAGATTGATGTTTCCAGAGGATGTGTATTAACCAAGGATAACAAAATCGGCAATGCAAAATCATTCAACGCAACTCTTCTTTGGATGGATGACTCTGTACTGAGCGAAGGCAGGGAGTATTTTGTAAAACTCGGCACAAAGAAAATTGCAGGTAAGGTTAAGAAAATTCTTTATAAAACGGATATCAATAGCGGTCAGCAGATTGAAGTAAATTCAATTTCAAAAAACGAAATTGCACTATGCGAAATTATGATTGATGAAGAAATTGCAGTTGATTTGTTTAATTCACATAAAACACTCGGTGAGCTTATTCTGATTGACAGAATTTCAAATATGACCTCTGCATGCGGTGTTGTTGAAGAAATTATTGATACAGATGAAGAAAACGGTGTTGTTATTAAAGGCAACGGCATCAAAGCGAAAACGCTTCTTTTTGATGAATTTTTCTACAATGAAAAAAGCCTTGCTATAGATAATTATTCAAGCGAAAATAAAAGCTTTGCAATAGGTGATGCAATTAAGCTTAAGGGCGAAAGCTATGATTATCCTGCTTATTTTGATATTTTGGCTATAGATTCTTCAGCTGCTGTTGAAATAAGAAACGGCGTTATATCAGATGTTAAGCCTCTTTCTCAGTATCAGTATATCGGACTTCCTGTTGTAAATGGTAAGGGCTTTTCAGTTAATATTCATTCAAAAGAAGATTTGGATATGTTTTTTGCAGATTTAAAGAATACAGATAAACAGCATCTTTATGAAAAATGGATGAAATTTGAAACATACAGACGAGTAATCTTTACAAGCAATTATTGGGGACTTTAATATGGATTTTAAACGAATATCAAAGGCAAGAAAAAAGTATGAAAGCAAGAAAGAGGATTTGCGCCTTGAAATGAATACTATGCTTCTCCACAGTGTAAGGCAGGAGGAAGAATTTAAAGGTGCAACCTCTGTTCCTGTTTTTCAGACAAGTGCCTATGCCCATAAAACCGCTGAAGAGCTTGAGGATATTTTTAATAACAAAAAGCCGGGCTTTGCTTATTCAAGAATAGGCAATCCGACTGTTGATAATTTTGAAAAACGTATGGCAAGACTTGAGGGCGGACTTTCTGCAACAGCTTGTTCGTCAGGCTCTGCTGCTGTGTCATGTGCTTTGCTAAACATCTTAAAAGGCGGTGATGAAATTATTGTGCCGACAGGTCTTTACGGCGGTACTCTTGATTTGTTCCGTGATTTAGAGCCTTTTGGAATTAAAGCAGTATTTGTTAATGATTTTACCGCTGAAAATATTGCCCCCTGCATTAATGAAAATACTAAGGTGATTTTTGCAGAGATTATCGGCAATCCGAAGCTTAATGTGGTTGATGTAAAGGAGCTTGCCGATTTGGCTCATAAGAATGACATACCGCTTATTATGGACAGCACAACAGCAACCCCCGTTTTAATTAAGCCTATTAATTTCGGTGCAGATATTGTTGTTCACTCATCGTCAAAATATATCAATTCAAACGGCAGCGCAATCAGCGGTGTTATTATTGACAGCGGAAATTTTAAATGGAATAACGGTAAATTTGATGTTATGGGTGATTACCTGAAATTCGGCAAGGGTGCATTCACTGCAAGACTTCGTAATTCTGTTTGGCGTGATATCGGTGCGTGCCTTGCGCCGATGAATGCATATCTTAATATCAACGGTATAGAAACGCTTGGACTCCGTATGGAGCGTATATGTCAAAACGCACAGCTTTTAGCAGAGCATTTTAAAACACTGCGCTATGTTAAAGAGGTTAACTATCCGGGTCTAAAGGACAGCGAGTATTATCCTTTAATCAATAAGCAATTTAATCACGGTTATGCCGGAGGAATTTTGACTATCCGTGTGGAGTCTAAGGAAAAGGCATTTAGTATTATAAATAATTTGAAATACGCTTTGAATGTTTCAAATATAGGTGATACAAAAACACTTGTTGTTCATCCTGCATCAACGATATTTGCTCATTCGTCAGACGAGGAAAAGGCTGCAGCAGGTGTTTATGATGATTTAATCCGTATCAGTGTCGGTATTGAAGATATAGAGGACATCATTGCTGATTTTGAAAATGCATTTCATACAGCGGATATGCTGGATTTGATTTATGCAGGCTCATATATTTAAGGAGGATTACATATGGCAGTGGATTATGCGGCGTTAAAAGCCGGCGGCTTTATGCGTCAGAAACAGAAAAATACTTTTTCACTCAGGCTTCGTGTTGTGGGCGGAACTGTCACATCAAAGCAACTGAAAACAATTCAGCAGGTTGCTGACAAATATGGTGACGGCTATGTTCATTTGACCTCTCGTCAAGGAGTGGAGATTCCGTTCATCAGGCTTGAAGATATTGAAGCAGTGAAGAAAGATTTGGCAAACGGCGGAGTTGTGCCAGGTGTCTGTGGTCCGAGAGTCAGAACAGTTACTGCATGTCAGGGTGGTAAATGCTGCCCAAGCGGATGTATTGATGCCCTTGAAATTGCAACGGATTTGGATGCAAGATATTTCGGCAGAACGCTTCCTCATAAATTCAAATTCGGTGTAACAGGCTGTCAGAATAACTGCCTTAAAGCAGAGGAAAATGACTTTGGTGTTAAAGGCGGTATGATTATCAATTGGGATAAGGATGCCTGCATTTTCTGCGGTGTATGTGAAAAGGCCTGCAGGGGCGGTGCAATCTCTATTACAGATAATATAATTACTGTTGACGAAGATAAATGCAATAACTGCGGCAGATGTGTTACTGCCTGCCCAACAGAAAGCTGGCAGGGCAAGAGCGGTTATATCGTATCATTCGGCGGCACATTCGGTAACAGTATTCAAAAGGGTACAGAGCTTTTGCCGATTATTGAGGATAAGGAAACTTTGTACCGTGTTGCAGATGCTGCAATTGATTTTTTTGATAAAAATGCCAATCCGAGCGAACGTTTTGCAAAAACGCTTGAGCGTGTCGGCTGGGACAAATTAGAAGAAAAAGTAAAGGAGGCTTATAATGGCTGATTCATTAAATGATTTTAATATTACGGATACAGTTGACATAACAGATGTTGTGTGCCCTGTAACCTTTGTTAAGGCAAAGGTTGCTCTGGAAGAACTTGATGAAGGTGATATTCTTTGCGTTCATATGAATGACGGTGAGCCTGTCCAAAATGTTCCAAGAAGTATTAAGGAAGAAGGACATAAAATAATAAAGCTGTTATCAAATGATGATAACACTTATGATTTAATTGTTCAAAAGGTGGAATAGTAAATGAATTTAAAACTCGACAGCTCAAATTTTGAAAGTTATATTAACGCAAACAAAGTGCCTGTGCTTGCTGATTTTTACAGTGACGGCTGTGTCCCATGCAGAAGAATTGCACCGCTTATCAGCAAGGCGGAGAGGGAGTATACAGAAAGGCTGGATTTTGTTAAGGTTAATATTGGTGCAAATTCAGAGCTTGTTACAAAGTACAGTATTGAAGCAGCACCGACTATAATCATTTTTAAAAATGGCGAAGAAATAAGCCGATTAAGAGGTGCGGTTGATGAAACTGCATTTAAAGATTTTATTGATAATGCATTATTGCAAGGAGAAGGATTATGATTATTACAGTAGCAGGAAAGAAAAAGGAATATGCTGATGGTTTAACAGTAAAGCAGCTTATTGAAGCAGAGAATGTAGAAAACCCTCTTTATGTAACCGTTACAATCAATGATGATTTTGTTAAATCAGATGAGCTTGAAACAAAGCTCATCTGCGATGGTGATGAAATTGAATTTCTCTACTTTATGGGAGGAGGCTGCTGATGGCATTTACAAATGAACAGCTTGAACGCTACTCTCGTCATATCATTTTAAAAGAGATTGGAGTCAAAGGTCAGAAAAAACTTTTTAATTCCAAAGTGCTTATTATCGGTGCAGGCGGTCTTGGAGCACCTGCAGCAATGTATCTTGCAGCAGCAGGTGTCGGCACAATCGGTATTGCTGATGCTGATGAGGTCGATTTGTCAAACCTTCAGCGTCAGGTTATCCATACAACAAGTGATTTGGGCAAGCCAAAGGTTGAATCGGCAAAGGAAACAATGCAAGCTATAAACCCTGATGTAAATGTAATTACATATCACGACTTTATTGCATCTGATAATATTATGGAAATCATCAAGGACTATGATTTTATTCTTGACGGTACAGATAATTTCCCTGCAAAGTTTCTTATCAATGATGCTTGCGTTATGGCGGAAAAGCCGTTTTCACACGCAGGAATTATCCGCTTTCAGGGGCAGTTAATGACCTATGTTCCGGGTGAAGGACCCTGCTACAGATGTGTATTTAAAAATCCGCCTCCAAAGGATGCAGTTCCAACCTGCAAACAGGCAGGCGTTATCGGTGCTATGGCAGGTGTTATCGGTTGCCTGCAGGCAATGGAAGCGGTTAAGTATATTACAGGCGCAGGTGATTTGCTCACAGGTTATCTTTTAACCTATGATGCACTCAAAATGGAGTTCAGAAAAATCAAACTGCCAAAGAATGATAACTGTGCTGTCTGCAGTGATAATCCAACTATTACAGAGCTTATTGACTATGAGCAGGCAGAATGCACAGGAGTGTAATTAATGATTTATTTGTCAAAATCGGATTATGAAAAAATACTTGCTCACGCACAGAAATGGCTGCCGAGTGAGGCTTGTGGTCTTCTGGGCGGAGAGATTAAAGAAAACGGCGATAAGATTGTTAAAAAGGTTTATCTTTTGACGAATGTTGATAACAGCAACGAGCATTTCTCAATGGAACCGAAGGAGCAGCTTGCAGCGGTTAAGGATATGCGTGCAAACGGTTTTGTACCTCTCGGTAACTGGCACAGTCATCCTGAAAGTCCGTCAAGACCCAGCGATGAGGACAAAAGGCTTGCTTATGACAAAACAGCAAGTTATATGATTTTATCTTTAATGGATAAAAATGCTCCTGTCCTCAAATCCTTTAAAATAGACGGAGATTTTTCAGAACAGGAGCAATTGAAATATGTATGATTTAGTAATCATCGGCGGTGGTGCAGCAGGTCTGACTGCCGCTATTTATGCTGCAAGAGCCGGTATTGATTTTGTCGTTTTAGAGCAGGACGGTTGGGGCGGCGGACAGATAACCTCTGCACACAATGTCGAGAATTATCCTGGCGTTCCGAATGTAAACGGTGCAGACTTGGGCGAATTGATAAAGGAGCAGGCGGTTTCATTCGGCGCAAGAATTGAACTTGGTATTGTTGAAGATATAAGGGATAACGGCAGTTGTAAAGAAATTATTTTGCACAGCGGTGATGTTGTTGAAACAAAAACAGTTATTGCCGCCACAGGTGCAAACCCACGCAAGCTGAATGTTGCGGGCGAGCAGACTTTACTCGGAAGAGGTGTATCTTACTGTGCTGTTTGCGACGGTGCTTTTTTTGCAGACAAAGATGTTTTTGTTATCGGCGGCGGTGATACTGCCGTTGAGGATGCAATATATCTTTCCTCTATCTGTAAAAGTGTAACACTTGTTCACCGCAGAGATGCCTTTCGTGCACCGCAGACAAGGCTTGATATATTGAAAAGTCTGCATAATGTTGCCATAAGGTGTAATGAAGTGTTAAATGCAATAACAGGCGGCAATCGGGTTGACGGTGTTGAGCTTAAAAGTGTTAACGGCTGTGAGCATTATAATGCAGATGGAGTGTTTATTGCCGTTGGCTCAGTTCCAGCAACAGATTATTTAAAAAATCTGCCGCTGACCTTTGACAATAATTATGTTGCCGCAAATGAGGATTGCAGGACAAGTGTTGATGGACTTTTTGTTGCCGGTGATATCCGAAAAAAACAGCTGCGTCAGGTCGTAACAGCAGTTGCAGACGGTGCAAATGCTGCTGCAAGTGCAATAGAATATTTAAAGGAAAAGCTATGTTAGATCAATTTTCAAGAACAGAATTGTTATTCGGTAAAAAGGCTATGGACAATCTTGCCCATAGCCGTATTGCTGTTTTCGGGATTGGCGGTGTAGGCGGTTACACTGTTGAAGCATTGGCAAGAAGCGGTGTTGGTGTGATTGATTTGATAGATGATGATAGAATTTGCCTGACGAATATTAACCGCCAGATATTTGCAACACGCAAAACAGTGGGCGAATATAAAGTCGATGCTGCAGAAAAGCGTATTTTGGAAATAAACCCTGACGTTAAAGTAATAAAGCACAAAACCTTTTATACACCCCAAACAGCTGAGCAATTTGATTTTACACAGTACGATTATATTGTTGATGCCATTGATACAGTAACTGGCAAAATTGCTCTTGTCGAAAATGCGCAGAAAGCATGCACACCGATTATCAGCTCTATGGGAGCAGGAAATAAGCTTGACCCAACGGCATTTGAGGTGGCAGATATTTATGAAACTACTGTTTGCCCGCTTGCAAAGGTTATGCGAAGAGAGCTGAAAAAAAGAGGTATTAAAAATCTCAAGGTTGTCTATTCAAAAGAGCCTGCAATTAAACCGATTGAGGATACTGAAAACAGCTGTAAATATCATTGCATATGTCCGCCTGATACTAAAAGAAAATGTACAATCAGACGTCAGGTGCCCGGCAGCAATGCTTTTGTCCCATCAGTAGTCGGATTGATAATTGCAGGTGAAGTTGTTAAGGACTTGACTGGATATAGTACATAATTTTGAATTAATAAATTTATATTATTGTTTGTCACCAAAAATTGAGGCAGGGGCAGTTTAAGTTTTGAACTGCTCCTGTATTTAATTTATATTATTGTTGACTTGAAAAACTGATTAGGTTATTATTGCATTATAGTGTTTTGGTGGGGTGTTATTTTGAATAAATATTTGTTTGGAACTGCATATTATGATGAATATATGCCGTATGACAGGCTTGAAACTGATTTTAAGATGATGAAGGAAGCGGGCTTTAATGTTGTTCGTATTGCAGAATCAACATGGAGCACGCTTGAGCCAAAAGAAAATGTATTTGATTTTACACATATCGACAGAGTGCTGAATGCTGCTGAGAAATACGGCTTGTCTGTTATTATCGGTACACCTACTTATGCTGTTCCATACTGGCTTGTTCAGCTTGATCGTGATGTTCTTGTTACTACAAGCGGCGGAAGGTCAGGCTACGGCTATCGTCAGAATATGGATATTACAAATAAAACATATCTTCATCACGCTGAAATTGTAATAAGAAAGCTGCTTGAGCATACAGCAAAGCACCCTAATGTTATCGGCTTTCAGATTGATAACGAAACGCATCACTATGGCAATGTCGGTAAATCCATTCAGGCAAAATTCAAGCAGTATATGATTAATAAGTTTAAAACTACAGATGCAATGAATAAAGCGTTCGGTCTTGCATATTGGAGCAATTCTATTGCAGACTGGGACGATTTCCCCGATATTACTGCTGTGCAGAATGCAAGCCTTGGCTGTGCCTTTGAGGAGTTCAGAAGACAATGTGTTGCCGATTTTCTGTCATGGCAGGCTGATATTGTCAAGGAATACAAAAGAGATGACCAATTCATAACACATAATCTTGACTATGACTGGGAGTCAATAGGTCCTGCGGGGCATCACGACGGCAATTCAAGAGGTTTGCAGGCAAATGCCGATCATTTTGAAAATAACAAATGTCTGACGATTGCAGGCGTTGATGTTTACCATAAAACGCAAAAGCATTTTACGGGAATGGAGATTGCCTTTGCAGGCTCTGAAATCTATGCACTTAACAATGCTCCGTATTTTGTGCTTGAAACACAGGCTCAGGCTTTCCCTGATACTCTGCCGTTCCCTAAACAGATGAAGCTGCACGCAATGATGCATATTTCCAGCGGTGCAAAGGGAATTCTGTATTGGAACTGGCACTCCATTCATAATGCAAAGGAAACCTATTGGAAGGGTATTCTCAGTCACGATTTAGAGCCGAATCCGACATACTATGATGTCTGTGAAATCGGTAAAGAATTAAAGAATATTGCACCTGAAATATGTAATATGAAAAAGAAAAACCGGGTAGCAATTGTTGTTGATAACGACAGCTACGGTGCGCTCAAGTGGTTTCCCATTCATAAGGATTTATCATATAATGATGTTGTTCTTAAAATTTACAAGGTACTTTATGAAATGAATATTGAGTGTGATATTGTGTTTGCAAAAGCACTTGATTTTGACAGATATGATTTAGTCATCACACCTGCACTCTATAGTGTGCGTGATGAGCTTATTGAAGCTTTGAGAGCTTATACCGAAAATGGCGGTGTACTTTTTTCAACCTTCAAATCATTTGTTACGGATAAAAATGTTAAGGTGTTCCATGACAGATTGCCACACGGTATGACAGATGTGTTTGGTCTGACATATAATCAGCATTCAAGAACAGAGGATGTTACTGTTAACGGTGAAAATGCTGAATATTTTATGGAGCTTTTAAAATCTGACACAGCTGAGACCATTTATAATTATCAGCATTATGCTTGGTGCGATTATTCAGCCTTTTGCAGAAACAAATTCGGTAAGGGAACAGCGTATTATCTGGGTTATGTTCCGAATGACAATCAGCTGAAAGCGCTCATTTCAATGGCTTTGATTGATGCGAAAATTGAAAAGCCTGAATATGAATTTCCTATTGTAATCAAGAAAGGTTATACTGATGATAAAAGAATTGAGTTTATTTTCAACTGCTCGGTTGATAGGCAGGAATATGTTACCGATAACGACTGCATAGAAATAAAAACAGGCAAATCCATTAGCAAAAACACTAAGATAACGTTAGAACCGTGGGAGTCAAAGATATTTTTTAACAGTTGTCAGAGAAGAGAGTATATCTAAAGCGTCAGAAGTTTTACATATTACGCAGCCTGCCTTAAGCCGTCAACTTTCGCAGATGGATAAGGGCTTAATAGATATAGGACTGCTGCTTGAACCGGCTGGTTCGGTGATTATTATAAGGATTTAAATATAAGATTTACAAGCAACCTGAGTACAAACGGCGCAATTATGGTTAGTGAAGGCTTAGCATATATTCGGTTGTTATAGAAGGTGCTATTCCGTTTTGGAATAGTAATAAAATTACATACAGAACTTTATCACCTTCTTTAACAGCCACAAGTGTGCTTGCATGGAAAAGGCAGCTGCCTTTCAGCTTTGCAACAACAAAGTTTATCGATTATTCCAAATGCTTTTTAGGCATAGGAAAGACATAAAAACTAAGTATTTGATATATAACGATTTTATGTTTATAATGTAAGTGTAGTCAATCGGCTGCACTAATTTTAATTTTTGAAATTGAAGAATGGTTAAACGGCATTAATATGAAAGTAATTTATTAGTATATAAAGGAGAAATAATTATGAGTGAAAAATTAGTAGCATATTTCAGTGCAAGCGGTGTAACAGCAAGTGCCGCAAAAACACTTGCAAAGGCAGCAGGGGCAGATTTATATGAAATCAAGCCTGAAATTCCATATTCAAAAGCAGATTTAAACTGGATGAATAAAGACTCACGCAGTTCGGTTGAAATGAAGGATAAAAAGTTCCGACCTGCTATTGCAGACAAGAATGCAAAGGTTGAAAATTATGATGTAGTATTTTTAGGCTTTCCTATCTGGTGGTATGTTGCACCGACTATCATTAATACTTTTCTTGAAAGCTATGATTTTTCAAACAAGGTCATAGTTTTGTTTGCTACAAGCGGCGGCAGCGGTTTTGGCAAAACTGTTGATGAGCTAAAGCCAAGTGTTTCTGCTTCAGCAAAAATTATTGAGGGTAAACTTCTGAATGGCAATGTATCTGAAACGGTGCTGTCAAAATGGATAAAAAGTTTAAATATTTAATTTAACGGAGGAATCATTATGTTAGGAAATTTCAGTTATTGTAATCCGACGAAATTATATTTTGGAGATGATTCATTAAAGTATCTGAATGATGAACTGTCAAAATACGGCAAAAATGTTGTTTTGGCATATGGCAAAGAATCCATAAAGAAAAACGGTATTTATGATGAGGTCATTTCAATTTTGAAAGAAAATGATAAAAATATTGCCGAGATTTCAGGTGTAATGCCAAATCCTACAGTTGAAAAGCTGTATGAGGGTGTTGAAATTGCAAGAAAGCATAATGCTGATTTGTTACTTGCAGTAGGCGGCGGCTCTGTATGTGATTACTGCAAGGCAGTATCCGTTTCAGTAAATTGTGATGAAGACCCGTGGGAGAAGTATTATATCAAATTTGATGAACCAAGCTGTGAAATTGTTCCTGTCGGCTGTGTGCTTACTATGGTTGGCACAGGATCGGAAATGAATGCAGGTTCAGTTATTACAAATCACGATACAAAAATGAAAATCGGTCATGTGTTTGCTGATGAAAGCATTATGCCTAAGTTCTCCATTCTCAATCCCAAATATACTTTAACGCTTCCACATTATCAGATGGTATCGGGAATATATGATATTTTCAATCATATCTGTGAGCAGTATTTTTCAGGGGAGGATGACAATACAAGTGATTATATCAGCGAGGGCTTGATGAAATCACTCATTCATTCAAGTCGTATTGCAAATAAGAACAGTCAGGATTATGAGGCAAGAAGTAACATTATGTGGACTGCAACATGGGCACTTAATACGCTTGTTTCAAGAGGCAAATCAACCGATTGGATGGTGCATATGCTTGGTCAGGCAGTCGGTGCTCACACAGACGCAACCCACGGTATGACGCTGTCAGCAGTTTCTCTGCCTTATTACAGATATATTATGCCTTATGGCTTACAGAAATTTAAGCGCTTTGCTGTTAATGTTTGGGGCGTTAACTCAAATGGAAAAACAGATGAAGAAATTGCTTTAGAAGGACTTTCAGCAATGGAAAGCTGGATGAAAGAGTTAGGACTTGTTATGACTATTTCAGAGTTTGGCGTAACAGAAGATATGCTTGAAGGAATTGCAGATTCAACAATCATTCTTGACGACGGATATAAAGTATTAAGTCATAATGAAATCATTGAAATTTTGAAAAAGAGTATCTAATTAATAATTGGATTTATATATAAAGTTTTATGAATTTAAGCGACTCCAAAAGGGTTCAAATTCATATACCAAATTGCCCAATGAATCTTTTTTATAGCTAATAAAAGACTGAGGCAGGTAGTTTTTGCTACCTGCCTCAGTCTGTCGACATCCTGTTAATAATCTTCACAAAATCCTATATTATTTCATTGCAAGCTTATAGCTTTCATCAATTAAATTAAAGATTTCTTCAATTGGCTTTCTACTATCAAGGCATATGATAATACTGCGGTCAGAAAATATTGCAAAAAGGGTATTGCATATTTTGCATTTACCCTGCTTTTTAGTTTACACTATTCGTGTTTTTATTTATCAATATATTCTCTTTGTATATCACTGTCAAGAATTGATTTGATGATATTTGAACAGCATCGGCGAAGATCGTTCTTTGTGATTTTGCCACTCTTGATACCCATTAAGATTTTAAACTTGAAGAATGAACCGCCAGGCATAATAAGATCATTGCCGGCACTCATACATAATGCATCATCAGCGTTGCCGAGCATTGATGCAAACCAGTCGGTCATTACAACTCCATCAAAGTTCCACTCATTTCTAAGCACCTTTGTGCAAAGGTCATAGCTGTTTGAGCAATAAACTCCGTTAATCATATTATAGGCAGTCATAATTGACTTTGCCTTGCCCTTGCGGACTGCACTTTCAAAGGCAGGAAGGTATATTTCACGAAGTGCTCTTTCACTTAAATTGGCAGTCATATTGTTTCGGTTTTCTTCTTGGTTATTACAAGCAAAATGTTTAACAGTTACGTAAAAGCCTTTTTCCTGCTGAACGCCAAGTGCCATTGCCGTAACCATTTCTCCTGCAAGAAACGGATCCTCACTATAATACTCAAAGTTTCTGCCGCAAAGCGGGTTTCTGTGAATATTAACAGCAGGTGCAAGCCAGTATGTACAGCCATATTCCTTCATTTCAGAATAAACAGCCTTTCCGATTTCATAAAGCAAATCGGTGTTCCATGTTTGTGCAAGAGCAGCTGAAACAGGGAATGCTGTTGTGTATTGATAAATTATGGTGTCTTTTTCAGGATTACCTTTCATTATTTTCTGAACTGCTTCCGGCATAAGCAAATCAAATGTTCCAAGTGAACTGTCAACTGCTTTTACCTTGCCTGATTTTGTTACGGCACTGCGTTTTTGAATACGAATGCCTGCAGGTCCGTCGCAAAGAGTGACATTTGCAAGACCCTTATCCCAGAATTTTGAGGTTGTATTGCCGACAGAGCCCGGAAGATTAAATTTTGTTTTACCGCCGAACATACCTATACCAACACAAATATCTGTCATATCCCTTGTTGTAAGTGTGTTCAGTATTTTCTGTACTCTTTCATCTTTGCACTCATCAGGAGTTTTATATTCATATACTGCTGTTTCAAAATCAGCTTGTTTTAAATTGATTTTATCAAGGTTATCAGTATCTTGACACTCTTTGATTGGAGATTTAAGCTCTTCAAATTCCTTTGTTTTTGGAAGAATATTATCGTGCTTTGAAACAATGATTTCATCATCAATATTTATTACTGAAAAAGATTTTGTGTTCCTTGAGAAATTGCCGATTCTGATAATATATTCGCCTTTTTCAAGAACATAAGATGCTCTCTTTTCATCAAAGCTTGCCATTTGCTTTGCATCAAATTCGATAATAACCTTTTGACTGTTATCAGGCTTGATTTCATCTGTTTTTTCAAAGGCAACAAGCTTTTGATATTCCTTATCAATATTGCCGTTTGGAGCAGATACATAAATCTGAATGACCTCTTTGCCTGATAAAACACCGATATTTTTAACATCGGCAGTAATAGTTATTTTTGATTTATTGTTGCTTGCTTTTGCATTATTAATTTCAAATTCTGTATAACTTAAACCAAAGCCAAATGGATACTTTGGCTCAACACTGAAGGAATCAAAATATCGGTATCCGACATATATGCCTTCCTTATAAAACTCATCCTTGGTATTTCCGTTAAGATAACTGTATTCATCAGAGAAAGGCAAATCACTGTACTGTTTAGCCCAAGTGTCAGCAAGTTTGCCGGATGGCGAAACATTTCCTATAAGAATATCAGCAACTGCATTACCGCCCTGTGTACCAAGCTGGCAGATAAAGAGTATTGCATTTATTCCATCAATTTCGTCAACAAATGCCATATCTAGCTGTGAGCCGGCATTGATAATCAGAACAAAATTTTTGTATGACTTTGCAAGCTTTGTTATTGTTTTTCGCTCATAATCAGTGATAAAGAGGTCTCCCTTTTCGGCCTTTCTGTCTCCTCCTTCACCTGCCTGACGTGATAAAACATAAATGCAATTATCTGTATTATTGCTCTTAATTTCGCTGTCGGTTATATCATAAAATTCGGGAGCCTGAAACGGATTAAAGAGGATGCTCATTAACTGTGGAAGATGGGTATAAACCTTTTTTCTTTGGCTCTTAACAAAGTCCATCTGAGCCTGCGCATACATATCCCTGTAATCAGCATTAAGCCGGCGATTGGTAATATCAAAGCCTTTATTCTGAAGTCCTTCAAAAATGCTTACACTATGTCTTTCGTTAACCTCGCCTGAGCCTGTACCTCCTTTAATTGTAACAGATACACCGCTGCCATATGCTGCAATGCTATTGTCCCTGAAAGGCAAAGCTCCGTCATTTTTCAGCATAACAATACTTTCAAGTGCAGCGCGATATGCTATATCAAGATTCGTTTTTTCTCTCTCAGTTACCTCATCAGAATATGATGCTTTTGTTAATAGTTCCATATCTTGGTCTCCTTAATTTGTATAGATAAATATTATCACATTTTTTTTGTATTTACAATGTACTTAGATTTTAATTGTGATATAATAAAAATGAAATTAAAATTTAGAGGTAAATATAGCATTATGGATATTTTGTATGATTCGTGTATTTGTAAGGATGATACAGGAAATGTATTAATATCAATAGATGATATTAATGAAAACGAACTTTCACAAAATTCACTTTTAACACATTGTCTTGCTGTTGTTAAGATTGGAAATGATTACCTTTTAGGGTGGAACAAATGGAGAAATAGATACGAAATATTTGGCGGATGCATTGAACATGGCGAAACGGCGAGAGAATGTATTGTCAGAGAGTGTCGCGAGGAATTAGGAATTCAAGATGCAGATTTGGTTTATCTTGGAGCAATGAAATTTTTATTGAATTCTGATTATTTCTCAGATGAGGAAAGAATAGAATATGGTGGACTATACGGAATTTTTTTGTCTGATATGACGGTTGAGGATATATATAGACAAATCAACGATAGAGAAGAAATCGGGAAACTGAATTTATATAGTCAAATAAAAAATAAAGAACCTATTGCAACTATTGATGAAAAACTATTGGAGTTTTTTGTATGAATTTTGATATGAAAATTTTAAATTGGAGAATTAATATATGAGCTACATAAAAGAAATGAGAAAATATATCGGTCACGCTCCGATGCTTTCAGCAGGAGCAACAGTTGTCGTGTTAAAAGATAATAAAATTCTTTTGAATTTGAGGTCTGACACGAATAGTTGGGGCATTCCGGGAGGAGCTATTGAACTCGGTGAAACTTTGGAAGAAACTGCTGCAAGAGAATTAAAAGAAGAAACAAATTTAGATGCCGCATCATTTACTCTCCTTAATGTGTTTTCTGGTAAGAATTTTTATTTTAAATATCCAAATGACGATGAGCTTTATTCAGTTGTTGCACTGTATCTTGCAAATGATGCAACAGGTAATTTGAAAATTACCGACGGAGAAAGTTTTGAACTTAAGTATTTTGGTAAAAACGAATTGCCGAATCTAGAGAGCAGAGCAAAAGTTATTTTAGAGTGGCTAATTCAGAAAAAGTATATAATATGAATTGTAAAATTTAGTTGTATATTGTTTGCAACAAAATTTGAGGCAGGGGTGCTGCATGTTTTGCGGAGCCTCTGCTTCTTTTGTATTAATTCATTGACCGATTTTTAAAAGAACATAGATAATAAAATTGTGATAATTCATAATCAACATAATGATAATTAATGTGGTTTGAAATTTTTAATATGGTAATATAAAAAAGGAGTTGTATTACAATATATTGCTTATAATTTTTCAAGCTTTTATACTGTTAGCAAAGACTAAAGATGGTCTAATGAACAAAATGTTTGAAATATCACAATTTATATTGAAATAATCAGCTATATTTACTTAGTTTATTGAAAATATTAATATTTTGTAATACGATTGAATTGTTAAAATTATTATAGGGGGAAATAATTCATGGAAAAGCTTCAATATGTAAAACCGCTAAGCGAGATTGAGAATTTCACTATGGTTTTTAATGTTATTACAACTTCCGGAGGAATACTTGACAACAATACCGATGTTGAAATTCCTGATGATTTCTTCACAGACTGAGCGGAATATGGATTGGAGGTGCTTTTTATGACTAAAGCAAAGAGAATTTTCAGAAAAGCATTATGCTTTTTGTTTTCGTTATTAATTCTATTTACAGGTGTCATTAATGGATTATATTTTGATTTTACTGCGTTTGCAAAGGATAATAGCGACAGTACACTGCTGACGAATTATGAGTTTGGTAATTCAGATTATGCAAACTATAATGATGCTAATAACTGCCAGATTAGCGATACTATGAATACATCAAGAAAAATGTATAGCAATTCATGGAATACATCAGGCAGCAGCTTTAACAGCGGCTCTGATTTATTTAACCAAAACGGATTTATATGCGGCAATTTCAGTGCAATTAATGGCAAAAGTTCTTATCGTATTGAATACAAGGTAAGCAAGGAGAACGATGAGGCTTTGCAGGCAACGGTTATTGCTCTCGGAACTTCAACTACTGCAGGCGGCATTAATGAAAGCGACACCTGTAATATTATGCACCTTCATCAAGACGGCAAGCTATATGTTGCCGGCAGCGATAAGGGAACTATCGCCGATTTGGCTATTCATACATCTAATGAAAATACTTCATATACTATTATATTTAATGAAGAAGCAAGATTATTAACGATATCAAGAGACAGTAAAATTGCTTATTCTCAAAGTCTGACAAATAACGAAATTAATTATTTTAAGAATATTTATTTTGTATCTCTTGGCACACAGGCATCTGACGGAAGCTATGGATATTATACCGGTGCTATTAACTGTCATTATTATTATCTTCGTGCTTATGAGGATTCTGATTTACCTCAAACAACCGATTCAATCAGAGTGGATCCGGTTATTTATACTCACGGCGATGCAAGCTATGAAAATAATAATTATGGCTATATGATGTATGGCACAAAAATTTCGTCTGCAGAGGTTAGTGGTGAGGAATGCACTTCATTTACACTCCCTCAGGGTGCAGTTCTTGAGTCTGTCTCTGCCGGAGAGGATGACAACATTGATTTCAAATATAAGGATAATAAGTATATCTTAACAGGTCAATTTGATTCAAGCTATTTCAAGGCATTGAATAATGAAGACTTATATGTTGACCTCTGTTTCAAATACACTTACAATTCTCAAACATATATTGAAACCCATAGATTTTCAGTAAAAACAAATCCTGTGCCTACTCATGCTATGATTTATGCACAGTCGTACACCTCTGTAACTCAGGGCAATAAGGGAGTTCTGTCCTTTCAAACTGTAGCTTTGGGGTCAACAGGCTCATTAGATGAATCAATAGCAAAGGCTGATGCCTGGGCAGGAAACGTATCGCATACCTATAGAGCAAATTCCTGGAATATTTTTAATCCATACGACAGCAGTCATAATGCAACCAGCAGTTCTAATGGCAGTCTTGATAATGTTTTCGTAAACAAAACCGGTTCGTCACCTGTTGACAAGGTAGCCGGATATGGTGTTGCCGGTTCAAGAAATGGTGTCGGCAGCAATAATAAGGTTGATATTGGTGTTGAAAGCGAAACAGCAGAATACTTTGTTGATAAGAGCACTGACGGAATTCTTGGTGTGAAGCATAATGCCGGCGAGAGTTCATATTCAATCAAACTTTTAACAGAAAATATCTATCAGAATTATAACACTGGCAACGGAACGGTCCATATTGTTCAGCATGATTTTTATGGCGATTCGGGATTCCCATGGCTCACGGTTGAAACTAATTCAAACTGGAGCGATGATAATGGCATATGGAAAACCTATAATATTTGGGATAACAACCAAAAGGGAAGCGAAACTGTAACACTCTCCGGTTCTACCGATGATGGCGATGTTCTTGGCAATTATTGGACTGCCGGCGAATGTTATAATGGTAATCAGGCAAAGGCTACTGCCATAGTTAAGATAAAGATTAATGTTTTTGACAAGGGTGCAGCAAGAGATTCATTTGCTGATACAAAGGCAAAATATAATTCAAAATATTATTCATCAGAGGATTGGTCAAAATATGTTCTTTCAAGATTAGATGTTGAGGGACAGCTTGCAAATTATCATCTTGAAAGTGTGTCAAATGATGATGTTAATCTTTTAAATGAAGCCTATGACAATCTTGGCTCAGTATGCGATTATTCTGCATTTATTGCTGCTGTTAAGCAGGCAAAGTATGTTATTGATAACCCATCAATTTATGAGAATGTCAGCAACCTTAAGGCTCAATATGACAGCGTGGTTTCGCAAGCATTTTATAATAACGATATCAACGAAGACCTTACCGGAATTAATGCCTGGGCACATAAAATTCAAGAGCAGGAAACGATTGATTATTTAACAACTGCTCTTCAGCTGGAATATACCGAAGCTGTTGTAAACAAATCAAATTTAGATATAACCTTTAATGTTTATCTTGATAATGAGCTTGTTGCAGACGGCGAATTCCACCCTGCATACCAAGAGGAAATAACCATTAATGTTACAGACGCATATTTAAATGCGCAAAATTATTCTGTAGAAAAATGGGCGTTTAATGGTATGACAGTTGCAAATAATGGGTATGCATATACACATTATTCAAAAATCAGCGGCACATTATCCTGTTATCTGATTAGTTCACCGAATGATGTTGATAATCAATGCAAGGTCACCTTATATGATTATTCCAATCGTAAGGAAAGAGAATATTATGTTAGCCAAAGTGATACCTATGCAACTGTATTGTCAATTGCTAAACAATATAGCGATGTTCTGCCGTTTTTCTCAATTACAGATTGGGTTATTAACGGCTCACAGAGTTATAATTATGGTGATACATTAAACGGTATTGAAGCATTGTCAGTTCATCCTGTTTATTCTCCAACGATTGATGATTACAAGGTCAATGTATCAGGCGGCTCATTAGCAACAGACAACGGCTTTGAATTTGATGCAAGAGCATATATCACATTTGATGAAAATAATGCCAGCGGTGATTTTTTGTGCTGGGCGGTTAAGTTTGATGATGATACATATCGTGTAGCAAGCTATAACAAAGATTATTATTTCTATGTTTCCGGCAATATGAAGTTTGTTGCAATTACAACTGCTAACTATAACTCATATAAAGATAAGCTTCAGCTGAATACAACCGATAGTGATGACAATGCTAAAGCACCAGCTATTGAAGATCTGCAAAGCAAAAAGCCAATCCCTTCTATTCGCGGAGCAGGCGAGGATACGGCATCTATTAATGGTGCTGTTTGGAACGAAACGGAGCATAAGTTATATGTTATCGGTCAGGTTGCAGACGGAGCAGAATATGATAGCTGCGGTCTGGTTTTAACCTATAATGGCAAAACTCTTGTAACAAATTCCGTTAGCCAAACTGACAGCAATCAGTATATGTTAACCTATAAATTAGGTGCAAGCACAAAGGAGAGAAGCATCAAGGTTATGGCTTTTTCAAAGGATAATGAAGAAAATATGATTTATTCACCAAATATCGATATAACTATCCCCGCTGATAATCCATTATTTGAAATTTCAAACGGCCTTGTAGCACTTTCATATAATTCAAATACCGGTTTATATAGCATAAGCCAAAACGGTGCAGAAATTCTGTCTGATGCTTATGCCGAATACAAACTCGGAATTAATGGCAGTATCTATAATGTTACCTCGTATGCAACCCATACCTGTTCAAAGGAATTGTTAAATGATGATGCAGGCAAGGGTATTATGTTAAAAGTGGTTTCAAAGAGAAATAACCTTCCCACTATTGAGCAAGTTTTCAAAATCTATGAAAACAAGCCTTATATTTTAACAGATACAGCAATAAAATATGATAATGGCTATGAGCTTAGCTCAAATTATGTCGCTCCGCTTGTTGTGTCCGGAAATAACTCATTTATGAATGGTTTTTCTCCTTGGACTACATTCCTTTATACACCTATTGATAACGACAGTTGGTCAAAGTTTTTAACATATTCGCTCACAAGCAACAATGGCGTTGAAAGCCACGAGGTTTCTGCAATATATAATCCTGAAACAAAGGCAGGCTTGATTGTCGGCTCAGTTACTCATGATCAATGGAAAACAGGGGTGACTTATCAAGGCAGTACTGATGGAATTTCCGGTTTGAAGGCATATGGCGGTGCAAAGACTATTGAAATTTCAAGTGAAAATTCATATAGAGGCGAAGAAGAGCATGGTGCAGTAAAGGGCAGTGAAGTGAAATCTCCGACTATTTTTATCGGCAGCTATACTGATTGGCAGGAAGGCATGATGGAGTTTACCTCTGCAAATACTGCCATAACTCCTATGAGAGAAGAAGGTGACCTTGGCGGCGTTCCGTTTGGTTGGAATTCTTGGGGCTCAATCGCTGACAGCCTTACATACGAAAATGCAACAGGTAATATTGATAAGATTAAAGAACTATATCAGACCGATTGGGAAACAGATATTAATGGTGATTATGACGGAACTCCTGTTGTTATGAACCTTGACTCTTGGTGGAATGAGATTTCTGCTTATGACGGTGCTGATAATGAAGCTACAATGCGGGCTTATGTTGCTGAATGTAAGAAAAATGGACAAATTGCCGGTATTTATCATACTCCATTTGTGTCTTGGGCATCTGAGAGCCAAATGAATGATGAAAATGAGTCTTGGTGGACTCATCCTGAGAGAGTGCTCAGAAAAACCGATGGCACAATGTATGACCCTATTGATGGCGGTTATCCGCTTGATGTAACAAGACCCGATGTAATCGAGGAGGCAGTTAACAGAATCAAACAGTTTAAGGAATGGGGATTTGAATATGTGAAGCTTGATTTCTTGAGCCACGGCTTCCTTGAGGGTAAGTTCTATAATCCCGATATCACAACAGGTATGGAAGCATATAATTATGCTATGGGCAAGATTATAGAAGAGGTTAATAAGGACTATGGCACACAGATGTTTGTTAATCTTTCTATTGCTCCATTGTTCCCATATCAATATGCAAACGGAAGAAGAATGGGCTGTGATTCTTGGTATTCAACCGAAAATACCCAATACACACTCAATCAGCTGACTTACGGTTTCTGGGAGAGAGGTATCTATAAGTATCCGGATCCTGACCATGCTATGATTTATGGCAGAGATGGCAAGGCAACCGACGGTCAAGCAAGAAATATAATGACCCTGAATGCTGCTGTGGCGGGCAATATGCTTCTTGGCGACTCCTTTGTTGATTATCAGTATAAAACAACAACCTTGGGAATTAGCAGAACAGTAACATATTCATCAAGTCAATGTATTGAAAGAGCTGATAGTGCACTTTGGAATAAGGATATTATTGAACTTGCAAAGAAGAACAAAACTTTCCGTTCTGTATCAAACGGCACACCAAGCTATGCTAATATTTACAGAATGGATGATGACAATGGCGACATCTATTTTGCAGTATTCAATTTCTCCGGAACAAATACCTATTGCCTTGATAATCTTCCAACCGACAGTCATTATAAGATGACAGAGCTTTGGTCGGGAGAGGTTATCAACGACAGTGCTTGGGCATGGGTTGATGTTCAGCTATCGGGAGAAACATCAAAAATATTTAAATTTTCAAAGGTTTAATAAATAACAAGCGTTGACATTTATTAGCGTCAGCGCTTGTTTCTTTTCTGATTTGCATATTCTGCTAATCAAATTTTCTGTATTGTGACGGAGTTAGACTTTTATATCGTTTGAACTGTTTAGAAAAATAACTCATATCATTGAAACCGCAGGATATTGCAATTTCAGTTACTGTTTTGTCAGTGAGCTTGAGGAATTCGCCTGCACATTCAATTCTATAGTAATTCAGATAAGCAATGGGCGTTTTGCCTGTCATTGTATAAAATGCACGGCAGAAATATCGTGGAGACATTCCTGCAATTTCTGCCAATTCTTCTAGGGTAATCGGTGATTCATAGTTATCTCTTATATATGTAAGGACTGCTTTTAATTTTGAGATTTGCTGACGGCTGTGGCTGTAATCCGGGCTGTCGGCATTTTGTTTTTTTAGCATATTGCCCATAAGCTGCCACAAAAGTCCTATTGTTACCCATTCATATCCGTTTTGTTCTTTTTCCATAGCCTCAAATATTTTATCGGCAAGGAGTGCGTTTATGCTGCTTTTTTCAAGCTTGCCTGTATATGAACTGCTGTGCGTTAAAAATTCCTTTGCAGATTTTGTACAAAGCGGAGTATCTCTTAAAAGTGCTGCCAAATCAAATACAACACATTCATAAATGCAATTCTCAGGCTCTCCGCCATGTATTGCACCATCACTTATCCATGCACTGTCGCCAGATTCAAGAAGATACTGCTTGCCGTCAATGCTGAGATGAAATTTGCCGCTCAATACCAAAATAAGCTCATATTCAAGGTGCCAATGCAGCGGCATCTGGTATCTTGGATATGATGAATCAACATAATATAACTCTATGGGAAACTCAAATTTACCTCTTTTTTTGTCCTCGTGCAGTGAACTGTAATTCATAAATAATACCTGTCTGATAAAAAGTGAATATTGTCATATAATTTTAGCTTTTTTAACCAAGAAATAAATCATATTATACATTATAATACAATTAGGATATCACTAGTTTACCAATAAGTCAATATAGTGATACGGAAAGGACAAAGCAATGAGTAATATAGACGAACAAAAAGAGCTGATATGTGACATTTGTCATAAAATGTGGCAGCTTGGCTGGGTTGCTGCTAATGACGGCAATGTCAGTGTTAAGCTTGATGATGGCACAATACTTGCTACACCTACAGGTATGAGCAAATCCTTTATTACACCTGAAAAATTGATTAGAATTGACAGTGAAGGGAAAGTGCTTGAGGTGGCAGAGGGACTTCGCCCGTCAAGTGAAATCAAAATGCATCTTAGATGCTATGATAAGCGTGATGATGTTATGAGTGTTATTCACGCGCATCCTCCCGGAGCAACGGGCTTTGCCGTGGCGCATAAAGCAATGGATATGTATAATATGATCGAAGATGTTGCTGTTATGGGTGCTGTTCCCCTTACACCGTACGGAACACCATCAACAACTGAGGTCCCCGATGCAATTGAGCCTTATCTTGAGGAACATGATGTTATGCTGCTTGAAAATCACGGTGCTCTTGCAGTGGGCAGTGATGTTGTAACTGCCTTTTACAGAATGGAGAGTCTTGAGCTTTGGGCAAAAATTACTATTAATGCAGTTATCCTCGGCGGCAGCCATGATATAAGCAGAGAAAATATACAAAAGCTTATTGACCTTAGAGGATATTATCAGGTTACAGGCAGGCATCCGGGATATAAGACCTTTAATCCTGATGATCCGATTCTGCATAAAAAGGACTAGGGGGAATTAGATTTGTTAAAAGGAATTTCACCTATAATATCACCTGAGCTGTTAAAAGCACTTTGCGAAATGGGGCATGGTGACGAGCTTATTATTGCCGATGGTAATTTTCCCTGCGAGAGTATCGGCAAAAATGCAATTATTGTAAGGGCTGACGGCCACGGCACAGCAGATATTTTAGATGCGGTATTAAGCCTTATCCCGCTTGACAGATACACAAAAAAGCCTGTGGCTTATATGGATGTTGTTAAAGGGGACAGCTGTCCTGAGCCTGAAATATGGAATACATACGAGCAGATAATCAATAAATATGAGCCTGAGCATAATAATATTGATATGATGGAGCGATTTGCTTTTTATGAAAGAGCGAAGAATGCTTATCTGATAATTGCAACGGGCGAAACCGCTGTCTATGCCAATGTTCTTCTTAAGAAGGGAGTTGTTACCTATTGAGTACGGTTCTCGCATTTGATTTCGGTGCATCAACAGGCAGGGCAATAAAGGCTGAGTATGACGGCGAAAGCCTTAAATACAGTGAGGTGCACCGGTTTGAAAATATACCGACTGCAGACAATGGGCACCTTTGCTGGAATTTCCCTTATCTTTTAGGTGAGGTTAAAAAAGCTGTAGATATGTGCAGTGATGTTGATGCACTTGCGTTTGACACATGGGGTGTTGATTACGGTTTGCTTGATGAAAATGATAAGCTTATAGGCTTGCCTGTCAATTACCGAGACACTCGTACAAACGGTATGCCTGAGAGGATATTTGATAAAATATCGCCTTATGATTTATACAAAGCAACAGGCAATCAGATTATGCCGATTAACACTCTTTTTCAGCTTACTGCTGAAAATAAGAAAAATGCTAAAACTCTGCTCTTTATGCCTGATTTGTTTGTATGGGCATTGTGCGGAAATAAGTCGGCAGAAAAAACAATTGTCTCTACCTCACAGATGTACGGATTTGATAACGACAATTGGAATTATGACATTGCCCGTCTTTCGGGCATAGACACGAATATTCTGCAGCCGCTTGCTGACAGCTCAACAGTTGCAGGTGAATATAAAGGCATCAAGGTTATTCGGGTTGCGGGACACGATACTCAGTGTGCAGTTGCCGCAATGCCTGCCGACGGTGAAAAATGCAGTGCTTTCCTTTCCTGCGGCACTTGGTCGCTTATCGGCTGTGAATGTGACACGGCTGTGCTGACCGAAAAAAGCATGGCAGACGAGCTTTCAAACGAGCTTGGTGCAAACGGAAAGATCAATTACCTTAAAAATATCAGCGGTTTGTGGCTCATTCAAGAAATACGCAGAAATTTCAAAGCAACAGGCAAGGAGTACTCTTTTAATGATATGGAACAGCTTGCAAGAGCGGAAACACCGTTTGTCTGCTTTATTGATCCGGATGCTCCTGAATTTGCAGCGGCAGGCGGAGTGCCTGAAAAAATACAAAATTATTGCAAAAAAACGAATCAGCCTATACCTGAAAGTGACGGCGCTCTTGTGCGCTGTATTTATGAAAGTCTTGCAATGAAATACAGATTCGCTGTCATTCAGCTTACAGAAAATACAGGCAGAAAATTTGAAGTGCTGCATCTGCTTGGCGGAGGTACGAAGGATGGATTTCTCTGTCAGATGACGGCCGACAGCCTTGGTATGCCTGTTATTGCAGGACCTGCAGAGGCAACAGCTCTCGGCAATATCCTGCTCCAGCTTATTGCACTCGGTGATATTAAGAATATTGATGAGGGCAGGGCGCTTTAAAGAGCGCAGGAGAGTCTTGAGCTGTATCAGCCTGAAGATGTTAAGGCTTGGGAAAACGCATATGAAAAATTCTGCACAGCTATATGCAGTAATTAAAATAAATAAGATGAGAGGTAAAATTTATGAATTATCCTAAAATAGGTATAAGACCTGTTATTGACGGCCGTTGGGGCGGTGTTCGTGAAAGTCTTGAGGTACAGACAATGGGCATGGCGGCTGCCGCCAAGGAGCTTATTGAATCAACACTCCGTTATCCTGACGGAACATCTGTGCAATGCGTAATCAGTAATACGACTATCGGCGGAGGTGCTGAAGCAGCAATATGTGCTGAGCAGTTTGCGGCTGAAAACATTGTTGCAACTTTAACCGTTACACCTTGCTGGTGTTACGGTTCAGAAACCTTTGATATGGACCCGCAGACAATTAAGGCTGTTTGGGGATTTAACGGAACTGAACGCCCGGGTGCAGTTTATCTTGCAGCAGTTATGGCTGCATATGCACAGAAGGGTCTGCCTGCGTTTTCTATCTATGGCAGAGATGTTCAGGATATGACTGATACAACAGTTCCTGAGGATGTTGCTCAGAAAATTCTGCGTTTTGCGAAAGCGTCTGTTGCAGTCGGATGGATGAAAAATAAGTCATATGTTAATCTTGGCGGTGTTGCTATGGGTATTGCAGGTTCATATTGTAATGCCGATATGTTCCAGAAATATTTTGGTATCCGTGCAGAGTGGGTTGATATGACTGAAATCGTGCGCCGAATAACTCTTGAAATTTATGACCACGATGAATATGACAAGGCTCTTGCATGGGTTAAGGAAAACTGTAAAGAGGGCTTTGACCTCAACGAGGGTAAGGACTTACCTGAAATTATCAGAAAATCAAAGGTTGTTCCTGCTGATAAGGATTGGGAATTTGTTACCAAAATGACTATAGTTATGCGTGACATTCTTTATGGCAATAAAATGCTTGACAAAATGGGCTGGCATGAGGAGGCACTCGGCAAAAATGCTGTTGCAGGCGGTTTTCAGGGTCAGCGAAACTGGACCGACTGGCTGCCTAATGCTGATTTTACCGAGGCTATTATGGCATCAACCTTTGACTGGAACGGTGCTAAAATGCCTACACCTTTTGCAACAGAGAATGACACTCTCAATGGCGTTTCAATGATGCTTGGCACGCTTGTTTCACACACTGCACCATGCTTCCATGATGTTCGTACCTATTGGAGCCCTGATGCCTGTGAGCGTGTTACAGGTGTTCGCCCTGACGGTATTGCAAAGAATGGTTTTATCCACCTTATCAATTCAGGTGCAACCGCTCTTGACGGCAGCGGTGCTGTTAAAAATGATAAGGGTGAGAGTTGTATGAAACCTTTCTGGGAGATGTCGCATGAGGATATCAAGGCTTGCCTTGATGCGACTGACTGGTGCAGAGCAAATTATGAATATTTTCGAGGCGGTGGATATTCAAGCCATTTCCGGTGCAGTGCACAGATGCCCGTAACAATGCTCAGAGTTAATGTTATTGACGGCATAGGTCCTGTTCTTCAGCTTGCTGAGGGTTACACTGTTGACCTCCCTGATGAAATCCATAATACTATTGATAAGAGAACAGATCCGTCATGGCCTACAACATGGTTTGTTCCCAGACTTACAGGTGAGGGTGCATTCCGTGATGTTTACAGTGTTATGGCTAATTGGGGTGCTAACCATGGTGTTACAGTTTACGGGCATGTGGGTGCTGATTTAATCACTCTTGCATCAATGCTGAGAATACCTGTAAATATGCATAATGTTGATGATACAGAAATTTTCCGTCCGCATGCTTGGTCTGCATTCGGTACAGAGGATACACAGTCAGCAGATTTCCGTGCCTGCAATAATTATGGTCCGCTTTATAAATAAACCGTAATTATGTATTAAAAAAAGGTAGAGATGCTGAGATTTTAAGCACTCTACCTCTTTTATATCAGTATTATTTCATATATATTTTATTTATTTTTCCCATGTAATTTCCGTATTGATTGATTTTCCTGCCGATGAGGGTTCCCATTTTTTACCGAGAACGACATTTTTTTCTTTGGCTTTGATTTTCATCACTTTAATGTTAGATGCGTTATAAAAGGCAAATTCTCCAATTTCCTCAATAGTTGACGGAAGTGTTATTTCTTCAAGACCCAAACAACCTAAGAATGCATCAAATCCTATGGATTTTAAACCTTCGGGGAAATTAATACTTTTTATATTTTCGCATTTATGAAAAGCTCTTTCGTCTATTGTTCGTATTGAAGCAGGCAGTGTAACCTTTTCTAAAGCATAGCATTTATAAAATGCACATTTCGAAATGATTTCTGTGCCGTCAGGTACAATATATTCTGATTTTTTATCAAGAGAGCCGCTGCTTGAATATACAGCAGTATTGGCATTTGGATAAGACACAAGTGTTTTCTTATCTTTTGAAAACAGCACACCGTCAACAGAACAATAATTTGTATTTTCATCGGAAACATTTATTCTCTTTAGATGCAGGCAACCCGTAATTCCCCAGTCATCAATATATGTAATGTTTTTACCGAGATTAATTATCTCTAATGTGTCAGCAGATGATATGGCAAGCTGATTTATTGACGTAACAGGCTTTGAATTATATTCATCAGGGATAGTCAATTCTTTTACTGAGGTTGTGTCGGTATAATATACAACCGAATATGTATCAGTTTCTTCATTATATTCGTATTCAATATTATTCTCTTTTTCACGGCAGGCAGTGAAAGCAAGTGCAATGAAAATAGAGAGCATAACAGCAATTATACTTTTAAATTTTTTCATATCTCTGCCTCCTGCATTGTTTTTGTAATTCCTTCTGACTCGTCATCGGTGCTTATATTTGCAGCGTCCTCGGCAGCAGCACGCTCTTCAAGATCTTTAATGATTTGCTTGTGCTTTTCAGGTGTAAGGTCATAGAAGAAATAAGGAATTGCAACTAAAACAGAGCCAACAATTGCAATAAGAATATGAACATTGAATACAGTGTTTCTTATTGCCGGGTCATAAAGAATATCCCAGTCTGAAACAAGACCTACAAGTTTTAAAAGATAAGGCGTAACATAGCCTAAAAGCATTCCGATAGGTGTTGTGAAATACTGGAAAAGAGTTGTTGAAGCTTCTAATCTTTCACCGCATTTCCACTGTTGATAATCCCATACATCAGGCGTAATAGAGCCGGAAATAACATTGATACAACATTCAATAACAGTAAGAACCATAGTGACAGCTGTTAAATAAACAATCTTTGCCACATCACTTGGAATGTATCTTATTAACAGGAAGGTTGCAATAAGACCTGCCTGAAGGCCGCGAAGCATTAAAAGGGCATTTCGGTTTGACATACGCTTAGTAATAAGAGGTGCAACTAGATTACCCGGTGTACTTGTAATTTTAGCAAGGCCGAGAACAAGTCCCATCATCCATTCCATTCGTGTTCCATAGAGCATAAGCCAGCTGAGTATACCTGCCTGTGCACCTACAAAAACGCCAAACATACCTGAAATATTCTGAATCCAAAGATATTTGTTAGAAAATACCTCCTTCGCCGCCTTTTTCATATTGATTTTCGGTTTGTGCTCCTTTGGCTGAATAACACGCTCTTTAACACCGATAATCAACAGTCCTTCAAGCATATTGAGTATGCCCCATACGGGAATTACCCAACGATATGTTGCAATTGCAAGCTGACCGCCTGTATATTGAGCAACAATCGGGAAGATGATGCCGAAAATCGAACGAGTAAGTCCTGTAAATATAGGAAGAATTGAAAGCATTTTTGTTCTTTCCTGTGAATTTGAGGACATCAGGTATTCTACATTGGCAACGGAGTTATTGTATTGCGTACTGAACATACCGATTAAGTTTGAAAGAATATGTACCCAAATCAGCTTTATGGAGTAATTCATTTCCGTATAAGGAAGAAATACAAAAATTGTTGAAGCAGCTATCGTAGGGATACCGTAAATTACTGCAAAAGACTTGAACTTGCCGTATTTTTTGCCGAATCGTTTAAGCACAAAAATAGTGCAGTAGGTAGTTAAAATTGTAGTAATAACCTTAATTGCAATGTGTTTTAGCAAATCCTTTAATACAGAATCAAATGCCGTTGACGGTATGAACCATAAGATTATACTTACGGCTGTTAAAACCAAACAAACAATATTCATTATCTTCATTGTTTTTTTGGGCAGATGACCGAGATTATCGGTAATGCTTGCATTAATCGGTATCATAATCCATGTAATAATAGTACCGATAAGCGTGATGACATAAATATCTTTAAAGGATATTCCGTAAATCATACCCGTTACATTTGCAGTAGCAGCAAAACTGAGAGGACCGATTACATTTGCAAGACCGAAAATACCCATTCCACCGCATGCCATACACATAAATTCTTTTATTGAAACATATTCGCCGTCTTTCGGCTTGTTCCAATGCTCTTTCAGATATCCTGTCCATTTGCGAATATCTATCTTTGCCATTTAAAACCTCTCCTCAAATAGTTAAATTATATAAAATCATATATATAATCTACCATATTTTTGGGCATTTTGCGAATGGGATTATCACAATATCACATAAGAATTATCACAATAATAAACTATTGATGTTTTTTTAAAATAGGTTGAAAGATGTATAAAAGCATCATTATGGATTATCAAAATATTTTGATATAAAACATTTATTTTTAAAGGAAGTTTAGAAATATGAATATGAGAGAAACGGTCTGTGATTATTTTAATCATTATTATGATGCAAATCCGATCAACATTCTGGGCGTAGGAGAAAGCTTTTGGAGCGGAAACAGAAAAATTGAGCGAAAAGTTTCTGATTTAACAGCGATAGAGCTTGTGCTGGATGGCGAAGGCATTCTTGAAAACAACGGCAAAACATATGAACTTCGCAGCGGCGATGTTTTTCTTTTACGAAAAGGAACACATCATATTTATTACAATAAAAAAGGTAAGGAATTACACAAACTTTATATAACACTCAGCGGTGATTTAACAGAAATATTGCTAGATCACTATTTGCCCGAAAGAAATTATGTTTATCATAATTGCAATGCAGAAAATTTATTCAGAGCTATGTACGAAAGTGCATTGAAGTTTTCTGACGATTATAATGGCTTTCTTGAAGAAAATTCACCAGCTATTATTCGTTTGCTTAATATTATAGCAAAGTGCCGTATTGAAGAAAGCGGCGTTCTTGTTGACAGAATCCATGAATATATTGATACTCATATTGATAAGACTTTTTCTCTTGATATGATTAGTAATGAATTTGGTTATTCTAAAAATCATATTATAAATGTATTTAAAGAGGAATACGGCAAAACACCGTATCAGTACTATACTAACAGAAAATTAGAAACCGTAAAATTTTATTTGCTCAATACAAATTTTTCTATAAGCGAGATATCAGAAAAGATGTCTTTTTCCGACGCACAGTATTTTTCTGCATGGTTTAAATCTCAGTGCGGAATTTCTCTTACTGAATTCAGAAAAAACAAATTGTGATAATTCTATATCAAATAGTGATAATTTAATATGGTTTGAGAAAATCTGTTATGGTAATATGAAGGTGTAATTTTGAATCGTTTGGGGGGCTTTATAATGAATTCAAACACTTTATACTACAGAAAACCTGCAAAGCATTATATGGAGGCTCTTCCTCTTGGAAACGGCTCAATAGGTGCAATGTGCTATTCAGGTGTAAAAACTGATGAAATATCATTAAATCACGACACATTATGGTCCGGTCATCCGAGAACGGTTACAAGGGACGGTGCTTTTGAGTCGTATAAAAAAGCTCAGCAGCTTGCTCTTGATGGAAAATATAAAGAATGCCACGATGAAATTGAGAAAAATTTTCTTACCGGCTGGTCTCAGGCTTATTTAACCTTCGGCTCATTAAAAATGAACTTTGATTTTGATGAATACAGTAATTATTCACGATGTCTGGATTTATCAAATGCGTTGCTTATCAGCAGCTTTTCAGCAAATGGAGATACATATAAAAAATCTGCCTTTATTTCTTATCCGGATAAGGTTATGGTTTACAAAATAGAATCTAAAAATGAAAGCAGATTTTCTTTTGAAATCAATATTGATTGCCCTCTGAAGCATAAAATACTCAGTAAGGATAATATGCTGATTCTTGATGGTGAGTGCCCGGGTGACGGTGATACTCATAATACAGCATACCCCTGTAATAAACTGATTTATTCGGATAAGCCTGATGAAAGAGGTGTGCTGTTTCGGGGCGCCGTAAAAGTTGATTGCAACGGAGAGTTACTCTGCCAGGAGAATTATCTGAAAGTGAATAATGTAACTTCAGCAATTCTTTATTTTAATATCAGTACCAGTTATAACGGATTCGACAAATTCCCTGCAATTGACGGTAAGGAGTATAAAAATACTTGCCTTGATATAATTCAGTCAGCTTTTGATTCAGGCTATGACAAATTGCTTGAAAACCATCTTGCAGATTATGAATCTTATTACAACCGTGTTTCACTTGATTTAGGCGGCGAAAGTGAAACACATATATCTACTGATGAAAGATTGAAAAGCTTTGAAACAGATAAATCAGATACTGCACTTTATACTCTTTTATTTAACTATGGAAGATATCTTTTAATCGCATCATCCCGTGCCGGCAGTATGGCAACAAATCTGCAGGGCATATGGAATAACAGTATAAAGGCTCCGTGGAATTCCAATTATACAGTTAATATTAATACACAGATGAATTACTGGCCCGTATTGCCCTGCAATATGCCCGAGCTTATGATACCGCTCGTAGATTTAATGAAAATGGTTTCTGTAACAGGTGAAAAAACAGCAAAGGATTTTTATCACGCAGACGGCTTTGTTTTGCATCATAATACAGATATATGGGGACATACCGTTCCTGTTCACGGCGGACCGAGCTGGGCATTCTGGAATGGCGGCTCAGGCTGGCTTTGCAGACATCTGTATGAACTTTATGAATATTCACTTGATAAAGAGTATTTGCAGAAGACAGCATTGCCTATTATGAAGAAGGCAGCTGAATTTTATCTTGATATACTTGTTGAGGATGAGGATAAAACCTTGATGATATGTCCCGCAACATCACCTGAAAATATGTTTGCAATCGGAAATGATTCAGCCTGCACTTCAAAAAGCACGGCTATGACAAATATGATTGTGCTTGATTTGTTTACTAACTGTAAAAAAGCCTGTGAAGAATTAAATATTTCAGATTGCTTTTATGAAAAAATATGTGATGCTATAAGTAAAATTAAACCACTTAAAATAGGCGATAACGGTGCTGTTCTTGAATGGAATGAGGAATTGCCTGAAACGGAGATTCATCACCGCCATACATCACATTTATACGCACTTCATCCTGCAAATCTTATTACAGAAAAAGATAAGCTGTTATTTGATGCCTGCAAAAAGACTCTTCAAACCAGAGGCGATTACGGTACCGGATGGAGCCTTGCGTGGAAGGTGAATTTTTGGGCAAGACTTCGTGACGGTGATCATGCACTGAAATTGATTGACCGTCAGCTGAATTATTTGCCTGCAGAGGAAAATGATAAAACAGATTATGTAAATTACGGCGGGATGTTTCCGAATATGCTTGATGCGCATCCTCCGTTTCAGATTGACGGCAATTTCGGTGTGCTCAGCGGTATATGCGAAATGCTTTTGCAGTCAGACGATAAAAATATTTATCTTCTTCCTGCACTTCCCGATAAATGGAAAGACGGCTCGATTAAAGGACTTGCAGCCCGTGGAAATATTACTGTAGATATTAAATGGAAAAACGGTAAGATTACGGATTATAAAATGAACGGCAATGGCAATAAATTTAATTTGATTTTTTGCAGATAAGACAGTTTTAGATATTAATAGCGTAACAGGAGTTTAAATTGTGATAAATAATATATTGCTTATTGTTAACCCTTGTTCGGGTAAAAAAAGAGGCAGAAAAAGCACAAAAGATATTATTCATTTTCTTTCGGATGAAAACAGCAATATAACTGTTAAGGAAACAGCATTTAAAGGGCATGCTGCTCAGCTTGCAGAACAATTCGGCAGGGAGAATATGATGACAGGTTATTTTAATACAGGCAAGCAAAATTAAATTTATATCACCTGATGAGGTTGCATGGCTGATAGACGGTGAAAACGGTGTAAAATTAAAAGAGGTTAATGTTGATAATATTCAGCAGGGAATAGAGATTTGCTCATCCTAAAGAAACAACAGTTAGTACAGAGGATTAATTTATGAAAACAGACAATAGTAACGGATTTTTAAAGAACTTTTTTGAGACGGCTGTTGATAAATCAAAGATATCTGATTTCAGAGATGTTGAAAATGGTGATACAATCTCTTTGAAAAAAGATGAATATCATTTTTATAAGGATTATAGTGAATGTCGTACTTGCCATATGACAAATACGGATTCATTTGTTGTGCCCGAAAAGTATTTTGCCATTCTTTTAGAGGATAAGGAAAATATCACGATTGACGGCAATGGGTCTGAATTTGTAATTCATGGTGATATGTGTGCATTGTCACTAATAAGATGCAAAAATATTACCCTTAAAAATTTTATAATACGATATAATTCTCCGACTAATTATGAAATGACAGTGATGGAGAAAAGTGATAAGAAAATTAAATATTCTATTCCTGAAAACAGCAGCTTTTTTGTAGAAAATAATAATATTATTTTTTATGAGCAGAGTCCTTTTACAAACAAAAATTACTACGAATACAAGAACAATGAGGAGTGTCACTGCAATGTTATCCATAATGGCGACAGTGTATACCGTACCGATATTTCGCCTGTAAAAACTGCTGTTAAAATTGAAAAGATTGGGAATAACGAGGTTATATGTACATATGATTCCGTGCCGCAGCTTGAAGTGGGAACTACTATTACAATGTCCCATAATTTCTGCCGGGATAACTGCGGCCTTTTTTTCTGGGAGTGCAGTAATATTATAAGTGAAAATATTACCGTAAACTATATGCACGGCTTTGGCTGGCTATCTCAGATGTGTGAAAACTTAACCTTTGATAAAATCAAATTTGAGCCGGCACAGGGTTATCATGTTTCTTCCTTTGCTGACCTTATTCATGTTTGCGGTTGTAAGGGATATGTAAAAATTAATGATTGCTTTTTCTCTCATCCGCACGATGACGGTATTAATATTCACGGTGCATTTTTAAGATTAAAAAATATTGTAGATGATAACACGGCTGTGTTTGAATTTGTTCATCATCAGCAGGGTGGCTACAGGGCCTTTTTCAAGGGAGATAAAATCAAATTTTACAGCAGAAAAGATTTGTCCGAGGTTGATGGGTTATATACAGTAAAGAATGCTGTTGATGATATTGATAATAAAACGGTTACAGTAACCTTTAAAGAAAAATTACCGCAGATGCAGAAGAAACTTTTTGTTTGTGAGAATGTTACATATAATCCTGAGGTAACAATCTCAAATTGCACCTTCAGAGCTATACCGACAAGAGGAATACTCTGCACAACAAATAAGCCTTCCAATATTTACGGCAATAAGTTTATCAGTGTATTAATGCCTGATATTTATATATCCTGCGACTGCAGAGATTGGTATGAATCGGGTCCGTGCAAAAACATGAAAATACATAATAATGTTTTTTCAAAGGAAAATTCAGTTTTGCTTGAACCGCTTTGTTTAGAAGCACCTGCAGCAAATGTTCATGAGAATATAAATATTTATAACAATATAATATCAGCAAATTTTAAGGTATGATGCCTCAGATTTCGTACCGCTCCATATTGTAAACAGAAAAAACATATGCTATTATGGATTTGAAAATGTTCGGAGGCAATTTTATGAAAACAAGATGGTATAAAAATGCAGTTGTTTATCAGATTTATCCAAGGAGCTTTAATGATTCAAACGGTGACGGAATAGGTGACATTAACGGTATTACGGAAAAGGTTGATTACATTAAAAATCTTGGTGTTGATGCCGTGTGGCTTTCACCTTGCTATAAATCACCTAATGACGATAACGGTTATGATATAAGTGACTACCGTGATATTATGGACGAGTTTGGAACGCTCGAGGATTGGCAGAAAATGCTTGGTGCATTTCATTCCAGGGGTATAAAGGTTATAATGGATTTGGTTGTCAATCACACCTCCGATGAACACAAATGGTTTGAGGAAAGCAGAAAAAGCAAGGAAAATCCATACCGTGATTATTATATTTGGCGTGACGGAATCGGTGAGGATAAAAAGACTCCTCCGAATGACTGGCAAGCCTGCTTTGGAGGGTCTGCATGGGAATATGATGAAGCAACAAAACAGTTTTATCTGCACCTTTTCAGCAAAAAACAGCCTGATTTGAACTGGGATAACCCAAAGGTGCGAAAAGAGGTTAAGGATATCTGCAACTTTTGGCTCGAAAAGGGTGTTGACGGATTCAGATGTGATGTTATTACATATATCTCAAAGCCGGATGATTTATATAACGCTCAATGGAACGATGTTGTAGTAGGTCCACGATGGAAGGAATATATAAAAGAGCTTTGCGAAAATTCGTGGAATAAATATGATACTCTGATTGTAGGAGAGGCAGCAGGTATTGATTTTGATACCGCTTGTGAGATTACAAGAGAGGGCGAAAGCCTTCTTGATATGCTTTTTCATTTTGATCATGTTGAGAAAAAAGCTGTCTGTGCATATGACCGGAAAAGCACAGATTTGTCTTTATTTAAAAAAACACTTTTTCATTGGCAGACACTGCCTGAAACCTCTTGGGGAGCTTTATACTATGAAAATCATGACCAACCGAGAAGCATACCCCGTTTTGCTCCGTCAGGTGATTTAAGAGAAATGGCATCAAAAAGCCTTGCTGTCAGCTTGCTTTTTCAAAAGGGAACCCCATTTATTTATCAGGGGCAGGAGCTCGGTATGACTAATTGTGCTTTCAATAAAGAGGACTACCGTGATATTGAGGCAATAAATAAACTGCGTGACGCTCATAATATGCCTGATGGAATTAATGAAGAAAAGCGAGCAGAAGAGGAACTGCAAAGATATGCAAGAGATCACGCCCGCACCCCTATGCAGTGGAGTAATTGCAAAAATGCAGGATTTACATATGGTACTCCTTGGATGAAGGTTAACGAAAACTACACAGAAATAAATGCTGAAGATCAGCTTAAAGATAAAAATTCGATTTTCAATTTTTATAAAAAAGCGCTTTCAATCAGAAAAGAGTATATTGATATTATCAGCAGCGGCGAATTTATTCCTGTCGGAGAAAATGATAAGGAGGTTTTTGCATTTATAAGAAAGCTGAATGATAAAAGCTTGCTTGTTATTTGCAGCCTGTCACCTAATGAAACAGCATTTAATATTAATGAAAAGCTGGATAATGCAAAGCTTGTTTTATCCAATAGTGATATTCCTGTTGAACTTTCAAGCCGAATAATTCTTCCACCCTGCACCTGTGCAATATGGGAGATATAAATTAGAGAAATCATATAAAAATTTGATATTCGCTTATTATTTATCATAAATAATAAGGCAGAGATGCTTCCTGTTTTGCAGTGTCTCTGCTTTTTTCTTTTTATCGGCTGTTAATAATAGCTTTGTCATATTCTTGTCATACTTATTATGATAAAATAATTTACTTATTATGTCATAAGGAGAGGCTTTAATGGGTGTATGGCAGAATACAATAAATATATCGGTTGATTTCTGCGGTGTTTTTCTTTGTTTTTTTGGTATTATCGGAATGATTATTAGCAAAAAAATAATTGAACAGCGATACAAAATATTTATTTTGATGCTTACAGTTGAAATTTTTGCGCTTATTTCAAATATACTTGCTTTGATGTTTAACGCAAAGCAAAGCTTATTTGCAATCAAGGCAACCCATATATTCTATTTCAGTGAATATTTCTTTTCAATTATGTTGTCAGCAGCTGTATCCTTTTATATTATTTCCACAATTAATCGTAAAAAAAGAAAATTAAGGTATATTCGGATTGTTAATTTAATATATGTCATTAATCTTTCTGTTCTAATTATTTCTCAATTTACAAATTTATATTATTTTATAGATGAAAATAATATCTATCACAGAGCAGAAGGCTTTTGGTTGTCCCAGTTTTTACTTTTGAATTTTACAATTTTTGATTTTATTCTCGTAATTGTAAACAGAAAATTGCTTTCAAAAATTCAAATTGCTTCATTCTTTTGCTATATTATTCTTCCAACAGCCGCAATAATTTCACAATTGTTTATTTATGATATTTATCTTATATTAATTTCAACAACAGTTGCAACAATTATTATGCTGTTAATGATGCTGTCTGTATATGTAGAGCAATACAGGGAAAAAGAAAGGGCACTTGTCGATCTGCGAATTGCAATTATGATGTCTCAGATAAAGCCGCACTTTTTATATAATTCACTTACTGCAATTGCTCAATTGTGTGAAAACAATCCTACGGCTGCAAAGCAGGCTACAATTGCCTTTTCCGATTATCTAAGAAATAATATGCATTCAATAGAGAAAAAAGAGCTTATTCCGATTACGGAAGAGCTTAAGCATATAAAAACCTATTTGTATCTTGAAAAAATGCGGTTTGATGATTATCTGGAAATTGAATATGACATTAAAGCAACTGATTTTTATGTTCCGTCATTATCCGTTCAGCCTATTGTTGAGAATGCTGTAAAATGGGGAATCGGAGAAAAGGAAAACGGTGGAGTAATTAAAATATCAACATGCTCAAATGATGAGAATTTTGAAATTACGGTTATTGATGACGGAAACGGGTTTGATGCAAGTAAAAGCAAAACTGATAACCGCAGCCATATAGGAATTGAAAATGTAAGAAAAAGACTGGAGGTAATGTGCTCAGGCAGGCTGGTAATTGATAGTGTAATCGGCAAAGGGACTACGGTAAGGATTATTATACCGAGAGAGGGAAATATATGAAAATATTAGCTGTTGACGATGAGAAGTTAGCTCTTGAAATGCTTGAAAATGTAATTAGGGAAGTATGCCCGTCTGATGAGATATATACATTCAGAAATCCAAAGGAATTATTAGCCTTTGCAAAGGATAATATTTGCGATATTGCATTTCTTGATATTAAAATGAGGGGTATGACCGGTATTGAGCTTTCAAAAAAATTAAAAGATTTAATGCCGAACATAAATATAATTTTTGTTACCGGTTATGATGATTATACCCGAGATGCTATGCAGCTACACGCAAGCGGTTATATCTATAAGCCTGTAACGGCAGAAAAAATAAAATATGAGTTAAATGATTTGCGATATCCGGTAAAGCATCAAAATGACGATGCACTTCTTAGAGTCAATTGCTTTGGTAACTTTGATGTTTTTACAATGGACGGAAATCTTATACAGTTCAGCCGTTCAAAATCCAAAGAGCTGTTTGCATATTTAGTCAGTATCAACGGGGCTTCCTGCACCATTAAAGAAATCTATTCCGTACTTTTTGAAGATATTCCTTATGATAAGAAAAAGAAGATGTATTTGCAAAAGATTATATCATCACTTATGAGTAATCTTCGTGAGGTTAATGCAGAAAAGGTTATCGTAAAATCTTATAACAGTATGGCAGTCAATACAAAATTAATTGATTGCGATTATTATAATTTTCTGAATTATGATGTGGATGCCATAAACAATTATCATGGAAAGTTTATGAATCAATATTCGTGGGCAGAGTTTATGATAGGTTATCTTGACAGAAATATTCAACAATAATTGAATATATACTTTTTGCCTGTTGTGTATTTTATTGTAATAAAGATAAGGGTTTTTGCAACTTTTATTTAGAAAAATATAATATTGGATAAAAGTTTTTGCGTTTATACAAAAATACTAAAACTCTAAATTTTGTTACTGTTCTGTTATGATATATGCGGCATCTTTTACAAAATAATTTTAGCACTGAAAAGAGTAAAAGACGATCAGTAAAGCACGAGTTTCGGATTATAACCGAAAGGCTGTGGTTGTTAATTTTACTGACAAAGTGCTTAAAAAGTGAATATAAGATAAAACATAATTCTTCGCAGATCTATTCTATACCTATGGTAAAAAGGAGGTGGTGCAGTTGATAAAAAATATATTAAAAGAGATGGAAATTTTCCAAAACAGAAAGAAAAAACGCAATATTTGGAAAATAATCATTAGTGTTCTTGCCTGTATTGTTGTATTCTGTACCACCTATGCACTGATTTTGCCGGCAATTACATTGGAAAAACCTACGTATTGCGGAAAAAATGAGCATATTCACACAGATGAATGTTTTGATGTATCGGGTAATGTTATTTGCAGCCTTGAAGAACATACTCACATTGACGAATGTTATTTAGAAAATAAGGCACAATCCTTTTCTGACACTCAAACAGAGGAGAATGCAGAGGAAAATACAGAGGAGAGTACCGAGAAAACAACAGATGCAGCAAAGATGCAAAAAGCTTCAAGTAATGAAACCAGCATTTCTGCTCAGACAGATCAGCAAGACTACGGTTATAATGATGATGACTCAATCTGGTGGAAATCCGGAACAGGACTGATTCAAATTACAGATATTGCAGAGAATACACCGTATTTGATTTTAGGTTATGCGGGGAATAACCTGATGGCAGACGAAACCTTTACCAAGCAAAGCTTTTCATATCTTAAAGCTATTCCAAAGGAAGATGCTGCCGATTATAATCAATATAAGCACTGGTACTTTGAGAAAGCAGATGAAAACGGAAATTACTACATCTATTTTATGAAAGATGATAATTCAAAACTCTATCTGCAGTTTGGGGATGCAGGTGTTACTGAATGGAATAAACCGACTCGTCAGCTTATTCTTGTAACCGAAAAAGCTCAGGCTACTGTTTTTAATGTCGGAAAATCGACACAAAATGCATATAAAAACCACTATGTTGTCAGTGCACAGATTGATTCAAGGACATATTATCTGAATTCCTACTTTGGTGATAAGCCTTTAAGTAACGGCAATACAACTCATTGGCTTGCTTATCCCGAATATTCGGAAGGCAGCTTTCTTAAAATCTGTCAGTATGATAAGCCGGAAACATATACTGCAAATCGTTTAAATACCGAAAACACCTCAAACACAGTAATCAATCTTTTTGACTATTGGACAAAAGGGCAGTATGAACCGGATCATGGCAAAGCAAATGATTATTTGGATCAAGGTATCAACGAAAACCATAATATGAAGTTCTACAGCTACGGCAATACATATAGTGAAGAAAATTCACCGATAGCAGGGCTCGGAACAATGAACAAGCAGGAGGCAAAATCCGTTTTGCACAGCGGCATTGTTCAAAAGAAACTGGTAAACGGTTATCCTGTCCTTTCAGGAGATGAGACTATTACCGGAGGCTCAACAGAATCGCTTGATTATCTGTTTAATCCTCAAACAGTGCACGAAGGTAAGGAAAGCTATCGTAATGTTGAAGGACTTCTGAGAATAAATGATGAAGGTTATCACTATTTCAACAGTCAGGAAACGATGGCTGAATTCAACAGTGATGAAAATAATATTTTTATTTATGATAAGCCTGGCGTAGTTCGTTCAGGCGAGGGTTTAACAAAGCTTTATGGTCAGTTTTTCCCATTCAACTGTGCACCTCAGATTATGTTATCAAAGTCAAATGATCAAATTATGAATCATTACTTTGGTCTCACCTTGACTACAAGATTTGCCCAGCGGTACGGCGGATATACAGATATCAATGCTAAGAAATCAACTACATTCTCGTTCTCAGGCGATGATGATGTTTGGATTTTCATTGATAATGTGCTTGTTGCGGATTTGGGCGGCTGCCACGATTCGGTCGGTGTAGATATCGATTTCAGTACCGGAGAAATAAAGATTACATACAGTGACTGGACTGGTAAAATACTTACAAAAACATCAACATTGTATGATGAATATGCAGCAGCAGGTGCCACTGAAAGCACAACCTGGAACGGAAAAACCTATGCAGACAATTCAGCTCATACGATGAAGTTCTTTTATATGGAGCGAGGCAACTGGGATTCAAACCTATATTTAAAATATAACCTTACGGAAATACCTGAAACCGCTATTTACAAGGTTGACCAATATGGTAATCCGCTTGCAGATACAGATTTTGCAGTCTATGCAGCTGACACTGACTACAATATGCTCAGCAATAAGGATGGTCAAAAGGTAGATATAACAAATGCTCAGTATGATGAAAACGGAAATATTGTTGACGGTGATATAATTATTGCCAATGCTCTTTACAAAGGAACTACTGACAAAGACGGAAAAATGGCATTTCTTGACCCTGACGGTTTGCCGTATTCACTCAATGAGCTTGAAGATTTATTCGGTCAAAACTTTATAGTTAGAGAAATCAAGCCTCCTGAGGGATTCAGAACTGTATCTGAAAATGTGGATTTGCAGATATGGCACGGTGCAAACCAGATAATACTTAGATGTGATAATACAATGTATTCCGGAGCACGAGCATCTTCAAACCTTCAGATTACGGCGACAGATACCATTCATCTCCATAAACCATATAATGATTCGGAATTCGTTTTATATTGTGACGAAGAAGGTCATACAAACGGAACATTATTTGCCGTAGTATTTAAATATACAGGTAAAATTGATAATGACGGAAATGCAATTGAATTAGATAAAGAATCAAGCTGGACTCCTGTATACGGCAATGACAAGAGCGGTTATGAGCTGCTTGAGATGAATGGCAAGGGGCTGGTTGCAGGTGCAATAGAAACTGCACAAAATGCACAGAACTATGGAAATGTTGCTTTCTCACCTTCTTCAAGTGGCGCAATGCAGTTGACTCTTGTCAATCTTCCCGGTCATATTTCTACATATTATCGAATGCTGGATGAAGATACAACAGGTCAAACGCGTTATACGGTAGGATATTATTGGACCGATCAGGATGACATCAGTAAAGCAACTGATAAAAATACCTATCGTGTAGACAGCTATTCCGGTACTGCATCTGACGGAAGCAAATACCCCGGTTTTGAACGCATATTCGGTGCGAATATACATATTCCAAACCTTGTTAACGATGTGTATGTTGAAAAAACCGATGAGAGCAATCACCTGATTAATGGTGCAAAATTTGCACTGTATAAGGTAGAACAGCAGAGTAATGGTGAAATCCATTATCTTACTGACAACGGCACCTACACCGCAATTGATAAAAATGCAATGCCGGACTCGGAAACAGGAGCAATTACAAGCTCTGCAGGTACTATTACTCCTTTTAAAACCGAGGTAACACAAACCCTTAAAGACGGAGTCACTAATGGTACTGCTGTTTTCGGCAGTCTGCCCGACGGACAATATATAATTAAGGAGATTAAAGCTCCGTCGGGATATACTATCAATAAAAATGAAGTAATGCTTCTTATCACACCAGATACTATCTATGCCAATGCAGGAACAGCTGATGACGGCATTACCGTAGGACGGGGACCGGGTTATGTGGTAAACACATTAAATAAGTATGCTTCTGAGGGTATGATAGATAATACGCTGTCATGGATTTATGCACAATTAAAAATAACCGGTAACAGCACCAGCTTTGCTGACGCCGTTAATCCGGATATGTATGCAGGCTACCTGACAGCAAACAGAACAGGCAATGCATCACAAAATGAGGCAGATGCAGTCAGAAGCTATTTGAAATACAATTCAAAGGCTGTTGATCTTACATACAACTATGAACCGAATACTGAGCGTATTGACGAAGGAAATGTTCAAAATCCTTCATCAACACGACGGCTGTTTACCACGACAGGCTGGTCAACATATGAGATTTATCAGGATTATGAGTACGGAATAAAGGCAAAACCGTCATCGGCAAACTATGAGAACTGGTCAGGTCAAAATCTGACTCCCCTGTTTTCACGCTCAACATATATAAGAGTTGCCGACTCACAGGAAACATCAATAGCCGTAAAAAAAGTTGATTCTTTAAATACTGATTCCGTGCTTGCTGATGCACAATTCAGACTTTACAGAATTGCTGACGATGGCAAATCAAAGGAATATTATTTCAGAAGTGATACAGATGAGGTAAGCTGGGTGACGAATAGTTCAGATGCTCTTGTTGTAAAAACTAAAAGTGACGGATTGTCGGATAGGTGTTTTACAAAGCTGAAAGACGGCGAATATTATTTGGAGGAAATTAAACCTCCGCATGGATATAATACTCCGTCAGAAGTATTAAAGCTTAAGCTTGAATCGGCAAAGCTGACACTGTTAAATGCAAATCCTTCAAGCGGTCATAAAATAGATGAAAGTTTGGATAATAATCTATATACTTATACAGTTACGATTCCAAATTCACCCGGATATGAGCTTCCTGAAACAGGTGGAATTGGTACAGTAATTTTCTATGTAATCGGCGGTGTTCTTGTAGCAGGCGCAGTAATTGTTCTTATTACAAGAAGACGTATGGCTGCTGAGAAATAATTTAACATTATTTTGAATACATTGATTTGGTGGGGTTAACCCATCCCGATTATTCTATTAATACCTTCCATGCATTAATTATATAGAAATAAGTATTAGAGTATCCCACTCCAGCATTTATTATAGATTCATTTTTGTACATCTTATATAAATTATAACAATTTTTTTGTGATTTTTCACAAATGATTATAAATTTATTTTGCACATATTTTGCATTCTTACAAAAAAACGTAAAAAAGCTTTATTTTGTCATTCTTTTGTCCTAATCTTTGTGCTATCTTACAGTGTATATTTTTAGTATGATTTCTAAGTATTATTATAGAATGGTAATCAGTGAAGCCGAGATCTTTTTATTACATATTGAAAGGCTGTGTGAATTCATATGACTGATAAAGAATTAAAAAAACTGAGCCGTACGGATTTGCTTGAAATGCTCATTGAGCAGAGCAAGGAAATTGAAAGGCTTCAGGAAATCATTAAACAGAACGAAAAAGAGTTACAAAGCAAAAAAATAATGCTTAACGAGGCAGGTTCTATTGCTGAAGCATCGCTGAAAGTAAATAAAGTTTTTGAAAATGCACAGAAGGCTGCTGATCAATATTTAGCTAATATAAGTGAACTGAAAGAACGTCAGTCTGAAATATGCGCACAAATGGAAAAAGAGACCAAGAAAAAATGCAATGATATGATTGCAAAGGCAGAACTTGCTTCCAAAGCGTATTGGAATGAAGTGTCAAAAAAGCTTGATGAATATATGACAAAGCATGAAGATTTAAAGGAACTTCTTTCATTTCCGAAAACCGATATTGTTAATATCCAAAAGTAAATTATGAAAAAGAAAATGATTTCTGAATTACCTGATGTTGAGCAGCTTGAAAATGAGCTTAACAGACAGCGATATAAACGAAGATATAAAAACACACTTAAAAGTACCGTATGCACACTTATTACAGCTGCTGCCGTAGCAATATTGGTTGCAACTCTGTTTTTGCCTGTGCTTCAGATTTACGGCAATTCAATGAATCCTACACTCAGCGAGGGAAATATAGTTATTTCGCTGAAGGGTGCAGATTTTAAGCAGGGGGATGTAGTAGCTTTTTATTATAATAACAAAATATTGGTTAAGCGCGTTATTTGCGGACCGGGCAGTTGGATAAATATAGATGAAGACGGCACTGTCTATGTAAATGATAAGCCTATTGATGAACCGTATCTTACTGAAAAAGCCTTTGGTGACTGCGATATTGAGCTTCCTTATCAGGTTCCTGACGGCAGATACTTTGTTATGGGTGACCACAGAGCAACCTCAATTGACAGCAGAAACACAGCTGTCGGCTGTATTGCAGAGGAGCAAATAATAGGTAAAATTACATTTAAATTATGGCCGCTAAAATCATTCGGAAAAATAGATTAAATTTTAAGAGAAAGTGATGACTTTAATTGGAGAATACAAAATTCTTTGCATCACAATTGAATAAAATTCGTCTTAGAAAAAAGTTATGGAAGAAGATAGTAATTGTTTTAGCTTGCATTGTTGTATTCGTTACAACCTATGCCCTTATTCTTCCGGCAATCACGCTTGAGGGGCAAAGCATTAATTTTGAGCAGTATATACAGTCTGTAACGGTTCAATACCGTCAGGGCGAATGGCAGGAATGGCAAACTCTGGGCAAGGGTGACAATATAAGTGCATGGGGCGATCTTCGATTTTGCATTAACTATGTAATTCCCGGAAATACACTTACTCACGAAAAAAGGACGATTACATACCAATTCCCTTCACAATTACAGATTATGGAGGAAGAATCCGGTATAATGATTGACTCGGCGGGACGTGAGGTGGGTACCTATGTCATTAAACAGGACGGAACCATTGAAGCTACCTTCTATGACCAATATGTAAATGAAAACTCGGCATCAGGCGGCGGAAAGTCAATTTCCGGTCAGATACAGTTTCTTTCAGAAGCAAATCAGCTTCAGGGCAGTAACGGAGAAGTTATAACGCTGCCGTTTACCGATAATATAAATATAGGAATTCAGGTCGGAAAGCCGAATGACCTTCATGTAGAAAAATCATCTGCCGCCGGCAAGGAAAGCGGAACAGTTGATTATACAATTACCATAAGCAGTAAAAACGGAACCTCGGATATTGTTAATCTTACAGACACAATGTCACAGGTTGCAGTTAACGGCGGAACATTTGTTGTTAAGGATAAAAACGGAAATGTTGTCGGTAACATTAAAGCACCTAATGATGGTGCAGACAGCTTTAATTTAACACTTCCTCAGATGAATGCAGGAGACAAATACACAATTACTTATACTGCAAAGGCTACCGGTGTAGATAAGGATGCTCAGAATGTCAGTGTTAATGCTAAAAACAGTGTAATTGCCTCATCAAAAAATCCTGACGGAAATGATATTGCAGATAAAGCAGACACGAATATTACTATTAAAGTTAATCCGACTGATCCCGATCCTGATCCCCCGACTCCTCCGACGCCGACCGTATCATTATCAAAACGGGGAAGCAGTATCGGTAATAACCAAATTGAATGGACAATTACAGTAGGCGGCACGGATGCATCCCTTGAGGGCTATACTCTCAGTGATATATTTAACGGCACTGAATTTAATGGAGAGGCAGAAATCTCACCTGCTGTCAACGGACAAAGTAAAATAACCTTTCCTTTTACTTTTCCAAAAGGCTCTTCGGGCGTTTATACCATAAAATATATAACCCCGAATGATAAAGCACTTGGTGCCGGCAGTACAGAAAACCGTGCTGATCTTATTGACAGCGAAGGCAATCATAAAACAATTACAGCTAATGAAAACTGGAGCGGCACATATAATCCTCTCGTTAAAAAATCAGATGGAATCACAATAAGCAATAATAACCTCGGCACAATAAAATGGAATGTAACAATCGATGCGAATCAGGGACCGATTGACGGACCATGGACTTATGAGGATAAGCTCAGCGGTACTCAGTATTTTACCGCTGAACAGCTTGATGCACTCGAGAACACACTGAAAAGCAAAGGGCTTTCTTTCTCCTTGGAGAGAATAAGGGACAGCAGTTCAACAAATTATACTGCCTATAAGATTACCTTTAACGATACCCTTAAAAGAGAAGATAAAATTTTATTCTCTTACAATTCAACAGCGGTAATTAATCCTGATGCAACAAATAATCAGGTGTTCAGCAACAGTGCTAATATAAATAACAAGGTTTATTCCTCAGGAAGTGAAACCGTAAAGCCTTTCAAGCCGTCAATAACTAAATTTGACGCTGCAAATCAGGACACAAATGATACTTCACATGAATATGAAGAAAACGGAATAATTAAATGGGGTATCAGAATTAATGTTCCTGAAACATATCAAAATGAGCTTACTGTCACCGAAAAGCTGCCGCAAAGCATAACTCTTGCAGAAGACGGCGGACTTCAGGTGGAAGGAAAAAATGTTTTTGAATTAAAGGATTTAAAATTCAAAAACGGAAGTGCTGTAATTAACATCAATGGCGGCTCTCTTACTGCGGTAAGGCAGGACGATGGCTCAATAGTAATTAAAATTTCCCCCAATCTTACAAAGTTGATGCAGGGGAACAGTATTGTATTTTATGTAAACGCTGTAATCAGTGACAACGCAAAATGGGATGATAGCGGCAATAATAAATTAGTTACTGTGCTTAATAACAGTGTTGAGCTTTCTGATGAGAACGGCACTTTTGGCAAAGATGAACAGAATCAGACAATTATTAAGGATTTAAGCAAGGGAGTTGTTAGTAAATCCTGCCCGACATCAGACCAGATTAAGTCAAACGTTATTCCATATACGGTTGTGGTCAATGCTGAAGGTAAGGATTTGCAGCCTAATTCCGATATCATCAAGTTTAAGGACATTCTTACCATAACGAACAATTATTACAACAGTTCAAGAGATATATCTCACGCAACGCTTGTTCCAGATTCTGTCAGAGTATATGAAATGAACAGTGACGGAACAGAGGGTGAAGCATTGCTGATTGAAGAATATCCGTTTACCCATTCTTTTAATATTGAGAAAGAACCGAATAACGAGATATATCACGAAATAAATACGCTTGATATGTCGCTTCCGGACGGAAGAGCTCTTATTGTTGAATATAAATATTTGATAAGAGGAACTGAGGGAGGCAGAGCAACAATAAGCAACGAAGCTATTGTTGAAGGCGGCGTACAGCAGGGCGAAATAAGCAGCGAAACAAGACTGCAGCTTACCATTTCAAGCTCAAGCGCTACCGCTAATATAAATGAGACCACAATCAGCAAGGTTGATGCAGATAACTTCAATATTCATTTGCAGGGTGCACAGTTCAAGTTGTGGCGGTATGTTGCAAATGCAGATGATTGGGTAGCAGTAAAAAATGAAGATAATACCGAGCTGTTTACTACCGACAGCAAAGGTGAACTCAATATCAAGCTTGCTTACAATACAGCCTACAAGCTTCAGGAGGTAACTGCTCCTGCAGGATATGAACTTGATGACAGAGTGTTCCTGTTTAAAATAAACAACCATGATTTAACAAACTTCCCCGAAAGTATACCTGATGGCTTTGACGGTGAAGAATTTGAAAACGGAGCGATAATCTACTATCCGAACAAAAAGACAACAACCGATATTTCCGTTGTTAAGAAATGGTTTGATGTAGAGGATAATAATATCACGAATTCCAAAGAGGGCTCTATTGATTTTAAGCTTTACCGTAAGCTGACGGTTATCAAAGAAGGCGGAGTTCCGGAGAATGCAGCCTTTACAGGATCTATTGCAACAGCTCCTTGGAACAGTACCCCGCTTTTCACCTTTAATGAAACAAAATATGTTGGAACTAAAGTTAAATTAAAGTTTATATTTAACAATGGCTGGTATCCTGGTAATCTGCCGTTAAGCATTAACGGCAACCCTGTCGAATGTGTTGAAGGTAATGAAAACGGTAAACCCGTTTATAATTTCAGCTTTACGCTCGACAGCACCGAAAATGTTATAAGCGGCGTATTCCCCAATACAGGTGACTGGACATATGAAATAAATTATGACGAGCCTTCTGCACCTTCTGATCCTGATGCGCCAAAGGCTGAAGTACCGGATTTTGAATATGTTGATACGTACAGCATAACCTCAGACAACGGCTGGAAAACCAAGCTGACTTTACTGCCTAAGGATAAGGAATATGAGGACGGAACAGTAGTAAAATACGATTACTATGTTGAAGAAATTTCCGTTCCCGGCTATGTTGTAAAATACGATAATAACGACGGCATTGAATACGGCGTTGTTACAATATCAAACAAAGCAGAAAACAACCCCGATTATGAACTCCCTGAAACGGGAGGAATCGGAACACACATGTTTACAATAGGCGGAGCTGCACTAATTGCAGCAGGTCTTTTGTATGGATGCATCTGGGCACGAAAACGAGAAAGGAGGTTTGACTAAAAGCCTTCAATTTCGGCAAAATTAAAGTGCCGATATGCATTCAATATATTATTTTTAGTTAAGAAAGGAAGAAAAAAATGAAAAAGTTTTTATCAGTAATTATTGCAATAGTATTGACTTTAAGTCTGACTATTCCGGCTTTTGCAGCCGAAACCTACTCAATCACAATTGAAAATAATGTTGAGGGCCATACATATGAGGCTTATCAGATTTTCAAGGGTGATCTCCACGGTAAAGTTTTGTCAAATATAGTATGGGGCAGCGGTCAGAGCAATCACACAGTCGGATCTGATGCTAAAGATGCAGCAGCTGCTCTTACTACAGCAGATGAAAATACTACAACAGAGGAAAATGCTGAAAAGCTTTCACAGGAATTAACTCTTACTACACCTTCAGGCAGCACAAGTACACTTACAGCAGAAGGTACATATGTAATCAGCGGCTTGGAGCCGGGTTATTACCTTATTAAGGATGCAGACAGTTCTTTAAATAATAAAGACGAAGCTTACACAAAATTCATTGTTAAGATTGTCGGCGATGCTACAGCTAAGCCAAAGAGCTCAAAGCCAACTGTAGATAAGCAGGTTCTTGATGAATTTGAAGATAGAGATACAGCATCAAAAGATGGCTGGGGTGAAACAGCTGACCACGCTATCAACGAGATTTTCCAGTACAAGCTTATTGCTAACATTCCAAATGAAAAGAATATAGAGGCTTATAAACAATATAAGTTAATCTTCCACGATACAATGTCAGCAGGTATCACATTTGATTCAATTGAAAGTGTTATAGTAACTGACGCAAGCAATCAGTCTACAGCTATAAATATAAAAGATGACACTAATGTTAACGGTTATGAATACACTGTAGAAGTCAGTGATAACGGTATTACTTCTTTGACACTTACAGTAGCTGATTTATTAAAAGTTATTAACAATATCAGAGGCGCTAAGGTTGAGGTTATTTATAACGCACACTTAAACAGAAATGCTGAAGTCGGCGCTGAAGGAAATAATACAAACAAAGTTTATCTTGAATACTCAAACAACCCGAATGTAAGCGGTGAGGGTGACACAGGTAAAACTCCTGAGGATATCGTATGGGTATTCACGCTCTTAATGGACAATACAAAGATTGACGGTGAGACAAAGAATCCTCTTGCCGGTGCAGGCTTCAGACTTTATAATGCAACAACAAAAGCTGAGATCCCATTGATTTTTGATACAGAAAAGAATGCTTATCGTCCTGTAGCTGACGGTGAAGAGAGTGAGGAAATGTTCTCAGCAGAGGGAACAGGTAAATTTGATATTATCGGTCTTGATGCAGGTTCATATACCCTTAAGGAAACAACTGTTCCCGGCGGCTATAACAAGTGCGATGATATTGAGCTCAAACTCGATGCAGTTCACAGTGACGTTCCTACAGATCCAAATAAAGCAACCTGTACGATCACAAAGTGGCAGTATAACAAAGAAACACAGGATTTTGACGCTACCAATACCTTTACTATAGAAAACAATAAGGGTGCTGAACTCCCTGAAACAGGTGGCATCGGTACTGTAATTTTCTATGTAATCGGCGGTGTTCTTGTAGCAGGTGCAGTAATTGTACTTATTACAAGAAAGCGTATGGCTGCTGAGAAATAATTTAACATTATTTTAAATATATTGATTCGGGAGGGTTAACCCCTCCCGATTACAATAGTAAGGAGAACCCTGTATGAAAAAAAAATTACCTACAATAATTTTAATATTGGTTCTTTTAGCAGGGTTGTCTTTACTACTGTATCCAACAGTAAGTGATTATATAAATTCTCTTCATCAGACCAGAGCAATATCAGATTATGTTGAAGCAGTTGAAAATCTGGATGATGACACATATGAGCACTTATGGAATAACGCAGTAGAATATAATAAAAAGCTTTTACATAAAAATAATCGTTACAAAATGACTGCTGAGGAAAGAGCGGATTATGAATCTCAGCTTAATGTTTTGGGCAACGGAATTATGGGATATGTGGATATACCCGAAATAAAATGTACTCTTCCGATATATCACGGAACAGACGAGGATGTTTTACAGATAGCTGCAGGTCATATTGATATTTCATCACTGCCCGTAGGCGGCGAGAGTACGCACTGTGTTATTTCGGGACACCGAGGATTGCCATCTGCAAGGCTTTTTACCGATTTGGATAAAATGGTTGAGGGCGATTTGTTTATGCTCAGAGTACTTGATGAAACGCTGACCTATGAGGTTGATCAAATCCGTATAGTTTTGCCCGATGAATTATCCTCATTGGAAATTACACAGGGCAAGGATTACTGCACTCTTGTTACCTGTACTCCATATGGTGTAAATACACACAGATTGCTTGTTCGCGGTCATCGTGTGGAAAATCAGGAGATTTCAAAAAAAGCGCAGGTAACAGCAGATGCTATGCAGGTTGAACCGCTTCTGGTTGCTACTGTGATAGCTGTGCTGATTTTGATTATTCTAATGATTGCTTTAATTATTAAATCTAAAACTAGAAAAAACAGGAAGTGAGCAAATGTTAAAAAATAAACTGAATATAACAGCCCTTTTTACAGCTGTTTTATTGATAATCTCTTTAACAAATATAACTGCCTTTGCTGATGAACTTCCTGATTTAAGTGTCAAGGGAACAATCACGATCTCAATGAAAAAGGACGGAAAAGCTGTTCCGGGCGGGGAATTTGAAATTTATTATATTGCAAATATAGCTGAATCAAAAGGCAGCTTAAAATATGTTTTTACCGAGAATTTCAAAAACTGCGGTCTTTCACTTGATAATATTGAATCAGATAGATTTGCTTCTGATTTGGAAAGCTATATAAAAAGCAATAAATTTAACGGTGTCAAAAACAGTGTTGATAATAACGGAATTGCCAGATTTAATCAGCTTGAAGCCGGAATATATTTTGTTATACAAAACGAGGCCGCCAAGGGATACAGCAAAGCCAATTCGTTCACTGTTTCACTTCCCGTTTGTGAAGACGGAAAATATAATTATACAGTCAATGCAAGTCCCAAATTCAGTTTCAGCGACTCGAAATTTAATACCGAAACAACAGCAACAACTGCTAAGCCTTCAAAACCGACTGATATTAATCTTCCAAAAACAGGTCAGCTTAATCTGCCAATTCCGATTCTGACAGTTTCAGGAATTTGTTTGCTGGTTTTGGGTGTTTTAATTCGCAGCAGCGGGAGAAAAGGAAAAAATGAAGAATAAAATCGGAACAGCTTTTATATGCTCAGGGATAGTACTGTTAACGGCAGCACTGTCCTTATTCCTTTTTAATCAGGATGAGGCATATAAAGCAGACAGAGCATCTCAGGAGGTTCTTTCACAAATGCATTTTGATGGAACTCCTGACCCATATAATAATGAAATGACGGTTGCTGAGATTGACGGATATGCCTATATCGGTTATCTGAGCATACCCAAATTAAATATAAATCTTCCCGTAATGTCAGAATGGGATTATGAGCGTTTAAAAACAGCCCCTTGCCGATATTACGGCTCAATAAAGACAAATGATTTGGTTATTGCAGCGCATAATTATTTTTGCCATTTCGGAAAAATCGCCAAGCTTAGGCCCGGCGACAAAATTTCTTTTACAGATATGGACGCAACGGTAACAGATTATAAGGTTGATGTTATAGATATATTATCACCTGCAGCTGTTGAGGAAATGACTAACGGAGAATATGATTTAACTCTGTTTACCTGCACCTATGGCGCACAGTCAAGAGTTGTTGTGAGATGCATTAAAGTATGATGAAATTGAAATTTTATGCATCTCCTATAGTAACCATAGGAGGTTTTGACAGCATATTTTAAATGATTTAAGATTTATTTTGGCTTGATTTTGTTTGCTTAAACGAATATTGAATTACCGGTCCTTAGGTGATATAATTTTATTGTTCTTACTAAAAAATAAGGAGAATTATATATGAACAGCAGTCAGCTGAAACAATATATAGCAGAACAGTATAATTCATATGAGGAGCATCCTTGGATTAAGTTCCCCGGATACAGTGTATTCAGACACAAAAATAATCAAAAATGGTTTGCATTGTTTATGGATATTCCCGGAAACAAAATAGGATTAACTGGAAATGAAAAAATAGATGTGCTTAATGTAAAATGTGACCCTATTATGATTGGCTCGTTGTTAAATGAAACAGGTTTTTTCCCTGCATATCATATGAGTAAATCAAGCTGGATTACAATTACCTTAGACGGCAGTGCGGATGATGAAAAAATAAAATGGTTAATTGACATGAGTTATGAATTAACATCTGATAATAAAAAGGGATAGTTATATTTTATTGATTAGTCATGTAATCGGTGCAGTGTTTGCTTAAACAGAAAAGCGTGGAGATAAAAAATGTTTAAGGATAAAATTGTATTTTCGCAGACAGAAAGATTTTCATTCCGTGACCCGGCGGCATATATATTTAACGGTGAGGTTTATCTTTTCTTTTCACTTGTTGAAAATGATATAGATAATCAGTATTTTTATATTGCAATGAGCAGGAGCCGTGATTTTGAAAACTGGACAAAGCCTGAAATATTGACTGAAAAGGATATATCAAAGAATTATTCCTCGCCAGGCAATGTTGTTGATTACAATGGTGAATATTATCTTTGCCTGCAAACATATCCAAGACCTAACGGTGAAAAATACGGCAATGAAAACTCACGAATTTTCACGATGAAAACCACTGACTTTAAAAAATGGAGCAGACCTGAGCCGGTTATGGTTAAGGGCAATATATCCGAAAGCGATATGGGCAGAATGATTGATCCTTACATACTTAAAGATGATGATAAGTTTATATGCTTTTTTAAGCAAAACGGAGTATCATTCAGCGAATCATCAGATATGAAAAACTGGGAGTTTAAAGGATATACCGATTGCGGTGAAAATGTATGTGTTGTAAAAGAAAATGAGGAATATATTATTTTCAATTCTCCCGAAAACGGTATCAATCTTTTATCAACAAAGGACTTCAAGCACTTCGATTCTATAGGAACAGCATACTTAAATCAAAGTGAAAAGCCGTGGGCAAAGGACAGAATAACTGCAGGCTTTGTGCTTGATATAAGCCGGCTGAATATCGGCTATAAGTATGCAATGTTTTACCACGGCGATATGGAGGATAATTATATTTTTGGTGCTTCTCTTGCTGTAACCTTCAGTAATAATTTAAAAATATGGGATTAGAATATCGCAGTTTGAAGCTAAGATGCCGTAACGGGATTTTATTCGTTACGGCATTTTGTAATATTTAGAATTATATAATTTTCAGCAGATAATCAGTTAAATGACGGAGGATTAACTTCTGTCTTTGAAAACGGATTGTTTTCAGGTGATGGCTCTGACATACTGAAATACATTTTAGCTGCCTTTGTTGTTCCGAAATCACGGTTTGAACCACTGTTCTGCACTTTGTTAAAAGCCTCTCTGAACATAGCGTTGTGTGCTTCTTCACGATTGAGAAGAAAATCTATAGTTTCTTTAACCTTTTTATCATCTATCTGTCTGTAGAGATATTCGTAAACGACCTTTGCTCTCTGCTCTGAGGCAATATTTGAAAGCAAATCGGCACACAAATCACCTGTTACAGTTACATAATCTCCTGTCCACGAATAACCCGAAGCATTGATAAGACCCGGATTAAGTCCTAAAAGCACATGTGATTCAATCTCTCCTGCAGGTACGGTTGCAGCCTCAACATCGTGACCGTTAAGAAGATTTATCGTTTGTGCTACCATTTCCATATGACCAAGCTCTTCTGCCGCAATATCCAAAAATAAATCCTTGATTTCAGGATCTTTAATACGAAAGCTCTGTGACATATACTGCATTGCTGCCTTTAATTCACCGTTTGCTCCGCCAAGCTGTTCCTGAAGAAGTGCAGCATACTGCGGATTTGGTTTTTCAACTTCAACCGGGTGGAATAATTGCTTTTCGTGTTTAAACATAAGAAAACCTCTCTTTCTGAATATAATATTTGCTTTTTTTGAATTGATATGCATAAATCTTAAAACTTTTACCATATTAAAAAGCAGGCAGTGAAAAGTGAATTCACTGCCTGTCTTTCTTCATATTGGATTATAAATTTGTTTTAAGAAAATTTTCTATTTTGTCAAAAGGAATAATATCAATTTTATCGTACAAATCTGTATGAACAGCATCAGGGATAATCATAAGTTCCTTGTTATCTGAATATGGATTATCCTTTATCATATTATTATAAGCATCCTTGCTGAAATAACAGGAATGAGCCTTTTCTCCGTGGATAATCAGTACTGAACTGCGAATTTCATTGCTGTACTGCAAAATCGGCATATTCATAAATGACATACATCCTGTAATGTTCCAGCCGTCATTAGAATTCAGTGAGCGTTTGTGATAACCTCGCTCAGTCTTATAATAATCGTAATAATCCTTTACAAAGAACGGCGCATCCTCAGGAAGAGGATCAACAACTCCTCCGCCGCGGACATATGCTCCTGACTTATATTCCATGGTTCTCTGCTCATTTAAAGCCTTTTTCTTTTCATAGCGGGCGGCTTCGCTGTCCTCTGAATCAAAGTATCCGTTAGCGTTTACTCTTGTCATATCATACATAGTTGATGCAACAGTTGCTTTAATTCTTGTATCAAGTGCGGCTGCATTCAATGCCATACCGCCCCAGCCGCAGATACCGATAATACCGATTTTATCAGGGTTAACATTATCTTGAACTGAAAGAAAATCGACTGCCGCCTGAAAATCCTCTGTGTTGATATCAGGAGATGCCATATATCTCGGCTCTCCTGCGCTTTCACCTGTGAACGATGGGTCGAATGCTATTGCTAAAAATCCTCGCTCTGCCATTGTTTGTGCATAAAGACCTGATGATTGCTCTTTTACCGCACCGAAAGGACCGCTTACGGCAATTGCAGGCAGTATGCCCTGTATATTCTTAGGCTCATATAAATCAGCGGCAAGCGTAATGCCATATCTGTTGTGAAAAGTTACCTTGCGGTGATTTACTTTGTCGCTTTTAGGGAAAGTCTTATCCCATTCTTCTGTTAAATTAAGGCTGCTCATAATTATCACTCCATAATATTATATCTTTATATTAATATAGCATTTTTGACCTTTTAATGTAAAATACTTATATCTTATATCCTGTTATGCTTTACATGAATAACTGCGCTTGATATAATAGAGTTGAGGTGGTTTAATGGAAATAAGAACTCTGCGTTATTTTTTAGAGATTGCAAGAGAAGAGAATATGTCAAGAGCAGCAGAGCGTTTGCATGTTTCACAGCCTACATTATCAAGAACAATAAAGGACTTGGAGGAAGAACTGGGCAAACAGCTTTTTACAAGGAGCAATTATAGTATTCACCTGACCGATGAGGGAATTCTGCTTAGAAAAAGAGCCGAGGATTTAATTGAAATGGCTGATAAGATAACAGATGAATTCAGCTTTCTGGGTGATACTGTAGGCGGTGATATTTATATCGGATGTGCAGAATCCTATCTTGTTAAATATCTTGCAAAGGCTGTTAAAAATCTTAACGAGGTTTATCCGCTTATACGCTTTCACATCACAAGCGGAGATACGGAGCAGGTGGAGGAAAAATTAAGAAAAGGGCTTTACGATTTTGCTTTCATTGTAGAGCCGCCTGATTTGTTACAGTATAATTATCTTGAAGTGCCTGAATGTGATGTGTGGGGAGCGGTGATGCCTGAAAACCATCCTCTTGCAGAAAAATCAGAAATAACAATAGATGATTTACTTCCGTATCCTATATTTACATCAAGACAGTCGATTGCTGTTGATTTGCCTCGCTGGTGCGGTGAATATACAGAAAAACTGAATCTGCCTGCAAGCTTTAATCTTGCCAATAATGCGGCTGTTTTTACAAAGGAAGGGCTTGGAATTACCTTAGCCTTTGACCACTTAGTTGATACAAGCAAGAAAAGCGGTTTGGTTTTCAGACCTTTATCGCCGAGACTTGAAACGAAAATGTATATTATTTGGAAAAAGCATCAGGTGTTTACCCCGGCGTCAAAAGCCCTGCTTGATGAATTGAACAGAGTATTAAGCGGTGAATAATTATTTGCTTTAATAAAAATTTCGTTGTGGCATTTTAAGATATAGTACAATATTGAAATCATTGATTTATATGATATAATATTAAATAATAATTTTTGTTTTGAGGATTGTATAAAATGTTAAACTGTTTAGTAGTTGGTTTGGGCGGATTTATCGGAGCAGTAGTCAGATACATTATTAGTTTAATTCCGATTAAAAATCCCCAATCGTTTCCGGTTAATACTTTCATAATAAACATTGTAGGTGCATTTGCAATTGGATGTATAGCTTTTGCAGTATCAAAAAATGAGAATATAGATTCAAGAGTAATACTTTTTTTGAAAGTCGGAATATGCGGCGGATTTACAACTTTTTCTACCTTTTCTCTTGAAACAGCGGAATTAATAAAAGGCGGTTCAGTAATAACCGCTGTAATATATGTTATTATGAGTATTATTTTGGGCGTATTAGCTGTTATGCTGCCTCAATTAGTGCTGAAATAATTTTGCAGCAGGGATACTGTGATTTTACTGTATTCCTGCATTTTTGTTTTTTATAGTACTCGTATTAAGAAAAGTATGATATAATCTGTATAAAGTATTTTGTGTTTCATGGTAAAAACTGATTATAAATAGGAAGAGAATTATGCTTAAATCATCATTAATTGCAAAAACAGATGCAAAAGCAAATAAAAAGCAGATATGTATTGTTGACGGAATAAGAATTACATATCTTACATCAAGATTAATCCGTGTTGAAAATGGTGCGCATACAGACCTTGCAAGCTATACTGTCTGGTTCAGAAATTTTGATGCAGGTAATATGCAGGTTACTCGGCAAGGCAAAAAACTAATTGTCGAAACCGATGATGTTATCTTTATAATTAAGGGTAATAAGCCTTATAGCGTATATTTTAAAGATACACAAAATACAGAAATCTTTTACAAGCAAAAGAATTTGAAAGGCACACGAAGAACTCTTGATGCCACATTCGGCAAAGTCCCCCTTGAAAACGGCTTTATAACCGAGAATGGTGCTTTCATGCTTGATGACAGCAGCTCAATGCTTATAAATGAAAAAGGTAATTTTGTGCCGAGAGAAAGCAATTCAAATGATTATTATGCTTTTGCATATGGCAAAAATTACAGAGAAACGATAAAAGCTTTTTATAAAATCAGTTCACCGACTCCGCTTATCCCCCGCTATGCACTGGGAGTATGGTGGAGCAGGTATCACGCATATACTCAAAAGGAATACCTTGATTTAATGGCAAAGTTTAAGGCTGAGAATATCCCCTTGACGGTTGCAACAATTGATATGGACTGGCATTGGGTAAAGGATATAGATAAAAAATTCAGTGTTAAATACGGGGGTTGGACAGGGTATTCGTGGAATACGGATTTATTCCCGGATTATAAGGAATTTTTTAATAAGCTTAAAAAAGACAATCTCCATATAACACTGAATCTTCATCCTGCTGACGGTGTTCATGCATACGAGGATATGTATGAAAATATGGCAAAAGCGGTAGGCGTTAATCCGAAAACTAAACAGAAGATCGACTTTAAATGCGGTGATGATAAATTCTGGAACGCATATTTTGATATTCTGCATAAGCCTTATGAAAAAGATGGCGTTGATTTCTGGTGGATTGACTGGCAGCAGGGAAGAAATAGTGATGTAAAAGGTCTTGACCCGCTTAATGCTTTAAATCATTATCACTATTTGGATAATGCCGAAAACGGCAGAATGCCTATGATTTTATCTCGCTATGCAGGCATTGGATCACACCGATATCCGCTTGGCTTTTCAGGTGATACGGCAATTAACTGGAGGGTGCTTGATTTTCAGCCATACTTTACAGCAAATGCAGCAAATGTTGCATACAGCTGGTGGAGTCATGATATAGGCGGTCATCATATGGGATACAGAGATGATGATTTATATATGCGATGGCTGCAGTTCGGTGTATTCTCCCCGATAATGAGGCTTCATTCAACCTCAAATGCGCTGCTCGGCAAAGAGCCGTGGAAATATAAATCCGAAGTGTATAAATGTGCTAAGGATTGGCTTAATCTTCGTCACAAAATGATTCCTTACATATTTACCATGGATTACCGTACACATAAAGAAGGCATTGCTCTTTGTGAGCCTATGTACTATTCATATCCGAATAATGATAATGCATACAATGTTCCTAATCAGTATATGTTCGGCAGCGAGCTTATGGTATGTCCTATAACAAAGCCGCAGCATAAAGAACTTAATATGGGAAGCGTTGATGCTTGGATTCCACAGGGCAGATGGACGGATATTTTCACTAATCAAAGCTATGAGGGCGAAAGGTGTATTACTCTTTTCAGAGATATTGATATACTTCCTGTCCTTGCTAAAGAGGGTGCAATTATTCCGTTATCTGCAGATAAGGGCAATAGAACAGATAATCCTGAAAGCATTGAAATATGGGCATTTTCAGGCAATGAAAGCTTTACTCTTATTGAGGATAATTCAAAATCTGATTATGACGAGCATAAAGCACAAACTAAATTTGAGATAGCATATGCCGATAACAGGCTTACCTTTATAATTAACAGTGCGCAGGGTGATTTATCTGTAATTCCTCAAAAGAGAAATTACAGGGTTATTGTTAAGGATATATTAGTTGACGGCAAGCCGCTTGTTTTTGAATTCAATAATGCAGATGTTAATGAAACACATACGCAAACCGCAGATAATGCTGTTCGTATCGAAAATGAAAATCCAAAGGATGCGGTCATCAATATTATGTCACGCTGGCAGGCACCAACAGCTAAAAAGGCAAGGGTATATAAACCTTTTGAAAATATTTCTTCAAAAGAAGATATAGAGCAGGCACTTAATAAAACCCGCTTGCCTGGTCTGATTAAGCAGGCAATTGAAGAGCACTTAAAAGTATGAATTATAAATTAAGTTAAACTAAAATAGAAAACTGCTATTCAACATTGCTGTATGCTAACTTTTCTTTTTGAATGAGAAAAGACCTTTCTTTTCGTATGGTTCGGATTTACAGGATAAAACTTTGTAACCTGTTTTATCAATAGTATCTCTGAGCTTCTGTTCATCAAGGTTGTTTTCGGAAATAATAATTGTTTGATTTTTGGAATGTGAAGATGTGACTTTTTTTACAGATACGGAATTCCGTATTGCATCATTAATATGAGACTCGCACATACCGCACATCATTCCGTCAATTTTTAAAACTGTTTTAATCATAATTGTTTCCTTATACTTATACGAATTTGCCTAGGTTAGCAATCGCTAACCCACAATTAATAAATTAGCACTAACTAACTGTTTTGTCAAGATGTTTAGTATTGTAATTTTTACTTTCTATTGCCAATATGATATGATATAATAAATTAATACAGAATTTTTTGTTAAATAAGGAGTACAGTATGGGTAAAATTAAAAGCTTTATTTCAAATATAAAATGCAGTTGGAAAACTCCGCCTGAGGGCAGGTATTTAACTATTAAGGAAATGGCGGCATACGGTTTCGGCGGTTTGGGTGTAAGTTTTATTACAAATGTTATTACTGCTGTTATTACCGCATCACAGGTTCCTTATATTTATGAAATTGATGTTATACACGGCACAATCATTTTCAGTGTTGTTAGTGTAATCAATTTAGTATTGCAGCCTTTTTTCGGAAAGCTTTTGCAAAACACAAAAACAAAATGGGGCAGATATAAGCCTTATGTTATAGGCTTAGCACCGCTTGTATCCTTTTTTGCTGTGCTGGCAACATGGCTGCCGCAGGCAGAATCAATGACTTTCAGAGTTATTTATGCATATTGTACATGTATTCCTTCTTTAGTTCTTTTGAGTATTTGGAGCAATACATTTTATATGATTCCTGCAGCAATGACTCCGATTTCTCAAGAGAGAACGGATATGCTTTCTCCTGTAGGTCTTATTATGGGCTTTGCGCCTACATTAATGAATTTCATTATTGGACCTATCCGTGCTCATTTTATGGAAAAGGGTCAGGAATATATGGCATTCCGCTTAATGGGATTAATAGGTACTGCCATAGGTATTTTGCTTGTATTTCTGATTATGAAAACAAAAGAGCGAATTTATGAAACACCTCAGGAAAAAGAAAAAATCAGTGTCAAAGAGGGTCTGAGACTTGTAATGAAAAATAAGCCTTTGATGGTTTATACTCTCGCAATGATTATGGGCAGTCTGAGAACTGTTGCAGAAATGAACAGCTATTATGTAGGACAGTTCAGATACGGTGAAACTACGGAGCAGGGATTAAAAATGTTTTCAATGCTAAGTCCGATTGTTGGCTTTTCTGCAACACCTGCTATGCTATTGCTCCCGTTTATGACGCGTAAAATCAATAATAAAAATCTTATGATTATCTGGCAGGCTATTAATGCTGCCGCCTACGGAGCTTTGTGGATTATAGGTTATGAAAATATTCCTGTGGGCACAACAACAGCAGTGGTAGTCAGTATTGTTCGCTTTATATCATACTTTAATGCTGTAGGAACTCTTACACCTATAATGCTTTCTGAAATCTATGATTATCAGCAATGGAAAACAGGAAGAAGACTGGAAGGATTTATTCAGACCTTTGCAATTTCTTTAACAGGGCTTGCCAGCCAGTTTGCAATGTTTATTCCAACTATTATACAGCAAAAAATAGGTTATCAGCCTATGAATTTCAAAAATGGTGCAGAGTATCTTGCTGAAAATGTTGCAATTATGAATAAATGGTTTGATATATCTGCCGGTATAACTGTAGTAAGCGGAATACTGTTTATTATTGTTATGGCATTTTATCCGCTGAGCAAGAGTAAATATAATATTATTATGGAAGAATTAAAAGAAAAAGCCGGAGGAGAATTAGAACAGGAAAAGGTATAATTTGAAGTTTTTATAAAAAATTGTTTATTTTTTGTCAATATTATGTTATTATATAAAAAGTACATAAAATTCGCTGATTTATTTGAAGAATTATAGCAAAATTTACCAAGGAGGGCTTGCATAAATGCAGAAGAAAATCAGTACAATTCCTTTTAAAGGTACCGATGAGCAAAAAGAGAGGCTTGAATCGGTTATTAACGCCAACAAGCATGACAAAAGCCGTTTGATGGCTGTTATGCAGGAAGCGCAAGAAATTTACGGATACCTTCCGATTGAGGTTCAGAATATGATTGCTGAGGGTATGGATGTGCCTCTTGAGAAGGTATATGGTGTGGCAACCTTTTATGCACAGTTTACATTGGTCCCAAAGGGAAAATATAATATATCTGTATGTATGGGAACTGCTTGTTATGTAAAAGGCTCTCAAAAGCTTTTAGATGCATTGACTGAAAAACTGGGCATCGGTATTGACGAATGCACACCTGACGGAAAGTATTCAATTACTGCATGCCGCTGCATAGGCGCCTGCGGTTTAGGACCGGTATTAACTGTTAATGATGAGGTTTACGGCAACCTTACAGCAGATGATATTGACGGCATTCTTGCTAAATATCAGGATTAATATGGATGATCAGGAAAGGAAACAATATGAAGTCTTTAGATGAGCTTAATGCTATTAAAATGCAGTATCAAAGTGCTGTAACTATACGCACAAGCGATTATGAAACCCGGATTATTGTCGGTATGGGAAACAGCGGCATAGTTGCCGGTGCCCGTGATATTCTTAAGCTGCTTGTTAAGAAGATTGAAGATGAAGGATTGAGCGGCAAAGTAATTGTTACTCAGGAGGCTAGAGTAAGCAAGGTCGGTCATAATCCTGTTGTAAAAATAGTTGAAGACGGTGTAAAAACTGCCGTATACTCAAATGTAACATCCGATATGGTGGACCGTATCGTTGAAGAGCATATAAAGGGCGGCAGTATTGTTAAGGAATATCTTTTGAATGACGAGAAAAATTAGGAGGTATAAGATATGATTCGCTCACACGTTATGATCTGTGGCGGTACAGGCTGTACCTCCTCAGGCAGCAAAAAAGTTCAGGCTGAATTTAAACGGCTTATAAAATCTTATGGACTTGAAGATGAAGTTCAGATTGTTCAGACCGGATGCTTTGGTCTTTGTGCTCTTGGTCCGGTTGTAATAGTATATCCTGACGGTACTTTCTACAGCAAAGTTACACCTCAGGATGTTGAGGAGATTGTTGAATCTCATCTTTTGAAGGGACATATTGTGGAAAGGCTTGTTTATGCCGACACAGGCAAGGTTAAGCCTAAAAATCCGAAATATGTAACCCTTAATGAAACGGCATTTTACCGATCACAGAACCGTGTTGTACTCAGAAACTGCGGTGTTATTAATCCGGAAAACATTAATGAATACATAGCAAGAGACGGTTATCAGGCTCTTAATAAGGCTTTAACAAAAATGAGCCCTGATGATGTTATAAAATGTATATCGGATTCCGGATTGAGGGGCCGCGGCGGCGGAGGGTTTCCGACAGGCTTTAAGTGGGCATTGTGCGCACCGAATAAAGCACCTCAGAAATATGTAGTCTGCAATGCCGACGAAGGAGATCCAGGAGCATTTATGGACCGTTCTGTTCTTGAAGGTGATCCGCACTGTGTTATTGAGGCTATGGCAATTGCGGGATATGCAATCGGAGCAACAAAGGGATTTGTATATGTCCGTGCAGAATATCCTATTGCAGTGAATCGTTTGAAAATTGCCATTAATCAGGCTCGTGAAAACGGTCTGCTTGGAAAAGATATTTTTAACTCCGGTTTTGATTTTGATATTGAAATAAGACTTGGTGCAGGTGCATTTGTCTGCGGTGAAGAGACTGCACTTATGACATCTATTGAAGGCAACCGCGGTGAGCCTCGTCCCCGTCCGCCGTATCCTGCCGTTAAGGGCTTATATGATTCTCCGACAGTTGAAAATAATGTTGAGACCTTTGCTAATGTTCCTCAAATTATTCTTAACGGTGCTGAATGGTTTTTCTCAATCGGTACTGAAAAATCAAAAGGAACAAAGGTATTTGCACTGGGAGGTAAAATTAAGCATACGGGACTTGTTGAGGTTCCTATGGGAACTACTCTTCGTCAGATTATTGAAGAAATCGGCGGAGGGATACCTGACGGCAAGAGATTCAAAGCTGCTCAGACAGGAGGACCGTCAGGCGGCTGTATTCCAGCTCCGCTTATTGATACCGAGATCGATTATGATAATCTTACTGCAATCGGCTGTATGATGGGTTCAGGTGGTCTTATTGTTATGGATGAGGATACCTGTATGGTTGATATTGCTAAATTCTTCCTTGAATTTACAGTTGATGAATCCTGCGGAAAATGCACTCCATGTCGTGTAGGTACAAAAAGATTGCTTGAGATGCTTGAGAAAATAACTTCCGGAAAGGGAACTATGGAGGATATCGACCGACTTGAAGAGCTTTGCTATTACATAAAGGCTAATGCACAGTGCGGTCTGGGTCAGACTGCCCCTAATCCTGTTCTTGCAACATTAAAGTTTTTCCGCGATGAATATATTGCTCATGTTCAGAATAAAAAATGCCCTGCTGGTGTATGTAAAGATCTTTTGTCTTTTGTAATTGATAAGGATAAATGTATCGGCTGCGGTATGTGTGCAAGAAATTGTCCCGTCGGCACAATTGTTGCTACAGATTATATTGCACCTAATCACAAGCTGTCATCATATAAAATTAATAATGATAAATGTATTAAATGCAGTGCCTGCATAAATAACTGCAAATTTAATGCAATCAGCAAGCGGTAGGAGGTGGCTGTAATGGAAATGGTTAATTTAAAAATCAACGGTATAGCTGTTAAAGCACCTAAGGGCTCAACTATTCTTGATGCTGCCCGTCACACAGGCATTGAAATACCTACGCTGTGCTATATGAAGGATATAAATGAAATAGGTGCGTGCCGCATCTGTATTGTTGAGGCAAATGAGGGAAAAGGATTTAGAATTGTAACCTCATGTGTTTATCCCGTATCGGAAGGTATGGAGGTTTTAACAAATACAGAAAAAATCCAGCGTTACAGAAAAACAACGCTTGAACTTATCCTGTCTGTTCACGATAAGAATTGTTTGTCCTGTATTCGTTCAACAAATTGCGAGCTTCAAAAGCTTTGCTTTGATTATGGTGTTGATCATTCAAGATTTGATGGTGATAAGCCGCATTATGAAAAGGATACAAGCAGTCCGCATCTTATCAGGGATAACAATAAATGTATTCTGTGCCGCAGGTGTGTTGCGGCCTGCCAGCAGCAATATGTAAGTGTTATCGGTGCAAATGACCGTGGTATGGACACATCAATCGGTCAGCCGTTTCGTCTTCCTCTTAATGCAACACCTTGTATTTCATGCGGTCAATGTACAGTAGTATGTCCTACAGGAGCACTTACTGAAAAGGATGATACATATAAGGTGTGGGCAGCTCTTGCTGATCCTGAAAAGTATGTTGTTGTTCAGACTGCACCGTCAATCCGTGCAACAATTGGTGAATGCTTTGGATTCCCTGTGGGAACAAATGTTGAGGGTAAAATGGTTGCAGCTCTTCGCAGGCTTGGTTTTGATAAAGTTTTTGATACTAATTTCGGAGCAGATCTGACTATAGTTGAGGAGGCAAATGAGCTTGTTGAGCGTATTAAAAACGGCGGCACTCTTCCTATGATTACCTCATGCTCACCCGGCTGGGTTAAGTTTTGCGAATTTTATTACCCTGATTTGCTTGATCATCTTTCAAGCTGTAAATCACCTCAGCAGATGACAGGTGCAGTTATAAAGACATATTATGCAGAAAAAATGGGTATTGATCCTAAGAATATTGTAAGCGTATCAATTATGCCATGCACTGCAAAGAAGTTTGAAATCGGAAGGGACGATCAGTCGGCAGCCGGTGTTCCCGATGTTGATATTGCTCTTACAACAAGGGAAATCAGCAGAATGTTTAGCCGAATGGGAATTAATTTTGCTATGCTTCCTGATGAGGAATTTGACAGTCCGCTCGGCGAAGATACAGGTGCGGCAGTTATTTTCGGCGCAACCGGAGGTGTTATGGAGGCTGCTGTTAGAACAGCTAACGCGTGGCTTAACGGTGCCGATGAGCCTATCGAACTTGAGGCTGTCCGCGGAACGCAGGGCTTAAAGGAAGCAACGGTTGAACTTAACGGAACTGAGCTTAAGCTTGCTGTTGCATCAGGTGCAGCCGCTGCAAAGGTTGTTATGGATAAGCTTAAGGCCGGTAATCCAAGCGGTTGGGGATTTATAGAAATAATGGGCTGTCCGGGTGGCTGCGTCAACGGCGGAGGTCAGCCGATTGAGCCTCAGTATGTTCGTGACACGGTCGATTTAAAGGCACTTCGCGCAAAGGCTCTTTATGATCAGGATAAGTCAATGACACTGCGTATGTCTCACGAATCACCGGTTGTGAAAAAGCTGTATGCTGAATGGTATGACGGTTTCGGCGGTCATAAAGCACATCACGATTTGCATACTTCATATACTCCAAGAAAGAAGTATAATATATAAAAATATTAGATTTGTTTATCAAAAAATTGGTCTGTATAAGACATTAAACGAAATATTAGGTGAATTAAAATGAAAAAGTTATTAAGTGTATTTTTAGCGGCAATTATTGTTTGTTCTTTTGCTGCGTGTTCGGCGGAAAAACAAAGTGAGCCTGTTGATGTTAACGCATATGTTATCAGCGGTCCTACAGGTATAGGCGCCGTTCAGATGATGAAAAATGCAGAAAACGGCGAAGGCAGTGAAAACTATAGCTTTAATGTGGTTGCATCTCCTGATGAAATTGTTTCAAAAATTTCAACAGGTGAGGCTGATATAGCAGCTGTGGCAACAAACATGGCTGCAAGCCTTTATAACAAAACCAATGGCGGTGTGAAAATTATTGCAGTTAACACTATGGGCGTTTTATATGCTCTTAATAACAAAGGCGATGAGATTAAATCCATAGAGGATTTGAAAGGCAGAACAATTTATACTACAGGTAAGGGAGCTAACCCGGAATATATTATCAATTATCTTCTGAATGAAAATGGTGTTGATCCTCAGAAAGATGTTAAAATTGAGTATAAATCAGAAGGAAGCGAGCTTGTTCCTGTTTGGGCGGCAGAGCCTGATGCAGTTATAATTGCGCCGCAGCCGGTTGCTGCTACAATTACGGCAAAATACGAGGGCTCAACTCAAAGTCTTGATTTAACTGACGAGTGGGAAAAAACCGCATCGGATTCTGCTCTTATGATGGGTTGTGCGGTAGTTCGAACAGAATTTTTGAATGAGCATCCGGATGCAGTTGAAGCATTTCTTGCAGATTATGAAAAATCAATAACTGCGGCAGTAAAGGATATTGATACAACGGCTGCACTCTGCGAAGAGTATGGTATAGTTGCATCTGCTAATATTGCAAAGGCAGCAATTCCTTACTGTAATATCTGCTTTGTAACCGGTAGTGAAATGAAAGAAAAGCTTTCCGGATATCTTAATGTTCTTTATACAGCCAATCCTGCATCGATCGGCGGAACAATGCCTGACGATGGTTTTTGGTATGAATAATTTATGAAGAATAAAATCAAAAAGCCCGCCCTTGCGGTGGGCTCAATTATTTTTTGGATAATTGTTTGGCATATAGGTGCATCGGCAGCAAATAATAAATTACTGCTTAAGATACCATTGCCTTTGGATACTTTTAAGGCATTTTGGGTAAATTGTGCCAGTTTAGAATTTTGGATAATTGTTGCGGCAACCATATTACATATTATTTTAGGCTTTTTGACAGCAGTTGTTCTTGGAATAATTGGAGGAATATTGTCGGAGCATTCTCCGCTTTTTAAAAGTCTGTCATCACCTGTACTGCATGTTATCAGAACAGTTCCGGTTGCCGCTTTTATAATTGTGGCTTGGCTGTGGATTCCGTCAAAAATCCTGCCGTCATTTATTTCATTTTTGATGGTATTGCCGATAATATGGAGCCATGTTGATGCCGGCCTTGCCGCAATTGATAAAAGGCTTATTGAAATGGCAAAGGTTTACGGCATGCCGAAAGTAAGCATAATATTTAAAATTAAACTTCCGCTGATATTGTCCCAAATCAGAACAGGCTGTATTACAGGCTTGGGTATTGCATGGAAAGCAGGTGTAGCGGCGGAGGTTATTTCCAGTCCGTCAGGAACAATAGGCGCTTTGCTGTCTGCTTCTAAAGCGAGTATTGATTATGAACAGGTTTTTGCAGTAACGCTTATGGTGGTTGTTTTAAGCTTATTGCTTGAATATTTATTAAAGCTTTTATGGAAGGAACAAAAACGATGATAGAATTAAAAAAAGTTTCCTTTTCATATGGCAGCAATCAGGTGCTTAAAAATTTCAGTATTAAGATTAATGACGGTGACAGAATATGCCTTTATGGCGATTCAGGCATCGGAAAAACAACAATTATCCGCCTTATTCTCGGTCTGGAAAAAGCCGATAAAAATTCTGTTGTGTGTACCGATAAAAAAATTTCAGTCGTCTTTCAGGAGGACAGATTGCTGCCGTTTAAGACGGTACAGGATAATATCAGTATGTTTGCAAATACTGATAGAAATGATTACATGCTGTCCTCTTTGGGAATTTTTCAAGTGAAGGATAAATATCCGTCAGAACTGAGCGGCGGTATGTTACGCAGAGCAGCAATTGCAAGAGCTTTATCTGTTGATGCAGATGTTTATATTTTTGACGAGCCTTTTACCGGTTTGGATAATAATAATATAAATTGTGCAATATCGCTGATAAATGAAATAACTGAAAATAAGACTTTAATAACAGTTCTGCATAATAAAGAGAATGCTGTTGATTTAAAATGTAATATAATTGAAATCGCTGATTTATGCCGTACTGATTAGTTAGGCAGAAGAAATATCATTAAAATATATAACAATAACAGTTGATTGTCTTAAAATTGTGTGTTAGAATTAGTTGATATAAATTAAGGAGGTTAAATCTATGCAAATGACTTTCCGCTGGTTCGGTGCTGAAAAGGATACTGTCACACTTGACCAGATTAAACAAATCCCCGGTATAGTGGGTGTTGTTCCTGCACTTCATGATTTGCCTGCAGGTGAGGCTTGGACTATGGACAGAGTTCAGGCTATGTATGATGAAATCACTTCTGCCGGTCTTTCAATGGAATGTATTGAAAGTGTTAATGTTCATGAGGATATTAAAATCGGTCTGCCTACAAGGGATAAATACATAGAGAACTATAAGGAATCTATTCGAAATCTTTCAAAAGTTGGTGTGAAGGTTATATGCTATAACTTTATGCCTGTTTTTGACTGGACAAGAACAGATCTTTATATGCCTCTTCCTGACGGATCAACCTGCCTGTGCTATGACGGTAAGCAGGTAGAGGGCAAGTCACCTGAGGATATGTTCAGGGAGATTGATGACAATTCAAACGGTTACGCTATGCCGGGCTGGGAAACCGAACGCATGGGTGAAATAAAGGAGCTGTTTGAGAAATACAAGAATGTAACAGCTGATGACCTTTGGAAAAATCTTAAGTATTTTCTTGAGGCTATTATGCCTACCTGTGAGGAGTGCGATGTTAAAATGGCAATCCATCCTGATGACCCGCCGTGGGGAATTTTTGGCTTGCCACGTATTATTACAGGAAAGCAGGCTGTTGAAAAACTTCTTAATATGGTTCCAAGCAAATATAACGGTTTGACCCTTTGCACAGGCTCACTGGGTGCAAGCCCTGATAACAATATGGTTGAAATTATCAAGGCCGCAGGTGACAGAATTTATTTTGCTCATCTTCGCAATGTTCAGATTAATAATCAATGGTTTAACGAAACTGCACACGAATCTTCAGCAGGCTCACTTGATATGTATGAAATTGTCAAGGCCTTGCAGGAGGTTGGATTTGACGGATATGTTCGCCCTGATCACGGCAGAATGATCTGGGGTGAGGTTGCAAGACCGGGTTACGGCTTATATGACCGTGCGCTTGGTGTAAGCTATCTCAACGGACTTTGGGAAGCTGTTGAAAAATCAAGAAAAGAAAAATAAACTTTAGGAGATCTTAAAATGACACATGAAAATTTAAAAGGCAGAGTAGCTGTTGTAACAGGCGGCGGCGGAGTTCTTTGCGGTGCTTTTGCAAAAACTCTTGCTAAGCAGGGAGTTAAGGTCGCAGTGCTTGACTTAAATGAAGAGGCGGCTCAGAAGTGTGCTGATGAAATCGTTGCTGACGGCGGTGAGGCTATTGCGGTTGCCTGCAATGTTCTTGAACTTGAATCAATGCAAAAGGCGAGAGATATCGTTGCCGAGAAACTCGGAACCTGTGATATTCTTTTGAACGGTGCAGGCGGCAATAATCCCAAGGGCACAACAACTAAGGATACTCTTGAAAAGATTGACCTTGTTCAGAAGGATGAAAATGTGAAGACATTCTTTGATCTTGACCCGCAAGGTATAAGCTTTGTATTTAATCTTAATTTCCTCGGAACGCTTATTCCTACTCAGGTTTTTGCGAAGGATATGGTTGAAAAGGATAATGCTTGTATTGTTATGGTTACGTCAATGAACGCATTCAGACCTCTTACCCGTATTCCTGCTTACTCGGCAGCTAAGGCGGCTGTTAAGAATTTCACAGAATGGATGGCTGTTCATTTTGCTCCAATGGGAATCCGTGTCAACGCTATTGCTCCGGGATTTTTCTCAACAAAGCAGAATGCCGCTCTTCTTTGGAATGAGGATGGTTCACCTACTGAAAGAACAGGCAAAATACTTGCCGCAACACCTATGGATCGCTTTGGCGAGCCTGAAGAGCTTGACGGAACGCTTCTCTTCCTTTGCGATGAGGCATACAGCGGATTTATCACAGGTGTTAATATTCCTGTAGACGGCGGATTTAATGCATATTCAGGCGTATAATATTACAGTTATTGACTTTTTGGCATTTTTATGGTATAATTAATATACCGTATAGGGGAGTAATTCCACACGTCTGACATAGTGTGAATTAAATCAACAATCGTGCCGAAAGGCTGGTTTAATTATTATAAAGAATGAGACTTATACATAGCAGGGCGGCTGTGTATAGGTCTTTTTTATTAAGGAGAGAATAAAATGTAATTCAACATCTTGTTTAATCGGATTGAATATGATAAAGTAAATATAAATTAATTAAGGAGATTACATTATGAAAACGGGATTAATTATAGCAATTGTTATTGCTGCACTGGTTGTGTTGATTGCAATTTATGTTACATCAACCTATAATTCACTTATAAAAGGCAAAAACACTGTTGAAGAGGCATTTTCAACAATGGATGTTTATCTGAAAAAACGTTGGGACCTCATTCCTAACATTGTTGCATCTGTTAAAGGTTACGCTAAGCATGAGGCCGAAACACTTGAGAAGGTTATTTCTGCCAGAAATGCAGGCTATGCATCTATGACAACTGAGCAGAAGCTTGAGGCTAATGCTGAGCTTACCCGTGGTCTGGCAAGCTTTAATGCAGTTGCAGAGCAGTATCCTGATCTTAAGGCTAATCAGAATTTTATGGATTTGAACGCTCAGTTAAAAAGAACGGAAGAAGATATTGCAAATGCAAGAAAGTATTATAATGCTGTTGTAAAGAATTTTAATAATAAAGTACAGATGTTCCCGTCAAGCATTGTTGCAGGAATGTTCCATTTTGAAAAGCAGCAGATGTTTGTTGTCGATGATTCTGCTGAAAGACAGGCTGTAAAGGTAGAGTTTTAATGAAAAAAATTGGAAGATTTATCCCTATAATATTTATAGTTCTGACTTTTATCATAAGTTCTGCAGTTAATGTGGCAGAAGATTACATTGACGACTACAATTATGATGACTATGGCCAGCGTTTAAATAATTCATATGAGTATCATATCGATAATTATCGTGTTGATATGAAGGTGCAGGAAAATAATACCGTTAATGTTACCGAGCATATCACCACTGATTTTAACGTAGAAAAGCATGGTATTTATCGTTATATTCCTATAAAAAATCATATTCAGAGAGCTGACGGTTCTTCAGCTGTTGTTAAGGCAAAAGTCAGTAATGTTGATGTAGATAAAGAATACTCTGCATATACCGAAGGCAGTAACTATGTTATCCAAATCGGCGATGAGGATGTAACCTTAACAGGCGAGCAGGAATATACAATATCTTACACCTATAATATCGGCAGAGATTTGAATGAAGATTTTGACGAGCTTTATTACAATATTATCGGTGATAACTGGGATACATACAGTAAAAATGTATCTTTCAGTATTGAAATGCCTAAAGAATTTGATCAGAGCAAGCTTGGATTTTCTGCAGGTGTGTATGGAACCGAGGGAAATAATAATGTGAATTACACTGTTGACGGCAATACCATCAGCGGATCGGTTGACGGTGGGCTTGACAGTTACGAGGCGCTTACTGTAAGACTTGAGCTTGAGGAAGGTTATTTTAGTTTTAATTATGCTGCATATGCTGCAAAGCTTGCGGTTATGGTTGTTCTGCCTTTAATAGCTCTTGCAATAATTTTCATACTATGGTCAAAATACGGCAAGGATAAAAAGATAGTTGATGTTGTTGAATTTTATCCTCCCGAAGGAATAAACAGTGCTGAGGCAGCACTGTGGTACAACGGCTCTGTAACAAGCGAGCAGACAGTAGGTATATTGCTTGAGCTTGCAAATGAGGGTTATATAGATATTGCTGAAACAGAGAAAGGCAATTCTATTTTCGGCAGCTCCAAGGATTATAGAATTGTTAAGAAAAAGAATGCTTATGACGGTCAGGATGAACTTAAGCTGAAATTCTTTAACGGACTTTTTAAATCAGGTTTGAACTATGTATATATTTCCGACCTTGAGGAGAATTTCTATACAACTGCCAATATGATAGTCGATGCTTTGAATGATAAAAAAGAAGAAATATTTCATTCAAAATCACTTAAGCTGCGCTTTGTCGGATGGGCAGTGTCAGTTATTTCAGCGGTGTTGTCTGTTTTTGTATGCTGTCAGATTTTAGGCGGTATTGAAAAAATTTATATTTGTGCAGCAGGTGTGGCAATTTCCGTTATAGCATTTATTATTTCATTCTTTATAAGACAGAGAACAGATGAAGGGCATGAACTGAAACAAAAAATAAACGGTTTTAAATTGTTCCTTGAAACTGCTGAAAAGGAAAAGCTTGAACTTCTGGTTGAAGAAAATCCTGAATATTTTTACAATGTTCTTCCGTTTGCGTATACTTTGGGAGTTTCCGATAAATGGATAAAGAATTTTGAGGGTATCGTTATTCCGAAGCCTGACTGGTATAACGGTCAGACCTTCACAACGATGACAATGTACCATTTTATGCATAGTGCTATGCCTATGGCGGCAAGGGCAATGACATCAGAGCCTAAGCCTGTAAACAATGGTTCTTCAAGCGGCTTTGGCGGAGGCAGTTTCAGTTCAGGCGGCGGAGGATTTGCAGGCGGCGGTTTCGGCGGCGGTGGCGGCAGAAGCTGGTAAGTCCTAAAATCTGTTGTAAACACTTTAACCCGAAAGGAGAAATCCTTTCGGGTTTTGTATTAATTAAAAATTTACATAATTTGTATTTTACTTATTATAATAAATATGTTAATATTATTATGTATAAGTATCACAGAAAGGAATGTGAAAATGAAGAAGTTATCAGTAAAAATTATATCAGTCATTATGATATGTTGCTTTGCGTTTTCTGCAATGCCGTTTAATTCTGCATATGCGGCAACTAAAAGCACAAAGGCACTTGATTCTCAGCGCACTGAACTTGAACGGGATTTAGCGGCAATTGATAAAAAGCTTAAGGAACTCGGTTCTGAAAGCAAGGAAACAGAAGAATATATCAGTGCACTTGATGAAAAAATCAGCTATTTACAGAAGCAATATGATTTGGCAAAGACAGAGGTTTCCGAAATTGAGAAAAAAGTCAGCAGCCTTGAAAACCAGATTGAAAAAAATGAAACCGATATAACAGAGATTGAAGTACAGGTTGCAGGGCTTGAAGAAAATATTAAAACATTAAATTCTGAATTTGAGTCTACTTATGATGCATACTGCAGCAGAATAAGAGCACTTTATATCAGCGGCGAAAAAAGCAGTGTTCTCACATTTCTTTTAACAAGCAACGGAATTTCAAATCTTTTAACAAGATATGAAATGATCAGTGCGGTGTCTAAGAAGGACGGAGAACTGATGCAAAGCGTAAAAGTGCAGACTGAAAAAATTGTCGGAGTTAAAGATCAGCTGGACGAAAAAGAGCAGGAGCTTTCTAAGACTCAGAATTCTCTTAAAGAGAACAGAAAGGATTTAGAGGCTGAAAAGGTTAATCTGCTTGAAAAGCAGGACACTATGCATGCTCAGCAGACTGTTATTGAAGATCAGCAGCTTGAGGCTAATAAGCTTTTGAAAAGACTTAATGATAAAACAAAGGAATATGGTGAATACAGAGATATAACTCAGGAAGAACTTGACGAAATTGATGCCGCTATTGAGGAGGCTGATAAGAAATATCCTGTAACGACAACAACTACCACAACTACTGAAAAACCTACAACAACTACCAAGAAGCCTGAAACAACAGAAGGTCATGAGGATAAAACAACCACTAAAAAGCCTTCTGCAACAACTACTACAAAAAAGCCTACTACCACTACAAAAAAAGCATCTTCATCAAAATATATCAGCTTGACTTATCCTTGCCCCAGCTACACAAAAATAACCTGCGGCTTCGGTGCTTATTCAGGTCATACAGGATGTGATTTTTCAACGAATAAGCATGAAAATCAAAAGATTGTAGCTGCTGAGGACGGAACGGTTATTCTTGTTAAGCTGTTGGAATACAGCTATGGTCATTATCTTGTTATCAGACATGATAAAACAACATCATCAGGCAAGGTTGTCTATACACTTTACGCTCACAACAATGATATTCTGGTATCAGAGGGTCAGCATGTTACAAAGGGTCAGCAAATTGCAAAGAGTGGCTCTACGGGTAATTCAACCGGTCCACACTGCCATTTTGAGGTAAGAGTAGGCGGTTCGAGTCAATCATATGCGGTCAATCCTGCAAACTATTTGCCATAGGGCAATATAAATAAACAGTATTATCTGACTGATATTTAAATAATAATCCGAATAAAAGAGGGGTTCCTTTAATTGAAATCAAAGTTCGCTATAAAAGTAATTTCCGTAATATTATCTGTGGTGTTTATATTCTCGGCTGCATCAATCAGTGCTTATGCTGATGAAACCACAGCTGCAGAGCCGCAAAGCACTACTGCCTCCTCAAAAAAAACTACAGAGGAGGCACAAAAAACCCTGGAGGAGCAGCGTACCGATCTTGAGGCAAAGCTTAAGGAAAGCCAGGAAAAGCTCAGTGCTTTTGAGAAAAATTCAAAAACTACAGAGGATTATATTAACGCTCTTGATGAGAAAATCGGTTATCTTAATGAGGAACTGACTTTGCTTGATGCCGAGATTGCTGATGCGCAGAGTAAAGTTGCAGAGCTTGAGAAACAGATTAAGCCGCTGAAAGAACAGCTTGTTTCTCTTCAGGAGCAATATAATAAAGCTGAAGAAGAATTTAATAAGTTAAACGATGATTTTACCGATACATATAATGCATATTGCTTAAGATTAAGAGCGATATATGTAAGCGGAAGCACAAGCATAATTGCGGCACTGCTTACAAGCAAGGATATATCACAATTCCTTAGCAGATATGAAATGATAAAGGCAGTCTCAAAGAGCGATACAGAGCTGCTTAAAGAAGTAAATGCAAAAATGGAAAAAATTGTAACTCAGCAGGATGGACTTAATGAGCAGAAAGCAGAGCTTACAAAAGCAAAGGCAGAGCTTGATGCAAAGCAGGCTGAGCATGCAGCAAATAAGAATACAATTGAGTTAAAGCAACAGGAAATTGCAGAAAAAAAAGTAACGCTTTCAGAGGATAGGGCAGAGAGCGATGCCCTTCTTGCTCAGCTTACTGCACAAACTCAAATGTATACCGAATTCCGCAATGAGGATGAGGCACTTATTGCTGCAGTAGATGCTGAAATTGATGATTTACTCAATGGACTTAAAAGCCCCGATGAAGTAACAACTGCCGTTTCATCCGGACACACAGGCGGAGCAACTACTGCAGCGGGCAGTACAGATTCTTCTCTGTTCAGTAAGTCAAACGCAGCATTAAGTCTTACATATCCTGCTCCCGGTCATTATTCTGTATCCGCACCGTTTGGTCATTACAGCAACGGTAAACCTCATACAGGTATGGATTTCCCGTGCCCGACAGGCTCAAAAATTGTTGCTGCACAAAAAGGAATTGTTATTAAGGTAAAAAGATTGAATTATTCATACGGATATTATGTAATGGTTTATCACGGAACTGATGCAAAGGGCAGAAAGGTTGTAACTCTCTATGCTCATAATTCTTCAATTATTGTAAGTGTTGGCCAGACAGTGAAAAAGGGTCAGCAGATTGCAAAGAGCGGCTCAACCGGAAATTCAACCGGTCCGCACTGCCACTTTGAACTTATACTTGACGGAACAAAAACAAATCCAAAAAACTACTTAAGTAAATAATGAATAAAATTAATTATCAAAAGCAAACAGATAAAGTTATTGAAAATCTTAATAATTCTGTGCCGCGGCTGCTGCTGCACAGCTGCTGTGCACCCTGTTCAAGCTATACACTTGAATATTTATCAAAGTATTTTGAAATAACAGTCTTTTATTTTAATCCGAATATTTATCCCGAAACGGAGTTTAATAAACGCTTTGCTGAGCAGAAAAAGCTGATTGAAAATTTACCTTCAAAAAATAAAATTACCCTGATTCAGGGCAATTATGATTATAACGATTTTTTAAGTATTGCAAAGGGGTATGAAAATATTCCTGAGGGCGGCGAAAGGTGTTTCAGATGCTATAGAATGCGCCTTGAAAAAAGTGCCGAGCTGGCAAATGAACAAGGCTTTGATTATTTTTGCACAACACTTACAATCAGTCCTCTTAAGAATTCCCAGAAAATCAATGAAATAGGCTTTGAGGTTGCTGAGCAGTACGGTGTAAAATGGCTGCCAAGTGACTTTAAAAAGCGTGAGGGATATAAGCGTTCAATTGAACTTAGCCGTGAGTATGATTTATACAGGCAGAATTTCTGCGGCTGTGTTTTCTCAAAAAATGAAAGTGAGGCAGGTCAGTATGAATAACCCTTTGGCAGACAGAATAAGACCTTCCGAGCTTTGTGATGTTGTTGGTCAAAAACACTTATTGGGTAAGGGTAAGGCTCTCTATAATATGATTGAAAACGGCGAGATTCCTAACCTTATTTTTTATGGTCCGTCAGGGGTCGGTAAGACTACAGTAGCCTCAATCATTGCAAATAAGACTAAGCGTTCCCTGCGCAGGCTCAACGGTACGAATGCCTCTACCAAGGATATTAAGGATATTGTGGCGGAAATAGATACCTTTACTGCACCGAACGGAATTCTGCTTTATCTTGATGAAATTCAGTATTTTAACAAAAGACAGCAGCAAAGTCTGCTGGAATATATAGAAAACGGAAAAATTACACTGATTGCATCAACAACCGAAAATCCGTATTTCTATGTTTACAGTGCTATTTTGTCCCGCTCAACGGTATTTGAGTTTAAAAGTGTTGAAACTGCTGATATTGTGCCTGCCGTAAAGCGGGGATTTGAATTTCTGAGCAATGAAAATAATGTTAAAATTGAATATACTGAAGAGGTTGCCGAAAAAATTGCAGCAGGCTGTGGCGGCGATGTACGAAAGGCACTTAATTCTGTTGAAAACTGTTATTTGGCGACTGAAGTCATCAATGATAAAAAAATAATAACCCTTGATATTGCAAACCAGTTGACACAGAAATCGGCTCTTCGCTATGATCGTGACGGTGATGAGCATTATGATATCGTATCCGCTTATCAAAAGAGTATGCGCGGCTCTGACCCTGATGCAGCACTGCATTATCTTGCAAGGCTGCTTGAGGCAGGTGATTTGCCGAGTGCGTGCAGACGGCTTATGGTTTGCGCCTGTGAGGATGTAGGTCTTGCTTATCCGCAGATAATACCGATTGTTAAGGCGGCAGTTGATGCGGCACAGATGGTCGGTCTGCCAGAGGCAAGAATACCGCTTGCAGATGCCGTTGTTCTTGTTGCAACAAGTCCGAAAAGCAATTCCGCATATAACGCAATTAATGCTGCAGTGGCAGATGTTAAATCTGGAAATTACGGTCCGATTCCCCGTCAGCTCCAAAACAAGCATTATGACGGTGAGGATGCTGAAATTAAGGGCCAGAATTATATTTATCCGCATAATTATCCGAATCATTGGACCTATCAGCAGTATTTGCCTGATAAAATAAAAAACGCTCATTATTATGAGTTTGGATCAAATAAAAACGAGCAGGCATTTAAAGCATATTGGGATAAAATAAAAAGCAAAAGTAATGCCTGAACAGATAAAAAACTGATATGGAGAATAAAAATCGTGACGAAAAAAGAAAGAGCATTAAAGGCTGTTGAAATTCTGAAAAAAGAATATCCCTATGCACTTTGTTCATTGACTGCATCAAATCCGTTTGAGCTTTTAGTTGCGGTGAGATTATCTGCTCAGTGTACCGATGCCAGAGTCAATCTTGTGACACCTGCATTATTTGATAAGTATAAAACGCTTGATGATTATGCAAATGCTGATATAAAAGAAGTTGAGGAACTGGTTAAATCGTGCGGCTTTTACAAAAATAAAGCCTCATCAATAATCGGCATGGCTAAAATGATAAGAGAAAAATTTAACGGAGAGGTTCCTGATAATATTGATGATTTAGTAAAGCTTCCGGGCGTAGGCAGAAAAACTGCTAATCTTATTGTAGGCGATGTATATGGCAAGGAATCAATTGTTGTTGATACACATATGATCAGAATTTCAAATCGCATTGGTCTGGTGAATGTCAAGGACCCTGTTAAGATTGAAATGGCACTCAAAAAGATTATTCCGCCTGATGAAGGCTCTGACTTTTGCCACAGAATAGTCCTTTTCGGCAGGGATATTTGTTCAGCACGCAAACCAAAATGCGATGTCTGTCCAATGTATGATAATTGCAAAAGGACCGGAGTAAAATGATTTATGGATAAAAAGAATATTATATTAATCGGAATGCCGGGTTCAGGAAAATCCACATGCGGAGTTCTTGTGGCAAAAGCATTGCTTAAGAATTTTTTTGATACGGATTTATTGCTTCAGGGGCTGGAGCAGAAACGACTTCAGGATATAATAGACAATAAAGGTATAGATTATTTTCTTTCAGCGGAGGAAAAAGCAATACTGTCGCTTGATATTAATGCAACAGTTATTGCAACAGGCGGCAGTGTTGTTTATTCTGATAAAGCTATGCATCACCTTAAATCAATGGGTAAGGTGATTTATCTTCACCTTTCTTATGAAACGATGTGCAGCAGAATAAAAAATATAACAACAAGGGGTGTTGTGCTGAAAACCGGTACAACACTGTGTGATATGTATAATGAAAGATTAGCACTTTATGAAAAATATGCAGACAGTGTAATCTTTTGTGATGAAAATACTGTGGAGCAGACAGTACAGCAAATTGTAAATGAAGTAGTAGGTGACTAAAATGAAAAAAAGTATTTCTTTATTATTGGCGGTTATGATGCTTGTGTTGACACTTGTATCACCGTTTGGTGCATATGCGGCTGAAGATTATATGAATGAGCCTATTATGATTGAAAATCGGCTTGATTCGCAAGGTTTTATCAAGAGAGCTGACAGGTTAGGCTCTGCAGTAAGCACATATTCTATTGCCGATGATTCATCTGTTAAGAAAACCTATAATAAAACTACTTATTATGGTAACGGTAAGGAGCTTTATACGCAGATAAGAAATAAGCTGGATGCCAGAAGTGAAGAATTTACAATTAAGTATTATTCAACTACCCGTCTTCATCCTGAGCTTCTTTTTGAAATTAATACAATGCGCAACAAGATTATGGAACAGCTTGAGCAGTTTTTCCTTTGTGCAACTGACGATTCTATTTCCGTTTCCTCTACAGACGGAGATTATGCACATTGGAGTGTATCTCAGTACGGTGCAAACGGTTTTGCATATGATTACAGTGATTCAAAAGGATATTATTATACTATAGATTTGGTATATATTTATTATACGGATGCCGCACAGGAAAAGAAGGTTGACAGTGTTATCAATTCCTTCGTAAACTCAATAAGAAAGCAAAATCTTTCCGATTATGAAATATTGAAAAAAGTTCATGATTATATTTGTGAGAGCACAACATATGATTATGATGCCCTGGAGGATCCTTATGGAAATCTTCACGCTTTTTCTGCTTACGGTGCATTAGTTTACGGCAAGTGTGTCTGCCAGGGATATGCGCTTGCATTTTACAGAATTTGTAAAGACCTTGGTTATTCCGTTAGATTGTTATATTCAGATTTGCATGCCTGGAATCTGGTCATGGCAGACGGCAAATACTATTTTGTTGACTGCACATGGGATGATGAATTTAGTGAGATTGAAGAATATCAGGATCAAAAATATTATTATTTTCTTGTAAACTATGATACTTCTGTTTCACAGGATAGTGGCAGTGATGCCCATACAATTTCAGAGGAATTGTGTGAAGACGAATATTATATTCAGAATTATTCAAACAAGTATGCTGATTTATCCTATGACTATGATGCAGAGCCGCTGCTTTCAACAGCTGCTGTTGCACTGTCACAGTGCAGCTACACATATGACGGCAATACAAAAAAGCCTGCAGTTACTGTGACAGACAAAAACGGTGTTAATCTTACAGAGGGCACGGATTATACAGTGTCATATTCAAGCAATATACAACCCGGCAGAGCAATCGCTAAGATTACCGGTAAGGGCAAATATGCAGGTATGTCCGCACAGAGAACATATATTATTAATCCTGCAAAAATGGGCTCTCTTTCTTTAAAATCAGGCTCCCGTACCGCAACATCTGTTACCCTGACATGGTCAAAGCCTGCAGGAACAGTAAGCGGTTATCAGCTTCAGGTTTATAAGAATGGTGCGTGGACAAACCTTAAGACCGTTACTACTGCGTCAACTACAAGTTATAATGTTACAGGTTTAAATCCTTCGTCAGAATACCAATTCAGAATTCGTTCTTACAAAACAATTTCAAAAATTAACAATTACGGAGCATATTCAAACACCTTCAAAACAATCACTATTCCAAAGAAGGCTGCAATTTCATCACTTACTTCGGGTGCTTCAAAGAAGATTACTGTTAAGTGGAGCAAGCTTGCCTGCAACGGATATCAGATACAGTATTCAACCAGCAGCAAATTCACAAATGCAAAGACAGTAACAATTTCAAAGAATACTACAACCTCAAAGACAATCAGCGGCCTTAAGGGTAAGCAAAAGTACTATGTTCGTATCCGTGCTTATAAAACATATAATTCAACAAAATATTATACAGCATGGAGCGGTGCTAAAAGTATTACAGCAGCCTATTTCCCAAGCACAGTAAAGCTGGCTAAGACATCTTACACATATGACGGCAAGACTAAAAAACCTGCTGTAACTATAAAGAACAGTAAAGGCAAAAAGGTAAGCACAAAGAATTATACAGTATCATATTCATCGGGAAGAAAGAATGTAGGCACATATACTGTAACTATTAAATTTAAAGGCAGTTACAGCGGCACTGTAAAGAAAACCTTTACTATAAAGCCTAAATCAACAACACTTTCAAGTGTCAAAGCAAAATCTAAAGGCTTTACTGTTAAGTGGAAGAAACAGACTGCACAGACAACAGGGTATCAGATACAATATTCAACAAGCAGCAGCTTTAAAAATCCTAAAACGGTAACAGTATCAAAAAACAGCACAACATCTAAGACAATAAGCGGACTTAATTCAAAGAAAAAATATTATGTTCGTGTGCGCACTTATAAAACTGTAAAGGGAACAAAATATTACTCTTCATGGAGCAGTAAAAAATCTGTTGTGACTAAATAAAATCATTTGAAAAAATGCTTGATATAAAGCTGTTAAAGTGTTATTATAGTAGAAATATTTTTGAATAGGCAGTGAAACACACTGTATAAGTTTGGAGGATAGAATATGAAGGCTTACAATGAAAAATTTGTTAAAGAAGGACTCACATTTGATGATGTTCTTTTAATCCCTGCTGAGTCAGATGTTACACCCGATCAGGTTAGCTTGCATACTAAGCTTACCAACAAGATTCAGCTTAACATTCCTCTTATGACAGCTGCTATGGATACTGTTACAGAGTCAAGAATGGCAATTGCTATCGCTCGTGAGGGTGGAATAGGCGTTATTCATAAAAATATGACTATTGAGGAGCAGGCAACCGAGGTTGATAAGGTTAAAAGATCTGAAAATGGTGTAATAACCAATCCGTTTTATCTTTCACCTGCTCATACTGTAAGAGATGCAGATGCTCTTATGGGTAAATACAAAATCAGCGGTGTTCCTATTTGTGAGGAGGATGGAACCTTAGTAGGTATTCTCACAAACCGAGATCTGCGTTTTATGACAGATTTTGATGTTCGTATTTCTGAGGTTATGACTCCAAAGAAGGACCTTGTAACTGCAATGGCAGGTACAACTCTTGATGATGCAAAGAAAATTCTTATGGCTTCTAAAATAGAGAAGCTTCCGCTTGTTGACAGCACAGGCAAGCTCACAGGTCTTGTAACAATTAAAGATATTGAAAAGGCAGTTAAGTATCCTAATACTGCCCGTGACAGTAAGGACAGACTTCTTTGTGCTGCTGCTCTCGGTGTAACAAATGATGTTCTTGACAGAGCAAAGGCTTTGGCAGATGCAGGTGTTGATGCATTTGTACTTGACTCTGCTCATGGTCATTCAAAAAATATTCTTGCAAATGTTGAAAAAGTTAAAAACGCATTCCCTGAGATTGAACTTATTGCAGGTAACGTGGCAACTGCAGATGCTACAGAGGCTTTAATTAAAGCCGGTGCGGATGCTGTTAAAATCGGTATAGGTCCCGGTTCAATATGCACAACCCGTGTCGTTGCAGGTATCGGTGTTCCTCAGATTACTGCTATCTATGATTCAGCTGAAAGAGCTGATAAGTATGGTATACCTGTAATTGCTGACGGCGGTATTAAATATTCGGGTGAAATCGTTAAGGCTCTTGCTGCAGGCGGTTCAGTTGTTATGGTTGGTTCGCTTGTCGCAGGCTGTGAGGAATCTCCGGGTGAAACAGAAATTTGGCAGGGTCGTCAATTTAAGGTTTATCGTGGTATGGGCTCTCTTGGAGCAATGAATCATGGTTCAGCAGACAGATATTTCCAAAAAGGCTCAAAGAAATTTGTTCCTGAAGGTGTTGAGGGTCGTGTGCCTTACAAGGGATCACTTTCAGATACTGTTTATCAGATGATGGGCGGTCTGCGTTCGGGTATGGGTTATGTTGGATGCCATACTGTTGAAGAGCTTAGAGACAAGGCTCAGTTTATCAGAATTACAGGTGCAGGTCTTGTTGAAAGTCATCCTCATGATGTTTATATCACTAAGGAAGCACCTAACTATTCAGGTAATAAATAATAAGCTGACCGTTAATTTAAAGGGTTGATTTAATGCCGGAAAAGATTTCTAAGTGGCAGAAATTTAAAAGATTCTTAAAGCGTAATATGACTCCGACATGGGCAAAACATTTTTCATATCAGGTGTTTTCTTTTCTTGTGTCAGTAGCAATGATTGTCGGTGTAGCAAATTATGCTTTTACAAAATCTTATGATGAAAGGACACTTACATTTGTGGATGGATTTACTATAACTGCGCATACCGGTGCGTTTGATACTCCCGATAATACTTTAAGCTCTGTGCAGACTGCAATTGATAATAATGTGCAGATTGTTGAACTTGATATTCGTCAGCGCCCTGATGGTACTGTCGTAATGGGTCACGATATAATTGTAACAAATAATGATGGTGTTGCAGTATCATCAGCTTTTGAAATACTAAAGGATAAAAATATAATGATTAACCTTGATATTAAGGAAACAAAGGCGCTGCCTGCACTCCGTGACCTGCTGGTTGAGTATAGACTTATGGACAGAGCGTTTTTAACAGGTATTGAGGTTGGTCAGGTTAAGACCGTGCAGGAAAAATGCCCTGAAATAGATTATTATATCAATTATATTCCAAGCAGATTTAAGATTTTTTCAGAGGACTATCAGCAGAAAATCATTAAAATACTTGATGAAACAGGTGCCATCGGTATCAACTGTAATCATACAAATGCATCAAGAACATTATCGGATTTGCTTCATAAAAACGGCTATAAGCTGTCTGTATGGACTGTTGATAAAGAACGCCATATGAAGCGTGCACTTGTTAATAAGCCTGATAATATTACAACTCATTATCCTGATAAGGTTCAGTCAGTTATTGATCATTGGGGTAAATAAAATACAAAGGACAGTCATTTTTTGACTGTCCTTTATTTATTGACTTTGTAAATAAAAGATGTTATACTAAAATAGCCAAATAATCTTACAAGTAAATAAACTAAAGTAGTAGTGTGCTTATTTTTATCTTTTGATAAAAATGCATGCTCTTATTTACCATTTGTTTGCGTTTTAGAACCATGC
>JBKWUD010000003.1:0-74056 GCA_046989265.1 Eubacterium sp.
GACTCCGAGAAGCAATATGTTTTTTACTAATGCACTGTCTTTAAGCTCGCCTGATGAAATGTATTGATTGTCAACTTTATCATCATAATTAACTTTAGCAAGTGCGCCTTCAATCATTCCGGTTACAATTAATACAATCACAAGAATGATTGAAAGAATTGAAAGCCTTATCTTTTTACCTGCGGACAGATTGCCTTTTCGGCTTCTTTTGGGCTTTTTACGGTTTGTCCTTTCGTGCGTGCGCGCTCGCCGCTCTGCATCATAATCACGGGTGACCTCGGGCTGAAAGCCTGCCTGACTCTGACGAGCGCTGCGTTTAGGCGGGTCGGGATTTTCAAAGTTGTCGATATATGAATTAATATCAATCTCCTGCTGATTATCTCTAACCTCGTCATCGGTTGTGCGGGAATTGAAATTCAAGTCAATCGGAAAGCTTTCATAATAGTTTTCCTCCTCAGGCACAGACCTGTCACGAGAATCGTTATCTATTCTTTTTTTAGGATTAAATCCTTCATTGTCAAACCTCGGCAAGGTATCACCTTCTAACTAAGAATTTATAACAATATTACTATAAAAATTAATTCTTTTCAACAGTTTTGTAATAATTGTTGACAATTAGGAGTGAAATATTTTATTATAAATGTTAGCGAGTTGCCCAGACGGTTGCGCACCTTGGTGTGAGGAAAGTCCGAGCAGCACAGAGCAGGATAACGGCTAACGGCCGCCGAGGGTGACCTTAGGGAAAGTGCAACAGAGATATACCGCCAAGCCATGCTTGGTAAGGGTGGAAAGGCGAGGTAAGAGCTCACCGAGCGGGTGGAGACATCCGCTGCCATGTAAACCCTATCCGCTGCAACGCCGACAGGAGAGTTGGTTGCTCGCCACATAACTCCGACGGGCGGCACGAGCGTATTGGCAACAATGCGTCGAGATAGATAATCGTCCACGACAGAACTCGGCTTACAGGCAGCTCGCTGCAATATTGTCTATTGAAAGGATTAATATTAAATATGCTTGTAAATATGAGAGATTTATTAGCAGATGCTGAGAACGGCAACTATGCGGTTGGCTCATTTTCTGTTGCTAATATGGAAATGGTGCTCGGTGTTCTAAAGCAGCAAAAGAACTTAAAGCGCCTGTTATTTTGCAAATTGCGGAATAAGATTAAAAGCAAAGTCCGCTTGAGATTATCGGTCCGCTTATGGTTGCCGCCGCAAAGGTGCACACACTCGGTTGCAGTTCACTTTGACCACGGCAAAACGATTGAAAAAAATCACTCAGGCGCTTGAACTTGGCTTTACGTCTGTTATGTTTGACGGCTCGCATCTTCCGCTTGACGAAAATATTGAAATGACCAAAAAGGTTATGGCGATGGCAGAGGATTATGATGCGGCTGTTGAGGCTGAAATCGGCTGTGTCGGCGGCTCGGAAGACGGCTCTGAGGATATTGCAATTAACTGCACAAAGCCTGAAGACGCTGTAAGATTTGAGAAAGAGACAGGTGTTGATGCTCTTGCGATTGCAATCGGTAATGCCCACGGCAATTACAAATCAACCCCAAAGCTCAGATTTGATATTCTTCAAAAGGTTGACGAGCTTACAGATACACCGCTTGTTCTTCACGGAGGAACCGGAATTTCGCCCGATGATTTTGTTAAGTGCTCAAAAACGGGCATAAAGAAAATAAATATTGCAACTGCAACCTTTGATATGGTTGAAAATACAGTTCATAACTGCTATAATGAAAGCAGTATTAACGGATATTATGATTTGCAGGCTGCCGAGGTTGAGGGTGCTTATCAAAATGCTAAAAAGCACATTCTTATCTTCGGTTCAGACGGCAAGTGCTGATTAATTAGAGAGGTATAATTTATGCAAAATTATGTAACATTTGATATGTCAAAGCCGCTTGACTTTATTCCGATTGGTCGTGTTGCTATTGACTTTAACCCGACAGATATGTATATGCCATTATCTGAATCATCTAATTTTAATAAATATGTCGGCGGCTCACCTGCAAATATTGCAGTAGGTCTTGCCCGTCTTGGCTGTAAGGTTGGTTTTTGCGGTTGTGTAAGCAATGATCAGTTCGGCGATTTTGTTGTTAATTATTTTGACAAGGAGGGTATTGATACCTCTAAAATCACAAGAGCGAAAAACGGCGAGTGCCTTGGTCTTACCTTTACCGAGATTCTTTCTAAGGAAAGCTCATCTATCCTTATGTATAGGGATAATGTAGCTGATTTCTGCATGGCTCCTGAGGATATTGATGAGGAATATATTGCATCTGCAAAGGCTATCGTTATCAGCGGTACTGCACTTGCTCAAAGTCCTTCAAGAGAGGCCTGCCTTAAGGCTATGATGCTTGCAAAGAAGAATAACACCAGAATTATTTTTGATATTGACTATCGTGAATACACATGGAAGAGCAAGGACGAGATTGCAGTTTATTACAGTCTTGTAGCTCAGAATGCCGATGTTATCATGGGCTCCCGTGAGGAGTTTGATTTGACAGAGGGAATTGTCGGCGTTAAGTCAAGTGACCCGGAATCAGCTAAATACTGGCAGTCTTTTGGTGCGTCGATCTGTGTTATAAAGCATGGCAAAGAAGGCTCAACTGCTTATACGAATGACTGCAATTTTTACACCATCAAGCCATTCCCTGCAGTTAAGCTTAAGGGCTTCGGCGGCGGTGACGGCTATGGCTCATCATTCCTTTACAGCCTTCTCCAAGGCAAAGAAATTATTGATTGCCTTGAATTCGGTTCTGCATCTGCTTCAATTCTTATTTCAGCTCATTCATGTTCAGATGCAATGCCGTCAGCTGCACAGGTTGAGCAGTTTATCAAGGACAGTAAAGAAAAGTATGGCGAAATGGTAGCAAGGGCATAAACCTTTAATTTACTATTTATTACTTATAATAAAGGGCAAGTTATACTTGTCCTTTTCTTTTTTTTGTGTTATTATTACTATGGTATTTTAGGTGACGCTATGGATATTAAGAAAAATGATGATATAAAGCTGGATATTGAGGCAATGACCTCCGAGGGCTCTGCTGTAGGGCATTATAACGGAATTGCAGTTTTTGTCCGCGGTGCAGTGCCCGGCGATGAGATTATAGCCCATATAATAAAGACCTCAAAGCGGTATGCTGTCGCTGTAATTAAGGATATTATTAAAAAGTCACCAAGCAGAATTGAAAGTGACTGCCCTGTGTCGCAAAAATGCGGCGGCTGTTCATTCAGAAATATGACTTATGCTGAAGAGCTGAAATACAAAAAAAGCAGAGTAGAGGATGCAGTCACAAGAATAGCGCACCTTGATGTTCCGGTTAAGGATGTTATCGGTGCAGAAAGGCTTGGCCATTATCGCAACAAGGCTCAGTATCCCGTTGCAATTTGTGACGGTGAGCTTATGGCAGGCTTTTACGCATATAAAAGTCACAGAATAATTCCGTGTGCGTCTTGCAGTCTGCAAAGCAAGGATTTTGAGCAATGTCTCAATGCATTTGCAAAATGGGTTGAGATTTCAGATATTAGCTCTTATAATGAAAACATCGGCAAGGGACTGCTGAGGCATATATATCTTCGCAAGGCATTTGGTACAGGCGAGATTATGGCTTGTGCAGTTATCAATGGTGACTCTGTACCGAATCAGAAAATGCTCATTGATGAACTTTGCAAAATTAACGGTATGAAGAGTATTTGCGTTAATATTAACAAGCAAAGAAGCAATGTTATTCTTGGTGATATTACTAAGACAATATGGGGCAGTGAAACGATAACTGATATATTACTTGGCAAAAAGTTTGTAATATCGCCAAACTCCTTCTATCAGGTTAATCACAATCAGTGTGAAAAGCTATACAGCAAGGCGGCTGAGTACGCCGGCTTGACAGGAACAGAAACAGTTGTTGATTTATATTGCGGAGCAGGCACAATCGGTCTTACAATGGCTGATAGGGCTAAGCGGATTTTCGGTATAGAAATTGTTCCGCAGGCAATAAAAAATGCAAAAATCAATGCTGATATTAATAATATAAAAAATGCAGAATTTTTCTGCGGAGATGCCTTTGAGGGTGCTAAAAATCTTGAAGAACAAGGTATAAGTGCAGATATAGTAATTCTCGACCCACCCAGAAAGGGCTGCCAAAAAGAGCTGTTTGATGTTATAGAGCGAATGACTCCAAAGAAAATAGTTTATGTATCCTGCGACAGTGCAACTCTTGCAAGAGATCTGGAAATATTGAGAGAAAAGGGCTATATTGCGAGAGAAATAACCCCTTTGGATATGTTCCCCCGCACCCCGCATGTGGAGTGTGTGGCAATGCTTTCCCGTATAATAAATAATTAATTAATAATAACAAGGTGATTAGAAGAATGGATTTGCTATTAAACGATTTGCTTAATCTATCGGTAGAACAAATAGAAAACAGTAAAATAGAATTTAATATGAGAGCCGGAAGAGGCGGTCAGCCTTTTCTTGATAGATGGCTTAAACACTCTGAACAGGAAAAGACAATGGGTAACTGCAAGGATTGTTCCTATTGGGGATGGTATGGCAATCAGAGAAATTTCCATCCGGGGCAAGTTGTTTTTAGCTTTGCAAGAATGCCGCAAGATGAATGGCTGCTTATTTCTGTAGCTAAGATAATTGATGTTCCGAAAGATGACTGGGCAACTGTGGAAGTAATAGATAAGTTTAAACCGTTATTTGGTCGTTTAATAATTAACTGCAAGAAAGGTAATACATTTTCGCGATATGTATTTAATTTAAGTACATACTTAGATTATGCAGTTGTTAAAGAAATACTTCCTTGTGTTTATAGCGGAGAAGTTTTTGAAGGATATGACAGAGTGCATTTGCCATATCACAGATTAGCAGACATTTTTAATGGAAGAATACTTCCAACATATTATGAAGCATTAAAAAAAATAACTGGTGTTTATTGTTTAACAGATACACACACTGGGAAACTCTATATAGGCTCAGCTACAGGAGAAGAAGGGGTTGCTCAGAGATGGGGCAACTATCTGAATTCTAAGCACGGTGGTAATAAGAAGTTGATTGCTCTTTATGAACAAAAGGGAGAAGAGTATTTTGAAAGGTATTTTACATATACTTTGCTTGAGTATTTTGGATTATCATATGATCCAATGAAGATTCGTGAAAGAGAGCAGTACTGGAAAAGTTGTTTTGATACTATAAAGAACGGATACAATGATAATTAGAGAGAACTACGATTACAATAATTAAAAAAATTTGAATTGAAATGGCAAGAGAGATTAATCCTGAAGATACAAAGCGTGCCATGGCATATGAGCTTTGGATGAAAGCTCCAAATCCAATGGTGACTTTTTTCAAGACCTTAGATGTAACAAACTTAATTAAAATCAGCAGAAAAAAGCAGATGAAGTTTAATATGCTGCTTGACTATTGTATTGGAAGTGCGGCAGTGAGTGTTAAAGAATTTTATACGCTTCCTGTTGCTGAAAACTGGTGCAATATGATACCATTGCTGTGAACACTATTGTCAAGAACAAGGACGGCGAAGTCAGCTCCTGTGATATTCTTTATAATGAAGATTTGAATGTATTCAATGAGGAATACTTAAAATACACTTCACAGGTTGCCGAAAGCTGTCAGGACCGAGATTTATCAAATGACAGTATGGTGATTGGTACATCAGCAATTATAGACACAGAGCTTGATGGTGCTGTCGGCATGAATAGTGGTATTTTTAATAATCCGTTTATGATTTGGGGCAGATATAAAAAGAAATGGTTTCGATATTATATGATGATATCTTTTCAATTTCACCATACCCAAATGGATGGTGCACACGCGGGCAGTTTTTTAGCAAATCTGCAAAATAATATCAACAGGTTAAAATAAACAAATTCGTATTTGCAGGGATGAATGAATTTCCGTAAATTGAATCAAACATAACGGAGGAATGAATTGTGTGGTTGGTATTCGCGATATTATCTGCAGTATTTGCGGCATTAACATCTATTCTTGCTAAGGTTGGAATTGAAGAGGTTAACTCAAATCTTGCCACGGCAATCAGGACTGTAGTTGTTGTTATAATGTCATGGTTAATGGTGTTTGTAACTAATGCACAGAGCGAAATTTCTCAAATAAGCAGAAAAAGCTGGATTTTTATAATTCTGTCAGGCTTGGCAACAGGTGCATCGTGGTTATGCTATTATAAAGCACTGCAAATCGGAGAAGTATCTAAAGTAGTGCCGATAGATAAACTCAGCGTAGTTATAACGCTTATTTTGGCTTTTGTATTTTTACACGAGGAATTTACAGTTAAATCTTTGATTGGCTGCATTTTGATTGCAGCAGGTACTTTGCTTTTGATCTGAATTTTATTAAAGATGAGCCAGCTTCCCCTCATTTCAATGGAAGTAATTAATGATGAGAGGTTTTTAAGATGACTAAGATGGATTATGATGTAATTATTATCGGTGCAGGACCCGGAGGTATTTTTTCTGCTTATGAGCTTGCGACAAAAAGCAGTGATTTAAAGATTGCCGTTTTTGAGGCAGGCAATGAACTTGCTAAAAGAAAATGCCCTATTGACGGTGATAAGGTTAAATCCTGCATAAAGTGCAAAACCTGTGCGATTATGAGCGGTTTTGGCGGTGCAGGCGCATTTTCAGACGGTAAGTATAATATTACAAACGATTTCGGCGGAACACTTTATGAGTACATAGGCAAGAAAAAGGCTATGGAGCTTATGAAATATGTTGATGAGATCAATATTACTCACGGCGGTGAGGATTGCAAGCTATATTCAACAGCAGGCTCAAAGTTCAAAAAACTCTGCATGCAAAATCAGCTTAATCTGCTTGAGGCATCGGTTCGTCATCTTGGTACTGATATTAACTATATAGTGCTTGAGAATTTATATAAAGAGCTTAAGGACAAGGTGGAATGGCATTTCAATACCCATATTGATAATGTTGATAAGCTTGACTCAGGATATAAAGTCAAAAGTCAAAAAGGTGAGTATACCTGCAAAGAATGTATAATTTCAGTAGGACGATCAGGTTCAAAATGGATGGAGGGCGTTTGTGAAAATCTAGGCATTAAAACACTCTCAAACCGTGTAGATATCGGTGTTCGCGTTGAGCTTCCGGCTGTTATTTTCAGCCATCTTACAGATGAACTTTATGAAAGTAAGATTGTATACAGAACAAAAAATTATGAAGATCAGGTACGCACCTTCTGTATGAATCCCAAGGGCAGTGTTGTTAATGAAAACACAAATGGAATTGTAACTGTTAACGGTCACAGCTATGAAGACCCTGAAAAACAAACTCAAAACACAAATTTTGCCCTTCTTGTTTCTAAGCATTTTTCCGAGCCGTTTAAGGATTCAAACGGATACGGTGAAAGCATAGCACGCCTTTCAAATATGCTTGGCGGCGGTGTTATTGTTCAGCGCTTCGGTGATCTGGTTTCAGGCAGGCGAAGCAATCCTAAGCGTATTGAGGAGGGAATGGTAGAGCCTACACTCGCAGCCACTCCGGGTGACCTTTCACTTGTTCTTCCAAAGCGCATACTTGACGGTATTATAGAGATGATTTATGCACTTGATAAGATTGCACCGGGCACTGCTAATCCGGACACTCTGCTTTACGGTGTGGAGGTTAAGTTCTATAATATGGAGGTTGAGCTTAACGAAAATCTTGAAACTGTTCACGAGGGACTTTATGTAATCGGAGACGGTTCCGGAGTTACACATTCACTTTCACATGCATCTGCAAGCGGTATTTATATTGCAAGGCAGATTCTTAATAAATTATCATAAAGGACAGATTGTTATGAAATTAAGAAAAGAAATAGTACTAGGCAGTATTGACGGCAAGGACTTTGCTATAGCAACAGGATCTCTTGCAAAAAAATTCCATGGTTTAATTAATAATAATCCTACTGCAAATTATATTTTTCAGCTTTTGCAGAAGGAGCAGACTGAGGACAGCATAGTTAAAGCTATGTGCGATAAATATGACGCGCCCGAGGAAGTCATCAGAGCTGATGTTAAGGAAATTTTGGCACAGCTTAAAGAAATGGATATATTGGACTAAGTATATTTATATATTAAACGATACTGTTAGGAACAAATTTTATGCTGAATACACATAATTATGAAACTGAATATCTTACAGCTCTTCTGCGTTCGGCTATAAGAAATGAGCCGGTACCTATGCCAAATTCTGACGTCGATACGGAAAGGCTTTTTAATCTTGCAAAAAAGCAGCAGGTGTTTAATACAATTTTACCTGTGCTGGAGCAGACAGGTATTTTATCTGATGAAGAGATGAATAACTGGAATAATTACAGGTTAAGTGAGCTAAAAAAGACGATTGTTGTCGACAATGAAAGAGCAAATATATGCGCTCAGCTTGATGAAAAAGGCATCAAGTATATGTTTTTGAAGGGGCTGGAGATTCGTTCCTATTATCCCAAGTCATCTATGCGTCAGATGAGTGATAACGATATTTTATACGATGCATCAAGACGGGATGAATTACTTACAATTATGAAAAAAAACGGATATTATCTCGGTGCCGCTGCAGGTATATCGGATGATTTTTATAAAAAACCGTTTGCAACATTTGAGTTCCACAGAACATTATTTTCACCGGAAGATGATTTCTGCCCTGATTTTAATCCGTGGATTAATTCTTCAAGAGTTGAAAATACCGGCAGATATGAAATAAGCCGTGAGGATAATTATATTTATACGCTTTGTCATCTCTATAAGCATTATCACTGTATAGACGGCTGCGGAGTACGCTTTTTATGTGATTTGTTTCTTTTAACTCACAGCGATGATGAGCTTAATTATGACTATATCAACAAAACACTTAAATCATTTGGCGTGGCAGAATTTAATGATACCGCATTAGGACTTGCAGAGACTTTGTTTAATGGCGGTGAATGTAATGACGAGCAGCAGGCGCTGTTTGATTTTATGATTAAGGGTTCTGTATACGGAATTGCCAAGAACAAGGTTCAGGATGCACTTGATGATTTTGGCGGTTCAAAGATAAAATATTTGCTTTATCGTATTTTCCCGCCTACAGAGCAAATGAAAGGTAACTATAAAATACTTGATAAAATACCCTGCCTTTTGCCGCTGTATTATATTATAAGGCTGTTTGAAAAATCAATTCATAACAATAAGCTTTTAAAGAATGAGGTTAATCAGTTGAGATCCTCAAAAAAAGACAAATAACGGAGGTAAGCTTTGTCAGTAAATAAGAAAAACATCAGAAATTTTTCAATAATTGCACATATTGACCACGGAAAATCAACACTTGCAGACCGCTTGCTGGAGCTTACAAGCTCAGTTGCAAAGCGTGATATGCAGGAGCAGATTCTTGATGATATGGATTTGGAGCGTGAAAGGGGAATCACAATTAAGGCTCATGCCGTTAAGCTGAACTATAAAGCTAAAAACGGCGAAGAATATATTTTTAACCTTATTGATACTCCGGGTCATGTTGACTTTAACTATGAGGTTTCCCGTTCACTTGCAGCTTGTGAAGGAGCAATACTTATAGTCGATGCTTCACAGGGTGTTGAGGCTCAGACCCTTGCAAACACATATCTTGCACTTGATCATGATTTGGATATTCTGCCTGTTATCAACAAGATTGATTTGCCTGCAGCGGATCCCGAAAGAGTTGCAAATGAGGTTGAGGATGTTATCGGAATACCTTGTATGGAGGCTCCCAGAATCAGTGCAAAAACAGGTGAGGGTGTTGAAGAGGTTTTAGAATATATAGTAAATGAGATTTCACCGCCTGAGGGTGATGATACGAAGCCGCTTCAGGCATTGATTTTTGACTCCATCTATGACTCCTACAGAGGCGTTATAGTATATGTCAGAATTAAGGCTGGAAAAATCAAAGCCGGGGACACTATGCGTATAATGTCTACCGGTGCTCAGTTCAGCGTTGTTGAGGTAGGATATATGCGTGCAACCTCTATGGAGCCTGCAAAAGAGCTTACGGCAGGTGAGGTCGGTTACATTACTGCTTCAATTAAAACTGTTGGCGATGCTCATGTTGGTGATACCGTAACAACTGCTGAGAATCCTGCCAATGAGCCACTGCCCGGTTACCGAAAGGTTAATCCAATGGTTTTCTGCGGACTTTATCCTGCAGACGGAGCAGATTATGAGGCTTTGCGTGATGCACTTGAAAAATTGCAGTTAAATGATGCATCGCTTTCATATGAACCCGAAACCTCAGGTGCACTCGGATTCGGTTTTCGATGCGGTTTTTTGGGATTGCTTCATCTTGAGATAATTCAGGAACGACTGGACAGAGAATATAATCTTGATCTGATTGCAACTGTTCCGAGTGTTGTTTATAAAATATATCTTACCGACGGCACAATGGTTGAGATTGACAATCCGACTAATTATCCGGATCCTGCTTATATTGATTACTGTGAGGAGCCATTTGCCGATGCTCATATTTATGTTCCGAGTGAGTTTGTAGGCACAGTTATGGATATGTGTCAGGATAAGCGCGGTATATTTAAAAATATGGATTATATCACTCCTGAAAGGGTTGATATTCATTATGAGCTCCCTCTCAATGAGATCATTTATGATTTCTTTGATGCTCTTAAGTCCAGAACCCGAGGCTATGCCTCATTTGATTACGAAATGAAAGAATACAGAAGATCAGATCTTGTTAAGGTTGATGTTTTGCTTAACGGTGATATTATTGATGCACTTTCATTTATCATTCACAGAGAAAAGGCTTATCAGCGTGCAAGAAGAATAGCAGAGCAGCTGAAAAAATATATACCACGCCATTTGTTTGAAATTCCTATTCAGATTGCAATCGGAGGCAAGGTTATTGCCCGTGAGACTGTTAAGGCACTGCGTAAGGATGTGCTCGCTAAGTGTTACGGTGGTGATGTTACCCGTAAGAAAAAACTGCTGGAAAAACAAAAGGAGGGCAAAAAGCGTATGCGTCAATTCGGTTCTGTCGAGGTTCCGCAGGAAGCATTTATGGCAGTGCTTAAGCTCTCAAGTGATGATGACGATTAATAATAAGCGGTTCATTACCGTTTGATTATATTTAGAAAGTATGAACCCCCTTGCAGATTTGCAAGGGGATTATCTTTTACATTTTTTTAATATCAATTAGATAGGCGGTTTGCCCATCGGATATTATCAGTTTGCTTTCTTGACCTGCAATGAATATTTTGGTTACGTTGTGTAATTCATCTTGAATTTGAATTCTGAAATCGCACAAAAGTATTATTTTTCGGTAAATACAATATGTTTTATATTTATAACTTGAAAATATTTGTAATATTTGATATGATTTAAAAGTAGTATTTTTTTAGGAGGAGTAGTATGAATCCATTATTACTTGCCGCAGTGACGCTCGGCGATAAGATTGACAGTACCTTTTATGCCTTTGATATGTGGGTTTACGGTATCTTTGGCAGTATGCAATGTGGTTTTTTAACTGCAGTTGCTAAGATTTTTACTTCTTTAGGAGATGAAGCATTTGTTATTCCTATGGCAGTTTTTGGAGTCGTTCTTTGTTTCTTTAAGAAAACCAGAAAATATGGTTTTGCACTTCTTTTTGCAATTGCAATAGGTACTATAGTTACTAATGTTGTCGTTAAGCCTATGGTGCTTCGTATCAGACCGTATAATACTCTTCAGGGTACTGATATGTGGACTGAGTATAGTGCTTGGTATACTGCTGCCGGCTCACTTTCCGAGTCTGATTACAGCTTCCCGTCAGGACATACAACCGCTGCATTTGAAATGGCGGTATCCATGGCTCTTTGCTTTAGGAGCGACGGTAAGAAAAAGCTTGCATGTATTTTACCTGTAATAGCTGTTTGCACAATGGGCTCACGAGTATATCTTATGGTCCATTATCCTACCGATGTTATCGGCGGTCTTATTGTAGGTACTGTAGCAGGCGTTTGTGCTTACTTTATTTCAAAGCTAGTATGCAGTATTTTCACTAAGATTAAATTCCTTGACAGTATTGATGCAGGCAAGCTATTCAAAAAAGTTAAGCCTGAAACAGCAAAGAAAATCGGAACCTGTGCAATTTTAGTTGTTCTCGCTGCTTTCTTCTGTAATTCTTTCATCCCTGCTCTTTCGGAGGGCGGAGAGGATGCAGTTCGCTGTGCATATAACGAAGAATATGATTGCTATAATGAGGCTAAGGTAGATGAGGATGAAAACGGAAATCCTGTTTACAAAGAAGATTATCCGGAAATTCCCGGTCATGAGGGAGAATATTTCTGCAAAATTCACTGGAAACAATTAAGCGGAGTTCAGGAATAATGTTATGAGACGATACATATTGATTTGTGCTGCCCTTATTGTGATTTCAATATCATTTGCAGCATGTTCAAATGAAAACTCAATGTTTTCTGCACCGACAACCACAACTCAGATGGCCACTGTTACTGATGACAGCGGTTCAAGAGTTTTTTATGATAAAAAAGGGAACAAGTATTCATCTGTTTATGAAATTGTTTATTATGATAGGCACAGCAATGAGTATCTTTATCAAAAAGACGGCGATGATGTTTATTTTTTAAGCAGTGATGGTAAAAAGCTTGACATAGAAAAATGCTTTGTTAACAGCCGCGGCATCTTTATGTATGACAGTAAGGGTGAGCTGACAATGGCAGAAAACTATATGTCGGCAACTGATAAGGACGGAAATGTATACTATCCTGCATCAACTGTCCGTTGGACTGAGGATGGTGAGCTTATTCCTTTTTTCGGTTTTGGTGATATGTTTTCATCCGATGAACAGCAATAATTAAAAAGACACGAACATCGGTGTTCGTGTCTTTTTATGTTTGGCTAAACAATCATACCTTGTTCAATCCATTCCATAACTGATGGATATTCTTCCTTATATTCATCCAGCCTTTCTGTGTTTGAATCTACAAAAGCCTGAAATTCATCAACATCCTCAAATGCAAATATAAAATCCTGCTCGAAATCATATGTTGCTGCAAAGAAAAAGTCAAATAAATCATCAGCAGAGAAAAGTTCAAGCAATTTTTCGGAAACGATTTCGGTTGTATAATCGAGAGCATTTTTTACAGTCAGCTCATTATCTTCGTCATCAGTATCAATCTCAGGATTTTCGTAGCAGTAGTCTATTATTTGTTCTTCTCCGATTCCGATATTGGCAAGGTTGTCAATAATATCGTCATATCCGGTTTCGTTAACTTCGTCATATATTCTGTATACAAATTCGCCTATCAGGTTTTTTATTGCAATTGCTTTGAAAATACAGTCAATTTCGTTATCCGGTTCATCAGTGATTACAAAACCGTCTTCATCAAAATTATCCCATATCAGTTCATAAAGATAAGTGTATTTTTCCTTTTCCTCAAATATTGATTCATGAATGTATGATGCCAAATCCATTTTTGTTCCTCCTCGATGGCATAATATATTATATCAAAATTATTGTATACTATATTGTATATATTTTCAATATTGCATTATATAAATTTTTAATATATAATAAACTATGAATAAGTATTGGAGATGTTTTTATGCAGTTTACTATTACAAGCGAGCAGGCGAGTGCGGTGCTTGGATTAAAAGGTGCTATGCTCAATTCTCTTAAAAAGAATAATATTGAATATTTATGGCAGGGTGATGATGAACATTGGTCAGGTCAGGCTCCTGTCTGTTTTCCTATAGTGGGTGTTCTTGCAGACGGCAGGGCAAAAGCCTTTGGCAGGGACTGTAAAATGAAACGCCATGGTGTTGCAAGAATTACACCATTTGAGGTTTACGAGCAGCATAAAAATTCAATCACCTTTATTCAAAAAAGCAATGATGAAACAAAAGCATCCTATCCTTTTGATTACGAACTCAAAATTAAATACACAATTGTAGGTTCAACTGTTACCAATGAATATATTATAACCAATATAGGCAGCGAAAAACTTCCGTTTGTAATAGGCGGCCATCCTGCATTTAACTGTCCTCTTTGTGAAGGTGAGAGCTTTGAGGATTATAAAATAATTTTTGATAAAACTATGAATAAGCGTGTTCTTCGCCCGGATCATACAACAGGACTTGTTAATGTTGAAAAACGCTATGACGCTCTTGATAACAGTGATACCATTGAACTTGTGCATGATTTGTTTGAAGAAAATGATGCAATGATTTTTGATAATATTGACTCAAAATGTGCAACACTTATAGGTCCTGAGGGTAAGGGGATTAAGATTGAATATCAGGATATGACTAATCTTCTTGTATGGTCTGCCTGCAATCAGGCTGATTTTGTGGCACTTGAACCCTGGACTGGAATTTCAAATTGTTCTGACGAAAATGAAATATTTGAAAACAAAAGGGGAATGACTGTTTTAGAGCCTGATGAAACTGCAAGCTTTAAATTTAAGATAACAATGATTTAATTTTTGATTTATGATTTGTTAACATATTTTTGTTAATATGTAATTATGGTGATATTATGAACTATGGAATGTTCAGGGTTGCTGCTGCTTCTTTGAAACTAAAGGTTGCCAACCCGTCATATAACAAAGGAGAAATAAAAAAAGCAATAGATAAAGCACTTGATAATAATGTCCGGCTTTTAGTTACTCCCGAATTATCAATAACAGGATATACCTGTGCAGATTTGTTTTTTACAAAAGCGCTGCAACAGGCGGCAGAAAAAGCACTTGGCGATATCATAGAATATACCGAGGGTAAAAATATTGTTGTGATTGTAGGCGCTCCACTTGACTATAAAAACAAATTGTATAATTGTGCGTTTGTAATTTTCAGTGGTAATGTTGTCAAAATAGTTCCTAAAACAAACCTTGCCAATTATAATGAGTTTTATGAAAAACGATGGTTTGACAGTGGAATTAATGCTGATGGATGCTATATTGAAAAATATGATGCCGTTATGGATTCAAGCTATGTTTTTTCACTTGATGAAAATTCCAAAATAGGAATAGAGCTTTGTGAGGATTTATGGGTGCCGAATCCTCCGTCAACTCAGCTTGCTCTTAATGGTGCAAATATTATTGTAAATCTTTCTGCAAGTGATGAATATGTGTCAAAGGCTCAGTACCGCAGGGAATTGGTTTCAAATCAGTCTGCAAGATGTATTTGTGCATATGTTTATGCAGGTGCAAGTGTTCACGAAAGTACAACTGATTTGGTTTTCAGCGGTGCCACAATGATTGCGGAAAATGGTGCAATTGTTGCTGAGGGAGAACGCTTTTCAAGAGAAAATGTTATCACGATTGCAGATATTGATGTCGAAAAGCTCAACACTCTCCGTCAGAAAAATATGAGCTTTGAAAATCTTGATGAAGGATATTGCGAACGCATAGATGACGAATGTGATATTGAATTTGAAAATACGGATAACGATTTAAAATATCGTTTTGTTGATCCTCATCCGTTTGTTCCGTCAAATAAAAACGAGGTTAAAGAACGCTGTCAGGAGATTTTTGCAATTCAGGCATCAGGTCTTGCAAAACGCCTTGAGCATGTCGCTTCAAAAGGATGTGTAATAGGAATCAGCGGTGGCCTTGATTCAACTCTTGCACTGCTTGTCTCGGCAGAGGCGATGAAACTCCTCGGCAAGCCGAACAGTAATATAATCGGCATAACAATGCCGGGTTTCGGCACTACGGACAGAACCTATCATAATGCTGTTGATTTGATGAAATCACTTGGTGTTACTATTAAAGAAATCAGTATTAAAGATGCCTGCATTCAGCATATGCAGGATATTGAGCATAATCCCGATATTAAGGATATAACATATGAGAATACCCAGGCAAGGGAGCGTACACAGATTTTGTTTGATATGGCAAATAAGCAAGGCTGCCTGCTTGTAGGTACAGGTGATTTGTCAGAGCTTGCAATGGGTTGGTGCACATATAACGGTGACCATATGAGTATGTACGGTGTTAATGCATCAGTTCCTAAAACCCTTGTTCGCTATCTTGTTGATTATGTAGCAAGTGTAAGTGATGAAAAGACCAAAGCAATTCTGCTTGATGTGCTTGATACGCCCGTTTCTCCTGAGCTGCTGCCGCCTGATGAAAACGGTAAAATTGCTCAGAAAACAGAGGATAATATCGGACCGTATGAGCTGCATGATTTCTTTCTTTACAATTTTGTCCGTTTCGGATTTACAAAGGAAAAGCTTTCTGCTTTGGCATTCAAAGCATTTGACGGAAAGTATGATAAACAAACAATTGATAAATGGCTGAATGTGTTTATTAAGCGATTTTTTATCAGTCAGTTCAAGCGTTCGTGTATTCCCGATTCACCAAAAGTCGGCTCGGTTTCACTAAGTCCGAGAGGTGATTGGAGAATGCCCAGTGACGCATCATTTGAAGATTTTATTTAATAATTGAGGTATAAAATTATGAAAAAGTATAAAGGTATAATTGCAGTATTGATGGCATTTGTGATAGTTTGCACTCTTGTTGCCTGCTCATCACAGGGAGGCAATGAAGAAACAAGCGAAATTACGCAGGCAGTAACAGACGAGAACGGCGAGCTTGTTACAGATGAAAATGGTGAGGTTGTTACCGAGGCTGTTGAGGGTGAGGTAGTTACAGATGCAAACGGTGAAGCCGTTACCGAGGTAGTAACAGCAAAAAATGGTGAGGCAGTGACAAATTCAAACGGTAAAAAGGTGGTTCAGTATGTAACTGCTGCTCCTTCATCAGGCAGCAAAACAACAAAAAAGTCTGATAAGTCCACAACTAAAAAATCAGACGATACAACTAAAGCAGATAATACATCAACTACGAAGAAACCTATATCAAAGCCAAAGGCTCCTGCAAATGTTTCATCACTCAAAGCAAGTGATATTGAGCCTGATTCTGTAAAGCTCTCTTGGAGTAAGGTTGACTGCACAGGTTATCAGATTGCAATGAGCAGTAATAACGGCGGTACATGGAAAACGATTGAAAGCGCATATACAAAGGGTACTACATATACAGTTAAGAATTTAACTTCAATGACTGATTATAATTTCCGTGTACGTGCGTATAACAAAAACAGTGCAGGAACTACTGCATCGGCTTGGAAGGATGTAAAGGTCACAACTGCTGAAAGTGATACATCACGAAAATTAACATTTACATTTGTTCTGCCTAATAACAATGGCATTGAGGATACCCTTACAATTAAAATTGACGGCAAGGTGGTTGATACTGTAACTGTTAAATGCGATGGTTCAGAGTATAAATATACTACTGAGAAGAAATATAAGGGTGCAGTGGATGTGGTTGCTACTCTTAAAAAATCGAATGCATCCCGTGCTGTAAGAACGGATAAGGATGTGCGAATTGACCTTTCAGTAACAGGAATCGATGTTTTAGAGGCTGAGGATGATTAGTAAATTTTTCCCATTTTATGTAAAAGTAAAATGGGGATTTTTTATAAATTTATAGTGATTTTTCATAACAGTGTTATAATATTATAATTATTTTAATAATTAATTGAAATAAAAACACCAAGGTGTTATAATACAAGGTGGTAAATCGGGGATATATGTCCCTTGATACTATTATAGATTTATTAAATGGGAGGAAATTCCAATGGCAAGAAAAATGAAAACCATGGATGGTAACAGTGCCGCTGCTCATGTCAGCTATGCATTTACAGAGGTTGCTGCAATCTATCCTATCACACCTTCTTCACCTATGGCAGAAGAAACAGATGCTATGGCAGCAAGAGGGGTTAAAAACCTTTTCGGTCAGACCGTTAAGGTTGCAGAGCTTGAATCTGAGGCAGGTGCAGCAGGTGCTGTTCACGGCTCTCTTTCAGCCGGTGCTTTAACTACAACATATACCGCTTCACAGGGTCTTTTACTTATGATTCCTAATATGTATAAGATTGCCGGTGAGCTTATTCCAAGTGTAATACATGTTTCAGCTCGTTGTGTATCTACACACGCTCTTAATATTTTCGGTGACCATTCTGATGTTATGGCATGCCGTCAGACCGGTTATGCTATGCTTTGCTCAGCAAATGTTCAGGAAGTTATGGATCTCGGTGCTGTTGCTCACCTTGCAACACTTAAGAGCCGTGTTCCGTTCCTTCATTTCTTTGACGGTTTCCGCACCTCTCACGAGGTTCAGAAGATTGATATCTGGGATTATCAAGATCTTGCAGATATGATTGATATGCAGGATGTTGCCGATTTCCGTGCAAGAGCTCTTAATCCTGAGCGTCCTGTTCTCAGGGGTTCTGCTGAAAATTCAGATATCTTCTTCCAGCACAGAGAGGCTTGTAATAAATATTACAACGATGCTGTTGCTGCTACAGAAATGTATATGAACAAGGTCAACGAGAAGATTGGCACGGATTACAAGCTTTTTAACTATTATGGTGCTGAAGATGCAGACAGAATTATTGTTGCTATGGGTTCTGTTTGCGATACAATCAAGGAAACAGTTGATTTCTTAAATGCAAGAGGCGAAAAGGTTGGTATGGTTTGCGTTCATCTTTACAGACCATTCTCAATTGAGCATCTTGTTGCAGCAATTCCTGAAACAGTAAAGAGCATTTCTGTTATCGACAGAACAAAGGAGCCGGGCTCACTTGGCGAGCCGCTTTACCTTGATGTAGTAGCTGCTCTTAAGGGCACAAAGTTCGATCAGGTTCCTGTATACGGCGGTCGTTACGGTCTCGGTTCAAAGGATACTCTTCCTGCTCATATCATTGCAGTTTATGCTAATATGAATGCTGACCAGCCAAAGAAGATGTTTGCTCTTTCAATCAATGATGATGTTACAAATCTTTCACTTCCTGTTACCGAAACACCTGACACAACTCCTGCAGGCACTACATCATGTAAGTTCTGGGGTCTTGGTTCAGACGGTACTGTAGGTGCTAATAAGGATTCTATCAAGATTATCGGTGACCATACGGATATGTATGCACAAGGCTATTTCTTCTACGATTCAAAGAAATCAGGCGGTATCACAGTATCTCACCTTCGTTTTGGTTCTTCACCAATTACATCAACATATCTTATCAATAAAGCTAATTTCGTAGCTTGTCATAATCCTTCATATGTAACAAAATATGATATGGTTCAGGATCTTCTTCCGGGCGGTACATTCCTTCTTAACTGTATCTGGACTCCTGAAGAACTTGATGCTAACCTTCCTGCAAGCATGAAAAAATATATTGCAGAAAATGATATTAATTTCTACACAATCAACGGTATAAAGATTGCTGAGGAGGTTGGTCTTCCGGGCCGTGCTTCAACAATTCTTCAGTCAGCTTTCTTCACAATCAGCGGTATTCTCCCTGTAGATGAGGCTATCGGTTATATGAAAGAAAAGGTTGTTGCTAAGTTCTCAAAGAAGGGCGAGGCAATCGTTAACGCTAACTGCGACGGTATTGAGCGTGGTTCTAAAGAGGTTGTTAAGATTGATGTTCCTGCATCATGGAAGGATGCTGTTGATGCTCCTGCTGACCTTGATGTTCCTACCGACAGACCTGAAATGCAGAAATTCGTTAAGGATATTCTTGACCCTGTAAGCAGACTCCATGGTGATGATCTTCCTGTATCAGCATTCGTTGACAGTGCTGACGGTGTATATCCTCAGGGCTCAGCTGCTTTTGAGAAAAGAGGTATTGCCATCTCTGTTCCTGAATGGGATCCTACAAAGTGTGCTCAGTGTAACCTTTGCTCAATGGTTTGCCCTCATGCTGTAATCAGACCTATCTGTATGAATGCTGACGAGGCTGCTGCTGCTCCTGAAGGAACAAAGATGATTAAGAATAAGAGAACCGATTATCAGTATGCTCTTATTGTTTCAACTCTTGACTGTACAGGCTGCGGTTCATGTGCTAATGTTTGTCCTACAAAATCACTCACAATGAAGCCAATTGCTACTCAGCTTGATGTTCAGAAGTCATATGATGCACTTGTTGATACATCAATCAAGCCTGAAGTTGTTAATAACACAACAATCGGTGTTCAGTATAAGAAGCCATATCTTGAGTTCTCAGGCGCTTGCGCAGGCTGCGGTGAAACACCTTATGCTAAGCTTATCACTCAGCTTTACGGTGATAAGATGTATATTGCAAACGCAACAGGCTGTTCATCAATCTGGGGTGGTTCTGCTCCTTCAACTCCTTATACAGTAGATAAGAACGGTCACGGTCCTGCTTGGTCTAACTCACTCTTTGAGGATAACGCTGAGTTTGGTTACGGTATGTATCTTGCTCAGAAGCAAATCCGTGAAAGACTTGCTATGGATGCTGAGGTTCTTTCTAAGGCAGGCGTAGCAGAAGCTGATGCTTGGCTTGCAACATATGAGGATGCAGCTAAGAATGAGGCAGATGCTCAGGCACTTATCGCTGCTCTTAAGTCTGCTGATCTTTCAGGTGATGCAAAAGTTGCTGCTGAAGACTTCCTTAAGGATGCTGATTATGCAGCTAAGAAATATCAGTTCATCTTCGGTGGTGACGGCTGGGCTTACGATATCGGTTTCGGCGGTCTTGACCATGTTATCGCATCAAATGAAGATGTTAATATCGTAGTATTTGATACAGAGGTTTATTCAAACACAGGCGGTCAGGCTTCCAAGGCTACTCCTACAGGTGCTGTTGCTAAGTTCGCTGCATCAGGTAAGGTAGTTAAGAAGAAGGATCTTGCTCAGATTGCAATGTCATACGGATATGTATATGTTGCTCAGGTTGCTATGGGTGCTAATGCTAACCAGTGCTTAAAGGCATTCCAGGAGGCTGCTGCGTATAACGGTCCTTCAATCGTTATCTGCTATGCTCCTTGTATCAACCACGGTATCAAGATGCCGTTCAACCAGGCTGAGCAGAAGAAGGCAGTAGCTGCAGGTTACTGGAATCTCTTCAGATACAATCCTGCTCTCATCGCTGAGGGTAAGAATCCATTCAGCCTTGATTCAAAGGCTCCTACAGCTGACTATGTTGAGTTTATCGAAGGTGAAACAAGATATTCAGCTCTTAAGAGATCTTTCCCTGGTAAGGCAGAGGAATTATTCAGCATCGCAGCTGAAAACTCAATTGAGAAATATAACAAGCTCGCAAGACTTGTTGATTACTACGCTCCTACAGCTGAATAATCAAATATTAAATCATGAAAGCTCAGGCTTATGCCTGAGCTTTTTTCTATAATTTATTCAGTGACACACGATTGCCACAATGTTATACTAGTATTGTGGCGAGGAGGTAATATATATGTTTAAAATACTTATTACTGATGATGAAATGAAAATCAGAGAAACTATTGGCGATTATATGACGGCTAAAGGCTTTTCTGTAACTCTTGCCGAAAACGGTAAGCAGGCGGTTGAGCTGGCTGAAAATAAGGAATTTGATTTAATAATTCTTGATGTTATGATGCCTGTGCTTGACGGCATAAGTGCCTGCAGTGAAATCCGAAGTTTCTCAAATGTGCCGATATTGTTTTTATCAGCGCTTGGTGAGGAGAGGGATTTGCTTGGCGGTTTCAAGTCAGGCTGTGATGATTATATCGTCAAGCCATTCCCGCTTTCAGTGCTTTATCAAAAGTGTGTTACTATGATTAAACGCTGCAAAGGTGCAGATGCAGATAATAAAATAACAGTGGGCAATATTATTCTTGATTATTCTTCGCATAGGGTTTATACAGATGATAAATCAATTAATCTGCCGGGCAGGGATTTTGAACTGCTCTCATATTTAATGCAAAATAAAAATATTGTTCTTAACAGGGAGCTTATTTTAACTAAAATCTGGGGATATGATTATGACGGCGATATTCGCGTTGTAGATACCCATATCAAGCGTTTGCGAAAAGCCCTTGGCAGCAGTGCAGGTCAGATAAAAACAGTTATTGGTGTCGGCTACTCTGTTGAGGAGGTGTAAGCAATGACTAAAAGAAAAATGATTTCACTTATTATTGCCGGAATATTTTTGCTTTATTTAGTCTGCACCGGTGTTGCATACAGCAGCTGCCGTGCTTATGTTGACAGTAATTTCTCAAATGATTCAAAAAATTCAGAATCCGTAATCAGCAGTTATTTATTTGATGATGAAGATTTTGATGGTATTGAGGCAATTGACATTTTAGCCACAAGTATAAGTGATGCTTTGCCTGATTGGCATCCTTATGCATTTGCAATTTATGATGATAATTGTAATGTTATTGCGAAAAGCGGAGCACACATCATATTTAACGATGAATATATAAACATTGAAGATTATATTACAGATGAAATTCTGAGTGAGGTAGAAGATACCTATGAGCAGAGTTATTTTGTTGCATATAAAATGAAATATAATATCATTAACGGAAAAATTGTGCCTACTGTTGTCAGTCTTGTTGACCCTAACGATAACAAAACATTGGATTTGAAATTAAATGATTCAGCTTCTAAGGAATATACCGTAATCGGAGCTGAAATAACAGCTTTGGGGAATTATAATGAAAAAGAGATGTGTTATTTGTATGCAGATTTGCATACGGCATATTTGAGCAAAACAAATAAAAAAATATGGGACAAACTTCAAGAAGAGGTTGTTGACAAGGAACATATTCAAAAGACCGTGGATTCAACCAGCGGTGACTCAGGCGGCGGAACTTATGGTCCGGATTATCTTGAATACACCTATGGATTCAGTATAAACGGAAGTCATTATGTACTAGAATTAAGAATAGAACATAATGGATTTTATGATGCAGTGACATCCGGTCAGTTTAAATCCGAAATGTTTACACTGACAATTTTATTTTTGGTTGTTTTGGCAGCGATTTTAATTATAGCTGATAAACTGTATGAAAAAAACAAGCGACTTAACGAAGCAAGAATAGCCTTTGTCAGTGCTGCTGCGCACGAGCTTAAGACTCCTCTTGCAGTAATTCAAAACCAATGTGAGTGCATCATTGAAAATGTTGTGCCCGAAAAAAATGATGCATATATTAAATCTATATATGATGAAAGTCTGAGAATGAACAGGCTTGTCGCAACACTTTTGCAGTATAATAGGCTGGCAACTGCGCAAACCATAGTCAGATCACAGTGTTCTCTAAGTGAAATTGTTTTAAATGAACTGTTTAAATATATGCCGCTTATTGATGATAAGGGTATCAGCGTTATAAAAAATATCGCTGAAGGAATTCATATCAATGCTAATGCCGATTTGATTTCACTGGTGGTTGATAATTTCCTTTCAAACGCTGTTAAGCATACAGAAGAAGGTAATAAAATATATGTTGAACTTTCCGGTGATGGCAGATTATCAGTATTTAACGAGGGAAAAGGAATTAATCTTGAACACAGAGACAGAATCTGGAATGCTTTTAACTTTTCTTATGATACCGATAGTGATGACAATTCAACAGGTATGGGTCTTGCAATATGCAGGCAAATATTAACACTGCATAAATACAGATACGGCTTTCAAAACAAAATAAACGGTGTTGAATTTTATTTTATAGCAAAATAATTTATAAGGACGGTCATTTTTGTTATTCTAAGAATGACTGTCCTGTTTTTTTATAAAAATAATTTTTAGGACTCCATACTTTGACAAATGTCGCGTTTTAAGGGTGCTATATTTAGTGTGCCATAACGGCTATGTCTAAAATATATTTGGAGGAATTTTATGAAGAATTTTAAAAGAATATCGGCGATTTTGCTTGCTGCTGTATTACTTTTGGCATTTACTGCTTGTAAGAACAACACAGATAATGCAGATAATAACAATACTGATAATAATAACGGCAACACATCGTCAGTAACAATCCGTTATTTAAACTTTAAGCCTGAAAGTGCAAGCATTTATAAAGAGCTTGCATCGGCATATGAAAAAGAAACAGGAAATAAAGTTGTTGTTGAAACAGCTGCAAATAATGAATATGAATCCACTTTAACTGCAAAAATGTCAACTGATGAAGCACCGACATTATTCCAGATTAACGGCCCAAAGGGCTATGCTAACTGGAAGGATTATTGTGCTGATTTAACAGATTCGGAGTTATATAAGCACCTTACTGATAAATCGCTTGCTGTTACAGAGAATGGCAAGGTTTACGGTATTCCTTATGTTGTTGAGGGCTATGGAATTATTTATAATAAGGCAATTACAGATAAATATTTCGCTCTTGATAATAAAGGAACAGATTTTAAATCAATGGATGAAATCAATACTTTTGATAAATTAAAGTCTTTGGTAGAAGATATGCAAAAAAATGCTGATTCACTGGGTATTAAGGGTGTATTTGCATCAACCTCACTTAAATCCGGTGAGGATTGGCGCTGGCAGACTCATCTTGCAAACATTCCTATTCATTATGAATTGAAGAATAATAATATTGAACTGTCATCTGATGCAACGAAAAAGCTCGCTTTCCAATATAGTGATAATTTCAAAAATATTTTTGATTTGTATTTAAACAATTCAACTATTGAGAGCAAGACTGTCGGCACAAAGACGGTAGCTGATTCAATGGCAGAATTTGCGCTTGAGCAGTGTGCAATGGTTCAAAACGGAAACTGGGCTTGGAGTCAGATGAACGATGTTTCAGGCAATAAGGTTAAGGAAGAAAATATCAAATTTCTGCCGATTTATACCGGAATTGAGGGTGAAGAAAATCAAGGACTCTGCATTGGTACTGAAAACTTTTATGCAATCAATTCAAAGGCGAGTGATGCAGAGCAAAAGGCTGCACAGGAATTTATTTACTGGCTTTATTCAAGTGATACCGGCAAGGATTATGTAATTAATAAGCTTGACTTTATTGCTCCGTTTGATACCTTTGATGAAAATGAGGTTCCCGGTGATCCTCTTGCACAGGAAGTTTTAAACTGGATGAATAAAGATAATATTCAAACTATTACCTGGGATTTCACAATCTTTCCTTCACAAACCTTTAAAGATAATTTCGGCGCATCTCTTCTTAAGTATGCACAAGGCACAAAGGATTGGGAACAGGTTAAATCCGATATGGTGAAAAGCTGGGAAAGTGAAAGTGCGGCAAGTGAATAATTAACAAGAAATAATCAATAATATTAGGGCGGGTCAGAGTTTCATAGCGGTTACTCTGATATCGCCCTAAATTAATTTGAAAGGAATAATTCAATGAAAAAATCACTGAAAAAATATTTTGCCGTGTTTATGCTGCCGACGGTTGCAGCTTTTATACTTGCATTTGTTATTCCTTTTGTCATGGGTATCGGTTTGTCATTTACAAAATTTACAACAGTTGATAATGCAAGCTGGGTTGGAATTCAAAACTATGTCAAAGCATTTACGCAGGATAATGATTTTATTCATGCTCTTGGCTTTACAGCATTATTTACCGTTGTATCAATTATCACTGTTAACATTTTTGCATTTGCTCTTGCACTCCTTTTAACAAGAGGAATTAAAGGCACTAATTTGTTTCGTTCAGTATTCTTCATGCCAAACCTTATTGGCGGTATTGTCCTTGGTTATATATGGAATTTACTTATAAACGGTGTTCTTTCGTTTGCAGGTGTTGATATTACCTATAAAACCGAATACGGCTTTTGGGGACTGGTGCTTTTAACAAATTGGCAGCTTATAGGTTATATGATGGTTATTTATATAGCCGGTCTGCAAAATATTCCTGATGATTTAATTGAGGCTGCTTCTATTGATGGTGCATCAAAATGGCAGACTCTTACCAAAGTTAAAATACCTATGGTTATGCCGTCAATCACAATCTGCACATTTTTGACGCTGACTAATTCATTTAAAATGTTTGATCAGAATCTCGCTTTAACAGCAGGTGCTCCGGAAAAATCGACAGAAATGCTGGCTCTCAACATTTACAATACCTTCTATGGCAGAATAGGTTGGCAGGGTGTAGGGCAGGCAAAAGCGGTTGTTTTCTTTATAATCGTTGCAGTAATTGCCCTGCTTCAGTTAAAGATAACATCATCAAGGGAGGTTGAGCATTAATGGATAAGAGAAAAAAAGTTTCAAAAGTAATCAACTTTATTTGTTTATCTTTGCTGGCAATCATTTTTTTAGTACCGATTTTTATTGTTGTACTCAATTCATTTAAATCGCGTTTCTATATTTCGTCATCACCTTTTAAGCTGCCTGATGAGCTTACCTTTGTAGGACTTGAAAATTATATAAACGGTTTATCAACCTCGGGCTTTTTTGCAGCCTTTGGCAGATCTGTTTTTATAACAGTATTCTCTGTTTTGCTTATCGTTATCTGCACATCAATGGCGGCATGGTATATAGTCCGTGTTAAATCAAAGTTTACAAAGCTGATATATTTGCTTTTTGTTTTCAGTATGATTGTGCCGTTTCAGATGGTAATGTATACAATGACTTATACTGTGCACAAGGTTAACCTTGCAAATCCTGTGGGAATCATATTTGTTTATCTGGGATTCGGAGCAGGACTTTCAGTCTTTATGCTGAGCGGTTTTGTTAAGAGCATCCCTCTTGAAATAGAGGAGGCAGCAACAATTGACGGCTGCAGCCCGCTTCAAACTTTCTTCTTAGTGGTGTTCCCTATATTAAAGCCTACTGCAATAACAGTGGCAATTCTTAATGCCATGTGGATTTGGAATGATTATTTATTGCCGTATCTTATTTTGGGCACAGACGACAAAACTATTCCTGTTGCAATTCAGATTGCGATGCAGGGTGCTTATGGCTCAACTGACTACGGCGGACTTATGGCAATGCTCGTGCTTGCAATTATTCCGATTATTATATTCTATCTTGCTGCACAAAAATATATTATAAAGGGCGTTGTTGCCGGTGCAGTTAAGGGATAGGGAGGTTAAATATTGTCATCTATATCTTTTAAAAATGTCGTAAAAACTTATGAGGACGGGGTTACGGTTATACCTGATTTAAACCTTGAAATCAAAGATAAGGAATTTGTTATTCTTGTGGGACCTTCAGGCTGCGGAAAATCGACAACTTTAAGAATGATTGCCGGGCTTGAAAGTATATCCTCAGGCGATCTTTTAATCGGTGACAAGGTAGTAAACGATGTTGCACCAAAGGATAGAAATATAGCAATGGTGTTCCAAAGCTATGCACTTTATCCGCATATGTCCGTTTACAAAAATATGGCTTTTGCACTTAAGCTTCAAAAGCGCCCGAAGGACGAGATTGATAAAAAGGTCCGTGAGGTTGCCAAAATACTTGATATTGAAAAATATCTGCACAGAAAGCCTAAAGCACTTTCGGGAGGACAAAGACAGCGTGTTGCTCTGGGCAGAGCGATGGTTCGTGAGCCTGAAGTATTCCTCCTTGATGAACCGCTTTCAAATCTTGATGCTAAGCTAAGAACTGAAATGCGTGCTCAGATTGCTAAGCTCCATAAGGATTTGGAGACTACCTTTGTCTATGTTACTCACGATCAGACCGAGGCTATGACTATGGCAGACCGTATTGTAGTTATGAAGGACGGGATTATAAATCAGGTTGATTCGCCGGAGCATCTTTATGCTCATCCGTGCAATATGTTTGTAGCGGGTTTTATTGGCACACCGCAGATGAATTTTATTGATGCTGAGATTGTTGAACGCAAGGGCAAAATGTGTGCAAGATTTGACAATTATACTATTCCTCTTCCTGAGAGAATGCAGAATGGCGTGCTTGATGATTATCTCGGTATGAAGGTTGTATACGGTGCAAGACCCGAGGACTTTTCTGTTTCAAATTCGATTGCAGTTGATAATAACAGCAATAAAATCAGATTAAGAGTAGAGCTTGCGGAAATGATGGGTTCTGAAACTTATATTTATTCTACCCTCCTTGGCAAAAGAATTATTGCTAAGGTTCCATCAAGCTTTTCTGTTCAGAATGATGAGATAGTCAGTCTTTATCTGAATACCTCAGTACCTCATATTTTTAATAAAGAAACACAGGAGCTTATTTGTGATTGATTTGAATAAAAGAGCGTCGGGAATTCTTATGCCGATATTTTCACTGCCGTCACCTTTTGGAATAGGAACGCTCGGCAGAAGTGCTTATGAGTTTGTTGATTTTTTAAAAAAGTCTGGTCAAAGCTATTGGCAGATTCTTCCCATTTGCCCGACCTCCTTCGGTGACTCACCCTATCAAAGCTTTTCGACTCTTGCAGGTAATCCCTATTTTATAGATTTTGAACTTCTTGAAATGGAAGAATACTTGAGTGCCGAAGATTTTGAGGGGATTACCTGGGGAAGATATCAAAACAGAATAGATTACGGTACCTTATACAAAAACAGAGGTACTGTGTTTTTGAGACTTTATAATAATTTTATTAAAGATATACCTCCGGCATTTTATGATTTCTGCACCAAAGAGGCTCAATGGCTTGATGATTATGCACTTTTTATGGCTCTTAAGGAAAATTTCGGCGGAATCTCCTTTGATAAATGGGACAAGTGTTTTTCCAATCGTGATAAAGATGCTTTGGAAAAATTTAAGCTTGAAAATCAAAATAAAATTATTTACCACAAAATGCTTCAGTTTTTCTTTTATAAGCAGTGGTATCAATTAAAGGAATATGCAAATAATAACGGTATAAAAATAATCGGCGATATACCGATTTATGTTTCGCTCGACAGTGCAGACGTCTGGGCAAATCCGGATGCCTTTATGCTTGATAATGAGCTTAAACCGATTGAGGTTGCCGGCTGTCCGCCTGATGCATTTACTGAAAACGGCCAGCTTTGGGGTAACCCGATTTATGATTGGGAATATCTTAAGAGCACTGGTTATAAATGGTGGATTGAGAGGCTTAAGGCAAGTCTTGAAATTTATGATGTTATCAGAGTTGACCATTTCAGAGCTTTTGAATCGTATTACTGTGTTAATGCAAATGCAAAAAATGCCAAAATAGGAACCTGGCGCAAGGGTGCAGGTATGGATTTTTGGAGTGAGGCTGAAAGACAGCTTGGCGATTTGCCTATTATTGCAGAGGATTTGGGATTTCTGACCGATGATGTAAGAAAATTGCTTGATGAATGCGGCTTTGCAGGAATGAAGGTTCTGCAGTTTGCATTTGATTCCCGTGAGGAAAGTAATTATCTTCCTCACAATTATACAAAAAACAGTGTTGTATATACAGGCACTCACGATAATGATACGATTCTTGGCTGGCTTGAAACTGCAGATGCAGATGATGTTGATTATGCCGTTAAATATCTCAGAGCAGGGGATAAGTATAATCTGCCTCGTGAAATGATGCTCTGTGCTGTGTCAAGCGTCTCAAAGCTATGTATTTTGACTGTTCAGGATTTGCTTGGCATCGGGTCAGATGCAAGAATTAACACACCGTCAACAATAGGTAAAAACTGGCTGTGGCGTGCAACATATGAGCAGATGAAATCATTATCAGCTGAAAAACTGTTATATTACACAAGATTATATTGCAGGTGATACGATGGAGAATGTAAAAAAAACAATAGATGTTTTATCAAGAGCAATGTATCAGAAAGACTTAAAGGATCTTTCATTAAGTCAGTTACACAATGTCATTTCATCAGCAGTTATAGAGCATATTGCCGATGACTGGAAAATTTCTGTATCTGCACATAATAAATTCCGCAGAGCATATTATTTTTCTGCGGAATTTTTAGTAGGAAGGGCGATATATAACAATCTGTACTGCTCTGATATTTATAATGAAATTAAAGATATTTTGAGTGATAACGATATTGATATATCCTGTTTTGAAGAAATTGAGGATGCAGCTCTCGGAAACGGTGGGCTGGGCAGACTTGCTGCATGCTATCTTGACAGTGCAGCAGCACTCTCACTTCCTGTTGACGGTTATGGTATCCGCTATGGATACGGCCTTTTTAAACAGTCATTTGAAAACGGCTTTCAAATGGAAGATATTGATGATTGGCGCAGACTTGGTGATCCGTGGTCAGTCAGAAGAGATGAGGATATACAGGTTGTATCCTTTGCAGACGGCGATGTCCTAGCTGTGCCGTATGATATGCCGGTTATCGGTTACGGCAGTAACCATATTTCAACACTTAGACTGTGGCAGGCGGAACCTGTTAAGGACTTTGACTTTACTTTATTCAACAATCAGGAATACGATGATGCAGTTAATTCAAAAAATCATGCTGAAGATATTTCACGTGTGCTTTATCCTAATGATACGACCGATTCAGGTAAGCTGCTGAGATTGAAACAGCAATATTTCTTTTCAAGTGCATCATTGAAGGATATTATAAAGCATTATAAGAGTGACCACGGCAACGATTTTAAATATTTTTCAAAGTATGTTACAATCCAGCTTAACGATACTCATCCGGTAATTTCAATACCGGAGCTCATAAGGCTTATGATGCGTGAGGGCTGCACATTTGACTGTGCATTAAATACTGCAACTGAGGTATTTAATTATACAAATCACACAATCATGCAGGAGGCTCTGGAAAAATGGAGCGTTGATCTTATAAAGGCAATATCTCCTGAGCTTGAAGATATTATACGCAAAATCAGCAATGTATTTCTTAAAGAACTGCAGGCTGAAGGTGTGAATGACGGCAGACTCAGTGAGCTTCAGATTCTGCAGGGAGATACTGTTCATATGGCCTATCTTGCCTGCCGCTGCTCAAGTCATATAAATGGTGTTGCAGAGCTTCACACAGAAATTCTAAAAAACAGTGTTCTTAAGCAATGGTATGCTCTTTTTCCCGAAAAGTTTGTTAATGTTACAAATGGTATAACTCAGCGCCGCTGGCTCGGACTTTGCAATCCTGAATTATTCACTATGATAACGGAATTGCTCGGCAGTGATGAATGGCTGACCGATTTATCGCTTTTAAAGCAGCTTGAAAAATTCAGTGATGATAATGATGTGCTTGACAGATTTATGAAAATCAAGTTGAATAATAAAAAACGGCTTTGTGCGTATATCGCTAAAAAAGATAAAAACGGTTTTGATACTAAAACAATTGTCGATGTACAAATTAAACGGCTGCACGAATATAAAAGGCAGCTTTTAAACATTCTTTGTATTTTGGAATTGTATTTTGAAATCAAAGAAGGGGAGCTAAAAAATTTTGAGCCGACAGCATTTATTTTTGGTGCAAAGGCAGCTCCGGGATATGCAAGAGCAAAGGCGATTATTAAGCTGATTAATGAGGTTGCTGCTCTGATTGATTCTGACGATAAAGTAAGTAAATATATCAAGATTATTTTTGTTTCAAACTATAATGTTTCATATGCTGAAAAAATTATTGCTGCAGCAGATGTTTCTGAACAGATTTCAACTGCAGGTACTGAAGCATCCGGTACCGGAAATATGAAACTTATGCTGAATGGTGCAGTAACTCTCGGAACCTATGACGGTGCCAATATTGAAATCGTCAGGGAAGCAGGAGAGAGTAACAATTATATTTTTGGTGCAAGAGTTGAAGATTTGGAAAAAGTAAAAAATAAGTATACTCCTAAGGAGATTTATAAAAAAGATAAAAAAATAAAGCGCTGTCTAGATGCACTTATTGATAAAACTCTTGATGACGGCGGCACAGGTGCATTTAAGGATTTATATGACTCTCTTATTGATGAGGACAGATATTATCTTCTCCTTGATTTTAATGACTGCCTTGATGCGAAGATAAGAGTCAATAATGATTATAAAGATAAGTATGCCTTTGCAAAAAAATGCTTTATAAATATGTGCAATGCCGGCAAATTCTCCTCAGACCGTTCGGTAGCAGAATATGCTGAAAAAATATGGAATATAAAAAGAATTTAAAATTTCAAAACAGGGCACCCATTTAATCATCTTTGGGTGCCCATGCTTTTATATGAATATCTTTTTGGTTTGCATCGTTTTTGTATCGAGCAGCTTTACGCTTGAACGGTTGAATTTATCATAGCTGTTGCTGCCTGAGCCTGCACATTGAATTATTTTTACACCAAAAATATTCAGTTCAAAATCATTTTTGTGGTCATGACCGAATACTGCTCCCTTAAGATATGGTGAAAGCTGTTTCAGCTCGCCTGTGTTAATCTTTGGAGGGCAGGGTCGTTCTCCCATATGCCCCGTGTAAGAAATACCTTTTTTGAATTTGACCCATTTTTTATCACCTGTTACACAAAACGGCTTGAAATACTTATATTCATCCAGACAGTCAATAATGTCAGGCACAATAATATGCTGGAACAGTATGGCTTTTTTACCTTCAGTTTTATCCTTAGCCCAGTCAATGACATCTTGTTTTACAACATCATAATAGCTGCCCTCACCCTCGTAATATGAGCCGCTGTCTATAAACAGTAATGTTTCTCCCTTCATATCAACAACATAGTTTCTGCCGTTTGTAAGTGAATTCGGGTAAGAGTCAATTATTCTTAATATTTCATCTTTGGTTACAGCACATTCGTCATCGTGATTTCCGAAAATTGTTGCAAAGGGCACTTCACCCGTTAAATCAAGAACTTCGCGCAGGTATTTTTCATATGGTCTTTTTATCGTTTTGAAATCAGGTCCATGAACAATATCGCCCAAAAACACAATCAAATCGCAAGGATTATCTGTTATTGCCTTTTTGATCCCGTTAAGAGTTTTTATCCTTGCTCGTTTGCTTGTTAACGGACGATTGTGAACATCTGCAATAATTAAAATCTTCATACTTGAATTGTATATTTATTTCTGTTGTTTGTCAATAAAAATATCAGGGCACTCACATGATGCCCTGAATTTGTTTTATTCCTTAATATATGTCGGTGCTTTTTTCGGAGCTTTTCCCTTGATTACCCTGTGATAATATGAATAGGTCATAGGCTCATCATCTGATTTCAAAATGTCTGCATCAACAATTTCACCGATAAAGATTGTATGAGTTGAGGTTTCAAACATATCAATAACAGTGCAGGTAATATATGCTATTGAACCGTTAACAGTAGGCAGATAATCCTTGATAACAGGCTTTTCTTTTTCAAATTTATCGCAGTCTTTGCCGCATTTAAATCCAAAGGTTCCTATAATTAAAGGGTCGCTGTTTTCTCCTAAAATATTAATGGCAAACCGTTTACGATTTTTAATGCATTCGTTTGTAAAATTATCATGGTTGATGCTGACGGCAATTGTTGCCGGCTCTGCCGTAACCTGCATTGCCGAGTTAGCGGTGCATCCTGTTGCCTTGCCGTCTTCAGCCCAGGTTGTTACAACATAAACACCGTATGAAAGTTTTGTTAAAGCATTAATATTCATAATAATCACCATAGCCTTTCAGGCTACAAATCGTTCATTTAAAATCACTGACACCTTATTGCAGCCTGATAAGGCGTCAATGGTGATTACAGCCATCTCAAAATTTTGCCGCAGGCATATTTTGAGGGCAATATAATCTTGATCATGTGATTTTCACACGATTCTCCTGTTATATTTCTTATAAATACTATAATACAACATATTAATATTATTTTCAATTAAAGCTTTTTTAATCGTATTATTTTACTTTTTTGCGGATATCACTTAAAACCTTTTTTTCTATTCTTGATACATATGAGCGGCTTATGTTCAGCCTTTGGGCAACCTCACGCTGGGTTAAAGGTTTTTTGTTGTTAAGCCCGTATCGCAGAATGATTATTTCACGCTCTCTTTCATCATCCATGTTTTTAATTATATCTGAAACCTGTTCCCACCGAGTCTTTTTTTCCAAATCCTCTGCAAGATTTCGTTCATCGCTGATGATATCCTCAATAGTGAGCGGATTTCCATCCTTGTCGGTATCGATTGTGTCACCGAGAAAAACATCATTACCCTGCTTTTTCAGCGAACGAAAATGCATCAATATTTCATTTTCTATCCTCACAAAGCGGATACAAATTATCATCATCTGCAAGCATTTCAGCTTTTTTGAACGGATACGCATAATCCGAGCCGAAAAATACGATGTGCGCATTTTCGCCGTCCCATATAACCTCTTTTACAAAGGTACGAATCGTTTGCCTTTTCTGTTCAATCGTCATATTGTCAACCGTAACAGAAAATGATCTGAGCATATCTTTCATTAAATCAATGCTTTCTGTTAAGTTCAGTTCGTTCTCACTTTCCATTGAAAGTGTTTTCATTTGTGATTTGATTTTTTCAACCTTATCACTTAAAATGTTGATTTTATCCAGTATGTATTTTTCAGCACCCGTTCCGCTTGATGTTGCAAGATTGTTTACAAGTATCTCAATCTCTTTTTCTTTTTTCTCCATTTCTTCTTCAAGCCTTGACTGCTCGTTGCTTATGTTTTCAGACTTTATTTTACTTTCACTTAAAGCAGATTTGAGAGATAAAAAATAATCATCACCATTATTAGCGAGAGCCTTGACAGCAGCAATAACCTCTTTGTCAATCTCATTCCCGTTGATGTTTTTGTTGTTACAGCGAGCACCTTTGCTACGCAGTTTCATATTACACGAATAGTAATAAGTATATTCGCCATCCTTGTTCATACGAGTAGTCATATGCGGTCGCATAAATTCACCGCATTCACATTTGAGTATGCCTGAAAGCAAAGCGGTATGACTTTTCGGCTTGCGATAGGATTTTGATTTGTTTCTGTCAAGCATAGTTTGAACTTTAATCCAGTCCTTGCCGTTTATAAAGCCTTGGTGCTTACCGACAGATACAATCCATTCCTCCTTAGGCTTGATTTTAGTTGCCTTGCCTTGCTCTTGTAATGTACGGTTATACACCATCATTCCGTGTGTGCCGTCAAATTTATTTTCATCAGAATATAAATCAACATTAGAGTTTTTGAAGTATTCAAACGCATCACTGTCGGCTATCATATAAACAGGATTTGTGAGAATACCACGGATAGAAAATCGTGTGAAATCTCTTCCGTTTTTCGTTTTGTAATTGTGTGCAAGCAAATAGCTTTCACAAGCAGTCAGTGAATTATGCTCAAGGAATAAATTAAATATCAGCTTTACAATCTGCATTTCATCTTCTTTAACTGCAAGGTGAAATGCCTTTTTTGTTTTACCATTTATGTTCATACTTGTTTCGCCGACAGAACTGTAACCGGTAGGCGTAACACCGCCAAGCCATCTGCCTGTTTTGGAAAGCTCGTGCAGATTATCACGAATTCGCTCGGCAATCGTTTCACGCTCAAGCTGAGAAAAAACAGACGCAATATACATCATTGCTCTGCCCATTGGAGAGTTTGTGTCAAATTGCTCTTTGATAGAAATGAACGCAACACCCATAGAAGTAAGTTCAGTTATGAGGTTTGCAAAGTCACCAATGTTACGGCTGATACGGTCCAGTCGATAGCAAAGCACAGCAGATATTTTACCATTCTTAATATCCTCAAACATAGTCTTGAATTGCGGACGATCAAGGTTCTTTCCACTGAATCCTTCATCCTCGTATATAATTGCCCTTTCAGCCTCATTTTCACCAAAATGTATTCTCAGATATTCACGGCACATCTCAATCTGATTTTCAACAGATTCACCCTTGCCGGTAAACCTTGACTTCCTTGAATAGATTGCAAATACCTTATCCATAACTATACCTCTTATTGTTCTTGTTCTAATATAACATTTATAGATTGCGTATTTAGTCAATAACTGTAAAATATTCATTAATGGTTATATGACAAGCTGTTATTAAAATATATTTTTTTGGTAGGAGAGAATATATTTTGAATATAATTGTGCATTTTCCAAGTGAAGAAAAACGAAAAGAATTTCAAAAAGATATAATCAAAATACAATCAGCAATAATTATTTACCATTTGAATGAACTGAAAATTACTATAAATGAAAAAAAGAATATATTAAAAGAGCTAAATAATGAAATCTAGCAACAGTACCGGCTTGTATTTACAGGTCGGTTATTTATGTTTTATTGATTTATATAATAGCTAAAATTTAAATATAAAATAGATAATGTTTTGTTTATTATTGAAATTATTTTTGTTTCTTTTTTTTTTAATTAGTAACATTTTTCGTTTTTTGCACTTGTATATAAAGGGAATATAAAAATCTGTTTTTCGACATTTTTTATATTTTTTCAATTCTTGTATAAAAACAGTGCTTTGTATACGCATAGTATATTAATTTTTGTTGATATGGCTTTGCTGTGCGTTTTTATACATTATGACATATTATGCACCTTGAAAATTGAATATTGTAATATTAAGATAAATCGGATTCGCTCAGAATTTTATTATTTAGGTAAACATCACTTGAAATTTGTGACAAAATAATTATAATATTTGTATATAATGCAAAATATGACAAAATAATATTATAATAATGGTATATAATCATAGTATTTAGTGTGATATATGCTATAAAACAGAAAGGGAAATTTATATGAAGAAATTTATATCAATTATCTTGGCAATAATTACAGTGTTATCACTTTTTGCAGGATGTTCACAAAAAATCAATAATGCTAATGCTGATACTACTGTTACTGTTTCTCATTCTGAAAGTGAAAAAGCTTCAGAAAACGGTGAAACCTCTGTGTCAGACGAAAATATAACGGATGTATCTGATACAACAAATAACGATAAAGGTTTAACAACCGTTAAGTCTTCAGCGATAAGCAGCACTACGGCAACAACCACTGCAAAAAAAACAACCACTGCCTCAAGTAAAGCTGTCACTACAACAAAAAAAGCAGCCACTACCAGAAAGGCTGCTGCATCCACTAAAAAAGCAACTACTACCAAAAAGGCTGCTGCAACAACCAAAAAAGCAACCACTACCAGAAAGGCTGCTGCAACAACCAAAAAGGTAACCACTACAAAAAAGGTAACCACTACCAAAAAAGCTTCCCATTGCACAAATAAAAATAACCACAGTGTAGCCTGTGGTAATATGGGCAAATGGTTTAGTAGTAAAAAAGAAGTTCAATCTTATGTAAGTAGTGTAATGCAAAGTTGGAACAGAAAATATGAAAATGGCGAAATTACCTGGGAAGAATATACTAAAAATTGTCCACAGGGATATGAATGTTGGTCCTGTGGTTATTGCGGTAAATGGACAGGTAATTTTAAATAAATAAAACAATATTAATTAATAATGATATATCGCGGAGAAGATTTATTGTAAAGATAAATCTTCTCTTTTTTAGTCTATATATAAGTCATACAGATTTTAAATGCAGAAAGGAATTAATGTATAAAATAATGTGTATTAAAAAAACAAAATCAAGATTATTAACAAAAAGGTTTATTGCGATACTGTTGTCATTAATGACAATAATTTCAACTACTGCACTGCCTTTAACTGCCCTTGCAGAAGGTGACCTTAGTGAGGTCAGCGGTGCATCAAGCATTAATATAACTAAACTAACAAAATACGGTCATGAGCTCCATTATACTACAGTCGGCGGAACATCGTACCCTTTGTTCTGTATTCAATATGGGGCAACCACTCCGGAATCTTCATACCTTGCCGGAAGAAAAGAAATGGCAAGTCCCGACGCTGTTGAAGCGGCAAAGTGGATATATGCCGGCTATTATATGGTGCATGGCAACAGCCTTAACTGGCTTGATATGGCATGCTGCCAGAAAAAGGTATGGTCAATAATGGGCAGTAATGTTTCATGGGATTTTACAAACGAAGAGTATGAAAACTGGTGCAATACTGCCCTTGAAAATTTGAAAAAAATTGAAAAAAAGCCATCTTTTAATAATAAAACAATTGATACTATTACTGCAGGTGAATCAAAAACAATAAAAGACGACTATGGTGTGTTTAAAGACTATCCTGCTTTTACAAGAAACAGTGACGGAATTAAAATTGTGCACGAAAAAGATTCTGATGACCTTGTAATCACTGTTTCCAAAACCTGTACAAAAACATCGTTTGCTATACTTAATGATACATACTATAAAAATGGTACTGGTAATAACGATGATTTGCTTGTCTATTATCCATATGGTGATAGAGATTATCAAAGACTGATTTATTCCGCATATTATGATCCTGTTTCATTTGCAATTAACGGTACAATTGAACCTTTAGGATCTCTCGAGATTATAAAATCATCAGAGGACAAGCTGGTATCAGGGATTGAATTCACAATTACGGGCAGCAACAATTTTAAAACTACTGTAAAAACTGACAGCACAGGCAAGGCTAAGGTTGATGGCCTTGTTCCGGGTGATTATACTGTTACTGAAAAATCAATCAGCAAATATGTTAAAACAGAGCCTCAGACCAAAAAAGTTGTAAGTCTTAAAACGACTACATATTCGTTCAGTAACAGACTTAAAAAATTCAGAGTTAAAACAACTAAAAAAGACTCTGAAAAGGTTAAAACTCAGGGTGATGCAACACTTCAGGGGGCTAAATACGGTCTGTACAATAACGGAAAACTTGTTAAGACTTATACCACCGATTCTAATGGAGAGTTCATCACTGAATATGAAATATGCGGTTCTAATTGGACTTTGAAAGAACTTGAACCCAGTGAGGGATACCTGCTTGATGAAACTGAATATAAAATTCCTGCCGGGGCAGAGAATTTTACAATTGAGCTTAACACAATAAAAAAAGATGTGCCTGAGTCCGTTATCAAGGGTAAAATCCAAATTATCAAACACGCTGATGACGGAGAAACCCAAATTGAAACACCTGAGGAGGGTGCAGAATTTCAGGTTTATCTTAAAAAGTCAGGCTCTTATGAGAAAGCAGATAAAGATGAACGTGATATTCTTGTTTGTGATGAAAACGGTTTTGCCGAAACTAAGGGGTTGCCATATGGCAGATACACTGTTCACCAAACCAAAGCATGGGATGGCAGAACGCTTATGAATGACTTTACTGTATATATCAGCAAAGATGGAGAGATTAAACATTATCTTATCAACAATGCCGGATTTGACAGTTACCTTAAAATTGTAAAGACTGACTCTGAAACAGGCAAAAATATTCCATATGCCGGTGCAAGCTTTCAGCTTTATGACAGTGACGGCAATCTGATTAAAATGTCATATACTTATCCTACTCCTGCAACTATTGACACCTTTATTACAGATGACAAGGGTTGTCTTGTAACACCTGAGAAACTTCCATATGGTGACTATACTCTTGTTGAAACAGAGGCTCCTTATGGCTATGTTATTGATAAAACGCCTGTTCCATTCACTATTACAGAAGAAAACTCAACTAAAGAGGGAGCACTCACAATTGTAGAGGTTAAAAAGCCGAATAAACCGCAGATGGGTGCAATTGAAATAAGCAAGACAGGTGAAATGTTTGCATCTGTTAACAATAAAGAAGGTGTTTATACTCCTGTTTTTGAAGAACAGGGACTTCCTGATGCAGAGTTTGAAATTTATGCTGCTGAAGACATTATTACAGGTGACGGAACCGTAAGAGCAGAAAAAGGTGCTCTTGTTGATACAATAGTAACCGATGAAGAAGGTCTTGCAAAATCGCAGCCGCTCTATCTTGGAGAATATATTGTAAAAGAAACTAAGGCACCGGACACGTTTGTTTTATATGACACTGAGCATGAGGCTGTGCTGACCTATGCAGGTCAAGAGGTTGAGTCTACAAGTACATCATTATCGCTATATAATCAAAGACAGACAGCTGATATTTCACTTACAAAGGTTCTTGAACAGAATGAGCTTTATTCAGTTGGTATGAACAAAGAAATTGAAAGTGTTAAATTTGGGGTATACAGCACTGACATTATTACTGCACAGGATGAAAGCCAAATTCCTGCTGGCGGACTTATTACCACATCAAACTGTGACAGTGAGGGCAATATTGTGTTTGACTGCGACCTGCCTATAGGATTCAATTGGTATGTTCAGGAAATTGAAACAGACGAACACTATTTATTATCAGATACAAAATATGATTTCTCAACCGAGTATCAGGGACAGGAAACCCAAGCAATAGATATTAAAATTAATGATGGTAATGAAATTACAAACACACTTAAATACGGAGAAATTCAGGGAAAGAAACTTGATGATGGCGGCAATGCACTAGCAGGTGCTGTTATAGGAATTTTCAAAGATGATACAGAAAAATTTACAGCAGATACAGCTGTAACAACAACCGTATCTGCTGAAGATGGTACATTTTCATTTTTAAATATTCCTTTAGGAACATATGTTGTTAAAGAAATCACTGCACCCGATGATTACCTTATCGACCCGAATAACTATGTTATTGATTTGACGGACAATAACCAGATAGTAACGCTTGAAATTGTGAATGTACTTAAGCGTGGTGAAATTCAGGGAAAGAAAGTTGATGATAATGGCAATGCACTAGCAGGTGCAGTAATCGGATTATTCAGTGCCGACACTACTGAGTTTACAAAAGAAACAGCATTGATGACGGCTACCTCTGCCGATGATGGCAGCTTTTCATTTAAAGATATTCCTGTAGGAGAATACATTGTTAAGGAACTTAAATCACCTAAGGGTTATCTGATTAATGAAAATAATTTTGAGGTTAGTATTACCGAAAATGAGCAAATCGTTAAAATTGAAATTGTTAATGAGGCTGTAAAAGTAAAAAAGAAGTCTCCGTTCACAGGCGCAGATAACACACCGTTCTTTATTTCGCTTTTGTATACTGCGGGAGCAATGCTGATATTATCAGCATTTGCAGCAAAAAGAAAAAAAGAACAACAATAAAGTAAATTACTATAATTCCCATAATGGTTTTTCTTAAAAAGTCATATTATAACTGCAGTTTTTTCTCTAAATCCTGCGTAGAACTTTTGGTTCAATAAAAAAAGAGCAGAAAGCACTGATTTGCAGCACTTTCTGCTCATTTCTTGACCACAATTTTGACCATTATTATTTTTAAGCCGTCAAATTTGCTATTTTTTCAATTTGCTTTCTTTTCATATCATCTGAAGAATGGACATATATGTCCATAGTAATAGCAACACTTGAGTGACCTAATATCTCACTCAACAGTTTTATATCGCCTGTTGCTTCAATGCACCGCGTTGCAAAAGTATGCCTTAATGCATGATAATTAATTTGAGGTATATTACATTCACTCAATAACCGATGATAACGGTATTCATAAGTTCTGGGATTTACAAAACCCGGTTTATCTGATGTCACAAATTCTGAAACAGATCTTTTCTTTACCTCTAATAATTTCTGACATATAAAAATTGGTATAGGTATATCCCTGATAGATGCTTTTGTTTTTGGTCTGTCTATAATCAATTTTGTCTTATTATTACCATCATCACATTTTATTCTGGTTACAGTTGACCTTATATGAATAACTTGTTCGTTAAAATCAATATTGCACCATTTTAGTGCGCAAACTTCACCTATTCTTAAACCTGTATATAGAGATAAATAGATACCAAGCTTAGTTGGAGTTGTGTTCATTAACAATCTTTTCTCTAATTTTTGTTGCTGAGATAGATTAAGTATTTCAATATTTTTCTTTTCACTTTTAATTTTAAATATCGGTGTTTGCAAGGGTTTACAAAGCTTTTCCTGAACCCCGAAATTCAAAGCGGACTGTATAATTATCATCATTGTTCTTACATAATTTGCAGATAATTCTTTTCCGTTACTTTTTCGTCCTTTTTCTAATTTATTATTTAAAAATAAATTGATATCTGTAGCTGATAAATCTGATATCAATCTCTTTCCGATTTCAGGATTTATATGTTTATCAATAATATATTGATATTTTGCCTCTGTAGAGCCTTTATGTTTTATGTGATTATATTTCATCCACAAAGACAATAAATCTGATAGATTAATATTATGTTTCTCTGTTGTTTTATTGTCTTCACTGCAGGCAGTAATCAGTTTTTGTTTTACTTCTGAGTATGTTTTGCCATAAACAGATGCATATATTGCCTTTCCGTATTCATCTCTGCCTTTTATATAACGACCTTCCCAACGCTTGTCCTTGCGTTTTCGTATATTCTCTCCTCTTTTTGGCATGCAAATTCCCCCATTGACCATAATTTTGACCCAAAATAGATTTAATTTAGCTTAATAAAATAAGCAACTAAAGTATTTTTATAACAATTCTTTTTTACAAACGCTTTAAAATATTGACAAAGTACATAAAAATTTGTAAAATAATATAGATTATAGTATATTATTATATGTTTTAGAACCAAAAGTTCTACGAAAAAAACTCAAATATTAATCATTCTTGCTGATTGGTGGATTTAAATGGCTAAATTTAAAGTTAAATGCAAAGATACCAAAATTTTAATAAAGAGTAAACTTGAAAAAGATGAAAGTATAAATCAAAGAGATGTTGATATTTTAAATTCAAAAGTTATTAGAGGTTTAATGAAACCTACCGTTGAAAGTGAAAGAAAAATAACTTATTTGTCTCCAATTGGTGTAACACTTAAAGAATACTTGTGCAGTGGGATATCAAAAAATGATTTCTTTTTAGTATTTGCACAAATTCTTGAAGTAACAAAATCTATTGATAGAAATTCTTTTAACATCAATAATTTGGTAATGAACTTGAATTATGTTTTTATTAATAAGGCAACTAAGGAAGTTCACTTTATATACCAACCAATTTTAAGTCAAAGGATTTCTTCAAATTTAGCTTCTTTTTTATATACCGTTGCCGACAATACTACTTTAGATTTAAAGGAAGATTTAAAGCCTTTAAATAAAATGATGGCATTCATAAGAGGATTGAACGTGGTAACAGCTGTTGCTGTCGAAAATTATATTCTAAAAGTTTATCCACAGATTTATAAACAGGTAAAAAGGCAAAAGCCAGGACAAAGTGAGGCATTAGTTGGTTCTGATGTTTACTATCGTAGAAATGAATGGGATGAACGCAAACGACAGGCAATAGATGATGAGGCTACATCATTATTAGTTGAAGACAATGAAGAAGCTACTTCGTTACTTGTTGAGGAAAAAAATGAAGCAACATCATTACTTATTGAAGAAGATGATGAAGCAACCACATTATTAGTTGAGGAAGAAGATGAAGCTACATCATTGCTTATAGATGATGACGATGAAGCAACTTCTTTGTTAGATGGTGTAAATGAACCTCAAAGGTTTCCGTATCTAATTCGAAAAAGTAATTTTGACAGAGTTGATATTAACAAGCCTGTTTTTAGAATTGGTAAAGAAAAGAGGTATGTAGATTATTTTATTTTGAATAATAATGCTGTTAGTAGGTTACATGCTGATATTATAAATCATAATGGGATCTGTTTCATAAAAGACAATAACTCAACTAATGGAACATTTGTAAATGGAAACAGAATTCAATCTAATATTGAAACTGAAATTTATGATGGCGATAGCATTACATTAGCAAATGAAGGATTTGTTTTTCATTTGGATTGATTATAGGAGGCATATATGCAATTTTTGGGTGCAGCTGTTACAGATGTTGGTATCAGCAAAAAAACAAATCAGGATAGCGTTTGTGTTAAAGTTGCAGAAACTAAGAAACATGGACAAGTCGCTATGGTTGTTCTATGTGACGGAATGGGCGGTCTTGATAAAGGAGAGTTAGCGAGTGCTGCTGTTATTAGGGCATTTTCAAATTGGTTTGAAAATGAGCTCCCCATTCAAATAGATAAATATTCATTGAAAAGTATTTCAGCAGAATGGGAAAAGTTAGCGAAAGAGCAGAATTATCTTATCGGGCAGTATGGTAAGAAAATAGATGTTTCACTAGGAACAACATTAACAGCGATGTTACTTATTGAAGGTAAATATTTAATTGTTCACATTGGAGATTCAAGAGCTTATTTAATTACTGATAAAGTTGAACAATTAACTGAGGACCAAACATTTATCAACCGAGAGGTAAAGGCTGGTAGAATGACACCCGAAGAAGCAAAGCTTGATCCAAGAAGGAATATGCTGCTTCAATGTGTAGGAGCTTCTAAAACTATAGAGCCTCAAATTATTACCGGAAAGATTAAAAACGATTCAGTATATATGTTTTGCTCAGATGGATTTAGGCATGTTCTCTCTGATAAAGAAATATATGAAAACTTTAATTTTGTAAATGCATCGACTATTCAAATTATTGAACAGAATGCAAAATATTTGATTGAAACAGTTAAAAGCAGACAAGAAAAAGACAACATTACAGTTGCTGTTCTTAAATGCATTGGATAGGACGAGGATGGTGTATTTATGGCGTTAGATAGAGGAACCGTTATTGACGGTAAATACGAAATTCTTAAACAGATAGGCAAAGGTGGTATGTCCATTGTTTATCTTGCAATGGATTTACGACTTAACAAGCAATGGGCTGTTAAGGTTATTCAAAGAAAAGGTATTGGAAAGAATAACGAAGTCGTATTAAATAAAGTTCCAGATGATACAGAACTTATGAAACGACTTGACCATCCTGCAATTCCAAGAATTGTTGATATTATTGATAAAGAAGAAGATCCACAAATTTATATAGTCATGGACTACGTTGAAGGTGAATCTCTTGATAAAATTCTTGACGAATATGGAGCTCAATCTCAAGATTTGGTAATAGATTGGGCAAAGCAGATTTGCGACACATTAGGTTATCTTCATTCACAAAAGCCTCCAATCATTTATCGTGATATGAAGCCAGCAAATATTATGCTGAAACCTGAAGGAAATCTAAAGATTATTGATTTTGGTATTTCAAGAGAGTACAAAGAACAAAATCTTGCTGATACAACTGTACTCGGTACAAAGGGTTATGCTCCACCTGAGCAGTTTGGTTCTCGTCAAACTGATGCAAGGTCGGATATTTACGCTCTTGGTATGACAATGCACCATCTTGTAACAGGTGTTGACCCAAGAAAACAAGATTATGTTCCAATTAAACAATATAATCCTTCCTTAATGGATGGTTTAGAAATCATAATTGATAAGTGTGTTCAAATGAATCCAGAGGATCGTTACCAAAATTGTAACGAGCTGATGTATGACCTTGAACATATTGAACTTCTTGGTATTGAGTACAAGAGAATGCAAAAGAGAAAGCTAATGACTTTTGTAATTTCTTTAGTTCTTGCAATTGTTCTTGCAATTTCAGGTGTAATCGGCATGGTTGTTAAACATGCGAATGATGTTAGCACTTATGAGAGCTACATTGTAGAAAACGGTTTGATTGATACAGCTGTTGACAAGAATGAAATTGCTAATAACTGCTTCGATGCAATTATGATTGATGGCACTCGAACAGAAGCATATTTCAAGTATATTGAAAATAGTTCGGATGCCGGAGAGTTGTTATCAGCTACTGTTAAAGACTTAGAAGGTACTGAAAAAACTTACGATATTAATACATATGGAAAGTTTTTTGGTAACAATATTGAAGCTTTAAAAGAGAGAAAAGACTTTGCAAAACTTTGTTTTGATACTGGTTACTCAATTTTCAATTTGTATATGAAGGACAGCGGCTCCAAAAGAGATGCTGCTTTGAGTGCAAAAACTTATTTTGAACATGTAGTTAACTTGGGTGAGAATGGCTCAAATTATTACAATATCGCAAACAGTTTTAATAATGTATGTCAGTTCTATGTTGATTTTGTAAATGACACTTCTGGAAACCAAGCTACAAAAGATGATTTTGATAAGTTAGTTGAAAGCATTAGTTACTGTGTAACGGAAGACAATTTATCTCAAGGATATGAATTCGGTAATAACCAAGTTTATATTGAACTTACTTTATATCTACAATTTGAGAATTTGTTGAACGATTATAGAAAATCATTTGCAAAGAATAATGTTGATGAGCAAAAGATAGTATCAATTTTTGACAGTATCAAAGACAAGGCTAATGAAGCTGATGCACAAAGTGATGTAATTATTGATATGCAGAATAAAGTTCTTAGGGCATATGATGATTATGTTGATAATTTACATACAGCATACATTAATACTGCTAACGATGAAGGAAGGGGGCAATAAATAATGACTATTAATATTGTATCTATTATATTATTTGCTCTCGCCGGTATTTGTCTAGTAGTTGCAATTTATTCTTTCATTAGATTCAACATTCCTCGAGTAATTGGCGAATTAACAGGTAGAACTGCTAAAAAGTCAATTGCTCAAATGAGAGAAAAGAATGCAAAAACTGGAGATAAATCACATAGTCCTTCTGCAGAATCAAAAGAGCGAGGAACTTTAACTGATAAGATTGATGAAAAAGAAGTTGAACAGACTGCAAAAACATCTGATTCAACAGAATTACTTGATGAAGGAACAGAATTATTAAGTAATCAATATGATAATGATGAAAATGGTACTGAATTACTTAATGATAATGCTACCGAGATATTGAATGATGAAACTTCCGTACTTAGTGAAAAGATTTCAGCTTTGTCTCCATCAATGTTAGAGTCAACACCTATTCAATCTAATGACGGATTTAAAATGATACAAGACATCATTTTTATTCATACAAATGAAATAATATAGTTAATTGTTGGAATAGAGGAGATTAATTATGGTTATTAAAAATAAAGCAAGTAAAAAATTGCTTGCAATTATACTTGCAATTGTACTTGTTCTAAGTACATTTCCGGTAGGATTTGCATCTGTATTTGCAGCTATGAAAGACACTTTCACAGTCAAAATTGAAAATTATAGTTTTTCAGCTGAAGTTACTTTAACTGATGCAACTGATTCAACTATTACTCAAACTGAAACTGCTTCAAATGGTAAGGCTTTATTTAATGATTTCGTTGATGATGAAAAAACTTATAATCTTGAGATTACAGATCTTGTTGGTTATGAAGATTATTCATATTCAGGTCTAGTTATTGAAGGTAATTCATTTGATGTATCAATGACATCTTTGATTGAAATTGAGAAGGCTACAGCTAGTGGTACTGTTGTTGATGAGAATGATGAACCAAAGTCAGGTGCGAGTGTTTCTTATTCAGCATACAATGGAGAAGTATCGGGTACTACGACTACTAATGCTGTTGGTGAATACTCATTTGATTTTTATAAAGGTGTTGATTACTCAATTACTATTACTGGTGATGATAAGTATGTAGTTAAGAATGATACATTTAAGAGTTCTGCTGACAAAGATTTAGGAATTCATAAATTACAAGTAAAACAATATGGCATTACTGTTACTGCTGGTGCTAATGGTTCAACAAGTGAAACAAGTGTAATTGTTAATTATGGCAAAGATGCACCAAGCATTAAGATTACAGCAGATACTAATTACAGAATTGATACACTTACAGTAGATGGTAATGAAATTGATGAAGCTAAAGGATTAGAAGAATATGATGTTTCTTCTCAATTGAAAAATATTAAGGATGACCATACAGTTTCGGCTTCATTCTACAGACCTGAATATGAAATCACGATTAATTACAATAGCAATGGAGAAGTAAAAGATAATAGTGATAACCCAATAGCTGATGGCGGAAAAATCATCTTAAAAGAAGGTGATTCTGCAGGATACAAAGCTATTGCTTCAACGAATTATCATATTTCAAGTGTCGTAACAGATGGTATTGCAGCAACTGGAACATTTGATAATGACAAGACAGAACATCAAGATACATTTAATGATAATAAGGCTCATACTGTAACAATTGCATTCTCTATCAATACATATAGTGTTACTGTTAATACAAATGATAATGGTTCAGCTTCTGCAAGTGTTGAAACTGTTGATTGGAACAATGATTCGACAATAACTATTAAACCTAATAATGATTATGAAATCAAAACTGTTGCTGTAAACAGTAATGATGTTACTGATTTTGTAACAGAGGTTGATTTTGGTAAAGAGTATTTATACACAGTTGAAAACATTAAAGAAGATATTACAGTAGATGTTGAATTTGAAGCACAAACTACATCAACTGTCGATGATAAAATTGACAATGACAAGTATGTTATTAATTTTTACGATGAAAACAACAATTCAATTGAGCCAGTAGTATATGGTTCTAAATATGTTATCCCAAGTGGTGCTAAAGCAGTAGTTTCTCCTAAAGGAAACAATATTAGAACATCTGTTAATTTCACTACAAGTTATACAGGTTCAACTTCAACTATTAATAAGACTCTTACAATTAGCGAAATAGATGTAAACGAAACAAATAAATATAATAAGTGGGAAAGAATTAAAGATATCAATATTACAATTCAAATTGACAATCAATCCCCTAAAATTTCCAATATCGCAAAGTCGCCAAACAAGGATTATAACAATAATTCATATAATGTTACTGCCAAGGTTGAAGATGACCATGCAGGAATAGATAAAGTTTATTATAATACAGCTGATGATTTTGATTCAGCTTCAGTTGCAAGTTATGACAATACATCAAAGATTGCTTCTTTCACAACAACAACTGACGAGTATAACAGCAAATATTATATTTGGGCTGTTGATAAAGTAGGCAACAGGTCATCAGCAACGAATCTTGACATTAAGATTGATAATACAAAGCCTACTGTTGATAAGTTTGAATTTACAAGCTCAACTCTTAATGTATGTGATTTTGGTACATTTAGTACAGGTGACATCACAGTAAAGATTACAGCAAGTGATAAAAACAGTACAACTACAAATTCAGGAGTTAGAGAAATTACATTTAATGGAGAAACTAAGACAGCAACTAGTGGTTCTGCAACATTTACACTTAAAGCTGCAGACTTTGCATCTCCTAAGGCAATAACAGCAACAACTACTGATAATGCAGGTAATACAAGCGAAATTACTGTTCCAAACACAAGCAACTCAAATGTTAAGAGTAATATTGTAACTATTTCAACTTTGAAGGCGGATGTAAAAGTTTTAAGAAAAGAATCAGCAAAGTATGTTGATGGCGATAAGTATTGGTATGCAGACAATACTGATTTCACAGTAAATGTTTCAGATGCTTTTGGTATTAAAAAAGTTGTAATCAAGATGAATGGTAATGTGGTTATCAATGAAACACTCGATACTTCTACTACTGCTGTAACAACAAAAGATTATACAATTAATACATCTGAAAATGCTTTAGATGGTAAGAATGAGATCGCTGTTGAGGTAACTAATGTTACAAATAATGCATCTGATACAAAAAAACTTACAGTTTATAAGGATACAAAGAATCCAAATGTTGTAAATTTTGAATTTATGTCAAAAGGAACATCTGTCATTTCTAAAGTGTTGAATTTTTTAACTTTTGGTAATTTCTTTAATGAAAAGATTGAAATTACAGTAAAAGGACAAGACGAAGAAGCAACATCAGGAATTAAGTCAATTACTTTGTATGGGGATGAAGTAGCCCTTGATACACAAAATTACATCGATGGAGTTGCTACTTTTGAAATTCCAGCTGAAGCAATTACTGATGAAACATTGCATTTGAATAAGGCAATTTCTGCTAAGGCTACTGATAATGTAGGCAATGTTACTGCTGATTTCGTATATCCAAATACAACAAATTCAGATACATTTGCTGTTAGTAATTTAATGATTGAAACAATTAAGCCAACTGCAACAATCACTTGTGCAGAACCTGCTCAAAATAAGAATACAGCAACTGCTGATTCTAATGATTGGTATGCTGATGATACAAATTTCAATATCACAGTTACTGATCCTGATTCAGGAATTAGAAATGTTGTTATCAAGATTAATGATAGGGCAATTACAACAGTAAAGGCTAAGGATTCTTTAGATAACGAAATCAATCATGCTCAATACAAAGAAGATTATGATGATAATAAAGACGTAATCGGATATGATTATAGAGCTGATAAGCAAACAGCTTTAAAATATATTGTAAATACAGCACTTGCTGATAGAGCTGATGATGGTTCATACAAGATTGATGTTGTTGTAACTGATAATGCTGGTAATGTATCAGAAACATTCACAAAGACAATTTATAAGGATATCGATGCTCCATCAGTAGTTGATTTTGCATTTGAAGCAAAAGGTTATGATAGGGATTCTGCTGTAACATCTACTAACACAGCAGCAGTACAGGAAATGCCATATGGTTTCTATTTCTTAGAGGATACTAAAGTTACTGTTACAGCTGAAGATGTAGTACCAACAGCTGGTATCAAGAGTATTACTTACTATACCGTTGATATTAATGGAACTACAAGTGAAATTAAATCTGAACTGGTAGATGCAAACAATAAGATTTACTTTACTATCCCTGCAAACTTCAAGGGACAGATTTATGCAAAGGCGACAGATAATGTTGACAATGTAACAACTGATTTTGTTAATCCTAATGGTGTTGTTGTAGAAAACGAAGAACAGCACATAAAGACAAGTCATATTACATATACACTTCAAGATAGCAAGGATGCTTCTGGAAACGATATTAAGGATGCTGAAGGAAATAATCTTTATGGCGATAACACAACAGTTGATGTTGAAATTGCAGATACATATTCAGGTATTCGCCAAATTGATTGGGAAATCGTTACTAAATTTGATGACAAGAAGCAAGCTGGTACAGTTACAGTTGATAACGACGGTAATGTAACATCTGTTGCTAAGGATGGTTATAGTGCTGATTGCTTAGGCACATGGAATAAGACTACTGAGGATAATTTGGTAACAGTTCTTAAGAATACAATTTCTGTTACTAATAATAGTAATGATATTGAAATTCATTTCACATTAACCGATAGAGCAGGTAATGTTACAAAGGATGTTGTACAAAAACTTTCTGTTGACAAGAGCGCTCCGTTAATCGCTATTCAAATGAATGATAATGATGACGAAACATACACAGGTTTCTTCCAAGGTAAGAGAGAAGCTACAGTATATGTTTATGAGAGAAACTTTGATTCAAATGACTTTACATTTGATGTAAAGAGAGTAGATGACAACAATAATGTATCAATTGTATCTCCAACATCTAAGTTTGAAAAAGTTGGAGTTCAAGTTATTGATGGTGTTGAATGTTATGTTTATAAGATGAATACAACATTTACAAAAGATGGTGATTATAGCTTTGCTGTAAGCGCACAAGATACTGCTTCACATATTAACAATAATGCGGCTGCAAACCATAAGGTTAAGGATGCTGTTGTTAAGTATAGTAGTGACAAGACTGATGATTATGTTGCTCAAAACGACACAGACAGAAATATTGACACAAACTTTACAATTGATAATACAAAGCCGGTTGTTTCTGTATCTTACGATAACAACGATGTAAGAAACGATAAGTATTTCAATAATCATCGTACAGCTACTATTACTGTTACAGAACATAATTTTACAACAACTGATAATAGAATTACTTATATAAGAACATCAACAAAAGACGGTTCTGATATTACTAAACCAAAGGTGTCAAGCTGGAGCCAAAAGGGTAACACATATACTGCAACAATTAATTATAATGCAGAAGGTGATTACACATTTGGTATTGATGTAGTTGATAAGGCTGGTAATGAGCTTAAGGATAAAGATGTAACTTATAGTGGAAAGGCTACAAAGGACTTTACTGTTGACACAACAATAGACAAGCCAATTATTACCGGCGTTAAAAACGGTAATTCATATAAAGATTCAGTTCTTCCAAAAATTGACTTTTCAGATATTAATTTCAAGGACCATAAGATTGTTCTTACAAGAACTCGTAAGGATGAGATTAATAAAGATGTAACTAGTGAGTTTATCAATATCTCAACTAATAATAAAGGTGGCTCATTCTCAGCAAATGAAGAAACCTTTAAGAAGGTTCAAGAAAATGATGGTATCTATACATTATCAGTTGAAATCACAGATAAGGCTGAAAATACTTCATCAGAACAAGTTACATTTACTGTAAATAGATTTGGTTCTGTTTATACATTAGGCAGCTTCTTGATTAGTGATTTAAATAATAAGTATGTTCAATCAGTAAATGAAGATATTGTTATTACAGAGTATAACCCTGATAAACTCGTGAAGGGTTCACTTGATGTTGTCGTTACTCGTGATGGCTCACCAGTTGACTATAAGGATGGAGAATTGAGAATCAGTCCTGTTGTAAACGAGTTTGCAAAGATCGGTGATAGTGGTTGGTATGAATATCAATACACAATTAGCAAGAATGTATTCTTAGATTCAAATGGCAATCCTGCTGATGGTATTTACAAGGTTTATGTAGGCTCTGAAGATACAGTTGGTAATAAGTCAGAAAACATTAGTTACGAGGACTGTGAAGTAATGTTTAGACTTGACCATACTCCTCCGACAATTAAGAGCGTATCAGGTCTTGAAAAGAAAATTGTTAATGCTGATGAATTAAATGTTTCATACGAAATCTTTGATGCTATTGGTATTGATGAAATCGTTGTTGAATACTATGGCAAGGACGGAAATAGAGTTACAGATAGAATTGCTTCAAATGGCGATAATAAGGAGAATTTAACAGATGTATTATCTGACCTTACAAGCTATTCAGGTAAGTTTACTATCGGTAGTTCAAATGGTCCTGAAAATGTAAGAATTTACATTAAAGACCTTGCAGATAATGTAACAGATACAAATGACGAGGATTTTGATATTGATTCTATCGATTTCAACAGACAAATTACTGTATCAACAAACTTCTTTGTACGTTGGTATGCAAATAAGGGATTATTCTGGGGTAGTATAGCAGCTATCGTAGTTGCAGGTGGAACATTAGCATTCTTTATTGCTGCAAAGAGACGTAAAAAAGATGATGAGCGAACAGAAGAAATTAGGAGAAACGCAAGAGGTTCTCAAGACTAATTAATTAAAAGTGAATAGCGTAGTAAAACTACGCTATTCACTAGATTGAAATTATAAATACGTATTTTCGTTGAAAGTTTGTATTTATGATTTCAATAAATGGAGGTTAGAATATGATAGCTTCGCTATTAAATAAGAACAAAATTGTATCAATTACACTTCCTGAAAAGATTAAAGGACAATACTCATTGATATCAGATTTTGGAATCAAGGTAAGTATTGAAGGAATTGATGAAAAATGGACTTTAAAAGCCGGAAAGCAAGTTGTAATAAGTGATAATAAGCAAGAAGTTGATTCCTGTGAAATCAAAGAGATGAATATTTATAATTTGCGAAGCAAAAAATCTCATGAAAAATGTTTTGTTTTTGTTGAACCAACTACCAACGATAGAATTGAGTTTAAAAAATATTTATTCAAAAATGATATTACTCTTAATATTGGCAGAAAATCAAATAATTCAATAGTAATTAGCAACAACTATGTTTCAAGTAATCATGCTACATTATCTTTTTCAAAAAGTAAATGGAGTATTATTGATAATGATAGTTCCAATGGAACATTTGTTAATGGGAATAAAATCAAGTCTAGTACTCTAAATTATGGTGATATTATTTACATAATGGGTACAGTAATCATTGTTGGCAACAGTATGCTGGCTATAAATAACCCAGATCAGAGTGTAAGTATTAACGCAAATAACTTGTTTGATTTCATACCACAAGTTATCGATAACAGCGATGATGAATTTGATTTTGATGAAATTGAAGAAGATATTTTTTTTAGATCTCCTAGATTTAAAAGGGATATTGAAAAGGCAATATTCAAGATTGATGCACCACCACAAAGCCAAACTGGTGACGAAATGCCAATAATGATGTCAATTGGACCTTCAATGACAATGGGTATGGCATCTATGGCTACAGGTATATATGGTTTATGTCAAGACCCACCAAATTATATTTCATTAGTTACTTGTGGTTGTATGCTTTTAGGAACAGTAATGTGGCCTATTATATCAAAGCAGTACGAAAAGAAAAAGAAAAAACAAAAAGAGGAATTAAGACAACATAAATACAAAGAGTATTTGGAAAGAATTAAGACTTCTTTTGCTGATGAATGTGCTAAACAAAAAGAAATTTATTTAGAAAACAATGTTAACATTAAAGAATGTGAAAATAGAATTCTTAATGTTAGTCGTGATTTATGGGATCGCTCTTTTGGACAGAATGATTTTCTTAGTTTAAATGTTGGAAAAGGTTCTGTGAAAATGCTAGCAGATATTGATTATCCAGAAAGAAAATTCGAGATTGAGCGTGATGATCTAGAAGAACAATTATTAGATATTTGCGAAGCACCACATCTTATTAATGATGTGCCGATAAATGTTTCTCTATTTGATAATAAAGTAACAGGTGTTATAGGTAGTAGAAATGATTCATTAAAATTTGCTAACGGGTTAATTTTGCAGCTAGCTACAATGTACAGCTATGATGAAGTAAAATTTGTTTTTCTGTATGATGACAAAGAAGATGATGAACTTAAGTATGTAAAATGGTTACCTCACATTTGGAATAACGATAAATCTTTAAGATTTTTAGCTAAAAACTTTGATGATATAAAGTTGATTTCCTCTTATCTTGATTTAGAATTTGAATCAAGAAAAGAAATGAAGGAAGAAGATTTGGAAGATACAGATCCTTATTACATCATTTTTGCATTTGATAAGCAGTTGTCCCTTAGAACAGATGTAATAAAGAAAATTTATGAAAATAAGAAAAACCTTCATTTTTCAGTTATTTCATTTTTCGATGAATTAAAAAATTTGCCAAAAGAATGTAGTAATGTTATTGAGTTAAACGGAAATATTGGAAAAATTTACGATAAAAATGATGTTTCAGGAAAAATTGTTGAGTTTGCTCCTGATATCTATGTAAATAACAATCTTGAAGAATTAAGTGTATGCTTGTCAAATATTAAATTGAATATGGGTGATGATGCCTATATTTTGCCAAAAATGATTACTTTTTTGGAAATGTATGGTGTAGGCAAAATTGAACACTTAAATATTTTGAATCGTTGGAAGGAAAACGATCCAACAAAGACTTTAGAAGCACAAGTTGGCGTTGACACGATTGGTGACCCTTTCAAGCTTGATTTGCATGAAAAATTCCATGGACCTCATGGATTAATCGCAGGTATGACTGGTTCAGGTAAATCAGAGTTTATAATGACATATATTTTGTCTCTTGCTATAAATTATCATCCTGATGAAGTATCATTTGTTTTAATTGACTATAAGGGTGGAGGAATGGCAAAGGCTTTTGAAAAGCTACCACATATTGCTGGCATTATAACAAACTTGGATGGTTCAGCAATCAATCGTTCCCTCATCTCTATTCAGAGTGAGTTGAGAAGACGACAAGGTATTTTTGCAGAAGCGAGCAAATCATCTGGAATTAGTAACATTGATATTTATAAATACCAAAAAATGTATCGTGAAGGTACTGTAACAGAACCATTACAACATTTATTCATTATTTCTGATGAGTTTGCAGAGTTGAAGACTCAACAACCTGAATTTATGACACAGCTCGTCAGTGCAGCTAGAATCGGTCGTAGTTTAGGTGTTCATTTGATACTGGCTACTCAAAAACCAAGTGGTGTTGTTGATGATCAAATTTGGTCGAATGCTAAATTTAAGGCATGCTTGAAGGTTCAAGATAAAGCAGATAGTATGGATATGCTAAAACGTCCAGAAGCAGCGGAACTACAAGATACAGGTCGTTTTTATCTTCAGGTTGGTTATAATGAAATGTTCAAATTAGGCCAATCTGCTTGGTCAGGAGCTCCATATTATCCATCTGATAAAACTGAACAGCAAATTGATGATAGTATAGAAGTTGTTGACAATGTTGGTCGAGTTATTGCAAATGCAAAAATGGACAAAAAGAAATCAATAGAAAAGCCCAAAAAGCAAATTGATGCAATTACTGAATATTTATCGGAAATTGCCCAACAGGAAAGTATTTCTGTAAGACCATTGTGGCTTGAACCTATTCCATCAAAAATATTTGTTGATGAACTTATCAAAAAGTATAAATATCAAAAGAATAGCGGGAGTATCGAAGCAGTAATCGGCGAATATGATGATCCTATGAATCAAAAGCAGGAATTATTGATTCTGTCATTTTCTAAAGGTGGAAATACTGCGATATATGGCTCTGCCGGAAATGGAAAAACAACATTCTTAAACACAATGATGTATTCTTTAATGAATACTTATACTCCAGAGGAATTGAATATCTTCATATTGGATTTTGCGTCGGAAACAATGACTGCTTTCAGTAAAGCACCTCACGTTGGCGATGTTGTATTATCACATGAAAAAGAAAAAGTAACTAATTTAATTAAGTTGTTATTAGGACAAATACAAACTCGTAAAAAAATGTTGGCAGATTATGGTGGAGATATTAATCTGTATAATAACAGTTCCGATAATAAGATTCCGTCAATAGTTGTTGCAATAAACAATTATGCTGCCTTTTCTGAAATGTATGAGGATTTTGAAGGCGAAATGCTTAACATCACTCGTGAAGGAACAAAGTATGGTATTTATTTTGTCTTAACTGCTACTGGTACAAATGAAATTCGTTTTAGAATGCTTCAAAATATTGGACAATCATTTGTATTGCAATTAACAGATGAAACAGATTATGCTGCCGTTTTAGGTAAAACAGATGGTTTGACTCCTTCAAAATTCAAGGGCAGAGGATTGTGTAAAATTGATGAAATCTATGAATTTCAAACAGCTTTCGCATTTAATTCTGATAATCAGTTTGCTGCTATTAGAAAGTTTTGTTCAAAACTTAAAGATAATTCAAAATCTAAGGCAAGAAGTATTCCAGTTTTGCCTGAAGCAGTAGATATTGAATTTATTGAACCTTATGTTTCTGAGAATTCTCTATCAATTCCTATTGGTGTCGAAACAGAAACACTTGAAGTTAATATTTTTGACTTTTCTAAAAATTATTTGTCATTTATTCAATCAGAAAATAAAGAGTACGATGTCTTTATTTCTGCATTGGCAAAGATCACCTCATCAATTTCAAATATAGATACAACTATTATTGACTCATCAAACAGTATTAAAGATTGTGGTAATGCTAAATACATTGCAAATAAAAAGTTAATCGCTACAACTGTTGAAAATCTTTTTGAAATAGTATTAGAAAGACATAATGCAATAAAAGATGCAGAGGAAGATGATAAGTCTATTCCAACTTATCCCTTGTTATTATTTATTATTTCATCAATTACTGATTTGAAAGAGCAATTAACAGAAGAACAAATTGAAAAGTTAAATTTAATACTTGAAAAAGGTAGCACAAAGTTAAATGTATTCATTGTTATTGCTGAAACTTCTAAAAATGTTTCCTCATATAATTTTGAAAAATGGTACAAGTTAAACGCCTCGCAATCTGATGGAATTTGGATAGGTAATGGTGTTGCGGATCAGTATTATTTGAAACTTAATAAAACTACAAGTGAAATGAATGAAGAAATATCTGCTGAATACGGATATTCAATTAATTTTGGTAAAGCAAACAAAATTAAATTGCTTAGTCCTGGAGAGGAGGAATAATTATGGATAAGGTTTTGGTTGAAATTTTAGTTCCTGCTGCCGAAAAGACTTTTGATGTTTTTATTCCTCAAACCAGTAGAATGAGTGAAATTGTAGCATTAACATCAAAAGCACTTAGCGAATTATCAAATGGTAAATTTAAACCTGATAACACATCAATTCTATGTGATGCTAAATCAGGTCAAATCTTTAATATCAACGCATCAGTTTACGAACTTGAAATTAAAAATGGTTCTAAATTGATGCTGATATAAATTATTATTCTATAAAGGAGAAAAATTATGGGTAAGAACATTCAAGTTGATCCATCCAAAATTGATGCAGCTGCTTCAAAACTTGCTGAGTTATCAAACACTTATGACACAATTGCTAAGCAACTAATGTCAGATGCAACAACAATGGGTGATGCATGGCAAGGTGAAGATAACGTTGCATTCTGCAACCAAATTAAGGGCTTCACTGAGGAACTTTCTCAAATGGCAAAGAAGCTTAAGAGTGGTTCAGAAACACTTACACAACAATCATCAAATTACAAACAACGTCAAGATGCTATTACTTCAGCAGTAAAGAATCTTGCTAACTAATTGAGAGAGGAGTAATAAAATGGCTGGAACAATTAAAATTAGTACCGACCAAGTTGAGGCTATTGCAACAAGTATTGAAAACAGCAATAAAAAGCTTAAGGCAACTCTTGAAGAGAGCCAAACTTCAATGAAAAGCTTAAATTCAACATGGCAAGGCGAGGCTTCACAAGCTACTATTGCTGCTTATGATTCTTTCGCTGCTCAATATTTCCAAAACTATTATGATATCATTGATTCTTATGTTAAGTTTTTAAGACAAAATGTATCAGCTGATTATCAAGCAACAGAAACTGCAAATACCAATCTTGCAGACGCATTTAAATAATGTTTATTTTGGATGGGCAAGCAATCTTGCCTGCCCATCCCACTAAATTTGAAAATTACAAGTTTAACTTGATTATATAGGTGATAATATGAAGAAAATGAAAGTATTATTATCAATTTTTCTTATGATTTCTATTACTTTATGGGGGAGTGGTTGTATGCATGATAATGGAAAAGGATTTGTTTTGTACCTCGAAAATAAATATTCTAATGAAAAATTTGAGTTTGTTGATTTTGAAGGTGGAACACTATTTGGTGGTGATACATTAAGGATTGCCAGATGTAAAAGTAATAAATTTCCAAATAATGATATTTATGTTGTATATGACACAAATAAAAAAGAATATAGTGATAACTATATAGATATAAAGTATTCTTCAGAAACAGATAATGCTATAAACAATGTTTTTAAAAATGCTTTTCAAAATGAAAACTTTTATTTTATTTCTGCCGGAGAAAACTTTAATTCAACAACTAAAAGTAGTTCTTTAGATAGTGATATTTCTTTCAACGATTATAAGTGCAATAGAGCTATCCCAATATATGCATTTGTTACTAATTATTCGAAAAAAACACATAATGAAATAGCTATGGATTTAGAGAAAGCAATTGTGCATGAGGGATTATATTGTAATTCCATTGAAATATATATACTTGATGATTATTTAGACGACATAGAAAACAACGATTCATTACAAAATGATATTGTAGTTAACAATAAATATGTAGATTATTTATATGCAACGATGTCAAATAGTAATGGCTTTGATAGTATCGAATGGGAGAATGAATAATGTCAAGCTTTAATAGTGGAATTGCAGATAATAGTGCGTTACTGAATACATATATGTATCTTGATGTTCAAGATAAAAAACTTAATAATAAATCTTTAAAATATTCGCTTGATTATATAAAAGAAAACTATCCTGAAAGAGCAAAAACAGACGAATTTAAAGCCTTGAAAATGGCGTGCGAAGAAAACCCAAGTCTAGGTAAAATGAAAATAGTTAGTCAAAGCCATTATGACCATAATAGTAGTGATGGTAATTCTTTTTTTAAGTATTCTGGAGATAGCTGTACTAAAGATCCAATTCAAGCATGTGCTTTTAAGGATGAAAATGGTAACTTGTATGTAGCATACAGAGGAACTGGAAACAATAGATGGGGCGATAATGGTCAGGGATTTGTTGATGTGTCAACAGATATGCAAGAAGCTGCACGAGATTATTTCGATCATGTCGCTGACGAATACGGATATAATGACCTATATGTTACAGGTCATTCAAAGGGTGGTAATGAGTCTCAATATGTAACTATGACATCGAAGCATCAAGATGAAATAACTGCATGTTATTCAATCGATGGTCAAGGTTTTTCTGATGATGCAATTAAAGAATTTAGAAAGAATCCAAAATATGAAGAAACACTAAAGAAGATGTATTCTATTGATGGGGATAATGATCCTATTCACAAACTAATTGGTGTAATTATACCTGAAGAAAACACTTACTATGTTAATACACATTATAAAGATTCAAATGGCAAGAATCAATTGTTTTATTTTCATAACATATTAGGAATTGTTAGTGGAACAGGTATTGATTGGCAAAGAGATGAAAACGGAAATATTACTCACGGTACAGAAGGTTGGTTAAGTAAGTTAGGTGGAGTCTTAAACGAAAATTTACAAAAGATGCCTAAAGAACTAAAGGGTGCTTGTGCGATAGCTGTAATGGAATTGGTTGATATGTTCAAGGGCGGTTCTATGGACGATGCAGAAACAAATTATTTTGATTTTATTGCACTTAATGATATTGGAATACCATTGATTTTTGCTTCTCTAACTGAGTTTGCAGTTGTCCAAATGTTTGAGAAATATGGTGTTGTAGGTGCAATAGCTACGACTATTGTATCTCTTGTTGCGTCATTTGCCTTACTTCCTTTAGTAGAATTATTAGTAGGTATAGTAGAAGCTGTATATATTGTAAAAAAAGTAATTGATAGTGCTGTTGAATTATTAGACAAAGCAAGAAAATTATGTATAAAAGCAGGAGCATGGATAAACGATTTGTTTAATAGTCTTGCTTCGTTTGTTAACAAGTTTAAAAAATGGTTATATACCAATTCTACTGGTTACAAGTATGCAACTTCTAATCCAGATATAATTTTAAATACTACTACAATGCATAGTTATGCGAAGCAATTGAAAACATTGAGTAGTAGATCAAAAAAACTTGACGGAAAAATGAATAGTCTTTATTGGCATCTAGGAATTGAGTGGGATACAATAGCTAATTTAGGAAAATTATTAAAGGCAGGAGTTATACTTGATTTTGCTGGAAGATTAGATGCTTGTGCTAATTATTTAGAAAGAACAGCTGATGATTTTGATGAGGTTGAGGGAAGTCTGCTAAATGTTTGATTTGGTGAAATTATGAAAAAGTTAAAAAACATTTTAATTATATTATTAATTATACTAATGTCGGTAGGAGGATTTGGTTGTATGAAATCAAACAATGATATTTCAAGTGAAGATATTAAAATGAATATGCTCCAATACGCAGAGGATAAATATAACGAGAAGTTTGATGTTGTTGATTTTAATCTTGCAATCCGTGGACTCGATTCGAATTATCATGATGTATTAGTTTTAAAGAATAATAAGTCTATTATATTTAATGTTTATTCCAATACTGATACAAGTGAATGTTTTGATGACTATGGAATATCAATTGCTGATAAAAAGGTATCTGAATATTTTAAAGAATTATCGAGCCTTGAATTTTGTGTAATGGTTGATTTACTTGCTGATGATCAAATTCTACCTGCTGATATAAATTCACTTTCAGCATTGCAACTTCCAGAAAAGTATGAAATCGCAAAAATAATAGTTGTAGCAAAGGTCGATAGCATTAACAGAAATATTGATGAACTTTATGGACTATATCAACTTGCAATTGCACTTAATCCGAATTTAATTGATTTTGAAGTTGTTTCTTCAAATGGTGACGACGAGAAATTAGATAGAGTCTTCAACAATATTAGACTTGATTATGAAAACGATTGGACACAGTATCCATCAATAAACGAATCGCTTGTCGCAACAGATAAAAACTTAACAAAAGAACAATTTGAATTGTTAATAGAGGAGGTTTAAATATGTCTTCATTATCTAATTTGAACGACAAGCAAAACCACCTATTAACACAACTTTCTTATCAAAGTCATATATTACAAGATAAATACAATGGACAGTCTTTAGATGCTATATATAAGCAAATGGTTGCTACATATGGCAAAGATAATGGTGATGTAAAGTCTTTTAAGAAATACATTGATGCTGGTTTAGGTAACATTGTAGTAAAGGATGTTGGAAATGACACTATTACTGGATTTGGTGCAGTAGCATTTGAAGACAGTAGTGGAAATGTAGGGATTTCATATAGAGGAACTGATGGCTTAAAATTAGAAAGTGCAAATGACTGGGCTGGTAATCTTTCTTCTATGGCAACTGGTTTATCTGCTCAAACAGCTCAAGCTGAAGCCTTTTATGAGAAAAACAAAGGTTCAAAAGGAGATAATTATTTATATGGTCACTCAAAAGGTGGTAATTTGGCACAATCTGTTTTTGTTAACCACTATGATGAAATTGACCAAATGCATAATCTTAACCCACAGCCTGTCAATCCATATGGCTTAACCCCTGACCAAATAGCGGCATTGAATTCTGACAGGGTTGATGTTGTTGTTACAGAGGGCGACTATGTATGGTTTTTAGGAAGTTTAGGTTATTCATTTGATAAAATTAGGGTTATGGATAATCCAGCAGGTTCCGATGCTCATACATATGATGGAAGAAGATATGACAAAAATGGAAATATTCTTCCAGGCAAGCAACCTATTTGGGAATACGTGGCATATGGTGGCATAAATCTTATATTAAATGGAATTCAAAGAGCTGGTGCTGGAATACAATTTGTTTATAATGTTGGAGTACGAGTAATCGATTTTGTTAAAGATGATTTAATTCCATTAGCTAATAGTTTTGTTGATACTGTTGTTGATGGTGTACGCAAATTGGGAAAAGACCTTTCTAAATTTGCTGATTCGGTTAAGCAGTTTTTTAGTGATATAATTAAAGGTGCGTCTGATTGGTGGAATAAAAACTTTAATGCAGGATATAAATATGCTACTTCTAATCCATATATAAGTATTAATACAACTACAATGTCAAGTTATGCTTCACAATTAAGAAGCTTAAGTAGTCGTTCTAAAGCATTAGACAGAAAAATGAATAGTCTTTATTGGCAACTAGGTATTGATTGGCATACCATTGCAAATTTAGGTAGATTATTAAAAGCAGAAGTTGTACTTGATTATGCGTATCGATTAGATAAGTGTGCTAATTATTTGAGTGATACTGCTCGTGATTTTGATGCAGTTGAAAGAGATATTCAATCTATGTGTTAAAAAGGGAGGTATTTGTTAAATGACTAAAAAGGGAAGCACTCAGTTGAGAGAATGTAGAAATGAATTGAAAAGCATAATTAGAGAATTGGAAACTATAGAAAGTCATATTAGAAATGATTATAGTAATGTCGGTAATGTTCAATGTGCTGATAGCATCAAATCTGTTATTAATAAATACAGAAGTGCTTTGTCAACATTGAATTCTGTTGATGCATCGGTGTTAGATACTTTAAAAGATGCAGCTCAAGCTGCAAAGGCTGCATTAAGCAAGTAAGGAGAGGCTAGTTATGGCAAAGAAAGCATCCTCTAATGGAACAATCAAAGTAGATACAGGGAAAGTTAGAACAACGGTTACTTCTGTTAATACAATAAATAATAATTTGGAAAAGGATTTTAATACTGTTATAAATGCAATGAGCAAATTAGATTCATCATGGGATGGTTCTGCATCGTCAAAGGCGATATCAAAATTTAATAAAATCAAATCCGATTACTGTGGCTCTTCTGGTAGAAAAGCTGTTATGCAAAATTATTTGAAATTTTTATCAGATGCAGTAGCAATAGGATATGAAACAACAGAAGGTACAAATACAAAACTTTCAAGTCTTTTTAAATAAGCAGGAGATTTTATTATGGGTTATAAAATAAAGGTTAATCATAGTCAATTAGATAAGGCTGCTGGAGCGATTGATACTTATACAGGAAAAATGAAAACACAAATGAATTCAGCTGATCAAAATATGAAAACAATGTTTTCAACGTGGAATGGTATAGATGCAACAACTTTTAAAACAAAATGGGACACAGTTAATGATGCTGATTCTACATATGGAAAAATGAAAAAATCATTGGAAAGTTATTCAAAGTTTTTGCGTTCAGCTGGAAACAAATACAAGAAGGCACAGGCTGATGCTATTAATAGGGCTGATAAATTACCAAGATGGTAAATTGGAGATAAACATGAAAAACAAATATTATGATCCATTTGAATGTTTAAATATTCAAAATATAAGCATAAAAAATTCTGTTGATGATAATAATCTGTCTAAAAAAACAGCTTCTACAAAACCAATAAAAACTTCAGGAGCAAAGAGAGCTTATCTAATAAGGATTGATAATGATGAGAAAATTGTTATAAATAAAGTTGTTTTTTCAATTGGTAAAAATGATAATTCTAACTATGTTATAGTTGGAAATAATGCAATTAGTAGAAATCACGCTGAAATACATTTGAAAAATAACACTGTTTACATTGTTGACAAAAAATCGACAAATAAGACATTTGTAAATAATATTGCAATTCAACCTGAAACATTGATAAAAATTAGTGATGGTGATAAAGTTAAATTTGCAAATGTCGAGTTTGTTTTATCAATTGAATAAATCTAATAGAAAAGAATATGAGACTTCTTCAAATATTGTGTAAACCTCCTAAAAAGTCACACAATTTCTTGAGCTTGTCCGGATTATGTAAATCGTATTTATTCTGTTCAATTCTCATAAGTGTATCGACACTAATACCAACAACATCAGCAACTTGTTTTATTGTCAGATGCTTTTCAATTCGTTGTTTTTTGACTGCACCATCGAAGGTAGTATCATCAATTTCGTTAAATGCATTGAAAGAATAATGCTTATAATTATTAACTTTAAGTTTTACACAAAACAGGGGCGCATATTCAACTTTACCGTTCGTAAACCTATGCAGGATATATGCGTTGGATAATGATTGATACACATTCCATTTATCAATTTCAGGCAGAATGCACACTTCTTGCGACTTCAAGTTGCAAATTGTTGCTGTTATGTTAGCATAGCATTTTCAATGCATCTTGATGCATATGTAGCCAGTCTTGTACCTTTGGTGTAATCAAAAGAGTCAATTGCTTTTATGAGTCCGATTGTTCCGATTGATATCAGATCATCTGTATCGTTTGTTTTTGAATAGTATTTTTTTACAATGTGACTGACCAACCTGAGATTGCGTTCAATCAAAACAGCACGGGCATTTTTATCGCCGTTAGCCATTCGCTCCAGGTATTCTTTCTCTTCCTTAGAGTTAAGCGGTTTTGGAAATGACGAACCGCTTTGAATATGTAAAATAAAATACAATAAATTAGCACTAAGTGCTGATAAAAGTGCTGAAAGCATATTAAATCTTCTCCTCAATCATTCTAATTGATAATATGTTAAATAGATTAAAATAATAACCGGTCAACATACACTCTTGATAATTTTTAATAAATGTTATATAATAATTTATAATTATATGATTGTAAGGATCGTTTTTTATGACTGGCTTAAGTTTTAATTTTATAAAAAGAGCTTTTATTGTTCCGATTATAGTAACGGTTATAGTAATTGCCATGACCTTTATTGCCGCACCAAGAATGGCAGCTTCAACGCAAATAACTGAATCATCAACCTCAAAAATTGATTTGTCGGGTTATTCTCTTGTTGAATATGACAGGTTTAAAGATCTTGAGCCGGGTGCTTATATCGGTTCTTTCAGCTGCGATGCTATCGGTATTAACGCAGCTATAACATATTCGGAAGATATCAGTAAAAGTTCTATTTTGCTTAGTGATAAATCTATAGAACCGTGGAATAACGGTTGCGTAATTTTAAAGGGTTCAAATACGAGTGCTCAGTTTAAAAATCTTCATAAAGCCGAAATCGGCGATGAGGTTAATGTCGATTTTTACAGTAATAATTCTTATACATATAAAATAGCAGATATAACATATGGTAATACAGAAGATGATATCTCATCTTTTAAGCAGAGCAATACGCTTATCATGTGCTTACCCTACAATAATTTTGATGATTTAGGCAACTCTTATTATTACGCTGTGTATTTTGCAGAGAAGGTTTAATGAGGTGAGCATATGGATGATAAAATTAAGTATATTTTAAGAAAACTTTTATGCTTTGCACTTTCAATGATTCTTGCATTTTCAATCATTTTTCTTACTGTGGGAGCATTATCAATCGGATTCCTTCAATCTGAAAGCTATATTGAGTCACATATTAAGAACAACAGCGATAAACTCATCGGTGAGATAAATGCAGAGCTTGCCACTTTTGACACCAAAGTTGACCTTCCCGTTGAAGCATTTACCACTGCACTTACTGAAGAGAATATTGGCGAGATTGTTAAAACGGCAGTAAATAATTTATTGTATAATTACAGTTCTGATTTTTCCGAGGATGAAGTTTTGTATAATAGTATAAAAAGCTCAATTTCAGGATACTGTCAGAACAACGGGATAAGCACAAGTGAGAGTGAGTTGTCAAAGGCAGCAGCACTTATGGTTGATGAGATAAATGAAACAATAGGCGGTAGCAGCACATTGAATGTTAAGGTATTTACCTTTGTTCAGAGCAATAAGCTTATGTATATAATCTGTGCGTCTGTGATTTTCATAATAGCAGGCGTTGTATTGCTTGATTTGATTAATTTCGGCAGACACAGAAAATACAGTTATATCGGAATGGCTTTAACAACCTCAGGCTTTGTTTTAACCTTTAGTATATTGTTTGCAAGGCATCAGGATTATCTTTCAGATTTTAAACTCAGTTCGGTTGAGGCATATAGTCTTGGAATCGCCGAATGTATTGACGGCATAATGCTTTACAGTATGATAATCGGCATTATTTGTCTCGCTGTGGGTATCATAATGCTTTTATTGAATTATAATTATTTCAGGAAAAAAGAGATTAAGGTTAAGGCTTCACGTGAGCATAATTCTCAGCTGCGTAAGGAGTATATGGAACAGTATAATGCTAAACAGCGACACGATGCGGAGCAAAATAATGATGAATAAATATTAAACCAAAACACCCGACAGTTACCTATGCTAACTGTCGGGTGTTTTCAGCTATAATTCATTTAATTCCCGTTTCATTGCGTTATATGATGTATCAACAGCCTCTTCGGATATATTGCATCCAAGCTCATACAGCGGTACCTTTTCAAATATTACATCAAGCACATCAAAAAGCTTATTCATTGCCTTTGGTCCAAGCTTGCGTACAGTCTGACTGAAAATATTATAAACTGCTTTTTTTGTGTCTGCCGGTCTTATCCAATTATTCTCACTGCGCTCTAAAAAGCATATTCCTCCGAGAGGAACTGTTTTTGGTGTAGAATAGTCATATTTTCCGCTCCACGGTGTGCCGCAGGCATATATTTTGCCGTCAATTTCTCTTATGCAGGGCTTGTCATCATTTAGCATATAGGCTCTGTCACCAAATTTTTTAAGCCATAGCTGAGTGTGGGTTGATTTGCCTGTTCCGCTGTCAGCCGAAAAAGCATAAGCAACTTCGTCAACAACAATGCAAGATGAATGGAGCAATATACCATTATAAGCAATTACATCTGTATAAAAATCAGAGCCGGTGAGCATGTACTCCCAGTCATCTTGATTGAGCTCAGGATGCTCCGCCATAGCGTTTTTTACTCTTTCCGGAGTGACATTAATATCAATATCTATTTTCTGGTCTTTGTCCTGATTGTCAGACAGGTATGCAATACCCTGTTTTTCGGTTCTTCCGCCGCAATTATTAATTTTTACCGTTAATCCGGCAATGTTATAAATAGGCATTCATTTACCATCCTTAGTGAATTATATATAAAAATAGTATAAATAAAAAATTAATATAAGTCAACTTTAATATTGTTAATATATTTACTGTTGATTTTTAAAACAATTGTGATAGAATACTTATGATTGTTTTTTACAATCATTTTGCGGTATACGGAGATAAAAAATGAGAAAAACTAAAATTATTTGTACGGTTGGTCCTGCAACCGATGATGAAAACATACTCAGAAATATGATGAGAGCCGGAATGAATGTTGCACGTTTTAATTTCAGCCATGGTGAATATGACATTCATACCGAGCGCTTAAATGAGGTTATCCGCCTTCGTGATGAGTTAGGTATTCCTGTTGCAACATTGCTTGATACAAAGGGTCCTGAAATACGACTTGGAGATTTTGAAAATCCCGGCGGTGTTGAAATAAATACCGGAGATACATTTACTCTGACAACGAATGAGTGCCTCGGAGATGAAACAAAGGCATTTGTCAATTATTCCGGACTGCCTGATGATGTTGAGACAGGCACTAAGATATTAATAAATGACGGACTTATATCAATGATAGTTCAGCGTGTTGTAGGCTGTGATATTGTCTGCACGGTAATAGATGGAGGTCTGCTGACTAATCACAAGGGCGTTAATGTTCCCGGTGTTGAGCTTAACATGCCATATCTTTCACAAAAGGATATGAATGATTTGTCATACGGAGCGAAAATGGATTTCGATTTCATTGCTGCTTCTTTTTGCAGAAGTGCGACCGATGTAACAATTATGCGCAATTATCTTGAGGCAATCGGATGGAAGGATGCTAAAATTATTGCCAAAATAGAAAACGGTCAGGGCGTTGACAATATTGATGAAATCATTAAGGTTGCAGACGGGATTATGGTTGCCCGCGGTGACATGGGTGTAGAGGTTCCGTTTGAAAAGATTCCTGCAATCCAGAAAATGATCATTGAGAAGGTTTATAAGGCAGGCAAGATTGTTGTAACTGCTACACAAATGCTTGAGTCTATGATTGAAAATCCAAGACCTACAAGAGCGGAGATTACCGATGTTGCCAACGCAATTTATGATGGTACTTCGGCTATAATGCTTTCAGGTGAGTCGGCAGTGGGCAAGCACCCTGTTGAGGCAGTAGAAACGATGGCTCGTATTGCAGAAACAACAGAGTCAGATATAGATTATAAATCACGCTTTAATCATTTTTATCAAAGACTTGAAAACAGAGATATAACCGCTGCAATTTCACACGCAACTGTTACAACTGCTCACGATCTTAATGCCGCAGCAATTGTTACGGTAACAAAGAGCGGAACAACTGCCCGCATGATTTCCAAATTCAGACCGTTTACACCGATTGTAGGTGCAACAACAAATGAAAAAATATATCGCCAGCTTGTTTTATCGTGGGGTGTAATGCCTGTTATGTGTGATGAAAAGCAAAACACGGATGAGCTTTTTGACCACGCCGTAGAGGTTTCTGAAAAGGCAGGCGCAATCAAAAGGGGCGACCTTGCTGTTATTACTGCAGGTATTCCTCTCGGTATTTCAGGAACTACCAATATGTTGAAGGTTCAGCTTGTATGAAAATAAAATTCATTAAATTCTCTGACCCTGAGTTTGAAAGCGTTATGATTATAAGAAACACTGTTTTTGAGCAGGAGCAGGGAGCAATAGCCGAGCAGGAAATTGATGAATATGATAAATCCGATGAAACACGGTATGCTATTATTTATGACGGCTGTGAGCCTGTCGCAACAGGCAGAATTGCTCAGACGCCAAATGGATTTAAAATCGGCAGAATTGCTGTTTTAAAATCTCAAAGAGGAAAAGGACTCGGCTCTGTGCTTGTAAATGCTCTTTGCGATAAAGCAATTGAAACAGGTGCAGAATATATCTGTGTGGACTCACAGCTGCATGCAGTCGGGTTTTATGAAAAGCATGGTTTCAAGGTTGTTTCAGATGATGAAATAATCGACCGCGGAATAAGGCATTTGCCAATGAGGAAAGATTATGACTAAGAAAAAATCAAAACCGATTATTTTAATACTTGTTATTATTTTAGTTATTGCAGCTGCAGCAGCTGTTTATATGATTTACAACTCAATCAGCAATGATATTAACGGCAAAAATCAAAGCACCGCCAAGTACACTCTTATTATTGAGAGCAATGACTATGAATATGAGGTCGGTCAGATGCTCTATAATAACAAGATTGTTATATCCGATATGGTGTGGACTAACTGGATGAGCAAGCATTATCCTGATTTTACCTACATAAACGGTGAGTATAATATGTCTGCTGATATGTCATATGAGGAGATTGCACAAAAATTGCAGAATCCCGATGTTTCCCATAAAACAGTTAAGGTCGCAATTCCGGAAGGCTATAATTGTATGCAGATTGCAGATACTCTTGAAGAAAACGGAATTTGCTCTGCCTCGGATTTTCTCGAGGTTTGCAAGAGCACACAGGGTTTTGAATATGAGTGGCTGTCAACTGTTCCAGATAATGATTTAATTGCTTATAAATTAGAAGGTTTTCTGTTCCCTGCAACATATGATTTCGGAATGAACAGTGATCCTCATGATATTGCAGAAGAAATGCTCGATGCTTTTGACAGCCGTATTACAGATGATATGACTGAATATTGTGAAAAAAATGATATTACACTTTTTGAGCTTGTAACTCTTGCCTCGGTCGTTCAGGAGGAAGCACTTGGCAACAGTTCTGCTGAAAATATTGCATCTGTTTTTGTAAACAGACTTAATAAAGGTGCTAAGCTTCAGTCAGATGTAACATATTTTTATGCTCGTGATTTAAGGGATAAGCAGGGCTTTTCACAGGAAATATATGATGCATATTATACCTATCGCTGCAGCGGCTTGCCTGCAGGTCCTATCACCAATTCAGGCTCTGAAATAATGAAAGCGACTGTTAATCACCCGGATACCGAGTATTTGTATTTCTTTTCAGATTTGAAAAAAGAGTTTCATTTTGCGAAAACTTATGATGAATTTGTTTCACTTCAGGAGAAGTATCCTTGGAAATAAATCTTGATTAATCGTCGAAAACAGTCACAGAGGGATATGCTTATGAATAAGAATTGCCTGAAAAAAGATAACAAATCAAAACTGTTTTTACAATATACTCTGATATTTTTAATAACAGTTTTATTGTTCTATTTATACTTTTTTATTTCAGGAAAAACATTTATATCTACTGCTGATGCGTGGCGACAGCATTATGTTGCCTTTGTGTATTTCGGTCAGTATGTCAGAAAAATTATCAGAAATCTGTTTACTTTACATAAGCTGGTTTTTCCAAGCTGGAGTTTCAGCATAGGCTATGGCGGAGATATACTTACTACGCTGAATTATTATGCTATCGGTGATCCTCTTGATTTGCTGTCAGTAGTTGTTCCGTCGGAATATGCAAGCCATGCATATGATTTTTTGATAGTTTTTAGGCTTTATCTTGCAGGATTGTTTTTTATTCTTTTTTGCAGATATAAAAACAAGAATTTGCCGGTGGCTGCATTTCTTTCAGGTGCATTGGTATATGTATTCAGCACATGGTCGGCTTACAGTGCAGTTGCACATCCGTTTTTTGCAAATCCTATGATTTATTTGCCGCTGCTTCTGCTCGGTGTTGAAAAAATAATAGACGGCAAACGGCCTTACATATTTATTATCACGGTATTTATCAGTGCAATAAGCAATTTCTATTTCTTTTATATGCTTGTTGTTTTTACTGTTCTTTATGTTATTTTGCGTTTGGTATATATTTATATCAGGGAAAAAGATATAAAAAATACTTTTATAAATCTATTCAAAATTGCACTTTGCTCTGTTATCGGTTTACTGATGAGTGCAGTTATTCTGATACCTGTATTGGCAACTTTTTTTGAGGACAGCAGGCTTAGTACAAGCTATGACGTTAATCTTTTTTACATTATTGATTATTATCGCTCACTGCCGTCGGTGTTGGTTTCAGCTGAATATATTGACGGTTATCAAACTCTTATCGGGGCGTCATCAGTATGCCTGATAAGTGTAAGCATGCTTTTCATAAAGAAAAAAGAGCATATTCAGGAGAAAATTGCATTTGTTTTTTTGACTCTTTTGCTGCTTACCCCTGTTGCAGCTCATATAATTAACGGCTTTTCATATGTTGCTAACCGTTGGACCTGGGCGTATATGCTTTTGCTTGCATATATTGTAAGTGTTACATTTGAAGATGTTATTAATGCTTCTAAAAAAGATTTGACAAAAGTCGGAATAGTTATTCTGATTTATAGCTTACTGTGTCTGGCAGTCAGAAAATGGGGCAGTTTAAAAGATGCACAGATTGCAGTTGTGCTGTGCCTTGCTTTAATTACGGTAGGATTGCTGTTATTCATTCCTGCTGAAAAAAAGGCGAGATTTAATAAATCGGCTTTAATAACAGTAATGATAGTTGTAACCGTAGTTTGCAGCGGAAATATGTATTATGCAATAAATACCAATTTTTCTCATAAGTTTGTGAATCAAAAAGATGTTAATGCTGATTTTTATGATACAATAGGAAATCAGATTAAAGACTTGACAAATGATAAAAGCTTTTACAGATATTCTGTAAATAAGGATCGTCTGAATTATAACAGGGATTTGATTTTTAATACGCACAGTACCTCATTTTACTGGAGTCTGCAGAATCCTAAAATATCTCAGTTTGTAAAGGAAATGCAGCTTACCCCTACGTATGTTTATCAGTATCAGAATTTAGATTTCCGTACGGCTTTGAATTCGCTTTTGGGTGTAAAGTATTACCAGACGGAATTCTACCAAAAGGCTCCATATGGCTTTACCCGGATAGACGAAAATATTTATAAGAACAGAAACGCTATGCCGCTTGGATATACATATTCATCGGCTTTTACAAGAGATGAATATGACAGCTTAACCGCACTCGAAAAGCAGTCAGCTATTACTCAGGGCGTTATGCTTGAAGAAAAAACAGATTTTGTAAGCAAAACAGATTTAGAATTTGATTGCATTTCTCTGCCGTATGAAATAAGTACAGATAACGGTATAAAAATTGACGGAGATAATATCTATGTGAGTGATACCGATGCATTTGCCACTATATCATTTAACGGTGCTGAAAGATGCGAATACTATTTAAAGCTTAAAGTTGACGGCTTTGAATGTACTGAAGAAGGAGCCGAAAGAGCTAAGTCATGCAATGTTACCATATATCCGTATTCAGGTGATAATAAGCATGCTGATTCAGGTATGAGAATTCTTACCGAGGGCGATGCAAAATATGACGGAAGAACAGATTATCTTTTAAGTGCAGGCTACAGTAAGGATGCAATAGACAGTATTAAAGTCAGATTTGAAAAAGAGGGAATTTATAAAATTTCAGAAATATCTGTATGGTGCCAGCCAATGAAGAATTTTTCATCACAGGTCAGTGAGCTTAAGCAATCAAAGCTTGAAAATATTAAAATCGGCACAGATACCGTTGATGGAACAATAAGTGTTGATGAAAATAAAATTCTTTGTTTATCTATTCCATATTCAAATGGTTGGAGTGCATATATTGACGGAGAGCAGGTTGAACTGCTTCAGGCAAATACAATGATGAGCGCTGTTAAAATTACTCCCGGTGAGCATAAAGTTCACTTAAAGTATAAAACACCTTATCTGAATTTGGGAATTGCTGTGAGTGTATGCGGTGCTGCTTCATTAATAGGTATTGCTGCTGTCAGTGAGATAAAAAGAAAGAGAGTTAAAAAATGAAATTATCACTTATAGTTCCTTGCTATAATGAGCAGGATAATGTTGCGGAATTTTTCAATCAGGTTGTAAAAGTGTTTTCCGGTAAGGTTAATGATTATGAATTTGTATTTGTTGATGACGGCAGTGCAGATGCAACATATGAAAGATTAGTTCAGCTTTATAATACCCACTCAGAGAGCAGCATTCAGGTTTTGTCTTTCAGCAGAAATTTCGGCAAGGAATCTGCAATTTTTGCAGGACTTTCAAATGCCAGGGGTGATCTTGCGTGTATTATAGATGCAGACCTTCAGCAAAGACCGGAAGTGGTATTGCAAATGCTTGATATTATTGAAGGCAATGAAGATATTGACTGTGTTGCAGCTTATCAAAAGGCAAGAAAAGAAAGCAAATTAATGTCTGCAGTTAAATCATTTTTTTATAAAACTATCAACAAAATTGCAGATGTTGAGTTTGTCAACGGTGCATCTGATTTCAGGTTAATGAGAAGGAATATGATTGATGCACTGCTCAAGATGACTGAATATCACCGCTTTTCAAAAGGCTTGTTCAGCTGGGTTGGGTTTAATACAAAATATATACCCTATGAGGCGGATGAAAGATTAAACGGTACCTCAAAGTGGGGGGCAGGTAAATTATTTAAGTATGCGCTTGAAGGAATTTTTGCGTTTTCAACTGCTCCGCTTCGTTTTTCAACTTATGTCGGCCTTTTATCATCGTTTGCATCAGTTATTTATTTAATTGTTGTCGTGCTTAAAAAATTGATTTCGGGTATTGATGTTCCGGGATATGCTACAATAGTTGTTTTAATTTTGCTAATTGGCGGAATACAACTTTTTTCACTCGGAATTATGGGCGAATATTTTTCAAAGATGTATGTCCAGGTTAAAAACAGACCGATTTATATTTTAAAATCACATTTAGATGGTGATAGTGATGAT
>JBKWUD010000003.1:74066-110978 GCA_046989265.1 Eubacterium sp.
ATAAAGAAATTATTTTATATGTTGTTTTCGGCGTATTAACAACGCTGGTTAACTTTGCCGCTTTCTGGCTTTTATCTAAGCTTTTCGGTGAAAAGCTATATTTGATTAATAATGCAATTGCATGGATTATTTCTGTTGTGTTTGCATATATTACGAACAAGCTGTTTGTATTTGAATCAAAAAGCTTTAAGCCCGGTGTTATTATTAAGGAGGTAATTGAATTTTTTGCTGCAAGACTTTTTAGCTTTGCTGTTGAAGAAGGCGGGCTTTTATTGTTTGTAAAATGCCTGCATTTTGATAATTATTCCATTAAGCTTTTATCATTTGAGATTTCAGGTCAGATGATTGCTAAGGTAATTTTGGCAGTTATTGTTGTAATACTCAATTATTTCTTCAGCAAATTTATTATTTTTGCTAAAAAAGATAAAGGTGATAAATAATTCATTGACCTGAAAACAATATTGATGTATAATATCCACGCACTGTATCCGCAGAGGGAAAAAGTATCTCTCGGAGTGCTTCGTTTTTGTGTTTAGCGTTGTGCTTTTGGAACAGTAGCAGAAAGGAAAATTTAATATGAAAACAAACACAAGAAAAATCGCAGGAATCGGATTATTCACTGCAATAGTAGTTGTTATGCAATTACTGGGAAGCTTTATTCATTTCGGAGTGTTCTCAATTTCACTTGTACTGGCGCCGATTGTTATAGGTGCTGCTATCTATGGAATTGGGGCTGGCGCTTGGCTCGGCTTGGTGTTCGGTGTAACCGTACTTATATCAGGCGATGCATCAGCGTTTTTAACAATTAACCCTGCAGGTACAGTACTTACTGTTTTACTCAAGGGTATTTGTGCTGGTCTTGCAGCAGGTGCTGCCTTTAAGCTTCTGGAAGAAAAGAGCAGACTTGGTGCTGCAATTCTGGCCGGAGTAGTATCTCCTGTAGCTAATACGGGAATATTCCTTATCGGATGCAGACTGTTCTTCTATTCAACAATTCAGGAGTGGGCAGTAAATGCAGGATTTGAAAACGCAGCGTCATATATGTTCCTTGGTCTTGCAGGTGTTAATTTCCTTGTTGAGCTTGCAATTAACCTTGTGCTCAGTTCAGCTATTGTTAAAATTATTGATATTGGTAAAAAACAGGTTAAAACCAAATAATACATCGTATTAAAAAATAAAACCCATCGGGCGACCGATGGGTTAAAATTATGCCATAATTCTATCGAAGAACGGCAAAGCCTAAATCAATTGCTCCTGCAAGCAGCTTGGAGGTTTTGTGCATTCCCAGAGTTTCTGTTATCCAAAGGATTATAAGTGCAACAAGAATTGCTATAATCATTGTTTGTTTACTCATGTTATTTGCCTCCGTTTCGGTTATTACTAATATTATAACCAATTAAAAATAATAAATCAAGAGTTTGATTGATTTTTAATGGAAATAATAAAACAAAAAAGTTTTAAAATTTGTTGAAAATAAGTTTACATTGTATTATAATACCTATTAATCATTTTAAAATGGAGGAATATGGTTTTTATGGACTTTAATACACTTGCATTTAATTTTGCAGAGTTTATAAAAAAAATACCAAAGCCTCACGGTCTAGAGGTATCGGACTGGACTGTAGTTGTTGCAGGAATAGGAATAGTGCTCAGCACACTTATTCTTCTTATTCTTGTTTTTTATGCTTTCGGTTCTTTGGTTTCAAAGGCAGAGGAATCTTCAAAAAAGCGTGCGGCGAAAAGACTTGAGAAGAAAAAGGCAAAAGCGGCAAAAAAAGCGGCTTCGGATTCTTCACATGAGGATAAAGCTGAGTCATTACCGGTATCTGTTTCAGCACCTGTTTCTGCTCCGGCTCCTGTTATAGAGGAGGGAATAAGCGGCGAAGTTGTTGCGGCAATCAGCGCAGCTGTTTATTCAATGGAGGGCGGCAATGTTAAAATTGCTGCTATAAGAAAGCAGAATCCTATTACTGCCCGCAATCCTTGGGCTCAGGCTGCTGTTATTGATAATACAAGACCTTTTTAGGAGGACAAACGGATGGAAGTTTTAAATGGTGTATGGCAGGCCATAAGCGATATTTTATCTAACAGTGGTTATGCATACTTTTTTACAGCTGATGGCGGATGGAAGAATCTTGTAATGCTTTGTGTTGCATTTTTCTTCCTTTGGCTCGGTATCAAAAAAGGCTTTGAGCCTTTGCTTATGATTCCTATTGCATTTGGTATGCTGCTTGCTAATTTGCCGGGTGCAAATCTTGCAGTTCAATATCACGATTTGCAGGGATTTATAGAATTAGTTGCAAGAAACAGAGTTATGGATGATGCAACGGGGCAGTGGGTTGCGGCGACTCCCGGATTAATGGATTTCCTTTATTTCGGTGTTAAAGCAGGAATTTATCCGCCGCTGATTTTCCTGGGTATCGGTTCTATGACCGATTTCTCATCACTTATTGCAAACCCGAGTTCTTTTATTCTGGGTGCAGCTGCCCAGCTCGGTATTTTTGCGGCATATATTATTGCTATTGTACTCGGCTTTGCTCCTAATGAAGCAGGCTCAATCGCTATTATCGGCGGTGCAGACGGACCGACTGCGATTTTCGTAACATCAAAGCTGGCGCCCGAATTGTTGGGCACAATTGCTGTTGCGGCATATTCCTATATGGCACTTGTTCCTGTAATTCAGCCTCCTATCATGAAAGGTCTTACCACAAAAAAAGAGCGAAGCGTTGTAATGGGCAATCTTCGTCCTGTATCAAAGCTTGAGAAGATTTTGTTCCCTATTATGGTAACTGTTATTGTTTCTCTTCTTCTTCCTGATGCAGCATCACTTGTTGGTATGCTTATGCTCGGTAACCTTCTTAAAGAGAGCGGCAGAACAGAGCGTATAGCAAAGGCTGCACAGAATGAGCTTATGAATATAATAACAATTATGCTCGGTATTTCAGTCGGTGCAACAACATCAGCTCAGTCATTCCTTACTTTAAAGACTATTGGTATTGTCTTTCTTGGATTAGTTGCATTCAGCGTTGGTACTGCCGGCGGAGTGCTGTTTGGTAAGCTTATGTATATCATTACTAAGGGCAAAGTTAATCCTCTTATCGGCTCAGCAGGCGTATCTGCAGTACCTATGGCAGCCCGCGTATCACAAAAGGTAGGTCAGGAGGAAAATCCTTCAAACTTCCTTCTTATGCACGCTATGGGACCGAATGTATCAGGCGTTATCGGTTCAGCCGTTGCAGCAGGTGTTCTTCTTACTCTTCTCGGCTGATAATAAAAACCAAAATTAAAAAGGGGGCGGCAGCAGTCGCCCTTTATTTATCGGATTATGTACATTTGAAAGGATATTTATGAATAAAGATGCAGTAAAACCAAATACTCAGCAGCAGCGTGTAATTGATACCGTTAACGGTCCTGTGCTTGTTGTTGCAGGTGCAGGAACAGGAAAAACGGCTACAATTGTTAAACGTATTGAGCATATTATTAATGATGGTTATGCCCTGCCATGGCAGGTGCTTGCCATTACCTTTACTAATAAGGCAGCCGGTGAACTCAAAGAGCGTTTAATTAATACAGTCGGCAGTGAGGCTAATGATATCTGGGCACATACTTTTCACTCAATGTGCGGCAGAATGCTCAGACGCTTTGCAGATAAGCTTGGCTATACCCAGCATTTTACGATTTATGATACCGACGATCAAAAGCGAGTGATGAAGCGTGTTCAAAAATCACTTGGTATTGAGGACAAGTTTCTAAATCACAGGAGTATTCTGAATGAAATCAGTCATGCTAAGGACAGCCTTATTAACCCTGAAGATTACAAAGCATCCACAGTAAATGATTTTCGCAAAGCAAAAATTGCACAGTGCTATGAGGCATATCAGCTTGAACTCAAGCGTGCAGACGCTATGGATTTTGACGATATGATTTTTAACACTGTTAAGCTTTTGCGTGAAAATGATGATGTGCGTGAGCTGTATCAGCAACAGTTTAAATATATTATTGTTGATGAGTATCAGGATACAAGCTATGCCCAGTATATTCTTACATATCTTCTGGCTGATGAATATCATAATATCTGTGTTGTTGGTGATGATGACCAGAGCATTTATCGTTTTCGTGGTGCTACAATTGAAAATATTATGCGTTTTAAAGAGCGTTATGAGAATGAGGGCTTAAAGGTTATACAGCTTGAGCTGGCGGAAAATTATCGTTCAATGCAAAATATTCTTGATGCTGCAAATGGTGTTATTTCTAATAATAAAACCCGTCTTGCAGATAAAAGGCTTCGCTCATATGCCGGATCAGATGGTGACAAGGTTGTGCTTTATACGGCACCAAGTGAAATGGGCGAGGCTCAGTTTATTGTTGATGAAATTAATGAAAATGTTAATAACGGCAGAGCGTACCGTGACCATGCTGTGCTTTACCGTATGAATGCGCAGTCAAGAAATATAGAAATTATGCTTGCAAAGTCAGGCATATCATATAAAATTATCGGCGGTAACCGTTTCTTTGACCGTAAGGAAATTAAGGACATTGTTTCTTATTTTGCGGTTATAAATAACCCTGCCGATCATGTCAGACTTCAGAGAATTATAAATACTCCGAAGCGCGGCATAGGCGATACTATGTTTAATTATGTTCTTGAAATTGCAGCAGTTAATAAAATGACTGCGTTTGAGGTATGTGAGCAGGCTGATGAATTTGCAAAGACCTCCCGTTCTGCTAAAAAGCTGCAGGATTTTTGCAATATGATTAAGCATTTTCAGACCTGCCTTGAAGAGGGAATGAGCGTTAATGACCTCTTACAGGAAATACTCAAAGAAACCAAATATTTTGAGTTTATTGATGAGGAGGACGAGCCTGCAAAGGCAGAGGACAGAAAGAACAATGTTCAGGAGCTTTCATCAATGCTCATAAAGTATCAGGAGGATGATCCTGAATTCACTCTTACTGATTTTCTTGAAGATGTTGCTCTCGTATCAGATATTGACTCTTATAATGAGGATGATGACTGCGTAGTTCTTATGACTCTTCACGCTGCCAAAGGACTTGAATTCCCGGTTGTATTTATACCCGGTCTTGAGGAAGGTATATTCCCCGGTAATCAGAGTATGTACAGTGAGGATGATTTGGAGGAAGAGCGCAGACTTGCCTATGTCGGAATTACAAGAGCAAGAGAAAGGCTTTATCTTGTAAATGCAAGACAGCGTATGCTGTACGGACAAACTAACCGTAATATGCCGTCACGCTTTCTGCGTGAAATTCCAAGTAATGTTATTGAGGATAAAACTGTCAGAGAACAGCCTCGCACTTTCAGTTTTGGAGGTTCGGGCTATAGCTCTGACAGCGGATATTCATCAGGTTTCGGCACACCTAAAAAGGCTCATAAATATAGCAAAGCAACGCAAATCGGCGCGGCACATCAAAGCAGTTCGGCTGCTCATCAGTTTGGTCAGTCAACTCCAAAGCCTCAGACTGATGGTGTTACATATAATGTAGGTGATACCGTTAAGCATAAATCCTTTGGCACAGGTGTTATCCTTACTTTGCAGCCAATGGGCAATGATGTTTTAATGGAAATTGCATTTGATAAGGCAGGCACAAAGAAAATGATGGCAAACTTTGCTAAACTTGAAAAAGTTTAGCAAAGTTTGCACAAGACTCCAAATTTTAAAGCCGAAAGGCTGCGGAAATTTGGGAGAAACAGTCCGGTGGACTGTTTCGCAGTCGCATGGTAGATTGTGTAACCTAAAAAGAGTTTGGCGACAAAGAAAATGCATCGTTTAAATGAAAATCAGATAAACTTGAAAAAGTTTAGCAAAGTTTGCACAAGACTCCAAATTTTAAAGCCTTTCCATTGTGTTATCTTCCGTAAAGAAGTATATGGTTTTTCGGAATACACTTGTTCTCTGCAAAAACTATTAGTATAATAAAAGCAATGATTATTCATTAGCAAGGAGGTTTTTTGAAAATCTTGGAAAAACGAAATAGTATTTGGTATCACGGTTCGGATAAAATCTTTTCTAAACTGAAAGTCGGCAGTACAATAACACAATGGAAGGAATTAGCCGAAGCATTTTCACATAAGCCGACGATACTCAGTTATGATGATAATGGAATAATTAAACATAACGGCATTAATAATGGTTATCTATATATCATCGATGAACCAATTGAAGTAGGCGTAGACATATATCAACACCCTAATACATCCATGGATGAAGGTGTGGAGTTTTTAACAAAAAGGGTGTTAAAAGTTAGGCTGATTGAAGATTTGTTAACTGAGTAACATTGACACTTCAAAGTTTGAAAGTGTTATAATGGATTATATTGTTTCGTTTGTTTATAAATGAAGTAAAAAAAATATAGTTATGATACGTTAAGGGGGCGACCTTCCGTTAGAAAGGTCGCCCCCTTTGGGTAGGCTTTTTTAATAATGTTCGTCTGCAAGGACTGCGTGAGCGCATTTGATTCCGTCAACTGCCGCAGATACTATTCCGCCTGCATAGCCTGCACCTTCACCGCATGGATAAACACCGCTGATATTGCACTGCAAAAATTCATCTCTCAGAATTCTAACCGAACTTGAACTTCTTGTTTCCGGAGCGGTAAGTACGGCATCATACAGATTAAAACCGTGCAGTTTTTTATCCATTTCAACTATGGCTGATTTCATTGTTGTAGATACCTTTGCAGGTAAGCACTCATCAAGATTGGTGAGTGAAACTCCTGTGGGGCAGGTAGGCTGAACATTGCCCAGCCGGGTCGAAGTTTTATTTTGCAGAAAATCACCTACAAGCTGTGCAGGAGCCCTATAATCACTGCCTGCAAGCACATATGCTTTATGCTCAATTTCTCTCTGATAATAAATTCCTGCAAGCGGATGCTCGCTTGGAAAATCCTTTGGTTCAATTCCGACAAGTAATGCGGAGTTTGCATTTTCACCATCTCGTGCAAGAGAACTCATACCGTTAACTATAACGCCCTCTTTTTCGCTTGCTGCTGCAACAACAGTTCCCCCCGGACACATACAAAATGTATATGCCCCTCTTTCGTGGAGACCGTGGCAGGCAAGCTTGTAGTCGGCTGCACCAAGCTTCGGATGATTTGCAAATTTTCCGTACTGTGCCTTATTGATAAGGCTTTGCGGATGCTCTATTCTTGCACCTACTGAAAAAGGCTTTTGAATAATCTCAACACCCATATTGTAAAGCATTTCCACAGTATCTCTGGCACTGTGACCTATAGCCATAATTACGCTGTCTGTTTCAATATCAAATTTCTCGCCATGGCTGGTATATGTTACTCCGTGAATAAAACCATTTGCAACAAGCAGCTTTTCAAGCTTACATTCAAGCTTGACCTCACCACCGAGGCGCTCTATCTTTTTGCGTATATTTTTAACAACTATTGCAAGCCGGTCTGTTCCTATATGCGGCTTGGATGAGTACAATATCTCCTCCGGCGCACCTGCTTCATAAAGCTCCTGCAGCACCTTGCGAATGAACGGACTCTTAATGCCCGTTGTAAGTTTTCCGTCTGAAAATGTGCCTGCACCGCCCTCACCGAATTGAACATTCGATTCTTCGTCAAGCTTTCTTTTCGTCCAGAATTCTTTGACATCTTTCTGCCTTGCATCAATATCCTTGCCGCGCTCAAGGATTATAGGTTTTAGACCGGATTCTGCAAGGATAATTCCTGCAAGCATACCGGCAGGGCCAAAGCCAACTATAATGGGTCTGAATTGTGATATTCTGTTATTCACGGGTAATTCGTATTTGTAGGGCTTAACAAGTATTACCTTGTTAGATTTGCATTTGCTGACAATTTGCTCCTCGTCAAGAGATATTTCAACATCTACGCTGTATGTGAAATGGACATCGTCCTTCTTTCGTGCATCGATACTCTTTTTGAATATGGTGAGGTTATTTATATATTTTTTATTTATCTTAAGTATTTTTGCAGCTTTTTGATTTAAAAGCTCCTCATCCTCATCGAGTGCCAGTTTAATTTCGTTAATTCTTATCATATGTTTTACTTGTTATATCGTCAGCTGCGGCTATTCCGCTTGAAAAAGCATAGTCAAGATTAAAGCCGCCGCATTCAAATTGATTATCTGTTAATTCACCTATAATATAAAGATTATCATTTATAGTTGATTCGTTTGTGCTTTTCAGTTCATCACGACTGACACCGCCGTTTGTGATCTGTGCAAAGTCGTAACCCTTTGTGCCGGTGATAATAAGTCTCCATGACTTTGCATATTTTGCAATAAGTCTGCCATCATTATCGGTTTGGCGTGAAAGTATTGAGCAAAGCTTTTTAGGCAATACTCCTTCAAGACCTCCGAAGGTAATGAAATGCTCGTACAGCTTGTCCTCACTCATATCCGGAACGAAATCAATTACAGCAATGCATTTGTCACTGCCGTTTTTAATCCTTTCGTCTATAACATATTTTGAAAGTTCCATAACAACAATGCCGGAAATACCGTAATCTGCAAAAAGCAGTTCGCCGAATTCACTTCCTACTATTGTACCGTTTATTTCTATTTTAACATTGCATTTTGCTCGAATGCCTTTAAGTGCTCTGCAGTGCTTGCTTGATGACTTAAGCTGTACAAGTGCAGGCGACAAAGGAGTAACAGAATGACCGAATTCACGGGCAAGCTCGTATCCGCTGCCGTCAGAGCCGAGAGCTGGCTGGCTCATTCCTCCTGTTGCCAAAACAAGTACATCAGATGAAAATGTACCCTTATTGCTGTATACATTATATATATTACCGATTTTTTCAACCTTGCGTATATTACAGGAGGTCTTAATTGTTACACCGTATTTTTTGCATGCTGAAATAAGTATATCTACAACGGTTGATGCCTGATTTGAGTTTGGGTACATTCTTCCTGCACTGTCACTGCGCATAATAAGACCAAGACTGTCAAAAAATGCTTTGGTTATTTCATAACCGTCTGCCGCCTTATTTGTCATATTGCATCTGCCGTTTCCCGTAGCATAAATCTTTTTGCATGCCTCGTCAAGATGCTCCAAAACAACAACATTGGCGCTCCGGTTATTCTGCTTGATTTTAATCGCACAGGCTATTCCGCTTGCACCGCCGCCGATAATGGTTACATACATTTTGTTCTACCTCTTTACTGACTCAGTATTATATGATATACTGCTCAGGGAATAACTGTATCATATGATAAGTTTTCCCTCTAAGCTAATAAGCTTATAATTCTGCACACTTATTATATGTTAATATAAATCACAAAAAATTGCAATATTTTTAACTAAGAAAAAATTCTAAATATCTCTTGACTAAATATCCATTATGTGGTATAGTTTTTATACCTCGTTGTGGGTTTTATTTTTTTGCCCATTTAATGGATGGCTATCATGAGCGTGATGTTTAGCTGTTTTGTTTACTGCGAGGGAGATTGTTATCGAAATATTTTAGGAGGTGCCAAAATGAGAGTTAAAATAACTTTAGCTTGCACTGAATGCAAACAACGCAATTACAACACAATGAAAAACAAAAAGAACACACCTGACAGACTTGAAATGAATAAGTACTGCCCGTTCTGTAAGAAACACACTCTTCACAGAGAGACAAAGTAACAGGAGGAATATCGATGGCTGAAGATAAGAAGGCTAAAAAGGCTCAGGAAAAAGAAGCCAAGAAAGCTGACAAAAAATCAGACAACAAAAAGTCTAAGAAAAACCCATTCAAGTCAATCGCAAGTTTCTTCAAAAGTGTCAGAAGTGAAGGTAAAAAGGTTGTATGGCCTACAGGTAAGGAAGTATGGAAGAACACAGTAGTGGTTCTCGTTTTAATACTTATTCTTGGTGTTGCTATCTATATAGTCGATTTGGGTCTTTCACAGGGTCTAAAGGGTATAAAGCGTCTCGCCGAGAATAATACAACCACAACCGAGCAGGCAGCTACGGAGGAATCATCTGTTGAGGATGAGACTGAAGCAGATACCACTGCTCCTACAACTACCACTGCACAAGCTACTACAAATGCGGCCGAGTAATTAAGGAGGCTGTTTATGGAAGAAGCAAAATGGTATATTGCTCACACATTTTCAGGTTATGAAAACAAGGTAGCAAGCGATCTTAAGATTAAGGTTGAAAATCGTAACCTTACAGATATGATTCAGGATATCCGTATTCCAACTGAAACTGTTGTTGAAATTAAAGAAGACGGCACAAAGAAGGAAATCGAAAGAAAGCTTTTTCCAAGCTACATTTACATTAAAATGGTAATGACAGACGATACCTGGTATGTAGTGCGCAACACAAGAGGATGCGCAGGATTCGTAGGTCCGGAGGGTAAGCCCGTTCCGTTGACCGATGAAGAGGTTAAGCGCAGCCTTGGTGAGGATAATGTATCAATTGAGGTAGCCTACAAGGAAGGCGATCTTGTAAATGTAATTGACGGTCCTTTCGAGGGCTATTCAGGTACAGTTGAGTCAATTGATGTTGATAAGAACAGTGTTATGGTATTAATTTCAATGTTCGGTCGCGAAACATCCGTTGATTTTGCAATTGACGACTTAGAAAAGGTCGAAGATTAATTTAGTAATTCGCAGCATTGCTGCATTTTACCACTGGGTATTATTTATATTTCTCAGTGAGTGGGAGGAGATATACTTCTCCGCCAAATACCACATTTTTAGGAGGAAAAAATTATGGCTCAAAAGGTAGTAGGTTTAATTAAACTTCAAATTCCTGCCGGCAAAGCAACACCAGCACCACCGGTTGGTCCTGCACTTGGTCAGCACGGTGTAAACATCGTTGCTTTCACAAAGGAATTCAACGAGAGAACAAAGAATGATGCAGGTCTTATTATTCCTGTAGTAATCACAGTATATGATGATCGTTCATTCACATTTGTAACAAAGACACCACCTGCAGCAGTTCTTATTAAAAAGGCTTGCGGTATTGACAAAGCATCAGGTGTTCCGAATAAGAACAAGGTTGCAACAATATCAAAGGCTGATGTTCAAAAAATTGCTGAAACAAAGATGCCTGACCTTAACGCTGCATCACTTGAGGCTGCTATGTCAATGATAGCAGGCACAGCACGCAGCATGGGTATAGTAGTAGAAGACTAATTCCCCGTGTGGGAGGAAAAATCCGATTAACCACTGGAGGTAATTTATAATGAAACACGGAAAGAAATATACAGATGGTGCAAAGTTAATTGACCGCACCAATTTATACACAGAAAAAGAAGCACTTGACCTTGTTATTCAAACTGCTAAGGCTAAGTTTGATGAGACTGTAGAGGTTCATGTTCGTCTTGGTGTTGACTCTCGTCACGCTGACCAGCAGGTTCGTGGTGCAGTTGTTCTTCCAAACGGAACAGGTAAGGATGTAAGAGTAGCTGTATTTGCTAAGGGCGATCTTGCTAAGGCTGCTGAGGAGGCAGGTGCAGATGTAGTAGGCGATGCTGATCTTGTTCAGAAAATTCAGGGCGGATGGATGGATTTTGATGTAGCTATCGCATCTCCTGATATGATGGGCTTTGTTGGTCGTTTAGGTAAGGTTCTCGGTCCTCGTGGTCTTATGCCATCTCCAAAAGCAGGCACAGTAACTATGGATGTTGCTAAGGCTGTTCAGGAAGCTAAGGCCGGTAAGATTGAGTATCGTCTTGATAAGACAAACATTATTCACTGCCCAATCGGCAAGGTATCATTTGGTACTGACAAGCTTCTTGAAAACTTTAACGCTCTTCTTGATGCAATCATCAAGGCTAAGCCGGAAGCATCAAAGGGTCAGTATATCAAGTCATGTGCTGTTGCATCAACCATGGGTCCCGGCGTTCGTATGAACCCTAACAAGGTTGGTTCAGTAGCATCAGCTGAATAATTTAATTATATAAAGTATTGACAAGGATAATTCCTTGTGATATAATACACACGCTGTTCAACCAAAGACAGTAGGTGCCGTATTAACGGTGTAAGCATTGTCGCCTACCGAGGAATGAGCATTATGTAGCACTTTGTGTAAATTATGTAATGTTGTGCATTCCTGATTTTTTGGGAATGCACTTTTTATTTGGATAAACAGCCTCAAGTCCGCAGCAATGCGGCAAATAATTATGGAGGTAAACTAAATGCCAAGTACAGTAGTTCTTGAAAAGAAAAAGCAGCAGGTTGCCGATCTTTCAGCCAGAATTAAGGAATCTTGTGCAGGCGTAGTTGTTGACTACAAGGGTATCAACGTTGAAGATGATACAAAGCTCAGAAAAGATCTTCGTGAAGCAGGCGTTGTATATACAGTAGTTAAGAACTCAGTTCTTCAGCGTGCAGCTGAGGACGCAGGCCTTGCAATTGATGGTTCTGTTGTTGAAGGCACAACCGCTATTGCAACAAGCGTTGATGATTATGTAGCAGCAGCTCGTATTCTTAATACTTATGCTGAAGCTCATGATAGCTTTAACATTAAGACAGGTTATCTTGACGGCGAAATTATTGACAACGCAAAAATTGTTTCTCTTGCAAAATTACCATCAAGAGAAGTTCTTCTTGCAACCGTTTGCAGCGTATTCAATGCACCTATTGCAGCTTTTGCTCGCGGAGTACAAGCTATCGTTGATAAGGGTGGAGTTGAGGCTTGCTTAGCAGACGCACCTGAAGCAGAAGAGGCAGCTGCACAGGAGGAGACTCCTGCAGCAGAAGCACCGGCTGAAGAAACAGCTGAATAATTAATTTTTAAATATTATCTTTTAACGGAGGAAATAACAATGGCATCAGAGAATGTAACAAAGATTGTTGAAGAGCTTAAAACTCTCACAGTTCTTGAGCTTTCAGAGCTCGTATCAGCAGTAGAAGAAGAATTCGGCGTAAGCGCTGCAGCAGCAGTTGCAGTAGCAGCACCTGCAGAGGGTGGCGCAGCAGCAGCTGAAGAGAAGACAGAATTTGATGTAGTTCTTACAGATGTAGGCGCTAACAAGATTCAGGTTATCAAGGCAGTTCGTGAGGCAACAGGACTTGGTCTTAAGGAAGCAAAAGCAATCGTTGACGGTGCTCCTGCAACAGTTAAGGAAGCTATGCCAACAGCTGACGCTGAGGCTCTTAAGGAAGCACTTGCAGCAGCAGGCGCAACAGTTGAGCTTAAGTAATTTAGTTTTACAAATCCATAATTAAAAGGAACGGGTCATTGACTCGTTCCTTTATTTTTGCTTAATTAGTTTACTTTACTTTGACTTTAATTGTTTTGCTCCAGGGAGAGCAGATTTTTTTACCATCCCTTGTTTTATAAGAACGGACTCTTACATAATAGTTCTTTTTAGATTGAGCAGTTGTAATTGTTTTTGAAACACTTGATGCATTTTTAACATAGACTGACTTGTAATTTGATGTAAAGTTATTTGTAGTGCTCCACATTACCTGATAGCCTGTTACACCAGTTACTTTTCCCCATTTAACGGTAATCTTCTTCTTTGAGTTTGAAACGGCAGATTTTATTGTTGACACTGCAGGTTTTGTATATGTGGTATAAACAGCACTGTAACTGCCTGTTAGAGTAATTCCTTCCTTAGCATCCTTATATGCTCTGACCTTGAATTTGTAGCCTGTGTTGGCTTTAAGCCCTGTCACCTTGCAGCTGTTTGTTTTCACCTCTTTATAAAAATCATATTTGCCTGTTTTTGAATTGTATTTATATACTCTATATCGGCTCGCACCTGCCTGCTTTGTCCATTTAAGAGTTACAGAGGTTGTTGTGGTTGTAGATGCCGTCAGACTGGATACCTTATCAGGAATAGTAGCACTTACTAATGCGGAGCTGTATGCACCATAGTATTTTGTTCCGCTTACTGTCTTGTAAGCACGAACTCTGAATGAATAGTTTGATGCACTTGCAAGACCGGATACAGTGTAGCTGGTTGATGTGGTTGTGCCTGCATTTACCCAGCCGTTGCTGCGGTATACCTGAATCTGGTAGCCGTCAGCATTGCTGACTTTACTCCACGAAATAGCAATTGATTTTATTGCTCTTGTCTTAAGCTTAACATTTTGAGCCTTTACAGGAACTATGTTAAAACTAACGGTTTTCACAGGAAAAGCTGCGTAGTCGCCCTTACCTTTAATTGTTACAGTTGCTCTGCCTATGTTAGTGTTGTTTTTGTAGGAAACTGTATAATCCTTATCTTTAGTTAACTTAGTTCCTTCAAATGAAACCGTAACACTTGGCTTAATAGCAGAGCCTGTATATGCTTTATTGCTTATTGAATCAACTTCAAATTTACCGGTATCAGGTGCGGTATACATAAAGTTGCAGTCAACCTTTCCTGTAATCCCGCTCACTTTACCGCTGGATGAATACTGCCAGATTTGATAATTACCGCTGTATGATGTGCTTGTTGCATAATGTGCAAGCCAAATGCCATAGCCTTCATTTTCAATTGTTTTATAATTGAGATTATCCTCCAAAAAACTCTTGCTGGCGTAAACCATTCCGTTATAGCCTGCTTGTTCTACAGTTCTGCAAAATGCAAGTGCATTGTTTGTCATAGCGGTTTTGCTTAAATTAGCCTTGTAAAGTCTGCCGATAAATCCATTTGTTCCCTCGGCAAATTCAATGTCCCACACAACAGGTAAATCAAGCTTGGTTTTGCCGAGCTTATCCAAAACATAATTAGCTTCTGCAGTAGCCTCTGCTGTTGTTGTTGCCTGGGAATAAAAATAAACTCCAATCTTAAGTCCTGCAGCCTTTGCATCTTTGATATATGTAGAAAATTTTGTATCAGCGCAAAGTGTGCCTGCTGTTCCATAGCCTCTGTAACCTGCTCTTATAATAACAAAATCCACACCGGCTTTTTTTACCTTAGCAAAGTCGACATCTTCATTATAATATGAAACATCTATGCCTTGAGTTATAGTGTAGTCGTCATATTTTGTCTGGTGAGTATAGGTGTTAGAATTAAATAAGCTGCTTGTTTTTGTTGATGCAAAAGCAGTTATTGATGCCTGCAGCATAATAATTATTGCTAAAATAACAGATAATGCTTTGCTTAATTTTTTCATTTAATCATCCTTTAATGCGTTATTTGCCTAAATACCAATAGTTTGTATCCACATATTTTGAGTCAATACCCTCGCACTTGCCTTTTTCACTGTATTGCCAGATATCAAACTCGCCATCGTAGGTAATGCTTTCATTATAATCGGCAACCCAAATAACTATATCTTTATCCAAATCATCAACATTTATATGAGATTCATATATGTATGTGGATGCATACATTGCAGGCGTATATCCTGCACTTTTTACAGTTTTGCAAAATGCATTAATAAGGCTTGTTCGATCTTTTTTGTTTAAATCTGCATCGTGCAGTCTGCCCGTGATTTTGCCGTTGCTGTATGCATATTCAAAATCAATAACAACCGGGAGAGTGACATCATATCCTTTGATTTTATCGAGAACAAATTCAGCCTCTTCAATGGCCTCTTCATCATTAGTTGCCTGTGAATAAAAATATACGCCGACGGGAACGCCTGATTTATTGGCATTTTTCAGATTGTATTTAGCCTTTTTGTCAATGTTAACAGAGCCGTTTGAATAACCGCGATAACCAACTCTGATAAAAGCAAAATCAACATTTTCGGCAACAGTGTCCCAATCAATTTTACCGTTATAGTGCGAAACATCAATACCGTAAGCAATGTCTTTATCCACATCTAAAACAGCAGGAGTGTTGTTGTGATTGTGAATAACAGCCGCAACAATAATCAATGAAATAACAACAGTTAAACAGCAGGCAATTATTATTGCATATTTTTTATTGATTTGTCTCTTAACGGGCTTTTTTTTACGCTTAGCCGAAGACTTTGATTTAGTTTTTTTCTTCTTAGTTTTTGCTGCCATATTGTATCCTCAAGCTGTTAACATATAATTTATATTAACGGAAAATTTGACATATTTCAATAGATATTTTCAAAATTTACAATTATGGTAAATTCTGTAATATTATTTTTTCTTTAAAATATATAGCTTATATGATATAATAATTAAAATGTTTTAAGTGAGAGGTATTCAAATGAAAAAGGTAGTATGCTTTTTTGTTTCACTTGTTTTAATGATTTCATGCTCTGTGTTTCCTGCTTATGCCGGAGGAAATACATCACTTAATATAAGCAGGCAAGATATAGGTCATGAGGTGTCGGAAAACTTATACGGCATTTCTCTTGAAGATATTTCATATGCCTGTGACGGAGGTCTTATTTCAAACCTTGTTAACAATAATTCCTTTGAATATACAGGAAAACCTGAAAATGCTTGGGAGTTCAGCAATATATCTCCGGTTCTTTCAACAAGTGATCCTATGAATGAAAACAACCCGTCATATGAGACGCTTACAGTTGACGGCAGAGGAATTGTTAAAAATCTGGGTTTTGCAGAGCTTTATGATTATAAAACATATGATTTTGATGATGACGAGGCTTATTCCGCTGATATGGGGTTCAAAGAGGGAGTAAGCTATGATTTTTCATGTTATGTTAAAAATATAGACTTTGAGGGCACAATAAGCGTTTATCTTGATTCCAAAAGCAATTCAAACAATATTACTCAGCTTTCGACATCAAGTGTAAGCTCAAAGACATGGACAGAGCTTTCAGCTGTTTTGAAATCTGCTGCTACTGAGGATGGTGCTCTGGCAATTGTGTTTGACGGAAAAGGCTCAATCTCACTCGACTTTGTATCTTTAACACCACAGGATGCTCATGGATACAGTACAGATGAATGGAAATATGTAACTTTGCGAAATGATTTGTATGATGCACTCAAAAATTTAAATCCTTCATTTATTCGTTTTCCCGGCGGATGCCTTGCTGAGGGGGAAGAGCTTGATAATTTGTATTCATGGAAGAATACAATCGGTGATTTAACTGCTAGAGTTCAGTCATATAATATTTGGCATAATGACGATAACGGAAATTATTATAATAACAGTAACTCAATGGGATACCATGAATATTTTCAGCTTTGCGAGGATTTGGAAGCAGAGGCAGTACCTGTTGTAGGTGTTGGTTTAACCTGTCAGTTACGCAATGGATACGAATCAAATGCAGAAGCACTTAAAAAATCCGAAATGACAGATGCCGAGTGGCGCTCATATCTTATAAATGATCTTGGGTATGATGAAAATGATGAGGACGGTATTAAAACCAAAACTGATGAAATTGATTCTCTGGGAATAAACAGCAGGGAGGACTTTGAGAATTATCTTGACACCATTGCCTACAGACCGGGTACGGATGAATTCAATAACTACGCTCAGGATGTTCTTGATTTAATTGAATATGCTAATGGTGACGCGCAAACAACATACTGGGGAGCACTTCGTTCGGCAAACGGTCACACAGAACCTTTTAATATTAAATATATTGCTCTCGGAAATGAAAACTGGGGTGAGGTGTATTTCAGAAACTTTGATGCTCTCAAGAAAATTGTAAATGAAAAATATCCTGATATCACAGTTATTTCTTCAGCAGGTTCTTTAAGTGACGGAGAAGTGTTGGATTATGCATGGGAGCAAATCAATAAGAATTATTCAGATACAATAGTGGATGAACATTACTATGCGCCTGATAATTATCTGTTTTCACATAACGACAGATATGACAGTTATGACAGAGATGGTGCGCCTGTAATGATAAGCGAATACGCTGCCGTCACATTAGGATTTGGCACAATGATTACGAAAAACAATATCCGGTCTGCAATTGAAGAGGCAAGCTTTATGACGGGCTTTGAGCGCAATTCTGATATTGTTAAAATGACTTCCTATGCACCGGCTCTTGCAAAGCTTAATGCTAATTCAAAGGATATTAATATGATCTGGTTCGATTCGCAGGATATTGTTCTTACACCGAATTATTATAATCAAATGCTGTTTTCAAACAATATCGGTACAAAGTATGTTGATGCGGAACTTTCATCTGATGGCAGTATAGAGCATCTTTATCAAAGTGTAACTGTAGATGAGGAAAAGCAGGTTATCTATATTAAGCTTGTAAACAGTGGTTCATCACAAAAAGTACAAGTTAATCTTGATAATTTTGATAACATTAATTATGTTTCAAATCAATGCATCTATGATGGCTATAAGTCTGCATCAAATGAGCTCGGAAAGCAGAGAGTAGCTCCCATTGATGATATTATTACAGCCTCGGCTGATTCCTTTGAAATCAATGCAAAGGCAAACAGTATTAATGTAATTCGTGTTGCATATGGTGAGAATACTGGGGAGTCACTTTATCAGCTGCCCGATACAATTGATTATTCAACAAAAAATTATATTCCTGCTATTGCTAAAGTTGTAATTGTATGTGTTTGTCTTGCAATACCTGTAGGCTCTGTAATCGGATTCTTCCTTTATAAAAAGGTTATTTCAAAGAAAAAGAAGGGCAGAGAAAATGATTAATCTTACATTTATTTCTGATATGACAACACCTGAAAGGGCATATTCCAATGTGCCTGAATTTAAAGATTTTAATGTGAAATTCTTTTCCATATCAGACAGTGCCGATAGAATTATATCCGAAGCTCCTGACACAGAATATATAATGCTCGATGCTATGGCAAAATGCGGTGATGATATAATAAGCGGCCTGCCGAGTTTAAAGTTGATTCAGTCAGAAGGAGTAGGCTATCAGGGGATTGACCTTGAAAGTGCAAAAAGAAATAATGTTATTGTATGCAATAATAAGGGGATTAATGATACCGCAGTAGCAGAACACACATTGTTCTTGATTTTGAGTTGCCTTAAGAATATAAATTCAGGTCAGAAAGCAGTTTATGACGGCAGGCAGATAGAGATTAAAAGTGCTTCCTTTGGAATTGTCCGTGAGTTATCTGAATGTACGGTAGGTCTGCTTGGATTCGGAGATATTGCCAGGGCAACTGCAAGGCTGCTCCATGCTTTTGGTGCAAAAGTTCTTTATTCAAACAGAACAAGGTATGAAAAGCTTGAAGAAGAGTATAATGTTGAATATGTCAGCCTTGATGAAATGCTGAGACAATCTGATTTTGTATCACTTCATGTTGCGGCGTGTAATGATACAAAAGAGATTGTGGATTCTCTGTTCCTTTCTAAAATGAAAAACGGTGCATATTTAATCAATACCTCCCGTGGCGATTTGGTTGATAATAATGCACTTTTTGATGCTCTTTTAAATAATAAAATAGCAGGAGCAGGACTTGATGTTATTTCACCTGAGCCTGTTGAAAAAAATAATATTTTGCTTGATTCAAGAATTACAGATAAGCTTGTTTTAACTCCGCATATTGCCGGTATAACAAGCCTTACAGTAAAAAAGCTTTACAGAAACGGTTATGAAAATATTATAAGAGTTCAAAACGGTGATAAACCGATTAATATTGTCAGTAAATAAGTAAATAATTGCCGGAGGATCATTTATGAGCGATGAAACAACGAAAAAAGACATAAGATATGTCGGTGTAAAGGAAAATCTTGCCTATGGCCTTGCAAATGCAGGGCAGGTTTTCGGATACAATCTTTTTGCCGGTTCATTTCTTTCTATGTTTTTTGTAAAGGTATTCGGAATACCGTCCGGAGCAGTAGCCACAATGATTTTGGTGCTGGGTATCTGGGACACTGTTAATGACCCGTTAATGGGAGGAATAATTGACAAAACAAGAACACGGTATGGTAAGCTGCGTCCGTATTTGTTAATTGTACCTATACCGCTGTCTGTTGCTACAATTCTGTTCTGGAGCGGTCCTGTTCTTTTGCAGGATGTCCGCAGTATGACTGCAAAAATAATATATATGTATATTTCTTACATAGTATGGGAATTTTTCTACACTCTTGGCGATGTTCCTTTCTGGGGAATGAGTACTGCAATTTCACCGTCACCGAGCGACAGAACACGAGCAATTTCATCGGCTCGCTTTCTATCGGGATTAATCGGCGGTTTATCCTCGTCATTTCTCCTGCCTGTGCTTATGGATTTGAGCACTAACGGTGTAATTGGCTGGTCATTGAAAGAAGTATTTGCGTTTTTGGGCTTGCTTTCTGCAATTTTCTGTTTGGTGCTTTTCTCGCTTGCAGGGGTTTTTACAAGAGAAAGAGTTGTTCAGACTGTACAGGAGGAAAGTATATTTGAAGGCTTCAAATATCTTTTCAAAAACAAACCGCTTATGCTTATCGTTCTCGGTAATGTTCTGGCTACTATTTCAAGTGTTGCATCTGTATTTGGAAGCTATTATTATAATGAGGTTTTAAACCTTATGTCTATGAATGTAATAGTAAGTTTGCTTGGCTCAATAGGCGGATACCTTGGTTATATCATTCTCCCTATTATCAAGCGCAGACTTGATAACAGGCAGATTGTGTTTTTCACTGCTATTACGAAGGCGGCAGTTGGTACAATATGCTTTTTTATCGGTGTTAAGCATTATGATGTTTGGTATATTGCAGTGCCTGTGCTTGCATTTCAGAATATTGTTTTAATGTTTGTCGGAACGATTAATCAGATCGTACCTACAGAAATGATTGGTGATACGGTTGATTATATGGAATGGAAAACAGGTGTCAGAAATGAAGGTATTTCCTTCTCGGTTCTTACATTTGTAAATAAACTGACTTCATCACTTTCAACATCAATTGCTACCGCACTGCTTCCGGTAATAGGTTATATTGTAACTACGAATACTCTTGCTGACGGCACTACTGAAACTATTGCCAAGTGCACTTCTGCAGCAGGTCAGCCAACACAGTTTTGGTTATGGACATTCTTTACGATTATTCCGAATGTTGCAGGCTTAATAAGTGTTATTCCTTATTTCTTCTATGATTTAAGAGGGGAAAAACTTAAGAACATCAGAGCTGAAATGAAGGTAAGGCGTGAACAGCTTTCCAAAGATGTATCTGACGGAGGTATTGCTGATGAGTAAGATTAATAAATCGTGCTGTCCCAAATGCAAAACTAATCTAAAACCGACCTATATGAAACAAACCTGTCCGAATTGCGGTGTAAATCTTCTTTATTATAAAATGGATGAAAGGCTGGAAGAGGACGCCGCTAAAGCAGCAAGCGAAACGGCTGCAGTAAGGCATTTTCTACTGATTCTGAAAAATTCAACAATTGCATCGCCGTGGCTTATTGTTAGATTGGTCCTGTTTTTTACACCGCTTGCTTCAATGTGTCTGCCTATGTATTGGGCCGGGCATAAGAATGTATCACTCATCACATTTATTATGAGTATAGTCAACCACGGATTTGACATTGGGGCTATGGCGGCTGATTTGTCATATCTGTTTGCCGTGCTTGCTGTTATTCTTATAATTGTTCTGAGTCTTGCAGAAATTATAAATTCGCTTTTCTCCTGCACTAAAAGGGGATTCAGACGCAATATAATATTCAGCCTTATTAATGCTTTAGCGTTTGGCATACTTTCAATTCTTGTTTGTGTAAACGGCGGTTATGTTAAGGCAGGCTTTTTTGTAACAATGGCAATTTATGCACTTGAGTTTGTTTTGCATTTTATTACTGCAAAACCAAAGACTGAAAAGCGCAGGACTGTGGCTGCATTATCTGTTGGTATTTGTTTAGTATTTATTATAGTTTCTTTGATAATGCCAAAGCCTGAGAAGTTGTATGATTATGATTTGTGGCATAGTGCAGACAACAATGTTTTGGTTGTAAGTTTTAATGTTGCATCTGCTTTTGGTACCTCTTTTGAGGATACGGATAGCTTGCAGAGAGCAGAGCGTTTTGCAGATTATATAAAAATTGTGAATCCTGATTCAATTGGTACTCAGGAGATTAATTCATATTGGACTGATGAACTTAAAGAGTTAATGCCAGGTTATGATTTTTATGCTGTTCAGCGAGGTGGTGACAGTGAGGAAAAGAATAGCGAAGCAAATGCTGTCTTTTGGCTTGCTGACCGATATACTGCCTTAGAAACAAATACATTTTGGCTGAGTGAAACTCCTGAGGTTGAAAGCAAATATACTTATGTTGATGAAAACGGCGAAACTCAGGAGGCGGGCTGCAACCGTATCTGTTCATATGTTGTTTTGCAGAATAATGAAACAAAAGACATGTATATTCATATGAATACCCACCTTGACAATTCAAGCGAACAGGCAAGAGTTTTCGGAGCAAATGTTATTTTAAATAAAATCGAAGAGCTTAAAGCACAGTATGGCGATAGTGTAAATGTTATACTGACAGGTGATTTTAATGAGACTGATGACGGTGAGGCATATAAATGTATTTCTAGAGTTCTGAACGACTGCACTGATGAAAATAAGCAGCAGGCAACATATCAGGAATGGGGATACAGACAAACAGGTGACAAGCCAATAGATTTCATTTTCACCTCAGGTGACGGAAAAAATTACAATGTGCTCAATGACCTCTCTCTCGGTTATGTATCAGACCACTACGGTATTTACAGCGAAATCAATTTTTAGAGCTTAGGAAAAATGAATATTTCTGAAGATTCTTTCAAAAAAACTTGACTTTGACCCTGCGTCAAAGTATAAGATTGTGCTTGAAGGGAGGAAATATTTAATTTTTATTTATTATATTAATTGAAATTCTAAGGAGAAATTTATGTTTACAAATATTATATTAACAATAGTTGCAGGTGTTCTTGGTCTGCTTTTCAATATCCTTATGGCATTTGCAGTTGAAAAGGACTGCAGGGCAAGAAACATTAAGTCAAAAACTACTTATTCCTTGCTGACTTTCTTTTTCCCGATTGTTGTTGGAATTGTTTATGCCTGCACAAGAAAGAATGCGCAAAAAATAAGTGCTGAGCCTGTGCCTAATGCTCAGAAACTGGCCAAGAAAAGTGTTATTATATTTATTGCTGCGGTAATTGCATTTGTTGCAGCATCGGGAATACAGGTTTATTCATTAGTTACGGCTGCAGGTGATGCTGTTGATAAGCTTGATGATATTGCTTACTATGATATGAAAGGCAATGCGTACGAGGCTTCAGGAGATATTATTTTCTATGATAAAGAGGGTAATGCATATAATTGTGCCATAGATGAAGATACTTATGAAAGCAGTTATGTTAATCAGACAACAGGCGATTCATATGATAGTTATAATTGCTATGTGGATAAAGACGGCTATTTCTATTATGATGAGGATGAGAGCATCCAAATGAATGATGATTTCACAGCATTTTATGATACCGACGGAGCAGAATATTTTGCTATATCTGATGTTTATTGGGATGCCGATGGCGAGATGCAGAGCATTTCAGAAAGTGAACTTAACAGTATAGGCAGCTTATTTGAATAGTATTTTATATGAACTATTATTTAAAAAATGAAACAGGTTTTGATTTGAGCGTTATACAGATCAATACTGTTAATCCGAATGAGTGTATTGTTAAGAATACAGAGGATGATGTTCCTTTAACAGAGCTTGTTACAGACTCAAATGAATTTGACCTCGTCGTAAAATTTGTATTTGATTATGATGCCGTCAGTTTAGATGATGTTGATGCAAATAGCTTTAAAGAAAAGATTTTAAAAAAGTTGTCTAAAAAAGTTTTGTCATCATTTGAAAAGCTTATGTTCAGGGTTGACTGTTCATATCATATCAGCGGTGTATTTGACGGTGATATAATAACGATTGATTCACCGATTTATTTCTTTGGTGCATTTGATGTGCTTGATTTTCTTGAGATGCTTCCTATGGAGTATGTGTTTCCAAGAATTAAACTGCAAAACGGCAGCGCAGCACTTATTGCTGCAAGCGGTCAAAACAAGGGCAGATTTTTAAAAAGCTCTAAAAGGCTTGCACTGTTTTGTTATGGTATTACAGGAATATTAAAGTTCCCATTTCAGTACGGCAGAATAAAATATCTTTCCAAAGATAAGGTTGTATTTAAAAAGCTCAGTAAGTTTTTAAGTCTGTCTTATGAGGAACAGGAAAAAAGGCTGAACAAGCAGTTAAATCTTATTGACAAATAATATTTATGAAAACCCTGCACACAAAAAGTCGTATGTGCAGGGCTGTTTTTTGCTACTATGTAGTTGAGAGGTGAGGGAATTGGATATTATCAAACAGTTAAATGATGCATCAAATTATATCGAAGAACATCTTACCGATGAAATTGATATAAACCAACTGTCAAAAATCACAATGCAGAGTGCTGATAGCTTTAAACGATTTTTCAGCTACATTGCAGGGATGAGCATGAATGAATATATTCGGCGCCGCAAATTATCATCTGCAGTGTTTGATTTACAAAACACGGATTTAAGAATTATTGATATTGCGGTAAAATACGGCTGGAGCAGTGCCGATTCTTTTACAAGGGCATTTGTTTCACAGCATGGTATAACACCAAGCGCGGCACGCAATATAAGCAGTTCTTTTAGAATTTATCCGCCTGTCTCCTTCTCTATTACAATCAAAGGAGCAAGAGAAATGAATTTTGCAATAAGAAATATCGAAGAAACTATTGTTTACGGGATTACAAGAGATTTTGACACAACTGCCGATAAACGTTTTGAGCAGGAGAATATTATGTGGGCGGAGAATTTGGACCATATTCCTGCTCGTATTTGCGATGGATATGATGGTATCTGGTATGCAATCTGGCATGACGGCAAATATACAATTGCAAGAAAAAAGGAATTTGTAACAGGCAAAAATCTTGATGAACAAAAAATTCCTGCAGGCAAGTATGCAGTTTTTACAAGTGAAAGAGGTGTCTATGCTGGAGAAGCATTTCCGCAAATGCATGATGCTATATTTAATTCATGGCTGCCCGGATCGGGGTATAAGCAAATAGGCGATTTGGAAATTGAGGTTTATCATCTTTGCACCAATCGTGAAAAGCGCCGAAAAGAAAGATTTTTTGAAATATGGATTCCCGTTGAAACAGCAGATTAAAAACAGTTGGTTGGAGTTATGCTCTAACCAACTGTTTTTTGTTATTTCAATTTGATTGTTTCACCGGTATCCTCAAGCTCTTTGAAAATCGGTCTTTCAAAGTTTGTTTTATTGGGAGAATGAAAGGTCAGCAGTAATTTATCATTTGCTTTAAAAATCATTCCGTGACCGCCGTCGTCTGTAATAAGCGGTGGCAGATGTACAAATTTTCCCGTTATTTCACCATTATCCGATTTAGCTATGCATTGTGCATATTTATCATTTATGAATGTTGACCATATTAAAAGCAATTCGCCGTTCTTTGTTCTATACATAAATGGACCATCGGTAATATAATGTTCACCCTCAGGCAATTTTTCAATATAGTATGGTTGTGATGCAGCAAATAACTCAATCGGCTCCGATATGGCATTCGTTAAATCATCATTTAATCTGACATAGCATATTGTGCCGTCAATAATCTGAGTATGCTCGTGGCAGAAAATAAGATAAGGATCGCCGTTTCTGTCTATATATAAGGTTCCGTCAAGACATTCCCATCCTTCAGGTGTTAAAGGTTTATTGCTGTGCGGAACAAAAGGTCCTTCGGGTGAATCGGATTTTAAAATATATGTCCCTCTAAGTCCGTTTTTACCCGTAAATGTTGCAAGCATATAATAGCTGCCGTCATATTTATGAACCTCAGGAGCCCAGCATACTTCGTTGTTTAGTCCGTATTTTTCAGAGTCAAAGCATTGATATGGTTTGCTGAAATCTATGAGGTTGTCAGAAATATAAACATCAAAGCCGTCAACAAACTTGCCGAAATTTTTTGCCCTTGTTCCATATAGATAATATTTATTATTCTCAAAAAGTACGAAAGGATCACGAATATTTATTTCAGTTAATTTCATATATATCACCATAAATTAAGGGCAGTTAAACTGCCCTTCTTTAAATTTGTTATGTTTAGCCGTTAAGAATTTCAAAGTTTTTCTTGTTGCATTTATATAAGTTTTGGAACACCTGGAAATTCCTGTCATAAACAGCCTTGTTAGCTTTATTAGGATGATATGTAACCTTAGCAGGAATAAGCTTTTTAACATCCTTCATTTTAGGAATAATTCCCATACCCACTGCTATGCAGGCTGCAGCGCCAACAGCACCGATGTTTTGAGGTGAGTCAACAACTTCAATATCCTTTTGAAGAATATCTGAAAGAATCTGACAGGTGCTTGCACCGAGAGCGCCGCCTCCGCAGAAACGGATTGCCTTAGAAATTTGAACTTCTTTCTTTTTATCCTGTCTTTCAAGCATCCATCTCATATGGAAACAAATTCCTTCAACAACTGCTCTGATAAGCTCGGTTTTGCCTGTTTCAAGGTGGATATTAAAGAACATACCGGCAGCATTAGGATCTTCAAACGGGCATCTGTTACCGTGAAGCCACGGTGTAAATACAACTCCGCCTGCTCCTGCAGGAGCTCTGTCGATAACTTCTTCAAGATAATCATAGAGGTTAATCTGAATGGATTCAACACTGTCAGATGCATTGCCGTGAGATTTAAGATATACACCTATTTCATCAAGTGCAAGATGGTCTTTAACCCAGCCAACGCATTTGTTGGATGTTTCAAGCTCACCGAAATAGTTATAAGACTCAGGGTCAGCACCTACGATTGAAGCCATCATTGCACCTGCGTCTACCACCTGCTTGTCAACAACTGTTCCTACCCAACCGGATGTTCCTGAATAAATATGAGTGTCACCAACTTCAACTGCACCTGTTCCTACACCGATAAGTGATGCGTCACCGCCTCCGCCGTAAACAGCAGTTCCTGCTGCGAGTCCAAGCTCCTTGGCAGCTTTTTCAGTGATTTCGCCAACCTTTTCGGTGCATTTTTTAATAACGGGGAGATGCTCAATATTAACCCCCACCATATCACAGACAGGCTTGCACCAGCCCTCATGACCCTTTCTTGTATCATAAAGAAGAGTAGCAAAAGCAGAATCTGTTGTCATTACAAATTCACCGCTCGCACGGCAGATAAGATATTCTTTAATATCGAGCCATTTATATACTCTTTTAAAATTCTCAGGCTCGTGAGCCTCAACCCATTTGTATTTCCAAATAGGGTCTTTTACTGATGATGATACGGCACGTGTATAATATAGATATTTAAGGCATTTTGTTACTTCAGCACCTGCAACCTGAACTCCGTGGGCAATTCCCTCTTTGATTTCGTCTCTGGCACGCTGATCCATATATGTCATAGGGCGGCGGATGCAGTTGCCTTCTTTGTCAACAAGAACAAGACCCTGCATTGCTGAACAGAAGCTGATGCCTTCAATTTGTTCCTTACTTATATTAGGGACTTTTTCAAAAACAGTTCTTGTAGTCGAGCACATTGCTGCCCACCATTCGTCAGCATCCTGCTCAGAACCGCCTTTAACGCCTGTTTCTTCATCAACATAAAGGCCATATCCTGCTGTTGCTGATCCTAAAATCTTCATTTCCTTGTCAATTTCAATAAGACAGGTCTTAATTCCTGTTGTACCTATATCATAGGTAATAACAAATTTTGACATTATATATCCTCCTATATGCCGCAAAATTATTTTTCAAATGTAAACGCTGATTCAATGAATTTCAGTAGTTGGGTTACAACCTGTTCATCATCCATTTCATCAACATTAATTCCGGTGTAAATCTCAAACCTCTCTCTGTAATAATCACATGTATAAGAAAATTGAAGAGAGGTAAGAAGGTTATCAAGAAAGAATGCAAACATTCTCGGGTCCAAATCTGCTCTTACATCACCTTTGGCAAGTGACTGAGCAATTAGAGTAATATATTTTTTACTTGTGCTGCTCTCAATCTCTCTTGCAAGAGTTTTAACCATATCTGAGCCTTTGTCACTTGTTATCTCATTATATAATTTAATGTAATTTGCATTCTTTTTTGAATGGGTACAGGTAGTGCGTATAAGCTTTTCAGCCTTTACTAAAAGCTTGTCGTCACTTCGCATAATTGTATCAATAGCATCGTCAAGAATTTTCATTCCTCGCTGAACGCATGTTATGAATAAATCTTCCTTCGTGCTGAAATATTTATACATTAATCCAATGCTTATACCGGCATTCTTTGCAATTATATTTATATTTGCATTTTCATATCCTTTTGAGGAGAATTCCTCAATGCCGATTTCAAGAATTTTTTCCTTTCTTTCATCGGTTGCTCTCTCAAAAGCATCTTTATATCTTTTTTCTATCATTATTTAAATTTTGTGGGCTTGCACAAAAACAGATGTTACTCTTTGTGCAAGACATACAAAACCCCCTTGTGATAGTATTACTTAATTGTTACTATACTAACATTTATTAAACAGATTTGCAATAAAAATAACTAAATTTTAATAACTTTTCATTTGACAAATCGTGAAAAAGTGATATACTTAAAGTGTAAATTTAGTGAGCGGCTACTCACGACCATTGAGGTGAGCCGTTACTCACATTATAAAAGTTCTAAGGAGGATTTATCTTATGGATACAAGATTTGCTATCACAGAGTATCCTAATGCTGCTGCTCTTACAGCACAGCTTGATGCACTCATCAAAAAACCTATTTATTCTATCAACAGAGCTGCTCTTAAAGAGTATGAGGAAGAATACTTTGAGAAGAAATGTGCTAAGTCAAAGCAAATGATTACTGAGGCTAAGCAGGTTATTCCCGGCGGTGTTCAGCATAACCTTGCATTTAACTATCCTTTCCCAATTGTTATGACTAAGGCTAAGGGCAACAAACTTTATGATATTGACGGTAATGAATATTTTGATTTCCTTCAGGCAGGCGGTCCTACAATCATCGGTTCAAACGATGATGTTGTAAAGGAAAAGGTTAAGGAGCTTCTTGATGACTGCGGTCCTTCAACTGGTCTTTTCCATCCTTATGAGTATAAGCTTGCTAAAAAAATCAGCGAGTGCGTACCTTCAGTAGAAATGTTCCGTATGCTCGGTTCAGGTACTGAGGCTTGTATGTGTGCTGTTCGTGTTGCTCGTCTTGCAACAGGTCATAAGAACATAATCAAAATGGGCGGTGCTTACCATGGCTGGTCTGACCAGCTTGCTTGGGGTATGCGTGTTCCGGGTACTCTTAATATGCAATCTCACGGTGTACCTATGTTCGTATTCAAGCACACTCAGGAGTTCTTCCCGAATGACCTTAAGTCACTTGAAACAAAGCTTAAGATTAACAAGTTCCGTGGCGGCACAGCTGCTGTATTTATTGAACCAATCGGTCCTGAGTCAGCAACCCGTCCTGTAGACCCTAAGGGTGTTCAGGCTCTTTGCCGTAAGTACGGTGCTCTTCTTGTTTGCGATGAGGTTGTAAGCGGCTTCCGTATCGGTCTTTCCGGTGCTCAGGGTTATTATGGTATTGATCCTGATATTACAATCTTCGGTAAGATCATTGCTGGCGGTTATCCGGGTGCAGGCGGTATCGGCGGTCACAGAGAGGTTATGAAATATCTTGGTGCAGGTCTTGATAAGTCTGAGGGCAAGAAGATTCATAAGGCTATGTGCGGCGGTACAATGGCAGCTACTCCTATTTCATGCTGTGCAGGCTACACTGTAATTTGTGAAATTGAAAAGAGAAATGCTTGCCAGGTTGCAGGTCATATGGCTGACAGACTTGTTAAGGGCATTAATGACTCAATCAAGAAATACGATCTTCCGTTCGTTTGCTACAATATCGGTTCTGTATGTCATCTTCATACTGTTGCTACAATGCACTTTAAGGTTGACTGGAAGAGAATTTGGACAATTCCTAATGTTCTTAAGCAAACCGGTATTCGTCAGACAGAAATGCAATATATGGGTGCTGCTTACATGGCTGAAGGTCTTGTAACTCTCGCAGGCTCTCGTCTTTATACTTCAAGTGCTTACACTGAGGAAGATATTGATGAATGCATCAGGCGTTTTGATAAGGTTCTTTCTAAGTGCGAGAAGATCGATTATTAATTAAAACTTAAAGAGGGGCGGGGAAACTCGCTCCTTTTAATGAATTTTACAGGAGATAAAATATGGCTTACGAAATTAATGAAGCTAAGGAATTAGTTGTAAAGGCCGGCAAAGAGCTTATTGAAAAAGGTCTTATAGCCCGCACATGGGGCAATGTTTCTGCCCGTATATCAGATACTCAATTTGTTATTACTCCATCCGGCAGAGCTTATGAAGATTTAACAGCTGATGAAATTGTTGTTGTGAATATTGAAGACTGTTCTTATGAAGGAGATATTAAGCCTTCATCAGAAAAGGGCGTTCATGCTGCTGCATATCGTCATCATCCGGAGGTCGATTTTGTTATTCATACTCACCAAAAGGCTGCAACTATTGTCAGCATAACAGGTATGGATGTTACTAATGTTTATGATGAGTTCAAGGGCGTTCTCGGTGATTTAATTCCTACCGCTGATTATGCGATGTCAACAACAAACTCTCTTCGCAAAAAGGTTGAAAGCTGCATTGTTGAAAATCCAAGTGTTCGTGCAATTATGCTTATGCACCACGGTGCACTTGTTATGGGTGATAACTATGATCATGCCTTTGCACTTGCTGAAAATCTTGAGGCTTGCTGTGAAAAGGTAATTAAGGATAATTATCTTCGTCATTCATGGGCTAAGACCTATTCAGATGATGAAAAAAGAAATTATTTCCTCTCCAAAAATGAATCAGGCAAAATGCCTGATTCAATTTGTGACCTCGGTTCATCTGTAAGAAACGGAAATACATTTACTCTTACAGTTGGAGGCAAGACAGTTGATGTTGATATGACAACAGGTCTTGGTATTAACGGTGTTGCACCTAAGGTAGAAAAAATCCACCGTGCTATCTATAATACAGAGGATTGCACAATGATTAAGCATGTTGCATCTCCTGATGTTGTTGCAGTATCATGCACAGGCGATTCAATGCTTCCTATGATTGATGATTTTGCACAAATCGTAGGTCTTGATGTTAAAAACTGCCCATGGATTGATGGTGATACTGATGCATGTGCTAAAGAAATCGGCAAGGCTATAGACGACAGAAATGCTGTTCTTATTCAAGGCTGCGGAGCTCTTGTAACAGGTAATAATAATGGTGATTTGCAGGCTCTTGACATAATTATGGATAAGGGCTGCGCCGCAGTTATTGACTGCAATATCTTTAATCGTCCTCATTATGTTCCAAAGGCAGAATGCTTCCTTATGAGAACAGTTTACCTTGCAAAATATTCAAAGCAAATTGATGAAAAATAATCATTGTTGATTATGCTGAAAAACCCGTTGGTTAAAAGCCGACGGGTTATATTTTATTAATGCCTTTAGGCATTAATAAAAAGGGGATATTTCAGATTTATTAATATCTGAAATATCCCTTGTTTCAATTTTGATTAATCAGGATAACCGTTAGGGTTTTGTGACTGCCAGCGCCAGCTGTCCTCACACATTTCCTCAATGCCTCGCTCAGCTTTCCAGCCGAGCTCTTTGAATGCTTTGCTTGGATCACTGTAACAGGTTGCAATATCGCCCGCACGGCGAGGTCCGATTTTATATGGAACATCAACGCCTGATGCCTTAATGAATGCATTAACAACATCAAGAACACTGTAGCCTGTGCCGGTGCCGAGATTATAGATGAATAATCCTTCATCATCTCTAACCTTTTGAACCGCTTTAAGATGACCGAGTGCAAGGTCAACAACATGAATATAATCTCTTACACCTGTTCCGTCAGGTGTGTCGTAATCGTCGCCCCATACATTAAGAAATTCACGCTTTCCGATTGCTACCTGTGTAATGTAAGGCATGAGGTTGTTAGGAATTCCGTTGGGGTCTTCACCCATTGTGCCGCTTTTGTGAGCACCGATAGGATTAAAGTATCTGAGCAGACAAATTGACCACGAATTATCGCTTGTAAATAAATCCTGAAGCATACACTCAATAATGAATTTAGTTCTTCCGTATGGATTTGTTACACCGCCTACCTGCATATCCTCTGTAAGAGGTGATACATTGTTCATTCCATAAACTGTTGCTGATGATGAGAATACAATTTTTTTGCAATTATTATTTTTCATAACATCAAGAAGAACAAGAGTTCCTGTAATATTGTTATCAAAATATGCGAGAGGTTTCTGAACGCTTTCGCCGACTGCTTTAAGTCCTGCAAAGTGAATAACACTGTCGATTTTCTCAGAGTCAAAAACCTTCTGCAAGCCTTCCTTATCTCTTATATCACACTCATAGAATGGAAAATCTTTTCCAACAAGAGCCTTTATTCTGTCATATGATGACTTTTTGCAGTTGTAAAGATTGTCAACAACTACAACATCAACACCTGCATTCATAAGCTCAACGCAGGTATGTGAACCAATGTAACCTAATCCGCCTGTTACTAATACTGACATTTTTATTACCTCACTTGAATAAAATTAATATGCTTTGCCCCAATATAACATATGCTTTGCAGGCTTGCCGCAGCACACACAAACATCACTTAATTGTTCCTGATTAAATGGAATACAGCGAGAACCGACTCCGGTAATTTCCTTAACCTTGTCCTCGCATTCTTCATCACCGCACCACATTGCCTTAACAAAGCCGTCGCCGTTCTTTTCCAATTGCTCAGTAATATCATCAAGAGTTTTTGCAATGTATGTTCTGTTTTCTCTGTTTTCAAGAGCCTTATCATAAATTCCCTGACGAACCTCTTCAAGCTTTTGAATAACTGCACTTTCAACCTCGTCAAGAGGGACTATTGTTTTTTCTCTGTTGTGACGGGTTACTATAACACATTGATTATTTTCAATATCCTTAGGTCCAAGCTCAACTCGAACAGGAACACCCTTCATCTCATATTCTGCAAATTTCCAGCCCGGTGAGTTGTTTGAGTCATCCATCTTAGCTCTGCAAATCTTTTTAAGTCGTTGTGTAAGTTCTGCCGCTTTATCAAGAACACCTTCCTTGTGCTGAGCGATAGGGATAACCATTGCCTGAACAGGAGCAACTGCCGGCGGAAGAACAAGTCCGTTATCGTCGCCGTGAGTCATAATGATTGCACCGATAAGGCGTGTTGTCATACCCCATGAGGTCTGATGAGGATATTGAAGCTGATTATTCTTATCTGAATACTGAATTTCAAATGCCCTTGCAAAACCATCACCAAAATAGTGGCTTGTACCCGCCTGAAGAGCTTTGCCGTCATGCATAAGTGCCTCAATGCAGTAAGTTCTCTCTGCACCTGCGAATTTATCACTTTCGGTCTTTTGACCCTGTACAACAGGAATTGCAAGATATTCCTGGCAGAATTTTGTATAAACATTAAGCATTTTTTCGGTTTCTTCAATAGCCTCTTGGGCGGTTGCGTGAAGAGTGTGACCCTCCTGCCATAGGAATTCACGGGAGCGAAGGAACGGTCTGGTTGTTTTTTCCCAGCGAACTACTGATACCCACTGATTATAGAGTTTAGGTAAATCCCTATGCGAGTGAACAACATTTTTAAAATGTTCACAGAAAAGCGTTTCGGATGTAGGGCGGACACAAAGGCGCTCTTCAAGCTTTTCTGAACCGCCGTATGTTACCCAAGCACATTCGGGAGCAAAACCTTCAACATGATCCTTTTCTTTTTGCAAAAGTGATTCAGGAATAAACATAGGCATGCAAACATTTTCGTGACCTGTATCTTTGAACATACCGTCAAGTATGCGCTGAATATTTTCCCATATTGCATAACCGTATGGGCGTATAACCATACAGCCCTTTACACTTGTATATTCAATGAGCTCCGCTTTTTTGCATACATCGGTATACCATTTAGCAAAGTCCTCATCCATTGATGTAATAGCATCAACCATTTTTTGCTGTTTCGCCATAAAAAATATCTCCTAATTTATATTTTCTGCTAGCTATTATAAACTATTTAACAAAATATGTAAATAATAATTTATGCATTTATTCGCAATCAAACTTGTTGTATAACAGTGTATTACTATAAGTATATTTTTTGTAATTTTTTACTAAAATCTTTTGTCTTTTAATAAATTTTTTCTACCTTTGAAAGATTAAATTAATTTATATTTTATTGAAAAAATCAATTTGCGTGATATAATGAGAATTGAGATGAGAAATGTAGGACAATTTGATGTTGCAATACAATTATTTTGTATTATCTTAAATATAAAAGAATTGGAGGTATGTTAATGGCATTTGCTCCTATTATGATGAAAGTCAATCTGCAGGAGGAATTGACTGAGCAGCTCAATATTGAGGAAGTGTTTGGCTTTGATATCGGTGGTGTTCATATTGGATTTGATGAGTCAACCGTTGTATCATGGATAATAATTGCGGTATTGACTGTTCTTGCAATTTTGCTGACCCGCAATCTAAAGGTTGAGGGTAAAATAAGCAAAAGACAGGCACTGCTTGAATTGTGCTATGAAAAGGCAGTCGGATTTTTCAAAGGACTTATGGGTCCTAAGGTTGAAAAATATATTCCGTGGTTAATGAGTATGGCACTTTTTATCGGTGTGTCAAACATTATTGGACTGTTTGGATTCAAGCCGCCTACTAAGAGCATGCAGGTTACTGCTGCTATGGCAATAACGAGCATTGTTCTTATAGAATACAGTGCTTTTAAGGACAAGGGCTTTTTTGGAAGATTCAAGGCATTTACAAAGCCTATTGCCGTAGTAACACCTATTAATATTATGGAAGTATTTACAAAGCCTCTATCGCTTTGTATGCGTCTTTTCGGTAATGTGCTTGCTGCATTCACTATTATGGAAATGATTAAGATTTATGTTCCTGTAGTCCTGCCTATGGTGTTCAGTCTTTATTTTGATATATTTGACGGACTGCTGCAGGCATATATCTTTGTGTTCCTGACTGCTCTTTATTTGCAGGAATCTGTTGAAGAAGAGGAGCCGGATCCTGATAAACTAAAAAAGAAACTGGAGAAGGCTCAGAGAAAAGCAGAGAAAAAAGCTCAAAGAAAAGCAAAAAAATTAAATGCTTAAAAACTAAAAATATAAATTATTTTAAGGAGAAAAATTATGGGATTAATAGCTATTGGTGCAGGTATTGCAGTATTAGTAGGATTTGGTGCAGGTATCGGTATCGGTATTGCAACCGGTAAGGCAGTTGAGGCAATTGCCCGTCAGCCGGAGGCTTCAGGTAAAATTCAGACCTCACTCCTCCTTGGTGCGGCTCTTGCAGAGGCAACCGCTATTTACGGTCTTATCGGTGCTATTCTTATTATGGTTATGCTTAAGTAATAGGAAAATTCGTAAATACTCAGCGAAAGGATACAGTTAAATGTTAAAGTTTGACTTTAATATACTCTGGACAATTATCAATTTAATTCTTTTCTTTTTACTTATAAGATTCTTTCTTTTCAACCCTATTAAGAAAACTATTGATAAGCGTAATGAGTTAATAGAAAAACAATTTAAAAATGCCGAGGATGCCAACGCAGCTGCAGAAGCAAAAATGGCTGATTATGAAAGCAGAATTGCCAATGTTGAAACAGAGGCTGAGCAGATTATCAGTGATGCTAAAGATAACGCAAAGGTTGAATACGGCAAAATTATCGACAGAGCTGAAATGGATGCCAAAAAGCTTAAGTCAGATGCTCAAAAACAAATTGAGGCTGAGACTGAAAATGCGCGCAGAGCAGCTAAAGAGCAGATTGCTTCTCTTGCTATGCAGGCAGCAGAAAAGGTTGTAGGAGCGAATGTAAGCAGCCAGACCAACAGCGATATATTCGATGAATTTTTAAATGAAAGTAGTGTAGATTAATGATTCAGAAAATTGATGAATATGTTAATGCACTGCTTAATGCAAATGTCAGTGCAGATGACATTGAAAAAACAAAATCAGTTATAAACGCAGCTAAAGAGGTCTGTGAAATTCTTGACAGTCCGACTGTTCCTGTAAAGGAGAAAGAGACAGCTATCGCAGAGTTGTTCCCTGTATCAATTAGGGAGGCAATGCTCATTTTAGCTGAAAATAATTCTGTTAAGGATTTTGAAGGCATAGCAAAGGAATATCTTATCGCTTATGATAAGAAAAACAATATTGCAAATGCTGTGATTACATGTGTAACCGAGCCGAGTGCCGAGCAGTTAGAGGGTCTAAAGGCTTTTGTCTGCAAGGAGACAGGTGCTGTTACTGCAAATGTTGAAATTGTTAAGGATGAATCCATAATCGGCGGTTTCATTATTCAGATCGGAAATAAGCAGTATGACCGAAGTCTTAAGGCAAAGCTTGCAGGTATTAAAGAGGCTGTAACACAGAATGCCAGAAAGTCTAATAATCTTGATGCTAACGGTATTATTTCCATTCTTCGTGAGGATATTAAGGATTTTGAATTCGTAACTGCCGGCGAGGAGATTGGAACTGTTGTCAGTGTTGGTGACGGTATCGCAACAATTCATGGCCTTGATCACGCAATGTACGGCGAGATTGTAGTATTTGAGTGCGGAATTAAGGGCATGATTCAGGATATCAAAAGAAATTCTGTTGGCTGCATTCTTTTCGGTTCTGACAGTGAAATTTATGAAGGCTCTCGTGTTAAGCGCTCTAATAAAAAGGCGGGTGTACCTGTTGGCGAGGCATTTATCGGTCGTATTGTAAATTCTTTGGGTGAGCCTATTGACGGCAAAGGTGAAATTGTGGCAGATGATTATCGGCTTGTTGAACAGCCGGCTCCGTCAATTGTTGACAGAAAATCTGTCTCCCAGCCGCTTGAAACAGGTATTCTGGCAATTGATTCAATGTTCCCTATAGGCAGAGGACAGCGTGAGCTTATTATAGGTGACAGACAGACCGGTAAAACCTCAATTGCACTTGATACTATTCTTAACCAAAAGGGCAAGAATTGTATCTGTATTTATAATGCAATCGGTCAGAAGGCATCAACAGTGGCAAAGCTTGTCGGTGATTTAAAGAAGCATGGTGCTATGGATTACACCATAG
>JBKWUD010000004.1:0-97240 GCA_046989265.1 Eubacterium sp.
ATGCATGGTTCTAAAACGCAAACAAATGGTAAATAAGAGCATGCATTTTTATCAAGAAATAAAAAGGCGTACCATTACTATATGCAATATTCAATTAATCTAGCAGGTTCAGTATATCATCATTAAATTTAAAAGTCAATAAACAATAAACAACGCCAAGCACTTTCTGACAGGGGATTTTGTTTTCTAAATTTGATTGACTAATTAATCTTATTATATTATAATACCAATATATGTAAACAAATTGCGGAGGTTATCTATATGCTTAATACTGAAAAATCACTTGATCAAATCGTTGCTCTTTGCAAGGGCAGGGGATTTGTTTATCCCGGCAGCGAGATTTACGGCGGTCTTGCTAACACATGGGATTACGGTCCTCTCGGCGTTGAGCTTAAAACGAATATTAAATCTGCATGGAGAAGAAAATTCATTCAGGAGAATAAATATAATGTAGGTCTTGATTCTGCAATTCTTATGAATCCGCAAACTTGGGTTGCCTCAGGTCACCTCGGCGGATTTTCAGATCCTCTTATGGACTGCTGTGACTGTAAAACTCGTCACAGAGCAGATGACCTGATTGAAAATTTTGACGGCACAAATGTTGCAGGTTGGTCAAATGAGCAAATGAGCGATTATATCAAGGAGCATAATATTCCTTGTCCTAATTGCGGCAAAACGAATTTCACTGATATCCGTCAGTTCAACCTTATGTTCAAAACCTTCCAGGGTGTTACTGAGGACAGCAAGGATGAGATTTATCTCCGTCCTGAAACTGCACAGGGTATTTTTGTTAACTTTGCCAATATTCAGAGAACAACAAGAAAGAAGATTCCTTTCGGCGTTGCCCAGATTGGTAAGTCATTCAGAAATGAGATTACTCCGGGTAAGTTCATTTTCCGTGTAAGAGAGTTTGAGCAGATGGAGCTTGAGTTCTTCTGCAAGCCGGGCACAGACCTTGAGTGGTTTGATTATTGGAGAGGCTTCTGCCGTGACTGGTTATATTCGCTCGGTATCAGCGAAGAAAATCTCAGACTCCGTGACCATGACCCTGAGGAGCTTTGCTTCTATTCAAAGGCAACTACTGACTTTGAATATTTATTCCCGTTCGGCTGGGGTGAGCTTTGGGGTGTAGCTGACAGAACAGACTATGACCTTACTCAGCATATCAAAACCTCCGGCAAAAACCTTGAATATTTCGACGGCACAACAAATGAACGTTATGTTCCTTATGTAATTGAGCCTTCACTCGGTGTTGAAAGATTGTTCCTTGCAGTACTTTGCGAGGCATATGATGAAGAGGTACTTGATGCTGAGAAGAATGATACAAGGGTAGTAATGCATTTTCATCCTGCACTTGCACCTTTCAAGGCGGCTGTTCTGCCTCTTTCAAAAAAGCTTAATGAACAGGCTGAAGAAGTATTTACAAATCTTTCAAAGAAATTCTGCATTGATTATGATGATGCAGGCTCAATCGGAAAGAGATACCGCCGTCAGGATGAAATCGGTACTCCTTACTGTATCACATATGATTTTGATTCTATTGAGGATAACTGTGTAACAGTTCGTGACCGTGATACTATGGAGCAGGTAAGATTACCTATCAGCGAGCTTGAAGCATTTATCGCAGAAAAGCTTGAATTTTAATCTGATTAAACAAGACGGACAGCCCAATCCGCGGCTGTCCGTTTTTACAAATATCATTGAATAAAGGAGAATGGCATTGAATATTGACAGAGCTTTAGTTAAATCACAGGCAAAGCAAATTATTACGGGCAATGTGCTCAAGCTGTTTCTGATTAGCTTTATTGCAGTTTTTCTTATGTCGGGTGCAAATATATTTAGTTATTCATACAATGTATATAATAACCTTTCCAACGGCACAGATAACAGCTACGGTTATTCGGATTTCTTTAATTTCGGAAAAGACAGCGACGAAAACGGAAACAGCAATTCATCAGGTGATGGATTCGACAGAGGTTATTTTGATGATTTCAATGGCAAGTTAACCCTTCAGACATCAGCAATGGGTCAAAGCAATATACCGCTTATTAAATCAGTTATATTAAGATTGGGCAGCATTGTTCAGATGGTATTCATGCCTCTTAGTGTAACGCTGATGGGATTATATATCATTACTGTGCGCGGTAAACGCTTTACCGTATTACAGGAATTTGAATATGTTTTCAAAAATCTGTTTGATAAAAACTATTTTAAAAAATGGATGCTTTGTTTTCTTCAAGGCTTGATTGTCGGATTATTACTTCTGGTTTTTATTTTCCCCGGTGTTATATTCTATTACAAATATTATTTTGCCGAGTCCATTATGACTGATAATCCTGAAATTTCGTCGACAGATGCTCTTAAGCTCTCAAAGAAATTGACTGAAGGTCATAAGGGCGAGCTTTTTGCGCTCGACTTGAGCTTTATCGGTTGGTTCTTATTAACCATTATCACTTGCGGTTTGGCATCAATTTATACAATTCCGTATTATAATGCAACAAAGGCTCTGTATTATGAGAATTTCAGAATAAGGGCATTCCAGGAGGGCAGGGTTACTGCTTTTGATTTTATGAATGATACAGAAAGAGCAGCATATTATCAATCTCAAAATGTTTATTACCAACCTCCGCAAAATCCTACCTATGGCAGCGGAATGGGTAATGATTATTATAACAATAATGTTTAAATAAACAGAAAACCGCAGACTATTGATATGCACCCCAAAAGTTAGACAACTTTTGGAGGTGCATATTTTTTATGGGAAAAACAGGAAGAAAAAATAAAGTATATAGTGAAGAGTTCAAAATATCTGTTATAATGGATATGCGAGAACATGGTTTGGGGTATAATGAAACGATCCGAAAATATTGGAATGATGGATTGGTATCAAATCATTTTCAACAGATAAAATTGTGGGAACGCATATACTTGGAAGAAGGAGCCGAAGGTCTGATGAAAGAACGCAGAGGCAGAGCAATCGGATCAAGAAAAGGAAGACCGCCAAAGCTTGATAAAAAAGTAGAAGAAGATTTAATAGCAGAAAATCAACGCTTGAGAATGGAGATAGAATATCTAAAAAAACTCGATGCCTTAGTTCAGAAAAGAGAGCGAGAAGAAAGGAAAAAGCGTTAATAGTAAATGAACTAAGGCAAGAATATCCGCTGAACGAATTGCTTAAATTATCAGAAATCGCCAAAAGCACATATTACTATTATCTTAAACAAGGCAATAAAGATAAATATGAAAATCTAAAACTTAAGATTTCGGAAATATTCAAGAAGCACAAGGGCAGATACGGATATCGCAGAATAACAGAAGAACTGCATAAGGCAGGATATACAATTAATCATAAAACTGTACAAAAGCTGATGAAAGAGCTTGGATTAAGAGCTAAACAAAGCAAAAATGGGAGATATCATTCATACAAGGGTACGGTAGGTAAGATAGCAGATAATATACTAAAAAGGGATTTCAATGCGGACAAACCATTTGAAAAGCTTGCAACAGATGTTACACAGTTCAACGTCTGCAATGAGAAAGTATATTTATCACCTGTTCTTGATTTATTTAACAGAGAAGTTATATCTTACTCAATTTCACTAAGTCCTGACCTGCAGCAAATCAGAGATATGTTAAATGGCTTATTCAAGAAACTGCCTAAAGATGCAAAACCGATTTTTCATTCAGATCAAGGCTGGCAGTATCAGCATGCAGAATATCAACGCTTACTTACGGAGCATAACATTATACAAAGTATGTCACGCAAAGGTAACTGTATGGATAACGGAGCAATGGAAAACTTCTTCGGCAGACTGAAAGTCGAAATGTTTTACGGCGAAAGTTTTCAAACAGTTGATGAATTCATCAACTGTTTGAAAGATTACATTGATTACTACAACAATGAACGAATCGTATCAAAACTGAAAATGAGCCCGGTGCAATACCGAACTCATTCTCTTACATTTTAATATTTATTTTTGTCTAATCTTTGGGGGTCACTTCATATTGTCTGCGGTTTTCTGTTTATTTATTTAAGGGTTTTTGTTTTAACATATTCATTATATTAACTGCAATATTAAAATAATTCATCAAGCAAGATGTAATATTTTAATTTCTGTTTATCTTCTTTTATGCCAAGCAAAGAGTAAAAATATTTCTTGGTATTTATGAACTCATCATATGACATACTGCATTGATTACACATATTGTATTTTAATGATCGCACGCATAGTGCGATATCCTGCCACCTGTCAGCGATACCGGCTTTTCCCAAATCCAAAAATCCAACTGTTTTGTTATTATCGATAAAAATATTAGGCAGGCAGTAATCGCCGTGTGTGAACACCAAATCATTATCAGGTTTGTTATTTATAAAAAATAAGTATAATTCGTTAATGTCGGAAAATCCATCAGGATCAATTGTTTCATTTTCAAAATCCTCAATCAACTAATCCATTAATAATGTTAAATTTTGCTTGTTCAAGTCTTTTATTCAGGGTACTGTCCAGCGGACACTGCGATATATCAAGGCTCCATAATTGTTTTAATCCGTCTGCGAGTGCTTCGACTAATGATTTCGGGCTTTTTAATTTGATTTTATCGCATGCCAAATTGTCGTTAAACTTTGACATAAAATATAATTTTTACTGTTTTCACAAACGAATTTAATAATTTCAGGCACGGGCAGTTTGCCTTTAAGCCAATTCATTGCCACAATTTCATTGTTTGACGAGTCATTTGCATCCTCAATTTTAAGCACATATTTGTCAAAAATTAAAATTGTTGCTCCAGATTCACCAATGGAGTCGCGGATATAATCTTTTTCGCTAATTATAGTAGATATGGATTTCGGAAGTTTATTATACATAATATATTATCCTATTTACAAATATTGTTCTAATAAATTTATTTTATATTAATATTTACAAAATCTTGTAACATTTTTATTTTTAAACGCTTATATATATGAATATTAAATATGTAATTCTAATGCTTTTTATTAGGATATTGGTATGTTATATAAAAGGATGGATTTGTTATGATGTATTGGGATATGCTACTTTCACCAAAGCGTTTTAGAGAGAAGGAAACTGTTGAAAGGGCCGAGAATGATGAGAGATCACCATTTAAAAAAGACTATGATACTGTTTGTAATAGTACAATTTTAAGACGACTTCAAGATAAAGCACAAGTATTTCCGTTGGAACAAGAGGATTATGCCAGAACTAGGCTAACACATTCAATTGAGGTTATGTCAATAGCAGAAAGCCTAGGTATGAAGGCAAGAAATATAATTATGAAACATGATAAGAAGTTTCTTTCCGAATCAAGAAGAAAACGTGATTATGTAAAAGAACTTCTTGATGAGATTCCAACAATTTTGAAAACTGTATCCCTTCTTCATGATATGGGAAATCCGCCATTTGGACATTTGGGAGAACAAATTATAGGTGATTGGTTTGCACACAATTTGCGCAATCTGGCAATCAATTCTGATGGCCTTTTAGTATATAAAAGTGGCAGTGACCCAAATGATTCTTTGGTATACAAATTAAAGGGAAAATATTTCAATGATCTTACAAATTTTGAAGGAAACGCACAATTATTTAGATTAGTTACAAAATTAAATTTATTTATAGATGAATATGGAATGAATCTAACTTTTCCAGTCATGGCGTCATTTATAAAATATCCGACAAATTCATCATCAATTGATAAAAAGAAATTAATTTGTAAAAAAGTCGGATATTTTTCATCGGAAGAAGATTTATATCAAAAAATCAATGAAACCTTAGGGTTAAATGGTTATAGACATCCTCTAGCCTTTTTATTGGAAGCAGCGGACGATATTGCATATTTAACAGCAGATATTGAAGATGCTCATAGAAAAGGATTAATCACAATTGATAAAATTGTTAAATATTTTTCAGAAGAAAAAAGTGATTTATTAGTAGATCAAGTACTTAAAGAGATAAGTAATTACAAAATGGCTGCAATTAAAATGGAGTATGAGGATGTTGAGGGTTATGTAATGAATAGAACGCGGGTTCTTATAAAAGGACTTATGATTAATTCGATATATGTTGCTTTTGATAATGCATATGATGATATAATGGAGTGTAGATTTAATGATGAATTATTAAACTGCTCTGCTGCATCTACTATTACCCGTATATTAAGAAAAATTGAAAAAGAAAATATTCACTATTGTTCACAAATATTAGAGAACAAAACACGAGCGTACTCTGTGCTTACAAAATTGCTTGAGATCTATGTTCCAGCTACTGTAAATTGGAAAGAGGAAGACGATAAGAATAAAGATACTGATCGAAATTTATTATATCTTTCTTTATCTAAAAATTACAGATATATTTGTAAGCAAGCAAATAAAAGAGCTACAACAGAAGAAGAAAAAATTTACAATAAATTATTATTAGTCACTGATCAAATATCAGGAATGACTGATACTCATGCTTTATCTGTTTATAAGATGATTACAGCAAATTAATTTAAAAATTTTCAATCAATAAAGGCAATTCTTGTATTAATAAGAATTGCCTTTTATAAATGGTTTATAAATTTATTCAGCGTCGGCGGTTTTTCTTCTTTCTGCAAGAGCAGATGAAATCTTTGCTTTCTTTTCGCCGACAATATCATATTTGAACATCGGGAAGATTGAAAGCAGAGCAAGTATACCGGGCAGTGCTGTGTATGCAAAGAAGATAATATCCTTTGTGTTATTTGTAAAGCTGCCGGTATCAAGAGCCTCATAATAGCCTGATGCCTGAACAAAGATAAGTCCTACGGCTGTTCCGAGTGCAAGGCAAACCTTGATTGTAAGTGTAAGAATTGAGTAGCAAGCGCCCTCCATTCTCTTACCTGTTTCATACTCATAGTAGTCTACGGTGTCTGCAGTCATAATCATAGGCATAAGTGTTACTGCACCAAATTGAAGACCAATTAGGAATAATGATGCGTAGAAAAGAATTGTAAGCACCATATTACTCGGATTTTGGAACCAGAAATGACCGATAATGAATGAGAAAATTGATGCTGCAAAGCCATATACCGAAAGAAGGATATAGGCTTTCTTTTCATCAAGCTTTTTGATGAGCAGCGGGCAAAGTGCCATACTGATCATTGAGCCTACGGCAGTTACAATGCCGAGAACTGCAACAAGGTTTTGTGAGCCGAGAATAACGGTTGCTGCCTGAACCTGAATACCCATTGCCATCTGACGGCCAAAGCCAAGAAAATATGAAACAATTACAAGCATAAACGGCTTATTGTTTTTTAATGCATTAATCATATCCTTAGCAGTTGTCTTTTCTGACGAAGTGTTTGTGACTCTCTCTTTATTAATAAGCGGAATGAGGGCAAACAATGCACAGCCTAAAACGGCAGTTAATACTGCAACCCAGAAATATTCCGATGCAATCATAGGAGTATCAGTTTCGCCGCTCTTAACGAATACCTTTGAGCCGTTTGGAATGATAAGACAAACGATAGGAACGATAACAACGCAGGCAGAAAAGCCAACCTGCTTAAAGGTATTTGAAATTGAGACAACATTTGTTCTTTCCGTTGGGTTTGGTGTAAGTGCTGCTGCAATGCCCTGTGAAGGAACATCGCCCATTGTCATTGCAATTGACCAGATAAGATATGTAATAAAAATCCACACATATAGACCAAAGCCTTTAAACGGAACTTTTAAGAATACAATTGCAGTCATAATCAAAAGCGGAGCAAGTGAGTATAAAATCATTGATTTAAACTTGCCGAGCTTGCTGTGTGAACGGTCAACAAGATTACCGACTATCGGATCTGCAACAGCTGAAACAATTTTAGCAACAAGGATTAAAATTGCAACAACGCTGACATTTGCACCTAAAATAGAGCCGTCAAATTCTGCCTGATATGAATTCAAAAGACCCACAACAGCCTGAAATCCAAAAAGGCCAAGACTATATGCAGCAATTTCTTTAAAATTCAAATATTTTTTTTTCGAAATATCCTCCATAATAATTACCTCCTAATGAATATAAAAAGGCAGAAGCTGCCGCCATTGGCAACTTCGCCTTTAAAGTTACAAATTAATCGCTAAATACCTCTTTAAAAATGTCCACATTAGCCATTCTCATAACCGAGCTGAAAAGCTTTGATCCGTAAACAGGCATAAGTCTGTTAAAGATTGACATTGCATGAGCATCGATGCCGTGAACCTGCATAGGAGCCTTAAACTCAATTCCGCGCATAATCATTTTAACCATAAGGTCACAGTCAGTTGAAATCATATCCATAACCTTCTGACCCTTTGAGTTGCTTTCTGCACCCTGGTCGCGGAAAATATCTGTTTTTGTAAAGCCGGGGCAAACAAGGCTTACATACATTTTGCCTTGAAATTCAACTCTGAGTGCTTCAGTGAAACCTTTGAGTGCGGCCTTTGATGCTGAATACATTGATGTGCCTGCAAGTGTCATAAGAGCGGCAGATGAGTCAATGTTGATAATACCCGGTGTGCTTGATTCAAGAAGCATTGGAAGAAGAGTTTTGGTTGAATAAACACAGGAATAGAAATTAATGTTTATTGCTCTGTCAATTTCCTCATAAGAATATTTATCAAAACGCTTGAATTTTGGAAGAATACCTGCATTGTTGATTAAAATATCAATCTTTGTGCCATTCTCCTTCAATTCCTCAGCAAAATTCTCCCAGTTCTCTTTAACAGAAACATCAAAAAGCTTGTATGAGAATTGTTCTGCATAGGTTGGACCAAGCTCATCAATGAACTTAAGCATTTTTGTTTCGGAACGAGCAACGCCGATTACTGTGCAGCCATGCTTTTTAATAAGTGTTGCAGCAATACCTGCACCCATACCGCCTGAAGCTCCTGTTACAACAACGGTTTTGCCTTTAAGCCAGCATTCCATAATATAAACCTCCGTTTGTAAATCAAAATATTACTAAATAATTATACAATAAATATTTTATTATTACAATGTTTTTTTATCCTAATTCATTAAATTTATTTATTTTTGCTCATTAGATAAAATCTAAATATGGAATATCTTGAAATCTGAATTTTTATGTGATATTATTATTCTTGTTAAGAATAGGTATAAACCTAAAGGAGGCGGCATTTTGGATAAAAGAGTTTTAAAAACCAGGTCAGCTATTTTTAATGCAGTATTTGACCTCTCGACAGAAAAAGAGCTTGATAAAATCAGTGTAATTGAGCTTTGCGAGCGCGCGGGAATTAATAAAAGCACCTTTTATCTGCATTATAACAGTATTGATGATTGCTTTAAAAAATGCTTTGATTTCTTTACCAGTAAGGTACTGAGCCTTAGTAATGATATCAATTATACTGCTGCTGCGCTTGCTCCTGAAAAAACAGTTGATATGGTGCTGGATGTTGTTGAAAAAAACATGCTGCTTATAACGAAATTCAAAAACAGTGTAATTTATGACGGCGCGATCAGAAGTCTTAAAGAAAAGTTTGTTAAGGCAATCTGCGATGGTAACGGCTTTAACGTTGACAGCAATTATCATCAGGTGGCTAAGGTTACTTTCCTTGTCGGGGGATGTCTTGATGCAATTACTCAGCCTCTGCCGCATTATGACCGTGCTGAGCTTAGAAGAATAATGATTGATGTAATCAAAAGAAAAAATTGATAATATAATTGTGAGCAGGGAGCGCCGTTTCGGCGCTCTTTTTTCAATTATGCCATTGTTATTTATAAGCTGAATTTTTCTTTAATCATCAATGCCGCTTGTTTGGCAGGGATATTTGAATTATCAATTTTAATATAATTATCAAATGGTATTTCTCCGTCATAGCTTACAAGCCTGTGATTTTTATCGTCATTTATCAGCAGCTGATTTGACTTTTCTGTATTTCTTTTTGACGGTTTATTCTTAAGTCTGTTTTCTGTTATATTCCTTTTAAGTCTGATTTCCTGAGGAGCAACAAGCTCTATATAATAAATATCTGCACCCTTGAATATTTCTTTAACATGCTCAATATAGTCCCAATCCGACTTGTCATCAAATGCCCACATAAATGTAAATATTATTCCGTAGGCATCTGAATCCGCAAACTCCTCAAAAACAATTTCACGAAGTTTTCGTATTGCATTGGCGTTAAAATATCCGAAAATATCAAGTACAGGCTCTATCGCCATATGATTGTGAAATAACCTTAAATCTGTAATTTTTGTAAGCTCCTGACCTACTGTCATTTTACCGACAGCAGCATCACCGAATATTAACACTAATTTCATTTCTTACTCCTTTCAAATTGCTTTTAACAGCTTATAATATTTACCCTGTTCATCCTCACATTCTGCAATTAATTTGTCAAAACCCTTTTTTCTGTAAAGATGCAGAGCACCACTGTTATCTTTGTCAACGCCTAATGCCATTTCGCTGTATCCCATTTCCTTAGCCTGTGTGATTAAATAATCAAGTATTATTCCGCCGATTCCCTGATTTCGATATTCCTTTTTTACAATCATTCTTGAAACATAGATTCTTTGATTAGGTATAAAATAATCACTGTCATCACCATTTATGACTAAATTCCCCTCGCCGATGAAAGTATCACCGATTTTGTAAATGAATACCAATCTGTCGCCGTTGATTATCTGCTTTTTGAATTGCTCTGTATAGGGACATTTTTTCATATCCCATATATTACTTAATTTGTCGTATTCATCAATACCGATTTGCTCTATTGTGTATTCTGACACAGCCATTCCTCCTTAAAATAAAAAATACCACTGATGATGGCTCATCAGTGGCTGAAAATTAATTATTCAATACAGCACTTACCAAAGATGAACACGACGAATATATCCCATGCGAGCTGAGCGCATAAGATAGAAATGTCTGTTCATTTTGCTTATAGTGTTATACATGATAATGACCTCGTTTTTTGTATCGTAACACAGAATGAGATTCATTGTCAAGATAAAGTGTTGTTTATCCTGCTATTTCAATCTCTGTTTTATTTTTTATTTCATCTGCGATTATAGCAATTTTATACAGTCCTGCTATGCACGCTGGAGGGTTTAACAACGGAACACTGTCATTGAAGGAAATAATACTCTCGAAGTCATTGATTTCCTCCTCAATATTTTCGGTTGTTATGATTATAATTTTTGCGCCTAGAGCTTTAGCTCGTCTGAGGCTGTATAATGCTTTGTGCAGCAGCTCTTTATTCGTAATAAATGCAATCACAAGTGAGCCGTCAAGTATTGAAGTGCATTTTTGAACAAGCTCACTTACACAGTATGCAGATGCATTTACCTTTGCAATTTTGCGAAGCTTATCAGCACCCTCAAGAGATAGGGCATAATCTGCTCCCAAGCCTGTTACAAAAACATTTTCGGTCTGTGAAAGCATGCCGGCGGCTTTTTCAATTGCAGGTGATGGCTTAATTGCCGATGAAATTTTGCCCGGCAGCATCTCTGCCATTTTAATTGTAACATTGAGATAAAGCTCATTTACTATTCCGCTTTTGCAGCCTATGTGCAGGGCAAGAAAGGACATAGCAAGATAATTAGAAATAAAGCTTCTAAGTGAAATCTCGTTAATATCAAAATCACAGTTAGGGTTAATAATACTGTCGCAAAGTTTTGCCAGGTATGATGAAGCGTTGCTTGTAACTGCTATTGTTTTTGCTCCGATTGCCTTAAAGCGTTTTACGCAGGCAATTGTGTCCTCACTTTCCCCTCTGTGAGATATAGCAATCAGCAATGTATTCCTGTCAATTACACAGCCTGAGTACCTAAGCTCGCCGGCAGGGTAAGCATTAGTCGGAATATCAGTCACCATAGAGAAATTATATGCACTGATTTCGGCTGTATTATAAGAGCCGCCTGTTCCGGTAATGATAATGCGGTTTAATTTGTCAACAGCTCGATGATTCAGTTTTAAATTATCAAAGTTTATTTTTGAATTCTGAATAAAACGCCTGTATGTTTCTTTAACAGTAAGCGGGCAGTAAAAAATTTCGTCTTTAATGGAATAGTCATTTTCAAAATACACAGCATCGGGTGTTTCAAGAATAGTTTTTTTAATTTTTTTATATCTGCTGTCAAATATTATTGCTTTGTCTGCCGTTATTTTAGCGGCTTCATTTTCATCTAAAAAAATATATCTGTCTGCAAGGCTGGTAATTGCACCTATCTCGCTTGAAAGATAAAATCCGTTGCTGCTTATACCTATTACAATCGGTCTGCTGCCCGCTTTGCAGTAGATTGTATTTTCATCATTGCTTATAAATGCATAACTCGGAGTACCCCTTATAAGCGTGTCAAACTTTTTAATAATTTCGAGCTTGTTTGGGTCGTTTCCAACGCAGAGCATTGCAAGAAGTAAATCCTCATCAGTAGCAATGGGGAATGGGTTGTTCGTCCATCGTTTGAGATCGTCAAAGTTTTCAATTGTACCATCCATTGCAGCTGCAAATAAATTATTGCAGGCAGGCTTTGCAGTTAGTTGAGTTGCTTTGCAGCGCATAGCTTTGTCGCATTGGGCAATTCCTATTGTGCTTTCGTTTTTCACTGCGGCTGCTTTTTGTTTCAAATCAGATGTGCCGCCCTTTGTTTTTATTGCAATAAAGTCGTCCTTGCATTTTATAACAATGCCTGTTGTATCTGCACCCCGCTTTTCAAGCGATGATATACCTGCTGTTAAAATATCCTTGCACTGCTCAGTGCCGATGTATCCAAAAATTCCGCTCATTTAATCAGTTCCTTTCAAGCCTTGCGCATATTACGCTCATATCATCCATTTTGTTTTTGTCGCACTGCTTAAGTGCTTCACTCAGAATATAGTCTGCTCCTTCCTGAGTTCCCAGTCTGCAAAGGGACAACAGCATGTTGTTAACCCAATCCTCACCTAAATCGGTTATGCCGTCACTCATCAGAACTATCAAATCATCAAGACGAAGTACTGCCGTGCGCTTTGCAAATTCAATACCACGCAGAATTCCTGCAGGCATTGAGGTCAGCTCGCATTTTGTAACATTGCTGTCCTTAATAATAAAGCTTGCCGGTGCACCTGCCTTGAATATCTCACATTTACCTGTAAATAGGTCTATATTTGCAATATCAAGAGTGGCAAGACTCTCATCATTGCTTTTAACTAATAGTGCTGAGTTTACAACTTTAAGTGCGCTGTCAAATCCAAATCCTGCGTTTATAAGCCTTGATAAAAGCCCTGCACCCATTGCACCGTCCAGTGCAGCTCGGGAGCCTTTTCCCATTCCGTCACTGATTATCAGAATGGAATGCCCCTTGTTATCATTTAAAATTTTAACAGTATCGCCGCACAAAGCACCTTCGGCACTGTGCTGGGCAAAGCCTACACTGAGTTTATAGTTAGGTTTCTCAGAGAATGAGAGCATTGTTTCGTTCTTAAAGTTTGTTATTCGTCCGGTTTCAAAATATCTGGAGCAGATTTTACCGATTTCAGACGAAAGCTTGGGGTTATCTAATCCGACTGTACTGCTGTCTGTTAAAATTTCAACTCTCATTCTTCCAAACTTGTCCTCGATTGCAGAAATGTTTGTAGGATAGATATCGTGTTCGCCCAGCAGACGCCTGATTTTTGATGATGCGTTTGAATCAAAAATCTCAGCCTCATCGAATTCAAATGCCAAATCATCAAGCATGCCTGCAATTGAAAAAAACTGGTCTGATGCAACCATTCTTATCTGGTTTGTCTTTTCTAAAATAATCTCCCGTCGTATATACTCTTCCTCGCTCATAAATTCACGGTTTTGGTCGTTTTCCCTTCGTGTAATATCATTTATTTTTTCACGAACCTGATCAACGCTGTCGCTTATAGCTGCCATAGCAGAGGAAGCAAACCGCAGCTTTAATACCAGATTTTGTCTTAGCGAGCCGTCAGGCGGTGCATCTTTTCCATTGTCCCAAAGCTCTTCCAACTTAGCGCATAGCTTTGAGGGCAGAAGAACAAATATTACGGTTCCTATGGCACTGTCAACAAACAGTGATAATGAAAGCTCATTAGCTGCCGCTACTGCAAAAAATCCCATAGAACACAGATAGCTTATGCCTATTCCGATTGATGAAAGTGAAGAAAACAGTGCTCCCACCATAGCTGAAAATGCGAAAGCACCTACTAAAAACAGTGAACGACTGTCTGTTAGGCTAAGAGCAAATCCAAAGCAGAGTGATAGAATCAGTCCCCATCTTTCACCGCCAAATCGCAGTGAGGTCAGCACTAGTACAATTGCGATAATTCTTGCCGGGTATACTATCCCAATACCAAGTCTTGCTAGGTTCATAACTATGATTGAAAGCGAAATCACGATACATGTTATATCTGATACAGGAAGTGCTCTGAATCTAAGCCGTTTATAATTTGCATACAGGCTTTTATAAAAAAAGAATGCACCTCCGCAGGCAAGAATTGCCTCACCGATGGTCAGTATATATTCACTTGCAATACTCTGCAATTTTACATTTAATACTATCCCTGTTGATAAATCCGCAAGAAAGGAAACTGCCATTGCAAATGCAGGGCGGTAGTTCAAATCGAAGCTTGTTGCAGCAAATGCCCCAAGTGCCGCCATTACCGCTGCAGCAAGATATCTTGCTGAATATGCGTTAATTCCACCGATTAAATATCCCAGAATTGCTCCGGCAGCTGAAAATAAAAAGTGCTTTTTTCTTGAAACTGTTATTAAAGATATTCCAAACGGGTGCAGATTGTTTATTACTGTGCCAAGGCTTAGCACAAAACCAAGAAGGAAAAATGCACTGCACTCTAAAATATGCTTTATTATTTTATTATTTATTTTAAGCTTATCCGTTTTAAGCCTTTCGCTAATCATTTTTACACATCCCGAATATGTCTAGTCAAAAGGATTATAAACAATGTATAGTGCGAAATATGTCTGTTTTGGAAAATGGTATAATAAAAGAACAGCCGATTTTATTTCGGATGTCCTTTCAAATAAATCTTGTAAAGTTTTCATCGTTAATCCTGTTTTATTTATTAACAGGTTCTTTCAACTGCTTTTTAAAAACCGTTTTGAAGAGAAATCTTGTTATCGGTCCTGCAGCGAAAAGATTCCATAGCAGTGCCATAGGGAAGTTTTTTATTATTGTTCCAACCCAGATTGCAGGCAGATCAATAGGATTTTGGTGTCCAAGAATTATATTAAACAGTATGGATGCCACAAGGCTCATAGTCGGGCACATAATCAGTACTGTGCAGCCGGAAATCATTAATGTTATGAAAAATGGGTTGTCTTTTTCAGGTATGATAATTCTTTCTGCCAGCTTATGACCAATTCTGTTGCCCCAAAGATTTGAAAAGATAAAAACAAAAATCCACATATAGCTTGCTTCAATCAATGCATCTAAAAATACCCTGTTTGTAAGCGTACTGAAATTCCAGCCAGGCGTGCCGCAGCCGTTTTTTATGGCAACATTATAAACCTCCATACCATATGCCATAGTCATTGACATAATAATACCAAATACAATTCTCTGTCCTTTAGTTCTTGGCATAATCAAATCCTCCGATCATTATAAAAAATAAAAAGCGTAAATCCCAAGACCGTGGGATTTACGCTGAAAGAGCAATCTGCTTCTCATTGCATAATATTATATCACTGAAGAAATGCAAAATCAAGTGTTTTATGCAAGTGCCTTATACATAGTATATATGTTATTTTTAGTCAGTTCAATAGGATTGCGTTTCATAAGCATTGACATGCTCTTTTCGGTGAGTTCTTTAATTTGATCATCCGTAGTGCAGCCTATTTCTGATAGTGTGCATCTCATACCCATTCGCTTCTTCATTGCGGTTATTTCGTCTGCCATTTCATATGCAGAATTAAAACCGCAGTCTATTGCAAGAGCGGTTATTCTTCCGTCACTGTCTGCATGATCGGCATTGAATTTTAAGAAATAGTCAAGCGTGAATGCGCAAGCCTCACCATGGGGAATACCGTAAATATTTGTGAGAGGAAATGAGCAGGCATGTGAGCCCGTTGTTCTTGGATGGCTGAATGCAACACCTGCAACAATAGATGCCTCAGCCATTTTGCTTCTTGCCTCTAAATCTCGGGGGTTGTTGTATGCTCTTTCAAGATATTTGAATACAAGCCGTGCAGCATATATTGAGCAGGCAGAGCATATTGGCTGATTTAAAGTTGCCCAGTAACTTTCAATCGCATGTGAAAGTACATCCAGACCTGTTGACGCAGTAATCTGAGGCGGAACAGTTAATGTGAGTTCAGGATCAATCAGTGCAATTTTTGGATACATTGCAGGGTCATTCATAGGGTTTTTAAGATTTTTATTGATGTCAGTCAAAACGGCAATATTTGTAACCTCGCTTGCGGTGCCGGATGTTGTTGTAACCGCAATCATAGGTATGACTTCGTCGGAATTAATCGGCTTTCCGCCGCTGTGATATGATTCGATAATGTCGTCACCTTTAGCAATGGCACAAGCAGCTTTGCAGCAGTCCATAGGTGAACCGCCTCCGAGCGCAACTGCAAAATCGGCATTAATGCTGCGCAAAAGCTTGACGCAGCTATTAACATTTTCGGTTGTAGGATTTGGACGGATGTCACTGAATACCGCTTTTAAAGTGCCGCCGCTCATTTTAACAAACTCTTCTGCAAGTCCGTTGCCTGCAAAGCTGCGTGAACATACAAGTACACCGTTTTTTCCGCCGATATCGTCAATAAAGGCTTTAAGTTTTCTTCGTTTTCCGACTCCGAATTCTAATCTTACAGGCAAATTAAACTGCCATGATTCCATAAAAATCAACTCCAATTGTAAAATTTGAAAATATTTTAACATATATTGCAAAAAAATTAAATATTTTTCTTGACAAATTGAAATTAATATTATAAAATAGCTAGGCATTGAGAGATATGCATAACACTCCTGCGGGAGTTTTATATATATCGGTAACACCCTTCGGGGTTTTACATATAGTCAGTAACGCCGGTAACGGCTTTAAATATATCGAGGTGTAACTCAGTTTGGCTAGAGTGCCTGCTTTGGGCAATGAGCTTGACCGCTGCCGGCGGCAGATTAAGGGAAAGCGAGTTGGCGCAGCAAAACAGAGCAATGCGAATGGTAATGAGCAGAGCGACAATTTTGCAAGAGGGCGACCAAAGCAATAAGACAGAGTCATTTAAAATATAAAAACTAAAAATCGAGGTGTAACTCAGTTTGGCTAGAGTGCCTGCTTTGGGAGCAGGATGCCGCAGGTTCAAGTCCTGTCACCTCGACCAATCGACCTTAGAAAGTTTTTGAAACTCTCTAAGGTCTTTTTTATGCCAAATTTGGCTTAAATACAGGGGAAATCAGCATTTTCAATCTCAATTTTATACTGATATAAACTTATACAAATCACCCACAAAATTAAAGTTAAGGGGTAGATTTTGTGGGTACAAGGGGTACTAATTGGGGTAGATTTTGGGGTGCTTATTTTACCTTTACATATGTAAAATAATGATTAAATATAATCATATATACAGCCACTTATTCTTTTATGAATGAGTGGCTTTTTTTATTTTCAGAAAATGGAAAGGAGATAGTGTATGTCAAAATGCAAAACGATTGCGATTTGTAATCAAAAAGGCGGTGTCGGTAAAACTACCACAACAGTTAATCTCGGTGTAGGCTTAGCAATGCAGGGCAAAAAGGTGCTGCTTGTTGACGCTGATCCGCAAGGTGATTTAACTGTAAGTCTTGGTTGGAAAGATAATGATAATTTGTCAAATACTCTTTCTAATAAGATTTTAGACTTTATTCAGGATAACAACAATACGCCCGATGATGTCATTCTACATCACGATGAGGGTATCGATTTAATTCCTGCTAATGTTGAATTGTCTGCACTTGAATTAAGCCTTGTTAATGCTATGAGCAGAGAGGTAGCAATGAAAGGATATTTGAAATCTATTAAAGATAATTATGATTATATCCTTATAGATTGTATGCCGTCATTAAGTATGGTAACAATCAATTCACTTGTTGCAGCCGACAGCGTTATTATTCCTGTTCAGGCTCAATATCTGTCCGCTAAAGGTATGACACAGCTTATTCAGACAATTCATAAAGTTAAAAGGCAAATCAACCCACAATTAAAGATTGACGGTGTTCTTTTAACTCTTGTTGACGGAAGAACGAATTTTGCTAAAAGCACGAAAGATGCCATAACAGAAAGCTATGGTAAAGTAATAAAAATATTTAACACTAATATTCCTATGGCTGTAAAGGCTGCTGAAACAAGTTCAAAGGGCAAAAGTATTTATACTTACGCTCCGAACAGTACAGCAGCACAGGCGTATAAAAACTTGACAAAGGAGGTGCTTGACATTGAGCAAAGACAGAACAACCGACTTTACTTTGCCCAAGTTCGATGATTTATTTTCATCACAGGAAGAACGAGAGAATGGCAAAATGCCTGAAATAAAAGATATTCCGTTGTCATTGCTTGATGAATTTCCTAATCATCCGTTTAAGGTAAAAGATGATGAAGATATGCTTAAGCTTATTGAAAGCGTTTCGGAGCGTGGTGTTCTTGTTCCTGCAATAGTAAGACCAAAGGCAGACGGAAGATATGAATTGCTTTCAGGTCATAGACGAAAACGAGCAAGTGAATATGCAGGAAAGAATAATATGCGTTGCATTGTTTCTAATATTGATGATGATGCAGCTACCATAATTATGGTAGATAGTAATATTCAAAGAGAGCATATTCTGCCAAGTGAAAAAGCCTTTGCATACAAGATGAAACTTGATGCAATGAATCATCAAGGACAACGAACAGATTTAACTTTTTCCCAAGTTGGAACAAAGTTAAATTCAGCAATGGAACTTGCCGAGAACACAGGAGATAGCAAAACGCAGATATACAGATATATCCGTTTAACCTATCTTGTTCCTGAATTACTTGAAATGGTAGATGAAGGTAGAATGAAAATGTCACCTGCTGTTGAAATTTCATATCTTGATGAAGATTGTCAGCGTGATTTGGTAGATGCTATTGATGAAGAAGATTGCACTCCATCACATGCACAGGCAATCAGATTGCATAAGGAATTTAATGAAAATACGCTCACAAGAGAGGGCATCTATTCAGTTATGCAGGAGGAAAAACCTAATCAAAAGCCAAAAATTACAATACAAGCCGAAAAGATAAATAAATATCTGCCTAAGAATGTAAAACGAGAACAGACCGAGAATTTTATCTGCAAGGCTTTGGAATATTACAGTAAGTATCTTGAAAGGCAAAAAATGAGAGAGGCACGGTAAAGGCAGTGTAATTACAAATTTTTCAACTCCCTTTCCCACACCCTAACCCTTATTACTAACAATACTTACCGAAATAAGAATAAACATCTCTTTAAGAGAGTTTATATAAACAATACAAAGCAAAAGGAATGATGCTTATGATTTAATGTAAATCGCAGTCTTGTCAAATATTGCCAAGCGGTATATTATTAAGGCAAAGGAGCGATATTTATGAAAAAAGTTAGTTTGATAGTAATGCTGCTGATTGCAGTAATGATGATTGTAGGTTGCAGCCATAATGCAGATGTTAGCAAAAACGCTGATAAGGATGATTCAGTTTCTTTTTCGGCAAGTAAAACAGAAAACAGCAATAGTAAAATTGTCACAGAAAATGAAAGCAGTACAGAGGTTTCAACAACTGAAACAACTACTGCTCAATCAACAACAAAGCCGAAAGAAACGAAAAAAAGCACAACGGCAAAAACAACAACTGCCAAGCCTGATGATAAAAAATCAGCAGGTCAAGGCAAAGTAAAGAAAAAAACACAAACTACAACAAAGAAACAGGCCACTACACAAAAGCAGACAGTTATCAACAAACCGACAACAACTAAAAAGCAATCAACAACAAAAGAGAAAGCTACGGCATCAACAACAGCAAAAAACAAACTGACCAAAAGTGATGTTGAATGGGTACAGGCACAAGCCCATTCATATATCAGAAGTAAAGGCTGTAATGTTAATTCAAGCGTAAGTAGTTTTTCAGGCAGAATATCAACCAAAAATTTCACTGATAAAAACTCCCTTTTATCAGAGGTTAAGGAATGGATTGATTCGGAATATGACGATTGCGTTGCTTCAGGTTGGAAAACGGTTGATATGTACTGTAAGATTGAATCAAGGTCAGATGGCAATTACTTTATTTATGTAATGTACGGATAAATATAATATTACAATTATTTAAGCACCGATAGATTTCGGTGCTTTTTTTGTATCTTAAAATAGGAGGAATATAATGAAACAATCAAAAAAATTAATGTGTATCTTACTATCATTAATAATTACTTTATCAGCATTCCTGCCATGCGTATCGGCTTTTGCCGCTACTGTCGAGGAATGCAAGCTGAGTATAAGAACAAGCACAAAATATAAGTATATGAACAACTGGGCATATCCGAATAACAGAAACGGTATTCATCTCGCTACTGTTAAGAACGGAACACACAAAGGCGAGGTTGCCTATTGTATTGAGTTCGGTAAAGACATGGGTGATGACGGTCAGGAAGAAACTATTACGGACATCGACAAAGTTCCTGCTTGGGAAGAATTCAATGCAAGTCAGAAAGCAGGAATTACAAGAGCAACAATCTATGGCTATCCCAATTTCAATTATGGTGTATCAGATGAAGCTGCACAGGTAGCAACACAGTTTGTTGTATGGGAGTATTCACAGGGATACAGAACATCGGCAGACGGAGATAATCCGACAGCCGGACTGAACGGAACAAGCAGTAAGATTGAAAATGCTATTGACGCCGCAGGCTTTGATGTAAGGCAGCAGTATTATAAATCAGGAGTATTGGAATATTCAGATGTCGAAACTGCATATAAGGCAATCCTTAACGGTATCAAAAACCACAAAGTAATTCCGAGTTTTAATTCAGATACAATTGAATTGAATTGGAACAGTAAGAATGAAAGATTTGAAGCAAGTGTTACCGATACTAAAAAGGTTCTCTCTTTATACGAAATCAGTTCAAAAAATTCATCCCTAAAATTTTCTAAGTCAGGTAATACCCTGACTATTTATACTTCTGATGTATTAAGCTCTGCAACAGAAGTTACGATGACAAAAACTTGTGCAAAGGTCGGTGCAGATATAGGCTTTGTACCGCCGAATCAGAATGTTAATCAATCTTTAGTTGGCAGACTTACTGATCCCGTTACTGCAAAATTTACAGTAAAAACAGCAACAGGCAATCTCAAAATCAGCAAGTCATCAGAAGATGAAATTATTAAAAACATTGCATTTACAGTCGAAGGTAATGGAAAAACCTACAATGTAACAACAGACGCTAACGGCAATGCAGAACTCAAGAATATTCCTGTCGGCACTTATCAAGTGTATGAGGGAGATATTCTCCGTTATGTAAAGCAGGCAACAAAATCAGTAACCGTTACTGACGGAAAGACTGCAACTGTATCTTTCAAAAATGAACTCAAAAAGGGTAATATCAAGATACAGAAAAACTCGGAAGATAGCATTGTTAAAGACTTTACTTTCAAGGTTACAGGCAGTGACGGCAGCACTTATTCTGCAAAGACAAATGCAGACGGTATTGCAACAATAACCGATGTTCCTGTTTATGACAGTAACAATAAAAAAATTGTTTACACAGTTCAGGAAACCAATATCCCTGTTCGCTATGTAACTCCTGATAATCAGACTGTTACTCTTGAAGCTGATAAGACTTCAACTGTAACTTTTAATAACATTCTCAAGAAATTCAGAGTAAAGGTAGTAAAGTCCGATATTGAAAAAGGGCATGCACAAGGTGATGCAAAACTCAGCGGTGCAGTTTATGGAATCTATAAAGGCAATCAGTTAATTGATACCTACACAACAGACGATAACGCATCATTCACAACCAAATATTATATTTGTGATACAGATTGGACTATCAAAGAAATCTCTGCAAGCGAAGGCTATCTTGTTAATGATAAAGTTTACAAGGTCGGTGCGGATCCTGCACTCTTTACTGTTGAACTCAATAATATAAATCTTGATGTTGTTGAAATGCCGATAAAGGGTAAAATTGCAATTATTAAGCATACGGACGATGGCAGCACACAGATTGAAACGCCCGAAAAAGGTGCGGAATTTCAGGTATATCTGAAATCATCGGGCAGTTATGTAAATGCAGATAAAGATGAGCATGACACAATCGTTTGCGATGAGGATGGTTTTGCAAGCACAAAGTTAATGCCTTATGGTGTATATACCGTTCATCAGACTAAAGGCTGGGACGGCAGAGAAAAGATAAAGGATTTTGATGTCTATATTTCAAAAGACGGTAAAACCTATAAATTCCTCATTAACAATGCGAACTTTGAAAGCTATCTCAAGGTAGTTAAGCTTGATAAGGAAACAGAAAAACAGATAGCATACGAGGGTGCTGCGTTTGAGATTTACAATGCAGACGGACACAGAGTGAATATGCAGTTTACCTACCCTGATGTAACATCAATTCACACATTCTATACAAATTCCGAAGGATATTTAATTACTCCCGAAAAACTGCCATATGGTGATTACTCTCTCAAAGAGGTACAAGCTCCGTATGGATATGTACTTGACTCAACTCCTATTCCGTTTACAGTAACACAGGAAAATGCCTCTACAGATACTGGTGTTACAGTTATAAAGGTTAAGGATAAGGATATGGCACAGAAAGGTGTTATTGAAATCACCAAACAGGGCGAAATCTTCTCATCTGTAGGTGTACTCGGCGGCGGATATATTGACGAGAACGGAAATGATGTTGAATTCCCGATAACCTACAATCCGATTTATGAAACAAAGAATCTTGCAAATGCAGTATTTCAGATTTACGCTGCCGAGGATATAACTACTCTTGACGGAACTGTCAGAGCTCAGCAGGGCGAACTTGTTGACGAAATTACAACAGGAAAAGACGGAATTGCAAAATCAAAGCAGTTATATCTCGGTAAATATACCGTTATTGAAAAGACCGCACCAAACACATTTTACAATGCAAATGAACAGTATGATGTTGAATTAACCTACGCAGGTCAGAATGTTTCCGTAACATCAACTGCCATTTCGGTATATAACGAAAGACAGAAAGTATCTGTTTCGCTTGAAAAGATTATGGAACAGAATAAAACATTCGGTATCGGAATGAATAACGAAATTCTTTCTGTTCAGTTTGGTATTTTTGCCGATGAAGATATTACTGCTGCAGACGGCTCGATGATTCCAAAAGATGCGTTAATCACTTATGGCAACTGTGACGAAAACGGCAAGCTCACATTTAACTGTGATTTACCAATCGGTTACAAGTTCTACGCAAAAGAAATGGCAGCCGATGAGCATTATATCCTGTCAAACGCCCATTATACCTTTGATACGGAGTATCAGGGACAGGCAGTTCAGACCATCAATATTGACCTCAATTCTGGTCAAAAAATTGAAAATGAACTCATCTATGGTACTGTCAAAGGCTTAAAGATTGACCGTGAAACAGAAAAAACAATCAAAGGTGCTTTGTTCGGACTGTTCAAATCTGATGAAACTGAATATGTGGAAACTAATGCCATTCTTACTGCAACATCAGACGAGAACGGCATTTTTACTTTTAACAATCTACCCTATGGCAGTTATATAATCAAGGAATTAAAGCCTGCCGAAAGTTACCTTACAAATGAAGAAATCTATCCTGTTCAGATTGATACTAATGAACAGATAATTGAAATTACTGTTGTAAACGACCATATTCCCGAACTGAAAACGACGGCAACAGTTAACGGAGATAAAGAAATCTGTGCGACAGAAGTATTCACGCTCGTTGATACAGTTGAGTATCAACACCTTATTCCGAATAAGGAATATGTCCTTAAGGGCGTACTTATGGATAAGAATACAGGCGAGCCATTACTCATTGACGGTGCAGAGGTACACTCCGAAACAGTATTTATTCCGACAGAGCCGAGCGGAACTGCAACAGTTGAATTTACTTTTGACAGTAAGTATATCAAGTCTGATACCGATATTGTAGTCTTTGAAAGTCTTTACAAAGACGGAAAAGAACTTGCAGTCCACGCAGATATTGAAGATGAGGGACAGACCGTTACAGTCAAAGTACCTGAAATCAAAACTACTGCAAAGGTAAACGGAAAGAAAGAGATTACCGCTAAAGGCGAAATTACAATCAAGGATATTGTATCCTTTACAAATCTTACGCCTGATAAGGAATATACAATCAAGGGTGTTTTAATGGATAAATCAACAGGCAAGGCATTTGAAATTGACGGCAAGCCTGTTACAAGCGAAGTAACCTTTATTTCTAAAAAGAGCAATGGCAAGGTAAATGTTGAATTTACCTTTGATTCAAGCGGTATTAAGACCAATACAGAACTTGTTGTTTTTGAAACCTTATACCGTGACGGCATTGAGCTTACTGCTCACGCTGATATTAACGATAAGGGACAGACAGTTAAATTGACTATGCCTGTTATAAAAACACCTAAGACAAGTGATAACAGCAACAGAAGGACTATTGCAACAGTAATGGGTGCATCTGCTTTCGGCATTTTATCACTTGCGTATTATCTCATTAAGAAAAAGAAATCGAATAAAGGAGGTAAAGCATAATGACACCTAAAGCTATAATCGGAATTGTTATGGTAGTTGTTATTGTTGCAGCTATCATTGTTTTACAGATTAAAAACAGAAAAAAGGATTAAATGAACAACACAGGGTGGCGCATGGAGTATGAGCCACCCTGTGTTTATAAGGAGCAATATATATGACTTACTTTAAAAATAATATGGCTCTTGAATATGGTGTTAAGAGTGCTATCGTTGCTCAGTATTTATGGGATAGCCTTTATGTTCAAAAAACCGAATGTGCTATTAAAAAGCATAAAGGTAAGGAATGGTGCAGAGCTTCTGCTATTCATATCACAAGCGTTTTTCCGTTTCTTTCAAAACACCAAGTCAGAGATGCCATTGATAATCTGACCGAAAAAAAGGTCATACAAAAAGGCTGCTTTAATTGCTCTGCTTTCGACCATACAAATTGGTACTGCTTTACCGAATATGGCAAGTCATTAATGCTAAAAAGCGAGGGGGTAATTATATGAGAGAAAGAACATTTGAATATGGAGGATACACCTTTGAGCCTTATGTAAAATACACAGTCCCTTTAAGAGTGTTTGATGAATTTATCAACTATGACACCCTTGATTTTTCTGATACAAAGTTTGATAGTAAAGCATTTTTCGCAAAATCGCCCCTTAAGCACTGTGATGTTTTTTACTGTGTTGATAACAATAAATATTATATTCCCAAAGGCACAAGGCTCTGTGAATTTGATGAGCCTACTGTTGCTCAGCATTGCCACGCACGAATGGTAAATGATTATGAGATAATTCATTCCTTTTATGTCGGAGAACGAGAGGTTATTGTCGGCGAGGATAAAAATGCAGAGTACCGATATTTTTGTGGGTACTATGAAAACAACGAAATCTTTTCTCGTGCAGTAAATTGTCAGATGAGCAATGATTATCTTGAAATTATGCAAATTTATTGCGACAGGACAAAAGAACAGGTTGAACTATGTAGGTCAAAGCAGATTGATGGTGCAGAGCTTATAACTGCTGATATGTGCAGTAGATTTGATAATAATATCGATTTAACAAATAAAGTTGTCGTGTTAAAGCCTGATGTTTTACGCAGAGAATATCAGAATGAGCATAGCCAGCTTATGTATGTTACAGGAGGAAACGGAGCAAAGCCTAATTCCCTTGGCACAAAAGTATATGGGAATAAACTTGGCAGTAAGAGCAAAAGTGAAACCTATGTCAGACGCTACGATATTATGGGTATTATGGATAAGGATAAGCTGCCTGAATGGGCAAAGAAAAGCCTTAAAAGGATTGAACGGGATAATCACAGGGAGGAACGATAATGAATTTGAGAATGAATGGAGAATACATTATAACAAATTCCGTGAATATTGATGATTGTGAGTTTGTACTCGGTGTATCAACAGAAAGTCCGAGTATGTTTGCAACTTGGGAATGTGAGGGCGGTAATTATTACTTTAGCGGGCAATACCATAACGATTTATACTCTGCACAAAAAGACCTTGTTCGCAGATGTCAAAAGGAAATTGAGCGAATTGATTATATCAAAAATATGGCAAAAACAGAAAAGAAAACTGAACGATAATCGAAAAGGAGGCTAAAGCAAATGGCAAACAAAACAACCTTTCAGCAGAAAACAAGGGTACTGAATAAGCTGTTTGAACACGGCATAAATAGCGAAAAGGAATTGCAATCATTATCTCTTGAAAAAATCCTTGAAATTAAAGGTATTACAATTCCAGAAATGGCTATCATAACAGAACTGCAAAAGCAGACGAAAGCAGGCAAGCTGTTTTCATATCTCGGAGGTGGTGTCGATGAGTCAGATAACGAATAATATGACTTTGTGTACTGCAAAAGAAAATGAAATGATATATACTTATCGGCAAAGTCAGCAGATTAAAATGATAACAGGCTATGTCGGTTATCTTCGTGGTGACTTTGGTAGTAACGGCAACGAATTTTATTCATCTTGGATGGACGAAATCTCCGAGCGAAAAACGCCCGAATTTCAATCAGAATTTGATGAGGTTATAAATGCCTTGCGTGATGATCCGAAATACAGAGGGATTTTACGAAATTTAGAAGATATGAAATTACTCTGCTCTACAAGACCTCAAAGTCATATACCTAATGTTTTTATGTCAGATTCTTATGCTTTTAGAGTGAATACAGAAAAATATGCGTATCTTATTCGCTGCATACCACACAAAAACGATTATAACTTTTGTATAACTGCTTATGAAAAGGACAGTCTTGATAGGCACATTAAAAATGCTGAAAAAGGTATCAGGTTTATTAACAGCAGTTATAAAAAGCTGTTCATGATTCCTGACGGAGATAAAATTCAAATCACATTTTATGACGGAAGAAAGGAACTTCGCACTTGCAGATATATCGACGAATATCATACAGAGGTCGGTGATAATCTTTATCATAACTGTCAGTTTGCCGAGATTATGGAGAATAACGGCAATTCTGTTATTCCTATGCGTTCATCATTGCCTGAACAATGCTATGCGTTTGTAGAAAGTGAAAATTTAATTGCAATCGTAAAAAAAGGCAATGAGGGATATTATCCTACTAAATTAGGTACAGAAGATGTTGAAAAGAATAAAGCTACCGTTAAATTGCTTAATTTGCAAAGTGGTATAACTTTTCAACAGGCAGAGGCTATGAAAGCGGGCTCAATGTTCGGTTGGAACACTCCTGCCGCTGATCCGAAAAATTATGATGAAAACGGAACTCCTATTAAACCTAATAAAAGAATTAATAACCGTGATTCAAGATAGGAGATGATGATATATGGCATCTAAATTTGAGCTTATTACTGAAATGTATAATGAAGCGTGTAAAAATGTTGTTCGCTTTCCTCAGAATTGGTATAAGTTTATTGCATCTGCCTGCTATAACTACCGATTGCGTTTTGACGAGCAGCTACTTGTTTTCGTTCAAAGACCTGATGCGACGGCTGTCCTTGAGTTTGACAAATGGAACAAAAGGTTTAATCGCAAAATAAATAGTGGCTCTAAAGGCATTGCAGTATTCAGTAATGACAGCAAAAAAGCAATCAAATACTACTTTGATATATCCGATACAACAGAGCGTGAGCTATCAAAGCCTGTCCCCGTATGGCAGTACAAAGAGGAGTATCAGGCTTATGTTATTGAAACGCTTGAAAACTCTTTCGGAGAGCTTGAAAATAAAGACAATCTGTATAACGCAGTAATATCAATGGCTGAAAACATCGTCGAGGACAATATATCTGATTATCTTTCTGATTTATTAGCAGTAACAGATGACAGCTTTCTTGAAGAACTTGATGACGATATGATTTCCTCAATGTATCGTTTAACTTTGCAGAACAGCATTGCTTTTATGGTATTGACAAGGCTTGGTATTGATGCAACAGAGTATTTTGACAGAGAGGATTTTCAGGCTGTTGTAAATTTTAATACGCCTGATACGCTCAATGCTCTTGGATTTGCAACAAGTGATATTTCACAAATGGTGCTTTCAGAGGTGTCAAAAACTGTACTATCTCTTGAAAAATCAAATCGCATAATTGACGAAAAATCGCAGACAGATTATACTAAAGCCGAAAATAAAAATATTGAAAGGAGTGCTGATAATGGTACAGTACGATTACACAGTTCAGGGCGAAGTTCAGATACCAAATCTGATAATGCCGATGCAGAAGAATTTGACTATGGGCAGATATTCGCAGATGAGGAAACAGTTTCTCAAGGAAAATCACAGAGTAATTTATTACAATTACCTGACGAAAGGAACATTGCAGAAGCATCTGTCGGATATAGAGAACAGAGCGAAAGTAATGGAAGAACAGTTGATGAAACAGATGTCCGAGCAGGAAGGCTTGACCGAGGAACTGAAAGCAGCCGACCAAATGGCTTGGGTACAATCAATGAACAATCTGAAAAGTCGAGTACAGGAAATCGTGATGAACGAGGTAGTTTACAGTCTGTAACAGATGAATTACCGCCTTTTGTTGATAAAGACTTAATTCCTGAAATCATTAAAAACCCTAATGATGTATTAACTCACCGCAAAGAATTTATTGTTAAACAATTTTCAGAGCTTACAGAAAAAGAAAAGCCGAATTATGTTTCGACCTTGTATGGAGGTAAAACGGAAGAATTAAAAATCGGTAAAATAACAGTTGGATATATGCAAGTCAAGGACGGACTCCTTATGTACGAAGGCAATTACAAAAATCGTACAAAGGAGTCCATTTTTTCTTGGTCACTTGTTGCTGAATTTATGCAACAGCTTATTGACAATAATGAATACTTGCCGAAAGAAGAAAAGACCGAGCCTACACAGTTCAGTCTTTTTGATTTCAATGAAACCTTTATCAACGAGCCTGATGTTACTGATAATTCACAGGTATCTTTGTTCACAGATTTTGGTGTATCGCAGCAGATTATTGATGAAGCGTTATGTTCAGGTGCAAACGAGGTAAACAGCCGACTTGTAATATGTGCATATTTCAGGCGTAATTGGGGGCTTGAAAATAATGCTCAATTCTTAAAAGAACATTATGAGCAAGATGCCTTTGGCTTTATATTTGAGGGCGAACAGGTATCAGTATTCTTTGATGAAAATGGTATAAAAATTTCTAAAGGCAATTATGCTAATCGTGCAGGAGCAACTCTTGTAACTTGGGAACAGGCTGCAAAAAGAATTTCTGAACTACTTGAAAATGGCAGATATATGCCGCAAAGCGAACTTGATAAACTTGATGATTTTGAAATCAGCTTTGTTGCAGACCGTATTGTTGAATTTTCAAGAAATATGGATGAGGATTATACTAACAGAGAAAACATTTTCCCTTTTGTAAAGAGCCGATTAAAAAATATTGCTGGCTATCCTGATAAGGTTGAAAAAGTAAAAGAACTTTTGAAAAATCCTGCATATTTCAAAGTGGTTGCAGATGAGTATGCAGACTTTATGCAGGCATTAGAGGATGACGGATATTTTCTTCGCTTTAATTATAGGAGAGAATATGCTCCTGAATATATAAATATTTTTGTTGAGGGTATGAGCCGTGAGCCTATACCTTTCAAGTCACAGGCTGATTTTACCACTCCGTCTGAATATTTCATATCGGAAGATGAAATAAAGGCGAGAATCAGGGGTAATGAGAGTAAGTACGATTCAGAAGAAAGGCTAAAAACATATTCATACTATCTTGAACACTCTAACGCAAAAGAGCGAGTAAAATATTTAAAATCAAATATAGGTTCAAGCGGAACAACGGATTTTAATCATTATGAACGGGATAGCAAAGGCTATACTTACAGCCATAACGATATTTTCAGACCTTATGCGAAAACAACAATGTCTTGGCAACAAGTAGATAAATATATCAGCAAAATGATTGCAAATCACGAATATCTTTCGCAGGCTGATTTGAAATCAGTTGATTACTATGAGCGAAAACAGGCAGCTTTAGCTATTCATCATTTTTATTTTGGTGTTCCGAAAGAATATCCAAGACTGAATGAGTGCAAGGAAGATGATTATTGGGAATCAGTTGAAAATATAGCTGAACAGCTCACCAATCCTGACAGAGTATCAGAAATACACTCCATAATGACTGAACTGTATAACAGCATTGATTTTGAGGACAGATACAAAGAATATGCTGATATAGGTATCAAAACAATCAACGAATTTGCAGACGGTACTTTCACTTGCTTTGGAGATAAAAGCAAGACCATTAATCCTTTAATCAAGGTTGAAAGACCTGCCGAAAAAGAAAATGCAGAGCCTGCTTGGTTAAGCGAATACCATAGCTTAAAAGCAAAATATCCTAACACGATTACCTTTTATCAGGTTGGAGATTTCTTTGAAACCTATGCTGAAGATGCAACGCTTGTTGCTAAAGAGCTTGACCTTGTTCTGACAAGCAGACACATTAACGATACTGAGCGTGTTGCTATGTGTGGTTTCCCAAAACACAGTCTTGAAAGATATGCTAAAAGACTTAATGAATTTGGTCTTTCTGTCGTTGTTTCAGAAATGGAAAATGGAGAGAGAAAAGAACAGATATATCCTTACCCTGTTTTAGTCAATGATAATATAGAGCAGAAAAAGGAAATTCCTGTTGGTGTTATAGAATATCTTGCCAATGATGGAACTGTTGGATATGTAACAGAGTATTTCAATGAGTCTGATTTTCTCAAAGATATTGAGGATAATAGTTATTCAGGTGTTCCTACTACTGTAAAAGTATATAATAACCCTGATACTAACGAACATATTTCAACATCGTTTTTGAATGACCTTGATCCGCCTATGAATCACTTTGAAATTGTTGATTATGTTCTTGAACAATCACCTACTTTTAAAGAGGCAAAAGACCTTATCGACGATTTTGTTAATAAGGAATATGAGCATAGCAATGGTGCTGATTTCAGCGATTTAACAAATGTTAATGTTGCATATACCAATCTCGGTGACAATGAGGAACACGAAGTACAGGCATCTGTTGACCTTGTTAATTTTGCTGTCAACAAATACTATGATGGTAAACTTGCTGAAAGCAGTCAGTATAAAAGCCTTGATGAACTTATCGAATTTGAGCTTGAGGGACTCAGCTTTGATGACTTGGTATATATTGATGAGGATAAAATCGCAGAGCTTGAAAAAACTCCTGTTACTATTGAACAGGCATTGCAGTATATTAAAAACTTCAATGAAATCTCAACAGAATATACCGATGAAAGTCAGTATGCAGATTTATCAAACATTGCTCTTGCCTACACAACTACTGAGGATAGCAAACACGAAATTCAGGTAACTGCAAATCTTGTTGATTTTACAATCAATCAATATATTGATGATAAATTAGTCTATACAGAGCAGTACAGCAGTCTTGATGATATGACAGGAAAGGCTTTGAAATGGCTTGATTTTGATGACTTGGTATCAGTCAGTGATGATGCTGAATTAAAGTTCAAAGAACTTTCCGAAAATGAAAAAGCATCTGCACCTAAACCGAGAGTACAGACCTTTGATTTGCACCCTGAAATACCAATGTCAGCAAGGCATAACTATAACTTTGCCGAAAAAGAAATCGAAACAGTAGGCAAAAAAGAGCGTTTTCGCAGAAATATTGATGCTATCAATGTTCTTAAAGAATGCGAATTTGACAATCGTTTTGCAACTCCTGAAGAACAGGAAATATTATCAGGCTATGTCGGTTGGGGCGGTATTCCTGAAGCCTTCGATGAAAACAATCAAGCGTGGGCAGATGAATTTATAGAGCTTTATACTGTATTAAGCCCTGATGAGTATGCGGCTGCAAGAGCAAGCACCCTTACTGCCTTTTATACTCCACAGCCCGTTATTTCTGCAATATACAAGGCACTTGACAATCTCGGCTTTAAGCAAGGCAATATCCTTGAGCCTTGCTGTGCAATCGGTAACTTTATCGGTATGCTGCCTGAAACTATGCAAGACAGTAAAATGTTTGGCGTCGAGATTGATACCATATCGGCAGGCATAGCACAGCAGCTTTATCAGAAATCGTCAATTATGGCACAGCCTTTTGAACAGGCTAATCTGCCTGACAGTTTCTTTGACGCTGTTGTCGGTAATGTTCCATTCGGTGACTATAAGCTGAATGATAAAAGGTACGATAAAAACAATTTCCTTATTCACGATTATTTTATGGCAAAATCTCTTGATAAATTAAGACCGGGGGGCGTTATGTGCCTTGTCACATCTAAAGGCACGATGGATAAGGAAAGTTCAAATGTACGCAGATATTTAGCTCAAAGAGCCGATTTGCTCGGTGCTATTAGACTGCCGGACAATACCTTTAAGGGCAATGCAGGCACAAGGGTTACATCTGATATTCTCATACTCCAAAAGCGTGACAGAATGACACTATCGGGGTCCCTGTCAAATCGGAGATTTGATGGGGAAAGGAGGAGCGACGGAGTGAATGAGCTTTCATCATCAGATGGAAGCGAACGATATGGAGTCCGTGACGACGCTGAGCCTGATTGGGTACAGCTTGATACTGATGAGAACGGTATCAAAATGAACAAGTATTTTGTTCAACACCCTGAAATGATACTCGGCAATATGGTTATGGAACAAGGCAGATTCAAGCCTGAAAGTGTCTGCAAGGCATTTGAAAATTCAGACTTATCTGACCTGCTCGATAAGGCAGTTTCAAACATTAAGGGCGAAATAACAGAGTATTCCTTTGATGATGAACTTGAAGAAAATGACGAGGAATATATCCCTGCTGATCCGAATGTTAAAAATTTCTCTTACACCGTTTATGACGGTAAAATATATTACCGAGAAAACTCTATAATGAGAGAGGTTAAGGTAGGTGTAACTGCCGAAAACAGAATTAAGGGTATGATTGCAATTCGTGATAGTGTGCGTAAGCTGCTTGATATGCAGATGAGCAACTATTCTGATGATGAAATCAAGGCTGAACAAACAAATCTGAACACAGTTTATGACAGCTTTGTTGCAAAATACGGATATATCAACAGTCGAGCAAACGCATCTGTTTTCACAGAGGACAGCTCATATTTCTTAATCTGCTCACTTGAAATATTCAAAGAAGGCAAATTTGAGCGTAAGGCTGATATGTTCACAAAAAGGACTATTCAGACACATACTGCTAAAACACACGCAGATACTTCCATAGAGGCTTACGGTATCAGTATGGGTGAAAAAGCAAAGGTTGATATGGAATATATGTGTCAGCTTACAGGCAAAAGTGAAGATGAAATATTTGCAGATTTGCAAGATACCATATTCCTTAATCCTGATTATTCCGAAAACAGCAACGCTCCGAAATACCTCACATCTGATGAATATTTATCAGGCAATGTCCGTGAAAAACTCCGTCAGGCTAAAGACTTAGCCGAAAGAGATGAGCGTTTCAAAATCAATGCTGCTGCACTTGAAAAGGTACAGCCTGTTGACTTGAAAGCAAATGATATTTCTGTTCAGCTTGGCTCAACTTGGCTGCCGATTGAATATATAGAACAGTTTATGTATGAACTGCTTGATACGCCATTTTATTTGCAATACAAAATCAAAGTCCATTATAACGAGGTTGCAGATGCTTGGAACATCGAAAATAAAGCGGCTGATAATATCAATCTGAATGTTACGCAGAAATATGGAACGAATCGCAAGAATGCTTTTCATATTATTGAAAATACTTTGAACTTGCGAAATGTAAAGGTATTCGATTATGAGGAAAACGATGAGGGCAAGAGAGTTGCAATTCTTAATAAAGAAGAAACGACCATTGCACAACAAAAGCAGAAAATCATAAAGCAAAAATTCAAGGATTGGATATGGCGTGATCCTGAACGCAGGGACACACTTTGCAAGCTCTACAATGAAAAATTCAACTGTATCCGCCCCCGTGAATATGACGGAAGTCATATTGTCTTTGAGGGTATGAATCCTGAAATTACTTTGCGACCTAATCAGAGAAACGCTGCTGCAAGAGGTATCTATGGCGGTAATTCCCTATTAGCACATTGCGTTGGTGGAGGCAAAACCTACACAATGGCAGCAATAGCACAAGAGAGCAAAAGACTTGGTTTATGTTCCAAGTCTTTATTTATTGTACCAAATCATCTTGTATCACAATGGGCAAGCGAGTATCTAACCTTGTATCCTTCTGCAAATATTCTTGCTGCCACGAAGAAAGATTTTGAAACGAAAAACCGAAAGAAATTCTGTGCGAGAATTGCCACAGGAGATTATGATGCAATTATTATCGGTCATTCACAATTTGAAAAAATCCCTTTGAGTGTAGGCAGACAGGTATTTAATATCAATAAACAGATTGATGAAATACTGCAAGGCATTGCTGATTTGAAAGAAAATAACGGAGAAAAATTTACGGTTAAGGCTCTTGAGCAGACAAAGAAAAAACTTGAAAGCAAACTTGAAAAGCTCAATGACCAAAGTCGAAAAGATGATGTTGTTACCTTTGAAGAACTCGGTATTGACCGAATATTTGTTGATGAAGCTCACTATTACAAAAACCTTTTTGTTTATTCCAAAATGCGTAATGTGGGCGGCATATCACAGACAGAGGCTCAAAAATCAAGCGACTTATTTATGAAATGTAGGTATCTTGATGAGCTTACAGGCAACAAGGGTGTTATCTTTGCAACAGGAACTCCAATCAGTAATTCAATGGTTGAGCTTTACACAATGCAGAGATATTTGCAATATGATTTACTCCGTGACTTTGGTTATATTAACTTTGATTCTTGGGCAGCACAATACGGCGAAACTGTCACAGCAATGGAGCTTGCTCCTGAAGGAACAGGCTATCGTATGAAAACACGATTTGCAAGATTTAATAATCTGCCTGAGCTTATGGCAATGTTCAGAATGTGTGCAGATATTCAAACTGCCGATATGCTCAAGCTCCCTGTCCCAAATGCTGTTTATAAAAATGTATCTGTCAAGCCATCAGAAATTCAGGTTGATATGGTATCAGACCTTGCAGACCGAGCCGAAAAAGTAAGGTTAGGAGAAGTTAAGCCGTATGAGGATAATATGCTCAAAATCACCAATGACGGCAGAAAATTAGCACTCGATCAAAGGATTATAAACCCGGCATTGCCTGATTTTGAGGGCAGTAAGGTCAATGAATGTATCAGAAACATTTATGATATTTGGGAAAACTCCGCCGAAAAGAAATCAACGCAGCTTGTATTCTGTGATTTATCTACGCCTAACAAAAAGACTATTGAAATGGAAATCGTTGACGATGAGGCGAAGATGCTTGTGTTTCAAAATATCTATGATGATATTCGTACAAAACTTATTGAAAGAGGTGTCCCTCCTGAAGAAATAGCTTTCATTCATGATGCGAATAACGATAAACAAAAGGCTGATTTATTTGCAAAAGTAAGATCAGGCAGTGTGCGTGTTTTACTCGGCTCTACTCAAAAAATGGGTGCAGGAACGAATGTTCAAAACAGGCTGATTGCCATTCATAACATTGATTGCCCGTGGCGTCCTTCTGATTTGGAGCAGCGTGCCGGAAGAATTATTCGTCAGGGTAATGAGAATGACGAGGTATATGTTTACCGTTATGTTACCGAGAATACCTTTGATGCTTATCTCTATCAGCTTGTTGAAACAAAACAGAAATTTATCGGTCAGGTTATGACAAGCAAAACACCTATGCGTTCTGTTGAAGATGTTGACGAGGCTGCACTTTCTTATGCAGAAATCAAAATGCTTGCAACAGGTAATCCGCTTATCAAGGAAAAGATGGATTTGGATAAGCAGGTTGATGATTTGAAGTTGCTTGAAAGCAGTTATTATTCTGAAAGGTATGACCTTGAGGACAAAGTTAATAAGGAATATCCGCATACTATATTAAGGTGTAAAATAGAAATTAAGGCACTTGAAAAAGATATTGAAACTGCAAAGCAGTACCCGAAAAGTTCTGCTGATTATTTTGGTGGAATGATTATAAATGATGACCACTACACCGAAAAGAAAGCCGCAGGCGAAGCTATCATCCGCATAATGAAATCATTTAAGCACAGTTTGCAGACACTCCCTGTCGGCAAGTACAGAGGTTTCGATATGGAAATGACACTCTCAGCAGGATTATGTACTAACTTTGTTCTTTCAATTAAAGGTGCTATGACGCACAAGGTTGAACTCGGCTATGATATATACGGAAATATCACACGAATTGATAACTGTATTGACCATTTTGAAAGCGATTTGAAAGCGGTGACTAACAGTCTTGCTGAAACACAAAAACAGCTTACAATCGCACAGGAGAGCCTGAAAGAGCCTTTTGAACAGGCTGAAGAACTTGCCGAAAAACAAGAACGATTGAACGAGCTTAACGAGATTTTAAGCCTTGATTCCAAAGATGATATTGGTTTCGTTGATGAAGAGCCTGACGAAATTGACTATATTCAAAAAAATAAAAAATATATTGCAGTTAGATGAAATTAAGACGGTATGGATATCCATACCGTCTTAATAATTCTATTACGCTTTTTTGTTTTTTTTATAAAGTTTGTTTTGTATCTTGTTTTGGTGATTTTCAATTGATTTCAACATATTTGATAAGTTTTCAGAATGTTTTTTATAATATTCATCTGCTATTTCATCAAAATCATCGCTCATATCAAATTTATAAAATTTACATTGTTTGATTTGTTTCATATCTTCTAAGAAATCTAATAATATATCATATTTAGCCATCCAATTATTATCGGCAGGCATTTGGTTATCTTCATTTTTTAAAAACGTTAACGTATCTGATGCTTCGTTAGAAAAATTGCAGATTATATCACTAATAAAAGAAGATTTTGTATGATCACTATCAACTCTAGAGTTTTCAGGAATAAATCTATACAATATTTCTGTATGGTAATTATCAAATGTTGATTTTAATAAATGAATATGAACTTTTAGCCTTGAAAAATATCCTAAGGTGGCATTTAAATTTTTTTCTCGTAATGTTTTTAATAAAAAAATCCCCAATAACCCCCCTATTATACTAATAATACCTATAGCAATATTTATTATAGTATCAATTGAATCTAGTAGACTTGTATTAGTATTATTTTCTAATATTATTATATGTAATTTTAATAAAAATAATACATCATTCATTATTTTACCTCTCTATAAGAATTATATTTTCTTTTTATTTTTAAGCAATAATTAATTAGTTCTTCATATTTCTTTAATGCTTTTTTAGATAAGTTTTCCATAATACATTGCTCTTTAATAAACTCTATAAATTTATCAATATAACCTATGTGTTGCTCAATTATTCTAATAGTATGAGATTTTGCATCATTGGTATGATTGACTTTTAATGGAAATGATGGATCTTTTTTCATCTCTTTTATACATTTGATTGCTTGTTTATTAATTCCATCAATAATTTTATAGCAAGGTAATTCTGAAATATTTAATATTTCTTCCATTTGTTTTTCAGTTGGAATAACAGAGAATAAAGGCATATATTCTGTTCCATATACTTTATAATATCTAAATGAGAAATATTCAAATGATGAAACCATATATTTTAAATACGCTTCTCCAGCCGGCATGATAGTTACTGTAAAATCAGATAATCTGTTGTCCAATAATGAGTATAGAGAATTTATATTATTTATTTTTATATTTTTTGTTGAATCTTTTATTTGTAAATCTATAAACTGTACCCAATCATTATCCCTTCTATTGTAGGAATTCATATAAAATAAGATTTCAGTAATAATTTCTTTATCTGTTTTCGATAATTCCTTTTTCCAATATGTTTGTGAATCTTTGACATAAAAGTATTCGCTAAAAAGCATAGATAATGGATATTCTTTGGCATCGTTATTATATAATATGGTTAGTAATTTCCTTGAATACCCTAATCCAACAGATCTCTTTTCACTATAAACTTGTAAGTGTTTAAAAAGATTATCCTTTAATGCTAATTCGACTATAATTAGACTACGTATAATACTACGAGCAGCAAATCTGCTTACTGATGTATCAATTTTCCACAGTTTATCATATTGATTTAACAATTTATTTAAACTTGGTCTCTCAATACAACTGCCTATAAAATCAACTATAAGTCGTTTATTGTTATTGAATATTGGATTTATTTGTAAACTTAACCCTGTCAAAGTAGAATCTTCACAAGTTCTCAAATCACTTGTTATTTGTTCTAAATATTTAATATTTTTATTCATTATGTTATGAGTTTTAAACCATGTTGCTTTATTATCAACTATTAAATTTGTTACAAACCAATCATCTAAATTCAAGTCACTTGCTAAATCATCTGAAGAATGAACTTTTGCACCACACATTCTTGCGGAACTATTTCTCATAACCATTACGAATTTAATAAGGCCTTTATGACAGTTATTATTATCATATAAATCACTGCTATATGTTATCAAATCTCTTCTAATGTTTTCTAATTCTTCATTAAATATTTCATCAAATGCTATAAATCTTTCTAGATTGTCAAACAAGATTATTCTTTTAAAATTAATTTGATTTTCATCTTTACATCTCAGTACCATTATTAATATGTTTAGCGATGCACAGAACAAATCAGAATCTTTATTTTTTTTATTATCTATTGTTATAAAATAATTTGAAATATAGTGAGATATTTCATCTAACAAATTTTCAATTTCACTCTCATTTAAAACTTCATTATAATTTTCTACTATTTTTATTATGTTGTTAAAAAAAGATCTTCCCTTTTGATAGTATTTTGAAAAATATTTTTTATAAACTTTACATAATTCTTTTAGTTGAAAAAAAATTTCATAAATATCATATGTACCATTTTTATAGTATCCGAAAAATAGTGATTTTATTTTAGCTAAAACAGTTGCATACATTTTTTGAATAGATTTTTCAAAATTATTAATATGCGTTTCGATATCACCAAACCACGTAACTTTATCGTGTGAATCTGCAACATTGAGGATTATCCATTTTTCGTTTTTATCTCCCTCACGAAAATATTTTAATCCATTTATATAAGTGGTTTTTCCAACACCAGCATTACCACTTATTGTATAGACCTTTGAATTCTTTGAGTCATTTATCCAAGTGAAAAAATTATCTTCTTCAGTTTTATGTGCCTTCATTTCATCTTTAATTCTACCGAATTCAGAAACATAATCATATTCTTCAGGTGTATCATTATTTAGATTATGATATGCTTTTTCATTAGCAAAATCTGGTTCAACATAACATTCATCAAAAAACTCATCTATTGTTAATAAAGATGAAACAAAATCGTCAACATTTGATTTGTTATCAAATGGAGTATACAATAGATTATTCGCAAGTTTACTTGAATAGGCCATAACCAAAACTCCTTTATAATTATATATTATTTTAATTTTCCGATACCATAATTTAAGTTATTTGTCAATATATTTTACAAAACTGCACAAAATATAAGCAAAAATGTAAAAATTTGATGATAATTGACTCCCTAATATATAAGTGTAAGAAATCATAAAAAGTAACAAAAATTTTTCAATTAATTTTTATATTATCTAAAAAAAGCAATGAAAATTCACTTTTACATAAGTCAATTGGTTTATATAAAGCAGTCGGATTTTTCTATTTTAAGGGAGGTGATGAATATAGACAAAACAGAATTTTACAACGAAAAGTTGCGAAAGAAAATGCAGGCAGAGCTTGATAAATTCATTGCTGATTGGAAAACAAAATCATCAGCGGATACAGTTGAACTTGCCTACGAACTCACATACAAAGAGGAAATCATGAACAGCTTTGACTTTGATTGGGTGGGCAGAACACCTGTCTCTGTTGAACAGGCAAAGGCACTGCTTGCTCTGAAACATCCTCTTGACTATCTCTATCAGGAATGGATTGAGTATGATGATTCACCGCTTGATATGCTGCGTGACAGTAATAATCTTGCGATAGAAAAAGCAGTAAATCATATAAAATCACGAACTGATATTGAAATGGAAAGATGATCATTCTATGTGTGAAATGAGGAGGAATATGTTATCGAAAACTTAACCTTTATTGATTTTTTCAGCGGTGTTGGAGGTTTTCGCAAAGGCTTGGAACTGTGCGGAATGACCTGCAAAGGTCACTGTGAAATCGACAAGTATGCAGACAAAAGTTATCGTGCAATATTTGATATTAAGGAGGATGAATGGTATGCAGAGGACATCACAAAAGTTACAGGAGAAGAACTCCCAAGAGTTAATATCTGGACAGCCGGATTTCCATGTCAGGACATTTCTGTCAGTGGCAAACAGCGAGGGCTTGCAGGAGAGAGAAGCTCTCTCTTTTTTGAAATCATTAGACTGCTCAAAAGCAAAAATGCCGAAGATAGACCCGAATGGATTATCTTTGAAAATGTTAAAAATCTGTTCTCGATTAATAAAGGATGGGACTTTGCGACCATTCTAAATTCGCTGGCCCAAGTCGGCTATAATATCGAATACGGACTGCTTAATTCAAAATTCCACTGCGTACCGCAAAACAGAGAACGAGTGTATATTGTCGCTTATCGACATTTTAGAGCCGACAGCAGACGAAAAATATTTCCTGTCAGAGCATCAGATGCAAAGGCTCTTATACAGCTAATCGGCGGCAGACAGGGTGACAGAGTATATGACTCAAGAGGTATTAGTTGCACTTTGACCGCTAACGGCGGAGGGTTTGCAGGCAGAACAGGAATGTACTTTATTGATCTCTGTAAAGGCAAGCCTACATTGACAGAAAATGCCCGTTGTATCAAGGCAAGATATGACAACGGAATATCAAATTTTTCAGCGGATAAGTCAGGTGTATTGTGCTTATCCGCTGATTGTTCTGAAAGAACAAATGAGATATTACCTGTCAAATTTCAAAGAGGAAATCCTAAAATCAATGAAAAAGGTATAAGCAATTGCATATCGGCAGGTTACAGCAAGAGCGGTGTAAACAACAGAGGTGAAGCTACAGGGGTATTCTATGGCTGTCGTGCTGTTTTAACTCCCGACAGAGAGAAAAAACGGCAGAACGGCAGACGATTTAAAGAGTGCGGAGAGCCTGCTTTTGCCTTACTGCACAGGATAAACACGGTGTATTTTTATGTGCCTGTACGGATTGTGAACACGCAATGCCGATTAAAAATGCAACAAGGAAAGGATGTTCTCAGACACTTGATACTTCCTGCAATCAGGGTGTTGCCTTATCAAGCTGTGGCAGAATACGAAAACTTACACCGAGAGAATGTTTCAGATTGCAAGGGTTTTCAGACGAAATGTTTGATAGAGTCGCTGCTGTAAACTCTGACAGTCAGTTATATAAGCAAGCAGGAAATGGTGTAACTATCCCTGTTGTCTATGCTATCGGAATGAGGATTGCTGAAATACAAAATGAACTTAATATTGAATAAATTTCAAATAAAAGTCGATTGATTACCTGTAGATTTTTAATCGGCTTTTTGTCTTAAGGGAGATGAAATTATACCATATTATTCTAAAGAAACCATTGCAGAAGTTAAGAAAATGGACTTACTGACTTATCTTGAAAATTATGAGCCGTATGAGCTTGTAAAGCTGTCTGATGGCATATATACCACAAAGGAACACGATAGCTTGAAGATTTCAAACGGCTTATGGTTTTGGTGGAGCAGAGGTTTTGGCGGCAAGTCTGCTCTCAAATATCTAACAGAGGTCAGGGGTATGTCTTTCATTGAGGCAGTTGACAGAATTGCAAGTAAAACAGCAATACAGCCTGCAATTCCTGCAAAAATTGAGACGAAAAACAAGCCTAAAAAACTTATTTTGCCTGATGTATATAGGTATGCCACCAATGTTGCAAACTATCTTACACAGATACGAGGAATTGACAGAGAGATAGTAGATTATTGTATTCAAAAAGGTTTTATATACGAAAGTAAAAGGTATCATAGTGCTATTTTCGTCGGCTATGATAGCAATAATGTTGCGAAATATGCAGCCTTTCGTGCGTGTGATAACAGCAGAGTGATGGGAGATTGTTCAGGCAGTTCAAAGGAATATTCTTTTCGGCTGATTGGCAGTAAAAGTAATGATACAGTACACCTTTTTGAAAGTGCGATTGATGTTTTGTCTTACGCAACTTTGCTCAAAATGGTAGATGGTGATTGGCAAAAATACAACCTGATTTCTCTTTCAGGTGTATATATGCCTAAAGACAAAATTGAGGATAGCAAAGTGCCTATTGCCCTTGCAAAATACTTTGACGAACACCCAAACACAAAGCAAATATATCTGCATTTGGATAATGATATTGCAGGCAGGCTTATGACAAAAGCACTTCAAACAATATTGCCAAATGATATAAAAGTCATTGATAATCCTACCCCATTCGGTAAAGATGTCAATGACTTTTTGCTTATGCAACAGGGCGTTATCCCCAAACAAAAATATGATAGGAGGTTAGATAAAAATGCAAAAAAAGCAAGCCTATGTGCTGCTCGTTGAGCCTAAAATGAAACCGAAAATTATTCAAATTGAGGATAGTGAGCAGGCTGTAAAAGAAGTTGTTGGAGGAGATATTGACAGGATAAAAATACCCTCTGATGATGTTACAATTCTCTTTCAGAAGGATGCAGTTAAGAATGGAAAAATGCTTAATCGTGTTGCTGAAATCTATGAGGAAAAGGAAACAGAAATGTCTTATTCTGACTTAACATCTATGTTCAGAAAGGCTGAAAACGAGGGCAGACACATAACAGGATACATCACCTTTACAGAGGACAGCTTTGATAAAATATATTCTTTGGATTCAAGAACTTATGAAGTCAGCAGTTGTAACAAAGCTTTTATCTCAGGTATGGGTGGTTACTCAATATACGGCTCATCATTGGATAAATCTGATATGAATGTACGCCTTGAAAGGTATATGCGAGATGAACATGGCGGGGCGGATGGATGGCATGTTGAACGCTGTTATATCAAAGAAAATGTGCCGCTTATCAATCATATTATAGCCGATAATTTCATTGTAGCCTATACTCCACACAGTGAAAATCATATCTCCGATATTACTCAGGAACTTGTTGATAAATATTTCAAACAGTTTGAAAAACCTGATAAATTCTATCGAACAACGGAAGGTAACATTGCAGTTGTTAATAAAAACAGCAAGTCGAAAGATAATTTTGAACGATGATTTTATCAAGGAAGATTAATTTTCGGACAGTAAAATCGACAGATTTATGTCGGGTTGCGTTGTCTTAACCAGCAGACCGTTTGTAATTACATTCGCAATTCCAAACAGTAAAGCTGTTTAGGGAAACCCTAAAACCCTGATAAATCCATTGACAAGAGGTCGGAACACCGATATAATGATATTAGCGAGGTGCGAAATATGGATTTACAATCTATGATTGAAAGTAAAAATATGTCAAAGTACCATTTATCAAAAATCAGTGGTATACCTAAAACAACTGTTATAGATATTTGTTCGGGAAAAAGCTCTATTGAAAACTGCAATGCAAAAACTGTTTTGAAAATTGCAAGAGCTTTGGACTGCACTATGGAGGAAATTATGATGCTTGACAGTCCTAGTGCTTATAGTAAAGAAACAGGATTGCCGAATGATAAAAAATATTTTGAATGCGGTTTGCCAAAATATTTGCAAATCTCACTTGACAATATGAAAAACTCTTGGAAAATTGTTGACAGCGGTGAAGATGACTTGCATTGGGATTTGTATTGGTGTGAGCTTAATGCCGATATTAATTCAGCTGAAGTTGATAAAACAATATCTGCTGAACAGGCTTGGTATCTGCGTGAAAAATATTTAAGAATGGAAAGGAATTGACAGCGTGATTGATTTTACAAATTTGCCTACAAGAAACAAGACATACGCAGGAGCAAACGGAAGTAAAATATCCGTAATATATAACGGCGAACAATATATGCTGAAGTTTCCGTCATTTGCACCTAAAAACAAATCACTCAGTTATGCTAATGGCTGCATTTCAGAATATATAGGTTGTCATATTTTTGAAAGTATAGGAATAGATGTTCAAAAAACTTTGCTTGGGACATATAAAAAAAACGAAAAAGAAAAAATTGTAGTTGCCTGTAAGGACTTTACTAAATCAGGCATTGTGCTGCAAGATTTTGCTTCTTTAAAAAATACCATCATTGATTCAGAGCATAATGGTTATGGAACTGAACTTGATGATATTATGAAAGCCATAGAAGAACAGCAAGCGGTTAATCCAATATTGTTGAAGGATTGGTTTTGGAATATATTTATTGTTGATGCTTTAATTGGAAATTGGGATAGGCACAATGGCAACTGGGGATTTTTATATAATGTCGATACAGATGAAATGTCTATTGCTCCGGTGTTTGACTGTGGCAGCTGCCTGTATCCTCAGGCTGATGAAGAGATAATGAAAGCAACTTTGGAGAATAAGGCAGAACAGGATTTGCGTATTTTTTCGATACCATTATCAGGTATTAAAATTGATAACAATAAAATAAATTATTTTGACTTTATTTCTTCATTGCAAAACAAAGATTGCAATAGAGCATTAAAAAGAATTTTGCCACGAATCAATATGATTGATATAAATCGCATTATTGACGAAACTCCGTATATAACCGATTTGCAAAAGAGTTTTTATAAAACAATGCTTTCACAGCGAAAAGAAAAAATACTTGATTTTTCGTTTAATAAATTACGCAAACTTGAAAAGAACAAGGAACAAACAAGATAAAATAAATAATTGTTTTAAGCACTTATCGAAATGATAGGTGCTTATTTTTTACCCAAAAGCAAGAAAGGAAAACACAAAATGAAAATATTAATTTTCTTAATCGGATTTATTGTAGGTGGAACGGCAGGAATTGTCTGTATGTGTATGGTGCAGATAAACCGTGATACTGAAAATGAATTGAGAAAGGCAGAAATAGGAAATGAAAAGAAACATAATCAGACAGTTCAGATTTAACACTCACGAAAATGAAATCTTAAAGCAAAAGGCACAGCTCTGCTGCCTGACTGATTCTGCACTCGTTCGTATGCTAATTCTCGGCTTTCAGCCAAAGCCGAAACCTGAAAAAGAATTTTACAATGCTTTAAGAAATTTATCATCAATTGGCAACAGTATAAATCAGATAGCAGCGAAAGCAAATTCACTCGGATTTGTTGATGTTCCAAGACTAAACAAAGAACTTAAAAGTTTAGAAAAGCTCAAAGATGATTTATACGATAAATATATCAAGCCTGATAAGGATAAAGATAAATGGCAGTAACAAGGCTTTGGAAAGTTACGGACAGGCTTGACCATGTTATTGATTACGCCGAAGATGAAACAAAAACACGCAAGCCGAAATATTCCGAAAAAGAATGGCAGTCACTAAAAGATGTTTTGGAATATGCAAAAGATGAAGAAAAGACCGAACAGCAGTTTTATGTATCAGGAATAAACTGCAATCCTGAAAATGCCCGTGACCAATTTGTTATGGTAAAAGAGCAATATAACAAAACAGGAGGTATTCAGGCATATCACGGATATATAAGTTTTAATATAACTGATAATATTACGCCTGACCTTGCCCACCAAATCGGATTGGAATTTGCAAACAAAGTTTGGGGTGAGAGATTTCAGGTTGTTGTTACTACTCATCTTAACACAAGATGTCTGCATTGCCATTATGTCATTAACTCTGTATCCCTTACAGACGGCAAGATGCTCCACGGGAGAGAAAAGGCTTGGTTTTATTTCAGGCACATTGCAGATGAAATTTGTATCGAACACGGATTATCAGTTATTGAAAATCCTGATAGAAATAAAGAGCCTGATTATGTAACCTTGCAGGATAAAAAGCAGACTATGAAAGAACAGGCAGGAATACCTACAAGAAAAAATCTTGTCCGTGCTGCCGTTGATGAGGCTATTGAAAACAGCAGAACAATGGCAGAGTTCAAAAGGTATCTATCAGCAATGGGATACAGATATCGAATAAGCGAAAATTTGAAATATTGGTCTGTTACTGCTGACGGGTGGAAACAACCTGTCAGGTTATATAGACTTGGCGAAAACTATACCAATGTGCGTATTCAAGAACGCATTAAGGAAAACGATTTGTATATGAGTATGAATATGAAAAATTTTCAGCCTGCCTACTATGTACCGAATGAGAAATATGATCCTCGCAAGGTCAAAGGCGGTTTGTATAATTTGTATTTGTACTATTGCTATCGGCTCGGATATTTTAATAAGCCGAATGAAAAGCAGAATATCCGAGATTACAATAGACTTCATCATCTGTTAAGAGAAGATTTGATGAAAGTCGATAAATATTCACAGGAGGCAGAGTTGCTCGGTAAGAATCACATTGATACTTCCGAGCAGCTTTTCTCATATAAAGAGTCTTTGCAAAAGGAACTTGAAACCTTAACCGATGACCGTAAACATCTGAGAAATAAAGAGAGAAGAAAAATTAATGAGGTTGAGTTGGCAGAGGTTAAGTCCGAGATTTCGGAGATTAGTCAAAGACTTAAAGAACTCCGTAAGGAGATTTCTCTTTGTGATGATATTGCTACACATTCCCACACTTTAGAAAACAATGTCGAGCAAATTATTGCAGATGAAGAAAAGCAAAAAAACAAATATAAAGCAAAGGAGGAAAAAGACCGATATGTATAATGGTGGCGATGCAGCCGAACAAATTGTAAGGTTATCACTTGAAGGCTTTGAAGTTGCCGCAAAAGTTACAGGCGAGGCTGCAAAAAATATTGCAATGCTTTTGATTTCAGTATTGAAACAGGAACAGAAAACAAAAGGCAAGGCAAGGCTTACCAATATGATTAAATCAGGTAAGGAACTTAAAGTCTTTTCTGTCGAGCAAAAAGATTTGCCTAAATTTAAGGAACAGGCTAAAAAGTACGGTGTCCTCTATACTGTTTTGCGTGAAAAAGGCAATAAGGATAAACACGCAGTTATTGATATTATTGCAAGAGCAGAAGACGCATCCAAAATTCAGCGTATTCAGGATAGATTTGAACTTGCTTGTGTTGACAGAGGTAAAATTGTCAATGCCGCCGAAAAGGATATTGCAGACCGAAAGGAAAAATCAAAACCTGAAAGCAATGGAGAAATTGAAAAATCGGAAGATGACGATTTCTTTAATGATGTATTTTCCGATGATGAGCCTGATACTGACAAGGCAGAAAAAGAGCCTGCTCAAAATGCAGAAACAGAGGTAGAAGAAATCGAAAACCCTTTTACCGAGAGGACAGAAAACCCTCTGTCCGAGCAAAGCTCAATCGACAAAACACAATTATCTGATAAGGGTACTGCTGACAAAAACAAAAAGGATTCTGTTAAATTGAAATTAAACAATTTCAAAAAGGCAGCCGAAAAGCAGAAATCAGATAAATCAAAAATTCTTGATGTTGGAAAATCAGAACATCAAATACCAAAAATTAAAAAACCAAAGGAGAGATAGTTATGGCTTATAAGTCAAAACAGAGAAATTTCAAAAAGAGAGAAACAAAAGCAGAATATGCTGCACGCAAAAAAGCAGAGAAAGAGGCTGCTTATGAAACCATTGACAACAGTATCAGTGAGATGATGATAGATGATGAGAGCTTTGTAAACTATCTGAATTTTCAGTCGCATATGGAAATGTATTCAGCATCTAATGCTATTCTTATTATGTCACGCTGTCCTGATGCAAAACAGCTTAAACCAAAAGGGGTATGGAAAGAACTCGGTGTTGATGTTCAGGTCGGTGAAGATGAAGCAATCCATATTCTCAAACCGTCTGATTATATTGACAATGAGGGTAATCAGAGAACATCATACAATGTTGATTATATCTATGATATTTCACAGACCAATGCAGAACCGCAGCCATCACAGAAAACTGAATTAAATCCGAGGGGGCTTGCAATGGCTTTGATGAAATCATCACCTGTTGAAAAAGCTGCTGTTGATGAATTGCCGATTGACAACTCCACAGCCTTTTTTGACTATGACAACAATAAACTTTTAGTCAAGAAAAATTCTGACAGTATTTCTCTGTTCAAGGATATTTCAAGAGAACTCGCACTTGCTGAAATTGCCAACGGCTGTGACGAGTACAACAGAGAGGAATGTTTGCCCTCTGCCGTATGTTCAGCATATATGCTCTGTCAGAAATACGGCATTGATAATTCTGATATGAATGTCACCAATGTCACAAAGAAATGGTCAGGACTTGAGAATAAAGATGTTCGTACAAATCTTGCTATGGCAAATGACGGACTTTATGCTGTCAGTAAAAATCTTTATGTGCAGATGCAAAAGGATAAGGAAAAGGCAAACAAAGAGCCTGCAAGATAATACGGAGGTTTTCTAATGAAAGAAGAACGCTTTTATCTTTCTGTTGACGAATATGAGCAAGGCGTATTACTTCGTGTCTTGAATGACAAAAGGACTGATTTGATTAAGCAGAGGAAATCTACTGATGCAGTTGATGAGCTTATTGTAAAGGTCGGCAATGCTCCCACAAAGAAATTCAAGGTGCTTGAAAGGAGCTGTGCCGATGCAAGATAGGAATAATAAACAGGCAATTATTATCTTATCTCTGCTTGGCATTATTCCTGTAATATGGATTGGCTTATATATTGCTCCGTCGGTAAATGGAGGACTTGTTGAAATAGTCCCTGCACTTGCAAGGTGGACAGATAAACCTTTTGATATAAAGTTATGTGAGGACAGCTTAAAAACTGTCCTCATTTTGCTTTTAATCTATGGGATTGCTGTCGGTGCAGCTATTTCAAGTATGAGAAATTACAGACGGGGCGAAGAAAACGGCTCGGCTAAATGGGGCAACAAATTTAAGATAAATAAGAAATACCACCAAAAGCCTGAGAACAATAACAAGATTATGACACAGAATGTCAGCATCGGTCTGAACGCTAAAAAGCATAGACGAAATCTTAATACTTTAGTCACAGGTGGTAGTGGCGCAGGTAAAACATTTTTCTATGCAAAGCCTAATTTGATGCAATGTAACTGCTCGTTTGTTGTGCTTGATCCTAAAGGAGAGATTTTGCGTAATTGCGGCTCAATGCTCAAAGACGAAGGATACAGAGTCAGAGTATTAGATTTAGTTGATATGGAGCATAGTGATTGCTACAACCCATTTGTATATATTCAGAACGATAACGATATACAAAGGCTTGTTACAAATCTTTTCAAGAGTACAACTCCAAAGGATTCTACTAACAACGATCCGTTTTGGGACAATGCGGCACAAATGCTTTTACTTGCACTCATATTTTATCTTTATTATGAAGCTCCTGAAGAAGAACAGAACTTTGCAATGGTTATGGAAATGATTAGAGCAGGTGCGATTGATGACGAGGAGGAAATGTCATACAGTCCACTTGATATGCTTTTCTATGAACTTGAACGCAAAAATCCCGAACACATTGCAGTAAAGTATTATCATTCGTATCGTTCAGGCTCGGCAAAAACCTTGAAATCAATTCAAATCACGCTTATATCAAGGCTTGAGAAATTCAATCTTGAAAGTCTTGCGTCACTCACGCAGACTGATGAACTTGAATTGACAAGGCTCGGAGAAGAAAAGACGGTTATATTTGCTGTAATTCCTGATAACGATACAAGTTTTAACTTTCTTATATCGATACTCTACACGCAATTATTTCAGCAGTTATTCTACTCAGCCGACCATATTCACAAAGGCTCACTCCCTGTGCCTGTTCATTTCCTTATGGATGAGTTTGCGAATGTATCGTTACCTGACGATTTCGATAAGATTCTTGCAGTAATGAGGTCAAGGGGTGTATCCGTATCAATCATCATACAAAATATGGCACAGCTCAAAGCATTGTTTGAAAAGCAATGGGAAAGCATTGTCGGTAACTGTGATGAATTTCTTTATCTTGGCGGCAACGAACAGAGTACACACAAATATGTGTCCGAATTGCTTGGTAAAGAAACAATCGACACAAACACCTACGGCAAAAGCAGAGGTCGAAACGGCAGTTATTCTACCAATTACCAAAATGCAGGCAGAGAGCTTATGACACCTGATGAGGTGCGTATACTTGATAATCAATATGCGATTTTGTTCATTCGTGGCGAAAGACCGATTTTAGATTTTAAGTATGATATATTCAAACACCCTAAATTCAGTCTTACCGAAGACGGAGGAGCAAATCCCTATATTCACAATGAAGTCAACAGAGATGTTGCAGATATTGAAATACTCAATATTTCACTTAAGGATATTGAAAAAATTGATGTTCCTGATTATAACTATGAGTTGATAACAGAAACAGAACTTGAAAAAGAATTAGAAAAGGAGACAAATTTAAAATGACAAAACTGAATAAAAAGAAATCCCATTTAAAAAACAGAAGGGGTAAAAAATTAAGCAGAATACTTGCTGTATGTTTAACAGTACTATTCTGCGTTTATTTTGCAATGACAGCTTACGCTGCAAACGGTGATCCTCTTGCAGTAATCAATAATCTTTCAATCTTAATTTTCGGAATTATTCGTGCCGTAGGTATGATAATTCTCGGTTGGGGTGTAGTGCAGATTGGTTTATCTTTCCAAGCTCACGATCCGTCACAGAGAGCTAACGGCTTTCTGACTTTGGCGGGTGGTGTAGTCATTACCTTTGCAAAAGAAATACTTGATTTGATTATAGGTTAAGTTAAACTGGCGGACTGAAAAGTCCGCCGCAATTTATAATTATTTTAATTATTTCTGATTAATTATATTTTTTTCAATTGCAGAAATGAGTTTTCTATTAAAGATTATTTTGGGAGATATCAGTGTTTCAAAATATATAAAAATAAGAATTATAAATACTGCCATAAATAATATATTATTTATTTTATCATCTGCAAAATAATTTATAATTCCTGTAAATGAACTTCCAAAGAAAAATGAGAGTACAAATTCAAATCCTCTGTTATCTCCCAAAACTTCAAAATGCTTTTTTCTAAATTCTAAATATATTATTTGTTTTTCAAGACTCATTTTTGATAATTTATCTTCTACTAATTCATATAAAATATTAAAGTGTTCTTCGGAATATGGTTTGAAAAATAAATTATGCTTATCCGATATACTCTTTGTTTCTTTTTCATCAATATCCCAAGAATTTTTTAATTGTTTATAAAATTCCTTTTTAAATCTTTCTTTTAACTTGAATAAATATAATAATTTCATTATATCCTTCCTTTTTTACGGTTAAAGTAGTTTTATTTAAGAAATCAAAGATGAATGGTTTCAGATTTATAATTATGTCGCCCAAAAAATTCAAGCTTTCTTTCGTCTTTAAATTTTGTAGAATAAATATCAGTGTATTCTAAATGTATTGTTATTTTCGATAAATTTGTTCTAACTTTTCTTTTTATTTCTTCACTGTGAGGATTTAGTTCAATTAATGTAATTTTACCACCAACCGGAATTGTACAATTTTCAATGGATTCCATGAATGTTGTCCAATTTTGGTTTATATGCGGCATCATTGATATTAAATCTTTATACTGTTTCCCATTTCTTTCAGCGACAAATTTTGTTATTGTTAATGGTCCTGTTCCGACATTTGCTATTCCTACAGAAATTTTGTTTTCATAATCTGCAATTTTTATTGCAGAAATAGGTCTGACACTGTTTTTGTTATGTTTAACTTGTAATCTGCTGAAAACAATAGAAAAAACGAGAGAAATAACACTAACTAAAACTGCAAATACGGAAGTAATTGCAGATAATATATCACTATCTAAAGTTGTACACATATTCATTGGTTACACATCCTTTTATCTTTTTAACTATAGTTGATAGTAATAAAGTTATAATGTCAATAGAAAATACAAAACTGCACACATTTTCGACAAAAATGTATGTTTTTTGCACTCTCTAATATATAAGTATCTGAAAGTAGAAAATGTAACGAAAAATTTATAATTCTTTTAAAGTTAAGAAAATACATAGTCCCAAACGGCGAGTCGACACCGTTTGGGACTTTTCATATATATACAAATAAGACTTTGAAAGGAGCTGATAAATATATCAGAAAATAAAAAATACAAAATAATTCTTTGCGACCCACCGTGGCAGTACAAGGTGTATTCTAAAAAAGGTTTAGATCGTTCAGCAGAAAATCATTACCCTACAATGAGCCTTGAAGATATACAAAATCTGCCGATAAATAATTTAGCAGATAAAGATTGTGCTTTATTTATGTGGACTACAATGCCTTTGCTCAAAGATAGTTTTTCTGTATTGGAATCTTGGGGATTTCAATATAAAACTATTGCGTTTGTATGGATAAAACTGAACAAAAAATCTGATAAACTGTTTTGGGGTATGGGGCATTGGACGAGAGCCAATGCAGAGTTATGTATCCTTGCTACAAAAGGACATCCTAAAAGGCAATCTGCAAAAGTTCATCAAGTTATTATGTCGCATATTCAGCAGCATAGTAAAAAACCTGATGAAACAAAAGATAGAATTGTTGAGCTTGTGGGAGATTTACCACGCATTGAATTATTTGCAAGAAATAAAACAGATGGGTGGGATTGTTGGGGTAATGAGGTTGAATGTGATATACAGCTTACACCTTAATTTAAGTGAAATAATTATAAGTAATTAATTTTTCAAGGAGGATTTTAATTGAACTATCAGATTTATAAGCAATCACTTAATCAAAAACTTATAGACAAAGTGCAAAGTGAACTTGCTGATTTTAGTGAAGAAACACTAAAAAAAAGTAAAAATGATATTTATGATAAAGCAAACGAAATTGCAACTAAAATAGTAATTGCTGACTGCCTTTCAAAATTAGATTATTCTCCATCAGCAGCAAGAGCTATGCTAAAATCATCTAATCTTTTGAACGATATATATGATGAATGGCTTGAAAAAGATTATTCTCATATAGATGATATAATATATACCATATCAGAATATAAAAAATATATGGTAAAAACAGAAAGAATAATAAACGAAAAAGAGCGATAATCAGTAATTAAAATAGTATTAAAATTACTATTTCAACTGAATATTGCATTAAAGAAATTATATGAAAGGAGATGACTCAATGTCAGATAATTGGGTAGTACAACACCTTGAAAATGCACTTGACACTTGGAATGAAAAGCTCGCTGAAATATGGACTTTGCTTACACAATCACCGCAAGATTTTAAAGGCGGCGGTATATGGAATGTAATCGTCAATATTAACGGTGCTATTCAGGCAATCGGTCTTGCCCTTCTTGTCCTTTTCTTTGTAATAGGAATGGTAAAGACCTGTTCGTCATTTGTCGAGGTTAAAAAGCCTGAACACGCTTTAAAACTGTTTGTGCGTTTTGCTATTGCAAAAGCATTGGTAACTTATGGTATGGAGCTTATGCTTGCTCTGTTTGAAATCGTACAAGGCGTTATTTCAACGATAATGGACAGTTCAGGACTTGGCTCTAATTCAGATATGACCTTACCTGATGAAATGGTATCGGCTATTGAAAATTGTGGCTTTTTTGAGAGTATTCCGTTATGGGCAGTAACCTTGATAGGCAGTCTGTTTGTAACGGTTTTATCATTTATATTGATACTAACCGTGTATGGAAGATTTTTTAAGTTATATATGTTCACTGCACTTGCACCGATACCGTTATCAACCTTTGCAGGCGAGCCTACGCAGAATGTAGGCAGGTCATTTATAAAAGCATATTGCGGTGTATTGCTTGAGGGTGCAGTAATTATACTTGCTTGTATAATTTTCTCTCTTTACGTATCATCACCGCCCGAAGTTGATACAAATGCAGCCGCCGTAACAATGGTATGGAAGTACATCGGCGAGCTTGTATTTAATATGCTTGTTCTTGTTGGAACAGTAAAAATGTCAGACCGCATCGTTCATGAAATGATGGGTATGTAATGATTCGACATATCAAGATAAAAAATATATTCAATAAATCTATATAAAAGTATAAGTAAAAGCAGATGAAATAGGAATGATAAAAGATGTTTTGCTGTTTTAGTTAGATTATATAGGATTCTATTTATCCATTCACTCAACTTGAAATCTGAATATTCGTTGTTTTTAGAAATGGATTCTTCAATTAATTTCAATAATGATAACAAAAAATCAAGCATATATAATACCTCCGATTTTATATAAAATATCTTACAGTATTAATATATGCTTGACCCATAATTTTATTTCCTAAACTAATTAAAAAATAAAATTATTTTTATTTAAAAAATGCCTGACTAATCATTCTCTTCATTTTCTATATACCAAATTTCATTAACAGTTTTATTCAATTTATTTGATATTTTTAATGAAATTTCAAGAGAAGGAAAGGTAACAGCATTTTCATAGCGTAAATATTGCTGTTCAGCAATTCCTATGGTTTTTGCAAATTCTCTTTTGTTTTGCATGTATTCTTGCATTCTTATACTTTTTAAATTGTTTTTTATCATTATAATCACCCATTTTAAACTTCAAACAGAATTATAACATTAACCCGTGAATGTTATTGTCGAAATCAAAAATTAAAATATAATTTTAAGGAGGGACTATTTTGGATATTCAAATAAATAAAGAATTTCGTGATTACAGCGAAAAAATATATTTTGGGCTGAATATGCGTCAGCTCATTTTTTCTGCCCTTGCAGTCGGGGCAGCAGTCGGCTCATACTTTCTGCTCAAACCGTATTTGAGCTTGGAAACATTATCGTGGCTCTGTATTATTCTTGCTGCTCCCTTTGCTGCACTCGGCTTTGTAACATATAACGGAATGACAGCCGAGCAGTTTGTGTGGGCATTTATCAAATCAGAATTTTTAACACCTAAAAGGCTTGTATTTAAGGCTGAAAGCGATTTGTGCAAGCAAAGTAAGGAACTAATCAAACAAAAGGAAAAGGAGATTTACAAGGCAAATGAAAACGCTTAAACAAATGATAAAAAGAGAACAGGAAAAATTTGTGATACCTAAATCCGTTCAGGATGTTATACCTATCAAAGCCGTCTATAAAGACGGCATTTTTCTTTTGAATAATAACAACTATTCAAAAACATTCAAGTTCTCTGATATTAACTATCACATTGCAAGTGATGAGGAAAAGAAGGAACTTATGCAGGGGTATTGGTCTGTTATCAATTCCTTTGGTGCAGGCGTTACAATTAAGCTCACTATCAACAATCACAGGCTTGACAAAGCAGAATTTGAAAAGTCAATCCTTATTCCGTACAGATATGATGGTCTTGATAAATACCGTAAGGAATATAACGAAATGCTCCTTGATAAAGCAAATTCATCAAACTGTATTGTTCAGGATAAATATTTTACTGTTACCGTCAATAAGAAAACAGTTGATGATGCAAGAGCATTTTTTAACCGTATCGGTAATGACTTGTCGGCAAGGCTTTCAAGAATAGGCAGTAAATGTGTGCCTTTGACTGCTGATGATAAGCTGAGAATATTCCACAATTTCTATCGTGACGGAAATGAGCAGAACTATAATCTTGATTATGAGCAGCTTATGAATAACGGCTGTGATATTCGTGACTATATCTGTCCTGATTCAATGGACTTTGAAAGTGATTGTATGAAAATCAACGACGAGTATTGCAGAGTGATTTTTTTACGAAACTACGGTACTTTTGTTGATGATAACACAGTATCGGATTTAACCTCTATCAACAGAAACCTTATGCTTTCTATTGATTTCATACCGATACCCACGGGCGAAGCTACAAAAGAGGTTGACAAGGTGCTACTCGGTATTCAGACTGATAAGGCAAATTTCAATCGTAAGCAGGTACAGAACAATAACTACGGTGCTACAAATTACGATCTTGAACAGCGTGAGAGCGAAATTCTTGAAATCAAGAACGATATGCGTAACCGTGACCAAAGGATATATGAAACCTTAATTACAATGGTTATTACTGCCGATACAAAGCAGGAGCTTGATAATTTGACCGAAACTGTTTTTGCAAAGGTAGCAGACAGCAGTACAAATCAGTTTGCAACACTTCGTTATCAGCAGCTTGACGGACTGAATACAGTTTTGCCATTCGGTACAAGAAAGATTAACTGCTTCAGAACGCTTACAACAGAATCCCTTGCAGCGTTTATGCCTTTCAATGCACAGGAAATGCAGCATAAACACGGCACTTACTACGGACAAAATGCTATCAGCAACAATATGATTTTTATAAATCGAAACAAACTGCTCAATGGTAACTGCATTGTACTCGGTGTATCAGGCGGCGGTAAATCATTCTTTGTTAAGGAGGATATTGCATCAATATTCCTGTCTGATGAAAATGCAGATATTTTGGTGATTGATCCTGAACGAGAGTACAATCCCATTGTTTCTGCATTGGGCGGCGAGGTTATCAACATTTCCGCCAATTCGGAAAATCATATCAATGCAATGGATATGAACGCAAACTATGAAGATGATAAAAACCCGATTGCAACAAAAGCAGAATTTATTATGTCGCTTTGTGAACAGCTTATCGGCGAAACTGTTGATGCTAAAGATAAATCAATCATTGACCGTTGTTGCAGAAATGTCTATGACGAATATATCAAGAGTGGGTACAAAATCGCACCGCCTACCTTACAGGATTTCAGAGAGGAACTGTTAAGACAGAATGAGGTTGAGGCACAGGAGCTTGCACTTGCTATCGAACTGTTCTCTGATGGCTCACTTGATACTTTTGCAAAGCCTACCAATGTTGATACAAATGACAGACTTGTTTGCTATGATATTCTTGATTTAGGCAGTCAGCTTTTGCCTGTGGGAATGCTTGTTGTTCTTGATAATATTCTCAACAGAATCACATCAAACAGAAGAAAAGGCAGAACAACCTATATCTTCATTGATGAAATTTACCTCTTGTTTGCACAGAAATATACTGCCGATTTTTTATACCGAGTATGGAAACGAGTAAGAAAGTACGGTGCTTTTGCAACAGGCATTACACAGAATGTCGGGGATATGCTCCAGAGCCATACGGCAAGCACCATGTTATCAAATTCGGAATTTGTTGTTATGCTGAATCAGAGCGGACAGGATAAGGAAAAACTTGCAAAGCTGCTTAACATCTCTGATAATCAAACAGATTTCTACACCAATGTTGACGCAGGTCACGGACTTATGAAAATAGGCTCAAGCCTTGTGCCTTATGTAAACAAATTCCCTAAAAATACGGAATTGTATAAACTTATGACAACTAAACCGGGAGAGGCAGTATAACTGCCCTCACGGTTTTAGTTTATCGAAAGGAAAATCCAAATGAAAAACAAAATATGTATTGTTATGATTTTGGTGTTGACTGCGATTTTCGCAGTCAGCACCTATTTTCTTGTAACGGAAAGTGTGCAGGATAAAGAGCAAATGGATAAATTTGAGAGCATTGCGCAGGCCGTCGAGGACAGCGGGCAATGCTCTGATAACAAGTACGCTGATTTGTATGCACAAAATAATGATTTTATCGGTTGGATAAAAATTGAGGATACTGTTATTGATTACCCTGTTATGCAGTCAAAGAACATTCCGAACTTTTATCTCAATCATAATTTCAACAAGGAATATTCTCGTTTTGGCGTTCCTTATATACAAGAGAACTGCTCTTTATCATCGGACAATATTATTGTCTATGGGCATAATATGAAAAATAAATCTATGTTCAATGAATTAACAAAATACAAGAGCAAAGATTTTTACAATGCCCACAGAAACATTCAGTTCGATACTTTAACAGAACAGCGAACTTATGCGGTTGTCTGTGCCTTTAAGACAGTTGTTTATACAAGCAATGGCTTTGACTATTACAGCTTTGTCAATGCAAATACAGAGGAAGATTTTAGTGTCTACATTGAAAAATGCAAGGCACTTTCTTTTTATGACACAGGAGTAAATACAGAGTACGGCGATAAGCTGATAACTCTATCTACTTGTGAATACTCACAGAACAATGGCAGATTTGTTGTTGTGGCAAAACAGGTTGGAGTGACAGCCTATGAAACCTAAAAAGTATGTTGTATCTTTATCAGGCGGTAAGGATTCTACTGCTATGTTATTAAGATTGATTGAAGAAAAGTGCCCTATTGACTATATCATTTTCTGTGACACAGGTTTAGAGTTTCCGCAAATGTATGAACACATTGACAAGTTAGAGAAATATATCGGCAGACCGATTATCAGACTCAAGCCCGAACACGATTTTGAATATTACTTTTTTATATATCATCCAAAACGCAAAAATCCTGAATTAGAAAAGTATGACGGAATGAGTTGGGGAGGTCCGAGAAATCGTTGGTGTACGGCTATGCTCAAAAAGCGAGTATTAGATGCTTATTTTAAGGACTTAAAGAAAGACTATGAAATTATTGAATATATCGGCATTGCTGCCGATGAGCCGCACAGAGTTAAAGACGCTTGCTATCCTTTAGTTGAATGGAATATGACTGAAAAGGATTGCCTTGCATATTGCTATGAGCGAGGTTTTACTTGGAGCGGACTATATGAGATTTTTCATCGAGTATCCTGTTGGTGTTGTCCGTTACAAAGCCTTGATGAACTGAGAAAATTACGAAAGCATTTTCCTGAACTTTGGCAACAACTTGAATTTTGGGACAAAAATACTTGGCGAACATTTAAGCCCGGATACTCCGTTCAGGCTTTAAATGTTCGCTTTGATTTTGAGGAGGATTGGCAGACTCAAGGTAAGAGCATTCATAATAAGGAATTTTATACTGCATTAAAAAATATTTTGAAGGAGGTATCATAATGGCTAAAACCGATATTAAAACAAAGGCAAAGCAGACAATCAAGACTATTGAAACTGTCGGCATTATTACTGAAAAGGTAAAGGATGCAGGCATAAAAACTAAAGATGATATTGGTAAGGCTATAAATACAAATGCTGATACTCCTGAACAATATGCCGCTCAGAGATTTCAGGATACAGCACATTCGGCAACGACAGATGCAACCTATTATTTTAATAAGGAAGGTAAAAAAAGTGTTGCCCAAACGAAAAAGAATATTGAAGATGCAAAGGTTACTCTTGAGGATATAAAGGCACGCAGAGCAGAAAGAAAGGCTAAAGCCAAATCAGTAGAACAGACGAATCATACTGTTATCAAGACTGCTGAAAATGAAACTAAAAAGCAAGCTGAACAGGCAGTTAAAAATGCTCCTAAAACTGCAAGTAATGATATTCGTATGGGTAATAATTCTGCACCCAAAAACAAAGGCAAGACAATCAAGACTGCTAACGATACATTCTCTAAAGGTGTTAAGACTGTGAATGTACCACAGAATAATGTTGCAGTTAATCGTCTTTCGGTAAGCAAAAATGCAGAGAGAGCAAGAAAAACAGCACAGTATATGAAAGAAACTGCAAAAGAGGCTGCTAAACTTGCAAAGAATGCTTTTAAGGTATTCATTAAGGCAATCAAGGGTGCGATTAAAGCTGCTAAAAGCCTTGTATCTGCCATAATTGCAGGCGGTTGGATTTCTGTTATTGTTATTATTGTATTGTGCCTTGTAGGTGCTGTGGCAGCGTCATTTTACGGTATATTCTTTTCAACTGAAACATCTGATAGCGGTATGAATATATCAACAGTTATTCAGGAAATCAATGCTGACTATGACAATAAGATTGATGAACTCAAATCTTCAGGAAGTTATGACAGCGTTGAGATTAGCGGTAACAAAGCGAATTGGAAAGATATTTTATCAATCTATGCTGTTAAGGTTACTACTGATCCTGATAACCCTATGGAGATTGCAACGGTTGATGTTAACAAAAAATCTATACTATCCAATATCTTTTGGGATATGAACAGTATTGATTCTAAGGTTGAAACGAAAACTGAAACAAAGGAAACTACCACCACCGATGAATATGGCAATGAGGTTATTACCACTGATGAAATATCAGTAAAGGTTTTGACTATTTCAATCAGTAGCAAAACTGCTGATGAAATGGCAGAAACTTATTCTTTTAACGAAAAGCAAAAATCATATCTTGCAGAACTGATGAATGAGAGCAACGATAAGCTATGGTCATCAATCATATTTAATTCAGGTAGTGGCACAGGCAGTATTGATATAGGCTCATTAGATTTCGGTGATGAAACAGTAAACGATACGCAGAGAAAAATCGTTGCAGTTGCCACTAATTCATCAAGTTATGGTATTTCGGCAAAGTCAGGTTACTGTCAAGCGTGGGTAGCTGATGTGTACCAAGCTGTCACAGGCTCAAGAGGATCTGCTCACTGTGCTTTGTGTGCTGCTGATATGTGGGCAGTTTCAACAGATTTTAGCAAGATACAAGTTGGTGCAACTGTATATGGCTATTCATCAAGCCAATACGGACATGTTGGTATCTATATCGGCAATGGTATGGTAGCACATAATATAGGCTATATTAAAATAGAGCCTATCGAGGATTGGATTAAAATATATAAAGGTTTTTGTTGGGGTTGGGAAAATAATAAAAATCTTGTATAAAAATATGCCAGCCGATTTAGGCTGGCATATGATTAATTAACATTTTAAATGCAAAAATATTATGTTCATTTGGTACTATTTTCATCTTTCAATAGAATAATTGCATCCTTGCAATCTTTTATTTTAGAACAATTTATTTCTGCTTGTGATTTTGATAATTCATTATGAATAGTTTGCCTTAATTCTGTTTCTATATCATCATTTAGAAATTTATTAAGGATATTTTTATCAATACGAATATTTATTTTTATCACTCACTTTTTATTTCCAAGAAACATACAGTTCATATAACGAGCCTGCACTTGTTGAAAAGAATTTAGCAATAATGTTCTGTTCATAATCTGATATTAATCCATCATCATTTAAATCATAGCAATAATTTTCATCAGCATCTGAACCAATTGTATATTTAGTTAAGTAAGCATAATCCTTTCCGTTAACATATTCATCATTGATATAGTCAAATACAATTATTCCTATCGCATTTGATTTAGAATTAATTTCATAATTTTTATATGGAATAATAAACGATGCATTTCTTGTTATAGCTGTTTTGCCATCTATAACAACATTTTGTCTGCTTCCCAAATCAACATCAAATTCAATTAATCCTTCTGAATCTGCATAGAAAGTACCATATTCATTTTCAAGATATCCTGTATGATATGGGATACCACCATTTGTCAAATCAACAGTGTCGTTATCTTTATTTAGCATAATTCCAACATAGCAATAAGCAGTTACAGTTTTATTTGTTGAAAAGTTAATTCTGTTTTCTTTTGCATATTCATATGCGTAATTGGATTTGGTATCTCCATAAAACATTACTTTTGAACACTTATTAAATGCATTAGGTCCTATAGCAGTTATAGAATCCGTATTTAAAAGGGTTCTTAGATTAACACATCCTGAAAATGCGTTTCTTCCAATAGTTATTTCATCAGAGGTCAGTTCAACAAATATTAACGATGAACAATTACTGAAAGATGTACTGTTAAGCAATTTTATACTATTAGGAAGGACTACATTTTCAATATTAGAATTTGAAAAGGAAACTGAATCAAGATAAATACAGTCCATTAAATCAACTGTTCCGCTGACTTCCAAATTAGATAAAGATATAGATGATATATGTAATTTGCCATCTTCCATTTCATCCCATATAACTTCATATATAGATTCAGGTTCTTCAAAATTCCATTCTAAATAATCACAGTTATTACTGTAATTATAAATATTCTTAAGAGCCTGTATATCTTCTTCTGCATATATAGGTTCACTTGCAAAAGCACTGATATTTGTAAGTGATAAAACAATCAACAATGTGAGTAAAAAAGATGTTAACTTTTTAATTTTCATTTATAAACTCCTTGTCCAATTTAAGATTTACAACAAAAAGAGCAGCTAATATTAAATCCGATAATTAAAATAATTCATTTGAGAATAATGAATCAGACATTTTGAATGCTGCACCCTCGACTTTGCTATTAGCGAATTGAAGATAATAGCAATCATCTTCTCCGACACAAATAGTTCCGAAAATATCTTCAGTACTGTCATTATATACCGCTATAACATCAGCAAAAACCATTTTCATTTTAACATCAGGAACAGTTGCTTTCTTTTCTGCATCTAACAATTCGGTTATATCATTTTCTTCAAAGTCAATATCCATTTTAAAACCATTATAGTCAACATATAACTTTTCAATGTTTTTTTCTTCATCTGTATTAGAGCTTTCAGATATGTCTGAATTATCATCGGTTACAATTTCATTCTTATTTCGAGAGGATGCTTCTTTTGGTGAAGATGTATCATTACTACAGGAAACGAATGTAAATGAAATAATGACACACATAATAATTAATAATACTTTTTTCAAAACTCTTCTCTTTTCTAATATTTTTTAATACCACTTTGTAATCCAACCTTCTTTATCTGTTGCAGGCGGGATTTCTTTTTTTGTGGTAGCTTCCGTTGTGGTAGTTGTTGTTTGTTTTTGTGTAGTAGTTGTAGTAGTATTAGGTTTTTTCTCTGATGTTGTTTCTTCAGGCTCAAACTCAATATCATTGTCAGCATTAGAACTATCATCTGTTGATGATTTTTCTGTTGCAGATTTAGTTGTGCTGCTTGTATTATTTGTTACACTATCAATTGGCAGAACAGTTGTATGCTCGTTAGTAACATATGTACCGCCTTTTTTAGTTACTGTTTTACCATTTGGTTGTGTTTCAATTTCAGCAAATACACCTTGATGTTTTTCTGTTGTTGATACGCTGCCTTTATCGTCAGTAACAGGCTCATAATAATAAGTCGTTCCATTACTGTCCGTAACAGCGGTAGTTGAAACATTTTCACTACCGCTGTTTGCAGAACAGGAAACAAAAATGCTGACAATTATAACTATTACTGAAATAATAAGTAATTGCTTTTTCATAATTATGCCCATGGTACAGGGATGTCAGTATCAGGCTCATTATCGCTTGTTGTGATTACATCAATAGTTTTAAATTCCTCAATATCCATTTGCGGCTTTGAATATAACTCTTTCATTTTTTCACCTCCTAAATTAATACCATTTATCTATCCAGCCAGATGGTGTAAGTCCTATACCACTGGTAGTTATGACATCGGTTGTTTCAAATTCTTTGACTTCAGTAATTGGTTTTAAGTAGGTTTCTTTCATTATTAAGCTGCCCTTTCTAATAAATTCTTCACTTCGTCTTTTGTTTTCTGATCTATCGCATCGTCAGCAATGATTTTTTCTGCAACAAATTGGAAACTTCTTGTTACAACAGGAGAATAGAAATACATTCCGTCTATGCAGACATAGGCTCTTGCTGATATATCATTATAAATATAGTTACCGTGGATTCCTGTAAATACAGCATTGTAGGTTGATACTGAACCATCAACATTTCTTTTAGCAGCAGATTTCACATATACCTTGCGGTTGTTTTCTCTTAAATAATCATTAATATCGTACTTATTTGTATCTATCGATTCAAATGTATAAACAAAACCATAATCAATATTTTCAGCGTATTTTTTGAAATCAAAATCAATGGTATTTTCATCAAATGAAAATCCAAAACGCAAACCGTTATCTCGTGTGCGTATTTGTCCGCCTTTGCTTTGAGCGATTTTGTCACTGTTGATATGAGTATATGCATTTGCATAGCCATTTCCGTCGGCAATGGCAAGTCCCGGTGTATAGAGAGGACTTATGAAGGTACATTTATAAGCAGAATAATCTTTTGGAAAGGATACATTCATAAGTCTGTCACTGCAATATACGGATGCATTACTTGGAATAGCCGTACTGAAACTTTCTGCCATAGGTGCAAAAATCATTTTTAAATTGGTGCAGCCTTCAAAGAATGCACCTAATTCTGTTGCTTTTGGAACATAAAGATTCTCAAGATTTTTACAGTTATAAAAAGCCTTGCTGCCGATAGTAGTTACATTGTTCAAAACAATATCCTGTGCAGCACATCCGTCAAAAGCATTTGCACCTGCTTTTGTACAGTTCGGAAGCTTTATGTTTTTGAAATATGTTCCTGCGAGTCCATTATCAGCAATTGTTTGAAGTTCGGAAAGTTCTAAATCCTGATTCAGTAATTCACAACCGAATAGAGCCTCACTGCTGATATATCTTACCTTTGATAAATCAATATCAGCGAGTTTACTACAGCCATAGAAACAGCGTTCATTTAAATTCTCGATACCATTTGCAGTTACTGATTTCAGATTTGTATTACTGAAAGCGTCATCACCGATGGTTGTAATTGTATCAGGTAAAATGATACTTTCAATATTGCTGTTGTTGAATACTTGCGGACCGATTTGTGCTGGCACAATTCCGTTTACTACGTCAGGAACAACCACATCCATTTCATTACCGAGATATGCTTTTATAATGCCATCTCTGTCAATTACAAATTCGCTTTCATCTTCTTGTAAGATGTAATAATCAAGATAAGTAAATTTGCTGTGCATTGGAGTGCCTGCTCTTGCAAAGGCTGCTGCAATGATTCTTGTAGAAGCCGTAATATCAATAGGTGCAGTATATTTTGTACCGTTTGTTTCTGTAGGCAAAGTACCGTCAGTTGTATAATAAATATCAACAAGGGTATTTGCACATTTTAATTCAACGCTTATATTATTACGGTACGCTCCGCTTGTATAATTAGCTGTAACATCCTTGCATCTTGTACCTTGTATTATGTTAGAAAAATTAATGATTCCTGCACCGTAACGGTCATAATAGCAGGAACTTTTTTTGAACGGTGTTGCGGTTGCAATAAGCTCCTGCTTTACCTGTTCGGGTGTATAGTTTTTATGTTCCATAAGAACATAAGCGGCAGCCGCAGATACAAGAGGTGTGGCGAGTGATGTACCGCTTGCAAGTTCATATGCAGTGTTACTGCTCATATTTGCTGTGTATACAGATTCACCCGGTGCGGAAATATCAACACAGGCACCATAGTTTGAAGAACTTCGTGCATTGCCATATTGATTTGTTGCAGCAACAGTTATGACACTGTCAAATATTGCAGGATACTGATATACTTCCTTGCCTTCATTTCCGGCACCCGCAACAACAGTTACGCCCATAGCAACCAGTTCATTTACTACCGTACCAAGACCTGAACGAGTTGCAAATGAACAGTTAATTATATCAGGTTTGTTTGAAAGCTGCTTGATATATTCAAAAGCTGCTAAAGCCGTTGCTGAAGTTCCTTCACCATTTTTGTTATGAATTTTGTAGCAAGATAGCTTAACATTATTTGGTGTGCTTTTAGCAATCGCACCTGCAACACTTGTTCCGTGACCGTATTTATCCATTTCATCATCAGATGCATCTGTGCTGAAATCTGCTTTTGTGCGAACAACTCTGTTTTTAAATAATTCGTGGTTATAGTTTATGCCGCTGTCTAATATCGCAACATCAATGTTAGCTTTAACCTTTGATTTATAATAATCAAGCGCAGAAACGGCATCCGTTTCCTCGTATGCCCATTCATCACTCCGGTTACTTCCCGTGTTGATAGAGGTAGAAGCAGTGGTAATAACGCTGTCATAATCTGCTGTGTAGCCTGAATTTTCATACTGCTTTTTTGCATATTCTGCCGATTCTTTATCCGCATACTGTAAAAAGGCATAGCCGAAACCATATACACTGTCGATAGCACCGTATTCATCAATAGCACCATCTGCTTTTACAATCAATCTTGTATAAACGGTTTTATCATCATTACTTAATGATTTGGTATTATCTATGTAATCCCTATCATATTCAGCACACATTTCTGATATTTCCTGTCCAATGGAAAGAATGCTGTCCAATTTCTTTTCCTGTGCTAATACACTCTGACAAGGATACATAACAGATGTAAACATTGTTAATGTAAGTATTAAACCAATTATTTTTTTCATAATATTATTACCACCTTCTACCCGATACAAATATGCCCGAAGGCATATCTGTATCATAAATTTTAATCAATAGATTCTGAAGCCTTATATGGTGTGTTTACTTCGTCTACAGAATATTTTGTAACAGAGGATGTGTTTTTATCAATAGCAGATTGAATGTAATTAAATCCGTATCCATTATCAACCACATCTTTTTGTTTGTTTAGTGTTTCATCCCAATATGATTTAGCATCAGCATCCAATGTTGTTCTTAAACCAAGACTGAGAGTATCCAATCCTGTTGATATTTCACCAAAGTATTTAGCAGTTGATCGGTTCTCTTTAATTAGATTATTAGTACTGTTTACTAATTGGGGTACAAAAGAATCACTTATAACAAGGTCAGGTGCATTGAAGCCTGTCTTAGTTATGTTATTAACAGGATCGTTACCGCAATAGTTGAAGAGATTTGAATTATATACGCTGCTCATATCTTCTGTAAGTGTCATAGGATCACTGGCATTTATAAATCTTCCCCATGCAGGTGAGTAATATCTCTTTTGACCATAATATAATCCTGTTTCAATATCGTAAATGTAACCCTTAAAACCTTGCTCAACACTAACAAATATTCCACTCAAATACATTGCGATAACCAGAGCACAGGCGAATGCTCGGATTAATTCAATCCACCATTTATCTGTTTTACCGTCATCAAATTCCTTTTTTATATCCTGTACAAAAGTGCCTATATAATTTGGTTTCATATTTCCGTATGCATCATATGACATTGATATAATTACTTTTTCACTCGGATCATAAATTTCAGTAATATTACCTTGGCCATCCTTAACAAAAGTATAGTTTGCCGATTGATCCCAATCCATATATTTTATAGTTTCATTAATATTAATAGAAGTATTATTAGCTGCAGGTTCTCCTTCATTTGCAATAACGCATACACCAACAATATCATTGTTGTTATAGATAACTTTTACAGTTTTATCGTAATAAAGAACTTTTTCTGTTGAACCTTGTGTTTCATCTTCAGGAGGATCACCATAAAACCTTGCTCTGTAACCGGTGATAATGTCACCATCCCAAATGTATTCTATAATTGATGTCGGGACTGTATCTCGTTTATTCTGATAATATGTTTTTGAAGTTCTTTTTCCGTCACCATCATATGTATATTTATAAAGGTTTCCCCCATCACTGAAGGACGTTAATAAATCACCATCCCAAGTCATTGTGCCTCTGATAGAGGAATAGTCCATACCGCTTCCTGCATAATCCAACGGATTGCCTGCATTATCGTAAGTGATTGTACGTCCATCATAGCTCGTAAGATAGTCTGTCATTCCATTGGACTTATATTCTAAAGTCGTTGTTGAACCGCTTTTTGTTGGAGTAAATATTAGTGTATTAGAACTATAATTATACGAATAATCTGAATTATTTATATTGGTATAATTTGTTTTTTTAGAAATATTTCCGCCTTCGTTAAAATAATATCTTATTGCAGTGAGATCCTCCAAATTAACTTCCAAAGAAATCTGACCACCCTCATCATACTGATAATAACGAACCAAATCCCCTTCATCGTACGCATAAGAGGTTTTGTTGGTCGGAGCAAGAGCAATATTATTTGTAGATTTTTTGAATATTGATGTTACTCTTCCCACGTCGTCATATTTGTAACTCCATTCTGCTGATATACGAGTGTTTTCATATTTTTCAGGAAGAATTTTATTTGAACGCTTTGACAGTTCAGTTCTATAATGCGAAACTAAATTAGTTTGTCTATTATCAGGACCATCAACATATTCTGTACTTGATGTCAGTTTATAATGAGTATTCTTGTCATTATTACCTTTGTTTTCAACTGATGTACTCATTGTTCTGTCAAAAGTATCTAAAACTGTTTCAGCGTTTACAATAGGTCCTTTTGTAAGAGAAACTGTATATGAATCTTTTACTGTGGTTGTTGTTTTATCTTTTGATTCAGTTGAAGATTGTGAATATGAAAAAGATGTACCAAATAGATTTATTTTGCTGCCGGTATTAGAATAAATGGTTGAACCATTCCTTTTAACAGTACAACCTTTACTTGTATAGGTTGTAACAGTATTTGAAACCTCATCCGTCATCTCTGCAACAGATCCGTCACTGTTATATTTGTATGAGTAAATATAGGTTTCATTTTCATCGCCCGATTTGCCATTATCATAAATAGTTCTTGTTATATTGTCACCATCATATATATATCTAATGCTTGCACCATTACCAAAAATCACCTTGTTAACATTGTCAAGTTTATATTCATATGACATGGAGTAATCAATATTGGCATTTTCTTCAGCAGATTCCTTAACGATTACATTTTCAATTTTGCCGTTTTGATTATATGTATATTCATACAGGCAGCCATTGTGATAAATTGATGAAATTCTGTCATTATCATCATAGGCGTATTCAACAGTCTGATTGACAGTTGTACCTTCTGCAGTAGTTATTGCCTGCTGAACAGAAGTTAAAGCACCTATTGCACTGTAAGTATACTGTGTGTTTTTTGAAGGATCGGTGTTTTTACCTTTTGATGTAAGCAAACCACTGCCGCAATCATAATTATAATAGGTTATTTTTCCGGCTTCTTCAACTGAGGTTTTATAATGTGTATTCTCATCATATTCATAGTGTTTACCAAGAGTTTTGTTGTCATTACTTCTCTTTTTGATAATATCTGTAATCTGACCATATTCATTTCTGACAATTTCGTAATTAGGAATTTCCGAATTATCGTCAAAAGGCGGTGCATTATCAGGTGTTGCAAGATACATTGAAAGATCATCAAAATAGCACTCGCCGGGCATATTTAAACTGTTGATTTCAATTTTTACTTTTGAAATTGTTTCAGGAATATCTATTACAATTTTTGATGTCTGCCAACTGTTAGCAATATTGTAGTCAAAATATGTTTCTCCAACTAATTTTCCGCTGACTGCACCATAAACTCTTACAGAGAAATATCTGTTATTATCTGCAATTGCATTACCGGTTTTGAAGGGAAGTGTTTGTTTGCAATATGCGGAACAGCAGAGTACATAAGATTTGGTGGGAATAACATTAACTTCTTGTGTAACGATATTTTCAGGCTTGTTATTAGCCATGAAAGCCATAACCCTATTGTTTGTGCTGCCGTTTTCCTTTATAGGTGCATTATTTGTAATTGATGCAGCGCCGCCCTCGCTTATAGTCCAAGAGCCGGTATTCTCAAAATCGCCATTAGCAATTATATTTTTTGATGATGAATCCTCATAAATTAAATGCTGTAATTCACCATTTGTATAATTCAAATAATATTCCTGACCATTATAATCTTTATAATGAATAAGGTTGGAATCCTGATCATAATGCATGATTTTTTCGGATTTATTTAATATATCCGAAAAAACACGATTATATATATTATCCATAGGTGAATTGATTTCCACTTCATTGGAAACAACGTCATTTGTTTTTAAAATGTACTTAGAAATAACATTGGATTTAACAGTACCATTTTGATAATTTAATGTTAAATCTATTGCCGCATTGTCTGAAGAATCACTCTCATATGCAGTAACATTGATAATTCTTCCATTTTCATCATATGAATATGATACATAGTATCCGTCAGGATAAGTAACTTTATTCAATCGGTTGTTTTCATCATAAGAATACTGAACAGCAATATCTGTACCATTCGTTTTTGCAGGCTGTTCTGTGCCGTTAGCAATATAAAACACACTGATTGAAGTTAATAAATTATTCTCATAATTGTATTTGTATTTTCTATTTGAGCCATCAGTAATGTATAAAATACTTTCACCATCGTAGGTTATCTCAACTTTATTTACATATTGTTTTTGATTTTCACCTTCACCTTCTGTGAAAATATATTCAATTTTTGTAACATAACCATTTGAACCAATTTTTGAAAAGTAATATGTTGTATTATCCTTTTCACTTTCAATTTTTATTCTTCCGTAATCAGTTCTGTCATTGGTAGAAGTTAAGATATATTTATCACCTGAACTGTTTGAACCGACGAAAATATTACCATTGCTATCATTTGTGAAAAATACATATTCGCCTTCGCAGTTTTTCCAATAATACTCTCCATTTTCGTACTGAAGAATGCTGTAATAATTTGTACGGGTATTAACACCATCAGAAGAATTATTATCTATTGCTGCCGGATTGATTATTGTCTGAACATTTACCTGTGCAAGTTCATCATATACACTTAAATCATTCCTGACAATTAATGGAGAACAAGTGTAATCATTAACATATAATGTTCCGGCTCTGTCCAAATTTACAGTTTCAGATTCAATGGTTTTATCAACATCACCGATTTCACGATAATAAATACCCAATACAATTGAATCTACTTCAATGGATGTATTAGCTGATTGAGGTTCAAGTGCTAATCCGGTATTTTCATATAACCCTAAAGAACTGTAATGCGCATATGAAGTAATGTCTAATTTGCAATAATTATTGTTGCTTGTTGCTATCTGCTTTTCAAGAATTACATCATTATATACAGGCAATGCTGCATTTTCAGGCTGTGTTAGTTCATTTTCTAATCTTCTAACCTCTATATAATTGGTATTGTTTTTTGAATTAACATTACCTGTGCTAACTGTTAATGTTGCATTGTTTATAAAAACCTGTTTATCAGTAATAATACTTGGTTTGACATATATGCAGCTTCTAATACCATTTTCGGTTTGGCTTGAACCAGCAATACGCATTGGATTTTCATCTATGCCATTAGAAAATAAAGTTAAGGTTTCGCTCTCATAAAACCCTGTTTCAGTAGGATTTGAAACCGAATATGCAGCAATCTCATTGATTGCATTTTCTGCATCCGCAATAGTTTCAATGTTATTATCAATTTCGGATACTTCTTCCCATTGACCATTAACATTATTGTGAATAGGAACAGCGGCTGATACCTGATAATATCCACCATCGTCTGTCATATAGGTTTTTGAATTCTCTGTACGCTTACTTTCAATTTCATATTCAATCGAAACTTCATCAGCAGAAAATTCATAATCGTTTTCATACTCTTCCATAGCATAGGTTGTAGCAGGTATCACTGTTATTACCATTACTACAGAAAGAAAAACAGAAATAAATTTTTTCAAATGCTTCTTCATTTAAATTCTCCTTGCTTTTTTATTAATAGTTATTGGTAATTTGATTTTAATAAAAATACAAAGAAAAATTCAATAAAAATGCAAAACTATGCTATGAAAATGACAAAAAAATCAGGCACAGCATTATGCCGTACATGATTTTGTATCTTTTTGAAACAGAATAGTTAAATGAAATCGGTGCTCTGTATCATCATAAAACCATTCATATTTGCCATTATTCTTTTTTGCGTGTTTTTTGATTATCTTTGTTCCGAAGCCATGATTATTTGTATCAAACTTTGTTGTGATTAATTGCCTGTTGTTATGCTTCGGAGGACTATCACAAGAGTTTATAACACTTAACAGATCCATATTATTTTTTATATGTCTTAATGAAAATTCAATATATCTTTCTGAGCTGTTTTTTGCTGCCTCAACTGCATTATCAAGAATGTTGTTGAGAAGTATAGAAAGTTCTGCATCATCAATATAATCCAAATTTGCAGTTTTTACTTCGTAATCAAATTTTATATTGTTGTTTTTACAATCTACTATATATTTGCTTATTATCAAATCAAGCATTTTATTATTGGAAACTTTAATGATATTTTTTGCCTCTAGCTCAGGATATATCTTAGCAATATAGGCTTTTACATCATCAATATTATCAAAATTATTTAATGCCATATAGTGATGTTTTGTATCGTGGAACATCATTTGCAATTCATTATTTTGATGCTGAAGAATATTGAGGTATGTGCTGTTTAAGTTATATAATCTTTTTTCCGATTCCAGCTCATTAATTTTTGCTTCTTTGTTGGCAAGTGTCTGATAATAAATGAAAATAAATACACTTGCAAAAATATATAGCACACAAATAATAGTAGTTGCTATTTTATATAATACGGACACATCGGTATTTAGTGCTATAAATAAAAAGACAGTACATGAAGCAATTGTTAATATCGGAAAGATAAAGAGCGGTAAAAACTGTTTTATGCTGTTGTTTTTATGACCCGTTTTTATAATTATAAATGTCAAAAACTGTGATAATATAAAATATAACAATTTGCATATTGAAACAACAATTATTAATTGATGAAGGTCGTTTTTATATTGATTTGTTGGAATATTAAATATTAATGATAAGAGAAATATGGTTACTATTTCTGTAGAAAACATTAGAGTATCAAGAATAACACTTTGTATTGCAGAGTTCTTTAATGAAATATCAAAGCAAATTGATGAATAAATAAAATTTATAACAAAAAATACTACTAAATTTATGATTTCATTTTCAAAAAGACTGAAAACAAAAGAACTTGGAATAAAAAGTAATAAGCCAATTAAAATTGTTGTGGTAATACTTTTCTTTCTCTCATATATCCTTGAGAAAAAACAAAAAGAGGTCAGCATTTCAAAAAGGTAGACAATAATCATTACTATAGCTCTGGACATTATTTTCCCTCCACAAAACGCATAAACTTTCGGTAGAAATCTGCTTGTTTATTTCTTGCAATACTAACCTTATATTGTTCATCAAGAATTACATAATCCCTTTCATATGCAGTTACATAATTGAAATTTACTATATAGCTCTTATGAGGGGATATGAATATTGTGCTTGTTAAATTATCCCGCCAAAAACTTATATGATGATCTGAATGATATTCCTTATTACAGGTAACGATTCTTGTTTTCCTTTTTTCGATTTCTACAAAAATTATATCCTGTGCGGAAATTTTTTCAGTGATCTTTTTGTCTTTCAGATAAAAACTTATTGATGTATTATCAATTCTTTTGATAGCATCTCGCAAGCCTCTGTAAAATCTTTGTGAGTCAAGCGGTTTTTCAAAAAATCTGGCAGCGTTAAGATTTAGGGCATCATCAAGATACTTCTTGTGAGCAGTAACATAAATGAGAACGATATGGGGATTCCTTTTCCTTAATTCTTCGCCTAATTTTATACCATTCATATTATCCATTTCAACATCAAGAATGGCTATATCAAATTTTTTACTGCTTGATAACATATCAAACGAATTAGTAAAAATATTTTTCTCAAAATCTATATTATTATCAATAGAAAAGAAATCTAAATGTTTAACTATATTATCAATATATAACTGTTCATCATCACAAATTGCTATTTTCACACTATCACCACCAAAAAATAAAGTCAATAGGAATGAACCTATTGACTAAATAATAGCATATCGAAAATGCAAATACAAATCTATTTTTCTTTATTCTCAATTAATGTATGTGCTACAGCTTCTAAAATAGCTATATCTTTATTTGTACATAAATTTAGTAAATCTATTAAATTATCTTTACTATTGTCTCTTATATTGCCATAAAGAACATAGTCTAATCGAGTGTTTAAGCCATCGCAAATTGTAATAAGAGTATTCAGGCTGTATGAAGCTCCATTTTCAACTGTAGAAATATGAGTGGGCGATATGTTTATTTTTTCACCTAATTTCTCTTGTGTTAAATGCTGTTCTTTTCTTAATTTAACAATGTGGCTGCCAATTTTTACTGTATTAATTTTTATATTATTCATGACATCACCCTTGTCAAATTATATCATTATATATTGGTATTGTTCTCCTAAAATATAGTAATAATACTAATATAGTTTGTAAATACAAACTATTTTGGGATAATAACTAATATATCTTATAAATATGACTTAAATGTACCAAAATTTGCATAGTTTTGTTATAGATATTGATTTTTGAATGACGGTGAAATATAATTACCGAGATAGTTATTGGAATAATAATGAAGGGAGTTGTTTTTATGAAAAACACATGCTTAAAAACTATTTTAAAAGGTGCAGTTAAAATTGCCGTTAAAAATAGTGCCAACAGCACTACAAGTGGTACTGTATTTCAACCTAAAGCTCCAGCAGCATTAAAAAAATTCAGCAAGGTAGAGAATGATAAGTAAACTATCAACTTGCCTTACTGAAAAACTGCTTTTAAATGGAACAATCGGCGAGGAAGATAAAGAGCTATATATTTATGGTTTGTTCATGCTGATTTCTCATCTTATGTTTTTTGTCATATCCTGTGTATTCGGCTTGATTTTAGGATGTATATTTGAAAGTATAATTTTTTATATTGCATTTCAGTTCATAAGAAGATATGCCGGAGGTTATCACGCATCAACCGAAACAATATGTGAAATATTATCAACTCTGTCAATATTGGCTTGCATTGTTTTAATCAGGTTATCAAAAACATATGATGTTCAGACTGCAATACTGATAATCAGTGCAGTATCAGCAGTTTGTATATTTGCAATTAGCCCACTTGATACACCTGAAAAGCCATTGTCTTATAAAGAGTTCAGATATTTTCGCAAGGTTTCTTGGATAATATTGCTTGTGATAATTGCTACTATCGTTGTTTCATATATTTTCAAATTCAGTATGGTTACTGTGCCTTGTTGTTTGAGCTTAATTCTTGAAAGTATATTACTTGTTGCAGGAAAAATTAAGAGGGTATCGCGAAAACAGAATGTTGAAACATAATTTGTTTGGTGTCTTTCTGAAAGAAAAACGGCAGCAAAAAAAAATATCTTTAAGAGAATTATCTAATAAAGCAAATATGGCACATACATACATTGCGAAAATAGAAAATGGCAGCAAACCGCCGCCAAGTGATGATGTCTTATTAAGACTTGCAAAGGGATTAAATCTTGATGATGAATCTGCTGAAATATTCTTTGACTTAGCTGCAAAGTGTAAAAGAATAAATGATGATAAGAACTTCTATATCCCTGCAGATATTTCTGAATATCTGAACAGCGAGGAAAAGGCAAACAACCTTATACGGAAAGCAAGCAGACTTGGATATTCAAATGAATTTTGGAATGAATTATTGAAACAAATTGAAAAATGAAAATATGTCCCCAAAGGGATATATTTTTTGAGAATACTGTACCCCAATGGGGAACATAATATTAAGATGAATAAAAAGAGGAAAAACAATTAAATGGTTGCATTATCTAAATCTGCTCAGGATAATGTCAAAAAGGTGCATTGTCCGATTTGCGGCGGAAGGATATGTGATGTAAAAGAGAATGAGAGAATATGTTTAGATAAGAAAAAAATAAGTAAAAACGGAATAATAGTTAAATGTTATAAATGTGGAAATAAAATAAACATTTCTATTTATTAGATATGGTTATTTAAAATATAGATTAAATTATATGTACAGATTTCATCATTGAGATAGGAGCCTGACGATTTTTCGTCAGGCTCTTTTTTTGTTGTCCTACGAAAAATGTTGAAAGGACAACAATGGTAGAACTCTGGCACGAATATATAGCTAAATATCCATAATCTCTGAATTTTGAAAATAAGACAATTCAAAATTCGGAGGTTTAAACATATGAAAAAGATATGTGAGATATACGATGTTTCTCACGAATATGAAATGAAAGAAAATTCAGTTTTAATTTGTGTTAGTGATATTGAATCGGACAAGCTGTTTTCAATATTGCCTGAACTGAAATTGAACTTTAATAAGGTTTTTAGTGTTGATGAATGGCAGAAGTATTTAGAAATCAACAAGATATATAACCGAAATGAATCTAAACATCAAATGCGAGAAATCAGACAGTCAAAAAGAATAGAATCAGATACCCTGATGAGATATGAAACTGACTCTATTGCCGAAATATTAAATAATGCTGAATTGCAAAGCAAGATTGAAACAGCATTATCAACATTATTACCATTACCGAAAAAAAGGTTTCTAAAGCACTATTCAGAAAACTATACATACAGACAAATAGCCGAAAAAGAAGGGAGAAATGTCAAGACAATTTACGAGTCTGTTCAAACAGCAAGAAAAAAGTTTTTGAAAAATTTTGAATAATACCCCCAACAAAACACCCCCAACAAGTTGAAGTTTATGAAAGGACTTCCTTTCGTACAACTGAATAAGTCATTCATCAAATACATTCCTATTGTTGTGCGGATGCATAAGCCACTTTAGCAATCACGCCAAGACCCATTATTGTTGAGCGAGAAATGATTGTTATGAGTATCAGTTTGCTGCTGATATGGCGATGACAGACAGTAGGGACAATGATACTCCTGCCCAGCCACAGTCCGAGCATTAGGTCACAAGGCTTCCGCAAAATCGTAGATTTTGTGGAAAGAGGAGAAACTACGGAGCGAATGAGCTTTCGGAATTTCTCCGTAAGCGATTTAGCGAAGTCAGTGACGACGATGTCGCAGGCAATGGGGGCAGCTCGGATAGAATCGGAGAGGTGAAACTCCTGTGGAGCTGATTCGCAATCAGCCGTTTGATGATTCCCTTATTTGCAATTTGGGGTGTTGAGGACAAATTAAATTGCTTTCATATATTATTAGTCAATCAGTAAGACAAGATTTATTTTCTTCTAAATAAGAACTCAACTGTTAAAGTTTTACTGATTGGCTTCTTACATAGGCAAAAGTCTATGAAGGAGGTTTACTTATGAAAGATTATTTAAGAGGAGATATGTATTATGCCGATTTAGGCAGAGGCATAGGCTCGGAACAAAAGGGGTATAGACCTGTACTTATTATTCAAAACAATGTCGGTAACAAACATAGTCCGACTGTAATTATTGCAGCCATAACAAGCAGAGTAGGAGTAAAAGCAAAACTGCCTACTCACTACTTTGTAAATACCGAAAGCGGTCTTGAAGCACCGTCAATAGTTTTGCTTGAGCAGATAAGAACTATTGATAAGAAAAGATTAGATTCTTATATCGGTCATTTAAGCGATGTCCATATTAAGAATATTGATAATGCAATATGTATTAGCTTGGGTATAGGGCTAATTAAATAACAAAAACATATATAACTGTCAATTGTGCAAATTCTCAAAACGCATAATTAACAGACTTCAATAAACGATATAAAATCAGCGTCAAGGAGGTAACTATGAACGGTATTAGTGAAAAGCATCGTCAGATGTATATATCAAGTGATGTAAGATTTTATACTATTTCAGACCTTACAGAAATGCTTGGCTGGAGTGAAAATACTGTGCAAAAATTATTTAATGATCCTAAATTTCCGTCATCTGATTTTGGAAGAATAAAAGTGGTTGAGGCACACGCTTTGATTGATTACTTTTCAAAAAAGCATTTGAAACAGAATGATGGATTTTGGAAATAAGGAGAAAGGTAATTATGGCAAAAACAAAAAAGCAAGTGAAAAATGAAAAGGGCGAAGGCTCTTTCAGAAAACGCTCAAACGGTACATTTGAATACAGAATCGTATATACAGATGAATATAACGAAACCAAAAGAAAATCATTTTATGGTCAAAGTGATATTATCTGCATGGAAAAGGCTGAAAAGTTCCTTTATGATTTGGAAAAGAAAAAATCAGGTATAGATATTGATGCTTCTATACCTGATATAGCAAAGGAAAAAGCAAAGTCTGATTTTGACAAGAATTATACACACGAACAAGGGTATGCAAGAAACCTTTATACTATTTCTATAATAGAAAAAAGTGCTATTGGTAAAACACCAATAGCAGAATTGAGTGAATCTCAAGTTGATTTATTTTTCAGAACATTAACTAAATATTCAAACAGTACTATTGTAAAAGTATATCGTCAAATTCGCATTGCATTCAGAATTGCATATGATAAAGGAATAATCTCTAAAGACTTTATGCAATCAGGAAATATGAAGTGTCCTAAATCAAATAAGGCTACTAAGAAAGTATCTGCATTAACAAAAGACGAACAAAAAAGATTTGTAGAATATTTAGAAAACTATGAAGCACCAAAAGGCAGAAATGAATATGTTTTACAACTTCTTATATCATTATACAGTGGTATGAGAATGGGTGAAGTCAATGCTCTCAAGCCTGAAAACATAGATTTCAAGGCAGGCGTGATTAAAGTTCGCTCAACTGTATCAAGGGGTAAAGACTATACATCTTTTATAAAAGACGGAACTAAAACCTATGCAGGTATCAGAGATATTCCTATTATGGATAACTTAAAAATCATCCTAAAATCTGCTTTAGAAAAGAAATCTGATAACCCATATGATTTGATATTTTATGATAATGTTAATGATAAAATTATTACCACATCACAGGTTAACAGTTTCTTTCAAAGAATATGTGATAAATGCAACATAGAATCTCATGGACAACACGCATTAAGACATACATTTGCAACACGCTGTATCGAGGCTGATGTTCCTGCTGTTGTGTTAAAAACTTGGTTAGGACACACAGATATTCATATAACGCTTGATACATATGCTGATGTGTTTAACAGTATGCATAATGACTCAATTACAAAATTAGATAATTATATAAACAATTTATCAAAAGTAGGATGATTAAATTACCTTTGATTTATTGAAACATTATTTTAATTATGATAGAATGCTTTTAGAAAGGTTGTGAGTTTGTGCCTAAGAATAAAAATGAAATTTCAATTCGCTCATCTGCTGCTGAGTACTTAACATTTGTTGCATCAACTGGTAATGATGAAAACAGTATTGAAATGCGTTATGAGGATGAAAACATATGGCTTACACAAAAAATGATGGCACAATTATATAATGTTGAAGTTCCGACTATTAACTATCACATAAAAAAGATTTTCAGCGATAGTGAATTAGAGCAAGATTCAGTTATTAGAAAATTTCTAATAACTGCGGATGATGGTAAAAAATATAATGCAAATCATTATTCACTCGAAATGGTTATTGCAGTTGGATTTAAGGTTAATTCTGAACAAGCTGTTCAATTCAGAAAATGGGTAAATCAGATTGCGAAAGATTATACCATCAAAGGATGGATAATGGATGTTGACCGCATTAAGAGAGGAACTTATTTAACTGAAAAATATTTTGATGAACAACTTGAACGAATAAGAGAAATTCGAGCAAGTGAAAGAAAATTTTATCAAAAAGTTACAGATTTGTATGCTACAGCAATTGATTATGATAAAACATCAGCAGCAACAAAACGATTTTATGCAACAGTTCAAAATAAAATGCATTATGCAATTCATGGGCATACTGCCGCTGAATTGATTACCGAAAGAGCCAATGCCGATAAAACAAATATGGGACTCACTACTTGGGCAGATGCTCCTGAAGGAAAAATCAAAAAAAGTGATGTTACAGTAGCAAAAAATTATTTGTCAGAGCCAGAAATGAAACAGCTTAATCGTATGGTTTCTGCTTATCTTGATTTTGCAGAGAGTATGACTTTAAGGCATATTCCGTTAACAATGCAGGATTGGGAAACAAGACTGAATAGTTTTATTGAAATGTTCGAATATGGTTTGCTTAAAGATGCAGGAAAAGTATCTGCTGAAATTGCAAAACTACATGCAGAAACAGAATTTGAAAAATATCGTATTATTCAGGATAAGTTATTTATGTCTGATTTTGATAAATATATTTTGGAGCTTGAAAGAGAAACTAATAACCTGCAAAAAACATAATCGAAGATTGTGTAAAAAATATTGAACTTACAAGAAAAGAAAGCAATCAAAACGCTTGCTTTCTTTTCTGCTTTATGATATTATATTTTCAGTTGAAAATCTGCTCTTATTGCTCATTTTTTGTATGTGGGGTATTTCAAGGGGTAGATTTGAAAATAGCACAGAGTGTAAAGGTCGATTTTTCCTTGAGAAATCAAGGGATTTTAGGTGTTGCCGATTTAGTGGCTTCGGTCACCTCGACCAAAAAAAGATACCTGAAGAGGTATCTTTTTTCTTTGGGTGAATGTAGCAAAAATACTGCATAGCACAAAGTTTTGCAGTACTTTTATTTTATTGTGAGTGCTATTAATAGAATAAAATTAAATTCTTTCCAGCATTTCTTGTTTTTTTGTTGTAAACTCCTCTTCAGTTAGGATACCTGTCTCTTTAAGTTCATTAAGTTTTCTCAACTGTTCCATAATTTCTTCAGGCTTTTCATTTCTGACTTTAGCATTTATGGTATGATTTGTCTGAATATTGTCGGCAACATTTTTCACTTGTTCAGTAGTTTTATTTGCAATGTTTCTGCCTTGCTCACCGATTGTGTTTGCCATATTTTTTGCAAAACCAGTTATTTTGTCTTTATCAATATTTACTTGAGGAATATTGATTTTTTTGTCACTATCAGTTTCATTATTGTTTTCAATTTTGTTAATTATATTTTCTTCTGATATATCATCAGGGAATGGATTAAGCTTTGCTAAGAAAGCATTATTGTTCTTGTTAATAAATGGTATTAAATAGAGAAATGTAAGCAATATTGCACATGCTAGCATTATCCAAAAACCGATTAAGCGATTTACGCTTATGTCAAACGAAGCACCTTCAGCGGAAGCACTTGAGGTAAGTTTAGGTATTATAAGCAACCATAAAATTGTAAACGCTGAACAGCCTAAACATATATATTTTTTATATGCTGCAAGACTTGAAATATAGTTTGATACAATAATAATTATAGGCATTAGTGGCAACAGAATTGCTAAAAAACTGCCGTCACTGATTAATGTGAATCCGTTTGCCGCTGTTTCACTGCTACCTGATACACCTATAATTGACATACTGGCTCCAACAGATACAAATGGCAACAGGAGTGAAATAAGCATTAAAATGCACAATACTGTCGGTAAGTATTTCATAATTTTTTTATCCATAATTTTTTCTCCTTACTTAATATAAACTATCATCCGAAATATGTTAAAAATATCCACTCTTCTGAAAACTTACCTTTTCCATTTAAATTCATAGAACTTGATAAATCATAATGAAGCAGTTCACCATCATAACTAAAATCAGGTGACATAATATAAGTTTCAGTTTTACCATTTTTGTATGTTATTTTAAAATCATATTTATTATCTTCACGAGCATAAATACTGTATAGCATACTATCTTTTACTGTATAATTTGAATCTGTGTATTCCATTGTTCCGTCATACAATACTAAATATGTTTCACCAGATTTATTTACCCATTGTGAATTTGACAATAAGTACATCATTGAAGTATCAAGTTCTCGTTTTTTAGTTGTTGTCTCTGTTGTTGTGGTTGTAGTTTGTGTAGTTGGCTCAGTGGTTGACTCTGTAGTTTCAACAGTTGTTGAAATAGTAGTTGTTTCATTTTGTTTGTTGTCTTTTTTATTTGTTGATTGCCAAACACCATAACCGACAATAGCAATAATTAAAATCACTAAAATAATTAGCACTATTGGATTGTTTTTTTGGGTTGTGTTAGTTTGATTGTTGTTTTCCATAATTTCTCCTTTATATTATGTATTATCTATATGGTCTTTGAAATTTTTCTAATCCATTTTTCACGATAGCTGAATTTGGTGCCTAACCGTTTCATATTGAAGCTGTTATATTCATTGACTATCTGTGCTGTAATAAATTCTTTGGTGAAGCACTTGACAGAAAAGATTTTTTAATTACAAAAGGTAAGACACAAAACTTTCATTTTTTAGTATAACCTATTTTTTAAAGCTGTGAGTTTTCTGCTTTTTAAAAGAAAAGCAAACATATTAAAAATTAATACGCTTGCTTAACAAAATTATTTATTAATGCCTAAATCCTTTTTTAAATCAATTATCGCTTGATTTAATAGTATGCTAAGGCTATGTAAATAATCTATTCTGTCTTTATCTGAATTGGTTTCGGAATTTATAGCACAAATAATTTCTTGATTAACTTTTAATGTTTCATTGTAAAGCCGTTCTTTCTCTTGCTTCAGCTGTTTGCTTTTTAAATGAGCGGCAACACCTACTCCCCCTGCAGCTAAAACAGCTATTGGTGCAGCAAGAACAAAGATTCCTGATACCATACCACCGCCAATCAGAGCTCCTGCTGTTGCCAAGCCTGATGTTATGCCTGCCGCAGATAATCCGACAACGCCTAAACCGTATAAAGCAGCAAATGAAGTTACACCGCCAATTCCTGCTCCCAAAGCACCTGCCAAAACCTCGGGAATGGAACTTTCTTTAATTGTTCTTGTTCTGTCATTAAGTGCTGCCTTTGCCTCGTTAACAACATTTACAACAGATTGAAGTGAATCTATATTTTTAAAAATCATATTTTTCTTTTTATTTTCATATTTTCCCATATAAAGTCTCCTGAAATAATTGTATTGCAAAAATAATAACATATTACGTTTAGTTTGTCAACACCTATTACCTTGTTTTTAGATGTATTATGTTGTGTTATTATCAACATAATAGGTTAGGTGGTTATATGAAAGATTACAAGCAAAATATGGGATTGAGAATAAAAAGTCAACGAAAAGCCTTGAATCTTACACAAGAGATATTGGCTGAACAACTTGATATTTCTGTTAAACACTTCAGTGAAGTTGAAAGAGGTTTGTCAGGTCTGTCGATAGAAAATCTAATTAAACTAAGTAATATTTTAGGTGTCAGCATTGATTATATTGTGAAGGGCGAAGAAGATAAAGACAAATGGTTATGTACGCTGTCTACATTGCAGCAAGTTCCCGAGGGAAAAGAAGAGCTAATCAAAGAATTGATTAATTTAGGTATTAAACTGTCAATTTAAAAGTGTTGCAGGCAGACAATTCTATGCTCCAATCAATTTGAATTAAAAGGTATATTGAGATTAAGAATTTCCACGCAATAGATCCCCGTTGATTTTTTATAATCAACGGGGATTTATTACTATGATTATTCCGTTTTCCTATAATATTCTGTTAAATCACCATATTGGGTAATCGTTATAGTAGAATATGTTATATGTCGTTTTGTTATATTAAAATTTTCAGTACGATATTGATAAGAAGTATTAATTTTTAATTCATTATTCTTTTCATAACAAGGAGAAACGATTATATATTCATCATTTTGATAAATAATTGCACAATCTATTCTATTATCTTCTTCACTAAAATAACTTGTATTTTCAATAATATCAATCTCATTAATACTTTTTGTCTGATTGTAGCCGACGACAAATAACATTGTTACAATGAAGATTATCATGACTGCTATTATAATCATCACGGAAAATAAATAATTACTGTATGAATTTTTATCGTTTGACTTGTTCTCAAGCTCAGATTTATATCTTTTTATGTATTCGTTTAACTGTTTTTCATTTTTTATTACTTCTTTTGAATTGAACTTTTTTGTATTTTTATAAGAAGAGAATCTTAATAAAAATAATGATAAAAAATTCTTTTTTAGTTGTTTACTGATCTTTAATTTTTTATTTTTTGCTTCTATTTTCTCTTTCTTATGAATCAGCTTATTTAATTGTATAGTATACTTTTTTATGTTTTTCGGTGTATCTGTATTATTATATTTTCTATAGATTTTATTATACTGTGTTTCAAGTTTGAAGTTTAAATCATTAATTGATGGAGAAATTGCATTGATAATAACAATTATATTTATTAATGGAACAAATAAGATTGAAATAAATATTATTATGAAGACATAATACATATTTTGTATAATATCAAATAAACTGATTTCTGTAATATTAGAAAACAAAATAGTACACAAAACCAGAAACAATAGAAAAAGCACTAAAAAATATTTCATTAAAGCATTTTGTCTGTAAAATAAATAGCCAAGATAATTTATTATTAACATTATTGCTGCCAGCACAATATAAAAAAGGATATTAAATATTGTTGTGTCTTTAATTAAATCAATGGTATTCATATTAATATGAAATGCAGCTAGTTTACCATATTGATGTGAAAAGTAACAAAGCTTTAAACAAATTGCCAAGAAAGAAACTAAACCCGAACATATTGATGCAAACAATGCCGGATGTTTTTCGGCATAAAGTTTAAGTTTTATAAAAGCTGTTTCATCTTTAAATATTGTATTTTCAAACAATTTTTACTCTCCTTTTTAGAATACTTATTTATAATATAAGACCTCAAACATTGCGGTTGTAACAAGTTTTTTATTATTATTTTGTAAAAATTTATGCGTCTGATGAGTTTATTGACTAAATTAATCAATGATGATATATTTATATAGTACAAAAACTAGTATTGAGGAGGATATGAGATGAAAAAATTAAGCAAGCTGTTATCTGTGCTGCTTACAATGGTTATGTTGTTCAGCATAACTGTGCCTGCTAATGCTTATGCGGCGGCAAAACCAAAGGCGACAAGTATTTCTTCTGTTACTGCAAAAGGCGGAGCCTTTACTGTTAAGTGGAAGAAGGTTAGCGGCGTTACCGGATATCAGGTAAAATACAGCACCTCTTCAAAGTTTGCTAAGGACAAAACGAAAACCCTCAAGGTATCCCAAGCATCAACCGCCTCCAAAACAATAAGCGGGCTGACAAGCAGGAAAAAATATTATGTCCGTGTTCGTACATATAAAACTGCAAACAAAAAAACGACTTACAGTTCATGGAGTAAGACAAAAAGTGTAACGACAAAGGTTAAGGCTGTTTCAATAAGCAAGCTCACCTCCAAAGAAAAAGGTTTTAAAGTTTCGTGGAAAAAGACATCAGGAATAACCGGCTATCAAATACAATACAGTACCTCTTCCAAATTCAAGAACTCAAAAACCTCAACTGTTACTAAAAACAGCACAACATCCAAGACTATTTCAAAGTTGAAGGATAGCAAAAAATATTATGTCCGCCTAAGGGCTTACAAGACTGTAAATGGTAAAAAATATTACAGCTCATGGTCTGATAAAAAATCTGTTACAACATCTGCATACTATTGTGATGAAGGTGGAAGTCATCACAGACGAAATGTAGGACAGATAGGTTGGTATAACACATATAATGAAGCACTAAATGCTGTAAATTCATATATGGATAAATATGGTGAAGCACACTATACAATAGTAAGATGTTCTTGTGGCCTTTATACTGCATATATAAATTAGTACTTGACAAAGACAAATAAATATTTTTAAAGAGGTAAATATGTATGATATATTATTATAAAGATTATGTTAAAATAACTGATATTGTCGGCAATGAGGAATACAGATTTTTGCTTGAGGCGGAGCTTTCGGGCGGTGATAAAAACAGGTGTGCTGTGGCGATAATGCAGAATCCGAGCAAGGCGACAAGGGAAGTGTCTGACCAGACTGTAAGCAGAGTGCTTGAGGTAATGCACAACTCAGGCTACGGCAAGGTTTATATTGCAAATTTGATTCCGTATTATGCAACAGATTCAGCGGCAATTTCAGAAAAATCAAAGGAAGAAATAGAAATTTATAAAACCAATGATGAATATATCCAATCAATGGCAGACAAAGCAGATAAGATTTTTGTTGCTTGGGGCGGCTGCAACAGCTTTGATAAGGATTTTTATCAAACAAGAGTTGCTGCAATAAAATCCGTGATTGGTCACAGAACGGCATATTGTTATAAAACCAACAAAAACGGAACGCCGATTCATCCTTCAAGAAATCAGTGGGGCAAGGATTTAACCGAAAATGATTTTATCGAATACAGTTTTACATAAATTTGCATAAAGAAAAGACGGCATATGCCGTCTTTTTTAATTAAAATATATCACCTGTGTTAACATTGAATTTAAGCGTATGCTCATCGCCGTTTTGCCTGTAATCAATGAACACCGTCTCGTTAACCTCGTTAATTGCAAGAATTTTTATGTCATCATCTGTGAGAACATCAGTGAATACTGCGAGTTGGTCAGAGTCATATTCGGCAATGTTATCACTCATAAATAAGACTCCGCCGAACAGCTTAATAAACTTTGCAAGCAGCTTTTGCTGCTCGGGTGTGAACTTGATATTCGTGCGTCTGAGCAGGAATACATCGGGGTCACACAGAAATGCTCTGCCGTTCAGGCAGCGGCGGTAAATGCTGTTATGGACTGCATTAGGTGTTGAAACATCCTCTCTGTGCATATGTTTTCTGAGCAGGCTATGTGCCCAGTCAAGTGCCATATCTGCACCTATTCGCATATATTCTACCTTGCCGAAGCACGGCATTTGCTGAACTCCGCAGCCTAAAATCTTTTTATCGCCTACACATTCACGCAGGAGGTCGATAGAATCATATGCAATCTCGCCCCTTGTTTTGCCGTGGATAGGAAGAATTGACGCACCATACAAGAAGTCAAGCTTAACAAGATCAAAGCCCCAGACATTCAATACTTCATTGAAGACCTTTTTGATATAAGCCCTTGCATCTTCATTATAAATATCAAGCGCATAAAATCCGCCCCAGTTTGCACCTATGCAAATCGGTTTGCCTTTTTTATTTTTAATAAGCCAATCCGGATGCTCCTTTGCAATAACTGAGCCCTTCTGAGCACCGAACGGTGCAAGCCAGATGCCTGCCTGAAAGCCTTTTTCGTGGATACTGTCGGCAATGTATTTCATGCCATTCGGGAATTTTTTTGTATCAATTGAAAGCCAGTCGCCCACAGCGGTCTGGTAACCGTCATCAACCTGAAAAGTGTTGACAAGCTCCTTTTGTCCGCTGAGCGAATTAAGATCACGGAGAATGACCTCTTCATTAATATTTTGATAATAATTGTACCATGAGGTGTATCCCTTGATTTTTTCATTGGTTAAAGGCTTAATATCAAGCGCGTTGAAATAACTGTCAAACACCTCGTCATATGTTCCATTTGCAAAATAAAGGTCTAAAATTTCATAAGGGTTTTCAATAGTTATCCCTTCTAAATCTTTTGAGTATTTGAGCGTGTTATTATTCATATCGGCATATATAATTGTATAGCCTGTGCGGTCATTCAGTGAGCCGACAAAATCTAATTTATTATCATTTCTGACATATGCAAATGAAAAAGAATGAAATTCACCCGCGTTTTGCTCCTGCTTAACAAAGGTGTAATCGCCGACATATTTTAAACCGAAATGCTTGCCGAACGGACTTTTGCCGACAAGTCCCAAGCCTGCCATTTGCTCATCTTTTGTAAATTCCTTAGTGTCAGTCCATGATTGAAAGCCGTTTGCAAGAAATCTGCTGTCATCAGAGAAATTGTATTTTTGCTCAGCATAAAAATTTAATATGGTGACAGGAGTTTTAGGCAAAAGGATAACCTTTAATGTGTTTTTTCCCTCGCTGATATCAAAGTCAAAATCTTCATTGTCGGCAGCTGCTGTTTTTACAGTATTTTTTACTTTGTATGTAAAATGAAATTTATAGTCCATAATTCAAAACTCCTATTAATATTAAACTGATAGGCAGAAAAGCCTATCAGTTACAGTGTAAAATACAGATTAAAATTTTTCAAGAGAATTTGCCAAAAATGATTTGGTTTTTTCACTTTGAGGATTTTCAAAAATCTGTTCAGGTGTGCCGGTTTCTTCTACTACTCCGTCTGCCATAAATATAATTTTATCAGAAACATTTTTAGCAAATTCCATTTCATGAGTAACAACAATCATTGTACTGCCCTCATCCTTAAGCGATTTGATAACCTTGAGCACTTCGCCGGTAAGTTCAGGATCAAGTGCTGATGTAGGTTCATCAAAGCAAAGAATATCAGGGTTAAGCATCAGCGCTCTTGCAATTGCAACGCGCTGTTTCTGCCCGCCGGAAAGCTCGCAGGGATAGTTTTTAGCCTTATCCGAAAGTCCTACACGCTCAATGATTTTAAGTGCCTGTGTCTCAAGCTCTTCTTTGCTGCCCATTTTCATAAGCGACGGTGCAAGCGTAACATTATGAAGCACGCTGTATTGCGGAAACAGATTGAAATCCTGAAATACGAGACCGAAATGCAGACGCTTTTGGCGTAAATCTTTTTCTTTAAGATTTTTATCTGTCTCACTGTTATAAACTATTTCGTCATTAACGGTAATCGTGCCGTTTTCGGCAAATTCAAGGAAGTTTATGCATCTCAGCAGGGTTGTTTTGCCCGAGCCGGAAGAACCGATAATTGACAAAACTTCGCCCTTTTCAAGGTTGAAATCAATACCTTTTAATACTTCGGTTTTTCCAAACCGCTTTTTAATATTTTTAACCTCTAATAATGACATTGACTGCACCTCCTTAAGCCTGAAAATAGCTCATTTTCTTTTCCGCTGCTCGGAATATTAACGTTAATATTCCGCAGAAAACAAGATAGAATACCGCTGTGTAGAACAGAGGCCATATAAGTCCGTTTGACTTAATAAAGCTCTGACCCATAAATATAATTTCATATACTGCAATAATTCTTGCAAGAGAGGTGTCCTTAACAAGAGTGATTATTTCGTTGCTCATAGGGGGAACAATTCTTTTTACTACCTGTAATAATGTAACTTTGAAAAAGATTTGTGATTTTGTCATACCCAGAACGAGTCCGGCCTCTTGCTGTCCCTTCGGTATTGATTGAATTCCGCCTCTGTAAATTTCGCTGAAATAGCACGAATAATTTATCACAAAAGCAACTAAAACAGCGTTGAATCTTTCCATAAGATTCCAGCCGAATATAAGTCCGGGACCATAATAAACAATAAGCAGCTGAAGCATAAGAGGTGTTCCTCTTATAATCCAGATGAATACTTTAACAACCGCACTAAGCGGTTTGAACTTTGACATCGAGCCAAAGCTTAAAATAAGACCGATTGGCAGTGAAAAAACAAGCGTAAGAGCAAAAATTTTAAAGGTTTCCCAAAAACCCTTAAGCAGCTCCATTGTTACTGTCCAAAACATAGTTCGTCCTCCAATCACTGAATTTAAAAGGCTGACTTATATAAGTCAGCCTTCTGTTTTAAAATGTATTATTCAGCAATTTGAACTGAATATTTTTCTGAAAGCTTTTGGAGTGTTCCGTCTGCCTTGAATTCTTCAAGATAGCCATTCATCTTTTCGACCATATCAGAGTCTTTTCTGAAGCTGATACCGTATTGCTCGTCAACAAGAACTACTGATGAAGCAAGATCAGCGTAGTCAGTACCTTCACCTGTCATAGCTGCAGCCATTGTTGAATCAATAATGCAGGCATCAACTGAGCCCGATTTAACCTCAAGAAGAGTATCTGACTGAGTAGCTACTGCGGTTGCATTTAAACCGTTATCTTTAGCAGCACCTTGACCTGCTGAACCGTTTTCTACTGCAAATGTGAGTGACTTGAGGTCATCAACTGTTGAAAGCTTTGATGCAAGATCCGCTTTAGTAACTACGATTTGCTGGTTCATAGCATAAGCATTTGTTACAGATGAGTTTTGCTTAACCTCATCAGTGATTGTCATACCGTTCCAAACGCAGTCGATTGATTTTGTTTCAAGCTCAAGGAATTTATTGTCCCAATCAATTTCAATAAACTCAACCTCAACGCCCATTTTTTCTCCAACTGCATTAGCTAAATCAGCGTCAAAGCCGATCCAATTGCCGTTTTCATCCTTATAATCCATAGGGGCAAAGTCTGTAATTCCTACAATGAGCTTTCCCTTTTTTGTTATGTAATCAGAATCACTCTTTGATGAATTACTGCAAGCCGCAAAACTGAAGCAAACAAGTACTGCAGCAAGCACAAGTGCAAGAACTCTTTTCATTGTTTTCATAATAAATACCTCTTTCTTTATAATTATTTTAGGATTTATGAAAACATTATACTTTATTTCTTTACTAAAGTAAAGTGTTAATTTGCTAAAAGTTAAAAATAGTATTGATTTTCAACTGCTTATCCATTATAATATATAAGTACAGACGGTTGTACAAGCTCGTACAGCCGTTTTTTCTTTTTTATTAACAAACTGAAAATATTTTAGGAGGGAAATTATGGCTAAATACATATTTATCACAGGCGGCGTTGTTTCAGGTCTTGGCAAGGGTATCACTGCGGCATCTCTCGGCAGACTTCTTAAGGCGCGTGGATTAAAGGTTACTGCTCAAAAGCTTGATCCGTATCTTAATGTTGACCCCGGTACAATGAATCCTGTTCAGCATGGTGAGGTTTTTGTTACGGATGACGGCGCTGAAACAGACCTTGATTTGGGACATTATGAAAGATTTATTGATGAATCTCTTTCCCAGAATTCCAATCTGACATCAGGCAGAGTTTATTGGAATGTTATTACAGACGAGCGCAAGGGCGTTTACGGCGGTCAGACAATTCAGATTATCCCTCATGTAACAAATGAGATTAAAAAATCCATAAGAAAAAATTCTGATACAGGTGCAGATGTTTGCCTTGTTGAAATCGGAGGTACTGTCGGAGATATTGAATCACAGCCGTTTCTTGAGGCAATTCGACAGTTTTCTGTGGAATACGGCAGAGAAAACTGCCTGTTTATTCATGTGACACTTGTTCCTTATCTGGCGGCATCTGATGAGCTTAAGTCAAAGCCTACGCAGCATTCAGTAAAAGAAATGCTTTCTCTCGGCATTCATCCCGACATTATTGTTTGTCGCACAGAGCATCCGCTCACCGATGAAATCAAGCGAAAGGTTGCACTTTTTTGCAATGTTGATGCGGACTGTGTAATTGAGAATAATAACTGCGATATTCTCTATGCCGTTCCTATGATGCTTAAAGAGCAGAATATGGATGAGGTAGTTTTGAAAAAACTCGGAATTGATGCTCCAAATCAGGATTTAAGTGACTGGGAGCATATGCTTGATGCTTTGCGCAACCCTGTTCAGACAGTCAAAATCGGTATGGTGGGCAAATATGTTGAACTGCACGATTCATATATTTCCGTCAACGAGGCGTTGAAGCACGGCGGAATTGAAACTCGTTCGGCAGTTGATATTCATTGGATTGACAGTGAGTCGCTCGAAGGCGACGATGTTGATCTTGATTCTGTGCTTGGTGATATGGACGGTATTCTGGTGCCGGGCGGCTTCGGTTCCCGTGGTATCGAGGGCAAAATTAAAGCCTGCAATTATGCAAGAGTTAACGGCGTTCCTTATCTCGGAATTTGTCTCGGAATGCAGATTGCTATTATTGAATTTGCAAGAAATGTTCTTGGATATAAGGATGCAAATTCAGCTGAGATTAATCCAAATACAACTCACCCTGTAATTGATATCCTTCCTGAGCAGAAGGATGTTACCGATATGGGCGGAACAATGCGGTTGGGTCAATACCCGTGTGCTCTTAATCCCGAATCAAAAAGCTTCGAGCTTTATGGTGCGTCAATGATTTATGAACGTCATCGTCACAGATATGAGGTTAATAATGATTACAGAACAGACCTTAAAAACGGCGGAATGATTTTTGCAGGCACATCACCTGATAATCATATTGTTGAGATGGTTGAAATTCCTGAGCATCCATGGTTTGTAGCAGGTCAGTTCCATCCGGAGTTCAAGAGCAGACCTAACAGACCGCATCCATTGTTCAGAGGATTTGTAACAGCAGCGGCTGAAAGAATGCAAAATAAATAATAAAGCAGAAATGTTATATATGCGGAGTGCCGGTCTCGGTGCTCCGTTTTTGTAAGTTCTACCGTTATTCGAATGCTGATTCTTGAAATTATTTTTAGGATATGATAGAGTGGATATAACAAACTACGGAGGAATTCCAATGACCGAGAATGAAATAGTACAGGAAATAGATAAATACAGAAAAAAGGACAAATACTTTAATGTGATTTTTATTACCGTTTTGTTCTGTACAATATTATTGATGCCTAAAATCTGGCTTAAGGTCGTTTTGTCCTTTGCAGTATTTATCATAGCCTTATTCGTATCGCTCAAAATAGACAAAAGCAAGCATAGTATTCTGATTTATAAAATGGAGCCGCAGGCTTATTATGCCGTATATCATTCATCAAGGTATTCAAAAGTCAATGGTGATGAGGATATAGAAATTGCATATTTCATCGGTGATTATAATAAAGTAATATCCTTAGTTGAAGATAAAAAGAAAAAGGCAGGGGAGAAAGGGAAAAAACTGAATAATGTTCCGAATTGTCTTTATCTTTGTTTAAGCTATTTTGAAATTGGTGATTTTGAAAATGCACATAAAAGCATTGATTATTTCAAATCGCTATTTGAAGGCAAAAGGACCAATGAGATTTTAGAACTTTCATATTTTTCTCAGCTCGATTTCATTGAGAATTTTATTGACGGCAGATATGACAAATGTATTGCAATAGAAGATGTAAAATCAAAGCTGCCCGATAAAGCAATGGGTAATACATTCAAGGCAAGAATGGATTATTATTCTGCTTTGGCATACTATTATAATGGTGACATGAATACGGCAAAGCAATATTTTGACTCTGTTATTGATTTTTGTCCCCATTTAAATTATGCAAGGCTTGCTGAAAATCATATTGACAGAATTACCAATGAGTATTAATAATTGCACTGCTGTTAAAATTGTTATATAATAAGTAAAACATTATAAAGCAGGTGATAAGGTGAAAAAGATTGCAGTTATTAATGATTTATCAGGCTTTGGAAAATGCTCTCTTACTGCTGCTATTCCTGTTATTTCTGCCCATGGTATTCAGTGCTGCCCGCTTACTACAGGTGTATTTTCAAATCAAACCGGTTATGAAAGCTATAAATCAGTTGACTTTACTGATTATATGCCGGGCTTTATTCATGAATGGCAAAAGCTTGGAGTTCAATTTGACGGTATACTTTCGGGCTTTATTTCAAACAGCAAACAGGGGAAAATAATATCCTATTTTATTGATTTGTTTAAAACGGATGATACTCTTGTTGTAATTGACCCTGTTATGGCAGACAATGGTGAAATTTATCCATGCTATGATGATGAATGTATCAGAGAAATAATTAACCTTGTCCAAAAAGCTGATATTATTACCCCTAATCTTACGGAGCTTTCAATAATGTGCGGCAAAAGCTACAGTGATTTGATTAAGCTTGACGGTGTCCGTCTGCTTGAGGAAATTGAAAGAATGTCAGTAAGTCTGAACCGAACCGTTGTTACAACCGGTATTCATATTTCAGATGAAATAATTGCAAATGCGGTTTATCATAACGGTGGGTTTGATATTATTAAGTCAAAAAAACTTGGTGGCAGCTTCAGCGGAACAGGGGATATTCTTGCATCATATATTACTGCTCAATGTGTTAACGGGACTGATATTAATTCTGCGGTACAGAATGCCTCGGATTTTATTGAAAAATCAATTGAAGAAACAATTAACGATACAAATGGTATCTATAATACAGCAGACGGAATTCATTTTGAAAAGTTTATTAAGGAAGTATAATAAAAAGGAGTGCAATTGATACAACCGTTGCATTCCTTTTTTCATATGAATATCATATAAACGAAGAAAAGCCGGGTATAACACTCGGCTTTTCCCCTCTCTGTCTATAACAAACTATAGGAGGACAGGTTACCCAAGACGGTTGCGGCTCCATCTTGAGTGTGTTTTCATTATAGTAAATATTGACTAATTTGTCAAGCATAAGTTGAATTATTTTTGACATTTTTTACAATTATGTGACTGATTTTCTTTGAATTTATAAAAAAATTTTAAAATCTATGCTTTATGTGGTCATTTTTTGGACTGCCAAAAAATGTTGTTGACAACGAACAAACGTTTGTATAATATAAAAGGCAGAGTGCCGAACCACTCAAGGCAGTCTAAAAAATATTCAACGAAAGAAGGGCAGCGAATGACTCAAATTGAAAAGTTGGCAGATGAATACAATCAGCAATATAATGTTCTCTGTGCAAAAATGGATGCACTAAAACCACTTCTTTGTGTTTACAGAGGACAGGATTTGTATTTGCTGAGAAAACGCATTAAAATTTATTACGATATGGCTTGTGAATGCAAAAGAACAGCATCACTGCTCAGCGGTTATTATGAGGAGGACTTATTATGATTGATTTTATTGATACCTTTTATTGTGAGCAAACGCCTGCTTATAATGAGGGTTATGATAAGGAGCGTGCAAAGCAAAAGGCTTTTTCGCTGATTTTGCCGCTGATTATGCAAAATGAGCTCACTCAAAAGCAAAATATATGCCTGCGGTATAAATATATAAATAATAAAAGTCAGTCTGAGATTGCAGAAATTTTAAAGCTGTCTCAACCGACCGTCTCAAGGCATATCAGCACTGCTAAGAATATAGTCAACAACAATTTAAAATATTGCTATATGGCATTGTCAAAGGGACTTGACGAATACGATAAACTCAGCAACTACTGATATATATTATCAGGCACAAAAGAATAGCTATTCACGGGATTGCTCCACTATACTTTCAGGGCACAATATCTGTAATCCCACAGCCTGTTATTTTCCCCTTTAACAATATATGTAAAATAAAAAAATGCGGCACATATTATGTCGCATTTTTTGTAGTTTTTTGCGGTTGATTCTATGATGATTTAGAAATTATCCAAAAGAGATTTATAAAATTCACAGTAATCTGAACGATTATCAGCAGTGAATGCCATAGCCTCTCTGGGGTGACGGTTGAGTTGACCTGTGAACATATATTGAAGATCATATCCCCAAACAATACCTTGCTCTTTAATAGGAATCATATATTTTTCAATAAATGTGAGAAGACTGTAAAGGCTGTATTTTGGATTCTTTAAAAATCCAAGAAGAAGTTCCATAGCACAGTTTCCGGCACCTCTGCCCATACCGAGAGCAGTTGCATCAAGATATGATATACCATATGACATTGTTTCAATCGTGTTTGCAAAAGCAAGATTTTGGTTGTTATGAGCATGGAAGCCAACTTTCTTGCCTGCTTTTTCTGCGTAATCAAGATATTTTTTAGCGAGTGCAGCAGCATTTTCAGGATAAAGTGAGCCATAGCTGTCTACAAGATAGATTATATCAACATTTGATGAACAGAGCATTTCAAGAGCCTCGTCAACCTGCTCGGTGTTGGCCTGTGAAATAGCCATAATGTTACAGCTTGTTTCATATCCAAGGTCGTGAAAGTATTCAATCATTTCAATTGCAGCGGGAATCTGGTGAATGTAGCATGCAACACGAATTAAATCAATAACACTTTCGCTCTTGGGCAAAAAGTCGGTCTTGAAATCAGTTCTGCCGACATCTGCCATAACGGAGATTTTCATATCACTGATATTGTCCCCAACGATTGCACGAATATCTTCCTCATTACAGAATTTCCATTTGCCGAATTTGTTTGGGTCGAAAAGATTCTTGCTTGCCTTATATCCGAACTCCATATAATCAACGCCGCTTTTAATGTTGGTTTTATAAAGCTCTGTTACAAATTCGTCTGTGAATTCAAAATTGTTACAAAGTCCGCCGTCACGAATGGTTGCATCTAATACCTTGATATCGTCACGAACGGTCATGAGATTACCTTTTCTTTGTGACATAATGTTATACCTCTCTATTTCATATTTTCACTTTAGCGCTTTAAAGTTTTTAAGCAACAAAGCGATTATAACATTATTAATGCCGTTTGTCAATAGAAAATTTCAGCGAAAAAAAGAGAACGGTTTAATCCGTTCCCTTAAAAGTACAGTTATTTCTTTTCTGCAAGATAGTCAAGAATTGACTTTAAAACAACGTCACTGTCAAGACCGTGAACCTGGCAAGCCTCTTCAAGTGATTCGCCTATTGAAGCAGGGCAGCCCACACAGTGCATACCGGACTCCATTAATATAACGCCGATTCCTCTGTCATATTCAAGCATATCACCCATGGTTGTCTGCTTTGTGATTTCCATATATATTATCCTCCGTTTTCAACATCATTAATTAGCAACTGCTAACAATTGCTATACTATCACATTAAATATTGTATGTCAAGTTCGTAAAATTATTATTCTTCGCTTGCTGAGGTAAAGGAAACCTTGCCCTCGTGGTTTGATGAGCCGAGAGCTATATATGACTTGCCCGGATTAAGGCTGACTGCATTTCCTGAATCATCAGTAAGCTTTAAAACACCGCTTGAAGCATCCCATTTAATTGCTGTCTTTGTTCCGTTGGATACCAAATATCCGCTGCCGCTCTTAAGTGAGTAGTTAAGATATGTGGTTGTTGAATTTTTATATGGAGTAGTAATGTAAGTGGTGCTGTCCATCAATATAATAAGGTTTTCAAATGAAACATCCTCGTCCCAATCAGAGGTATGGTAAAGCTTGTCATCTGTGCTGTAAGTAAACTTGCGTGTATCAGTTCTTGATGAAAAGGTAATATTAACTTTAACAGCACTGTCTGCGCCGGCATTTTTTATCTCTTCATTAAAGCTGAATTGTGTAAAGCTGTCATTGTCAACTTTGGTTCGGTAGCCTTTCTTTTCAATTGCAGCAGGCAGCTTGTCGCCCTTCATAATTCCTCTGTGCTCTGAAGAAACACTTCTTGTTGAATCGCGGCCGAAAAGCTCTCCGCCGTTCATACCGTCAATGTCATCAACTCCATCAGCTTTTATTGTTTCATAACCACCTGTATATCCAGCACTTTTTTTGCTGTGGCTGCCGCCCCAATGAACATAGATTGAATCAAACAGCTCGCTGAATTTGATGAAGGAAGGACGGGCAGAACGCAGCGGTCCTACCTTTTCAGGTACTGCAGTGTAGTCAGCATAAAGCCAAAGCATACGGCTTATACCTCCCTCAACCTCACCTTCAATAATAATATCAGGTGTGGTAATTCCCCATTGAGGTCTTGCCGGTTTTGTGTTTTCAACAACGATTGAAACCGGACGGATGCCAACAGCACTTTTATTATATCCATCTTCTCCTGTTAATGGATTGACAACAGGCGGCGGGGCAGTGGTTGTTTCGGTTGTGGTGGTGGCTGCAGTGGTCGGTTCTTCTTTAGCAGAACAGCCGAAAAGAGTGAGCGCAAGCACCAATGATATTATTACTGCAATAAACTTTTTCATATTTTATTCTCCCAATATATATAAATAGATTATTTATAATATACCATATATTGTTTTAATATGCAATTACTC
>JBKWUD010000005.1:0-33976 GCA_046989265.1 Eubacterium sp.
TGGTTTATCTGTTCAAATACCTTGTTGACAGTTTCAGCAAGTAAATTTGAAAGCAAACGAATTATTTATCCTTACATAATTATAAAAGGTTTATCAGCCAAATATTAAAAAATCACTCTAAAGATTAACTATCTTTAGGGTGATTTTGATTTTTGTGCAAACCATATAAAAACAAACATCTCTTTTTATTTATTTAAAATCATAACACACAAAATACCTGTTCATAAGTTGTTCAAATATTAACGCAGTATTAATAACACTTGGAATCTTTTCGTTTATACCTTATAATACGCTTACATTATTGAAAGGCAGGTAAAAATTTATGATTTACGGTTATGCAAGATGTTCAACAAATGAAAAAATGCAGGACATCAACAGACAGGTGAGAGAATTAAAACAAATGGGTGCTACTGATGAAACAATGTATCTTGAATATGAAAGTGGCACAATTACAAACAGAGTTCAGTTAAACCGATTGCTTGAATCTGTAGAGCAGGGCGATACAATACTTGCAACAGAGGTTAGTAGAATAACAAGAAGTGCTAAACAGTTATGTGAAATAATTGAATTTGCAAAGAACAAGCATATTAAATTAGTGTTCGGTAGTTTCATTGTTGACTGCACAAAAGAACTTGACCCTATGACAGAGGGAATGATTAAAATGATGGGTGTATTCAGTGAACTTGAAAGAAATATGATAAGTCAGCGTGTTAAAAGTGGTATGGAAAACGCAAGGGCTAAAGGCAAAGTAATTGGCAGACATAAAACTACAAAAGACAATTTACCAAAAATATTTATTAAAAATTATGAGAAATACAAGAACGGACAGATAACAAAAATGGATTTATCACGATTAAGTGAAATTTCATACCCAACAGTTTACAAATATATTAATATTATGGAGGATTAAAAATGAAAGTCAGTATTTATTCAAGAGATGAAATTGAAAAGTTGATTGATAACGATTTTCCAAAGAATACAGCCGTTATCAGTTTCTATGACCCAAAAGGCATAAGGAGTAATAATATGCCCCCTGTTGACTACAAAGGCAAAGCAGAAATGCTTTATCAGGTTGCATTATATGATATTGATTTTGAAGTTTTAGAGGAATATAATTTGACATTTGATACATATTTGTCTGAGGCTAAGAAAATAGCAAAAATCATATATCAGGCAAAAGAAAAAGGACTTGATATTATCTGTCAATGTGAATACGGACAGAGCAGAAGTTCGGGCTGTGCTGCTGCCATACTTGAACATTTTGAAAAGAACGGAATAAGCATATTTGCTGATTACAGATATTATCCGAATCAGGTTGTATTCAATAAGATGTTAAATGCGTTAAATGAGGTAAAAGAAGAAAGGAACTAATATATGGCAAATAAAATTGAAAAAATCAATGTAGTAATTTACGCAAGATACAGTTGCAGTGGACAAAGAGAAGAAAGTATTGAAGGTCAGTTAAAAGTATGCCACAAATATGCAGATGAAAATAACCTTACTGTAATTCACGAATACATAGACAAAGCTTTAACAGGAAGAAGTGATGACCGACCACAGTTTCAGCAAATGATTAGTGATAGTAAAAAGCGTGAATTTCAGGGAGTCTTAGTATATATGATTGACCGTTTTGGGCGAAATATGGAACAATCTGTATATTACGAAAGACAGTTAAGTAAAAATAATGTATTGCTAATATCTGCAATGGAAAATTTCACAGATGATGCAGGTGGCAGACTTTACAGAAATATAATGATGTCATATGCACAATTCTATTCCGAAGCGTTAGCACAAAGAGTTATGATTGGCTTGAAAGTAAATGCTGAAAAAGGATTAATGAATGGTGGTATAGTCCCTTTTGGATATAAACTTGTTGATAAAAAATTAGAAATTGACGAAAACACAGCACCATATGTTAAAAGGGTTTTTCAGATGTATGCAGACGGAGAAAAATGCACTGATATAATTGACTATTTAAATTCCCACGGTATGAAAACTGCCAGAGGATATGAATTTGGAAGAAACAGTTTACATACTATACTGAACAACAGAAAATATATAGGAGAATATAAATACGGTGATATTGTTATTCCTGACTGCATTCCAAGAATAGTAAACGATGATTTATTCAATCAGGTCGCAGAAATATTGGTTAAAAACAAACATAATGCAGGACACAACAAAGCAAAGGTTGATTATCTGCTTACAACTAAATTATTCTGCGGTCATTGTAAATCCCCTATGGTTGGTATTTCAGGCACATCAAAATACAAGAAAACATATTATTACTATTCCTGCAACGAATTCAGAAAAAAGAATTGCAAAAAGCGTAATGTCCGAAAAGAACTTATTGAGGATTTAGTTGTAGCAAAATGTCTTGAAATGCTGACAGATAACAACATCAACAAAATTGCAAAAGAGGTAATCAAAGCAAACAAAGCCGATAATGATAATTCAGCAATCAAGCATTTGAAAAATCAAATGATAAAAAATAAGCAACAACAAGAAAATTTACTTGATTCATTGTCAATGTGCAATATTGATAGTATAAGGCAGTCTATATTTGATAAAATCGAAAAGTTAGAACTTGCTTACACCGAATTAGAAAAGGAAATGTCTATTGAAAAATTGAAGAACACAGAACTTAATGAGAATGATATTATATTCTTTTTAAACAAACTGAAAAATGGTGATATCAACGATATTAAATACAGAAGAACACTTATTAATATCTTTATTAAATCAGTTTATTTATATGAGGACAAGGTTACTATAATATTTAATGTTGACAATGTAAGTGTTACGATTGACAGTGCAATACTAAAAAAGATTGACAAAGAGTCAAAAAAATTGTATTCTAATACAAACGGTGTACCAATTTAAAAATCCTTGAAACCAAGTAATGTCAATGGTATCAAGGATTTTTTATTGTTTCATTTTGTTAAATTTTTAGTTCTATCCCTGTTTTAATAAAACAGGGCTTTCTTATTTTTTTATAGTGCAGATGGCTCAATTTTGATTTAACAATTTAAGTATATTCTTTCTTGCCATCTGCATTTCTTTAAAGTTGTTTTGCGATATATCATATTTGTCCACGACACCCCTGATATTACGGGCAATTTAACAAACGGCTTGGCAGCCTTCATTGGAATCTCACCACTCCGAGGATCTCTCCGAGCTGCTCTCATTAGTTGCGACGGTCTTATCACGCTCGACTTGTGACTGAACAGAAGTATCATTATCACTGCAAACTGTCATCGCCTTCCATATATTTGCCTTCAATATGGTCTGAGTTCTTGAGACAATTAAATTATGACTCATGTGGCTTACCCCTTTCCGAGAGGCTTTGCAGCAATGTATTCGCTAAAAGGTATATTCAATTCTAATTTGCCTGAATGTTTATTAACATTTCAAAGTAAGTTCAGTATAGCGTTTTTCAATAAGGAATAAGTATCTTTTAAAGTTACATTTATTGCTATCAGCATTTTAACCAAAACGCTATATAAGAATTCTGCTGACCTCTTTCTCTCTTTCTTCATCTGCAAAATAAATATTTTATAACTTTTAATAGCTTCTGACCTTATATATTATATTATACGATACAATAATTTACAAGCATTTAAGCACTAATGGTACAATTATGAATCGAAGGTTTAGAATATATGGTACCGTTACGTTTTGGTGTAAAAACAGAATTGCAGACTGACCTAAAGCATGGACTGCATTGCGTATGGCTAAAGAAGTATATACCATATAAGGAAATTGTACTATGTAATATGCAACATTAAATAACTATTACTGCTTTTTGACTAAAACACCTCCATCGCTATTATGAATATAATGGTTATGGAGGTGAAATATGAACAGACAATGCAGATTAAGTGAAGTAACTAAGAATTATCTGACTGAATTTTACTGTATTTTGGACAGAATGATTAAGGATATGAACAAAGCCGAATTATCAAACAGCATATCACATAACTTTATTATACAGATGATTCCGCATCATCGTGTAGCAATTGATATGTCAAACAACATTCTGAAATACACAACAAATATTCCTCTTCAGAATATAGCAACAGGAATCATAACAGAGCAGACTATAAGTATTGAAAACATGGAGAAAATTGAATGTTTCTGCAGCGAATTCGAAAACACGCCGCAGGATTTATGCCTGTATAATCAAAGGAATGCGCATATTATGAATAATATGTTTAATAATATGAGAACCGCATTGAGTACAAACAGAATAAACTGCAACTTTATGCGTGAAATGATTCCGCATCACAAGGGTGCAATTGAAATGTCCGAAAACGCTTTAAAATACGATATATGCCCAGATCTTGTACCTATTCTTAATTCAATCATAACATCACAAAAGCGAGGTATAAAAGAAATGAGCAGTCTTTTGAATTGCTTGGGGTGTCAAAAAAATTAACAGCTAAAAAATCTGCAGGAAACGATCCTGCAGATTTTTATTTTAATATTTAACCACAATCAACTGATTGTTTTTAACGACGGTATCAATCCCGGCATCAGATATTTTTAATCTTATGCCGTTGTCTTCTTTACTGAGATTAATTGTCAGAGCGGTATCACCATACATAAATCCTTCTATACACAGATAATCCCAATCATCGGGCATTGACGGCTTTAACTCAAAGCAATTAAATCCGACAGGTCTGAAACCAAGCAGACCTTCTGTAAAAATTCTTACATACAAAGCACTTTCTGCCGCTAAATGAGCACCATTGCCTTCCGGGAATGCCTCAATTGGATACGGAACATGCTCACAATACAATCTGCTGAAGGTATATTCTCTAAGCATTTCAAGAGCATCATTGGCTTTGCCGGCATAAAAAAATCCTCTTAAGGCATAAAGCAGACTTCTGTCCCAATATGTGCCCTCTCCGCTGCAGGTCAATAGTCCGCAAGGGCGTTTCAGCTTATCTGATTTAAGAGCAGACAAAGTATCATCAAGTCTGTCATTGATTCCAACAGTAAGAGGCAAACAAATCCAGCTGCGAAGATTGTTTTCTTCTGCACAATATCTATAGGTATTGTATCCTTCAACCTTAGCACCAAAATAACTTTCAATCCCCTGTTTTATTCTTTGAGCAAGTTTTTCATACTTCTGCTGCATATCAGTTCTGCCGAATTCTTTTTCGATATATGACATTGAAACAAATGCATCATATGAAATAACTGCAGTTGAAAGATTCGCTCTTCCGCTTTCAAATCGGTTTTCAAGCTCATCACTGTCACTCTCAACAACATTATCAGAATTCAATTGACTTTCAATATACCTGCATGCTGTCTCAAGAGCCGGAAGAAATTCTTCGGCTGTTTTTCTGCTGCCCTTAGTAAGCAGCCAGCGTGCAAGGCCGTAAACATACATAGAGGTATCGCCCCTGTCACCAGCCCCGTGCCAATAGTCATCACCCTCGGCACAAATGCTTGTATAAACAGCATTTTCTTCTGACACCAGTTTTGAAAAAAGTCTGTAACAGTTAAGGCTCTGCTCATCTGCTTTATCATAACCAAGATACGCAAAAAACGGATTAGCATATTCGCACTGATCATTGGTCCACAAAGCGGCATAATAATTTCCACCGCCGGGTGCATGCATTAAGCCGTTTTTAGTCATAAATATGCTTTCGATTGCACGCAGCTTGGAAAATTGAATCTCACGGTTTATATTATCATCGGGTGTAGTGATTTTCAGTCGGCTGAGATTATTTTCTATAAATGATAATCTCTTCTCTTTTTCTTCTGCCGCCTGACAAGCAGTTACATCTTCAGCCCCATATATTACAGTTAAAATGTGAGTCCCTGCCGAAAGACGGATTGCGCTGTCATTCTCCATTACATTGCCGTCAAGGAACGTGCTTGTTCTAAGATTTATATCAAAATCATACGGTGTATAACAGGATTTTACTGTTCGCATTCTGCGTACACCCTCGATTTCAATACAAAAATTGCCTATGCATTCAATACTGATTTCCTCAATCAGCGCCTTTTTGCTGACTGCAGGAAAAAGGCTGCGGCAGATTTTTGCATTGCCAAGTTTGGAATTGAATTTTAGTATTCCGTCAAATTCAATCGATTTAAGCTTTTCTTTTTGCCCTTTAAAAGACATTTGAACTCCGTCAAATGCCTCACATAATGAGCCGTGAGTATTATTAGGATTTACTCTCAAAGACGGAAAAACTGCAAATCGGTAAAGCTCAAAATCACAATCTTTGTAAACATGATAGCTTATTATAGAAGAGCAATAAAAGCCCGACATTTCAATATGATTTGAATGCGGCGTAACTGTATCATCATCAAAATGCGCAATTATTCCGTTGGTATCAGGATAATATCTTCGTTTATCTGCAAGTGTTGGATTGATTTCCGACCATTCGGGAAAGGTTGATGGTTTTATGTATTTTTGCTTCATATGAAATTACCAATGTTATATTTCGTGAATTTTGATTATCCTGTTATAATCTACTCCTCGAACCTCAATATCTATGCCGACATTCATAAGATATGATCCGCTTTTTTCATACTTTCTGCCATCTAATGTAAAATTATAATATTTGTTTTCATCCAGACCATCCATAAGAAGAGGAAGCCTTTTCTTATAAAAGCGTGTTCCGTTAGCTGCAATGAACAATACACTTTCACTTTTATCCGCATTTACATATTGATTAGCCAAAATCTCGCAATCATCAATATCCATCAGCCTGTATAAATCACCGAACTGAACAATATCCCTGATTTCTTTATAAAGAGCAATATTCTTTTTACAGATTTCTAAATCATTATCGCTGTATTTGAGCAAATTGCCGCCTATACCGAGCGAACCCTGCATAGCAATATTAAAACGAAAATCAAGTGATGCTGGCTTATTAATTCCGGCAATATCAGTAACCCACGCACGCATTGTTTTGATAGGATTAAGCAGTGAATAGCCCTTTTGAATAACCATTCTGTCTATTGCGTCAGTGTTATCACTGGTCCAAACCTGGTCATAATGCTGCAGTGCACCGTAATCTGATCTTCCTCCTCCTGATGCACAACTTTCAAAAGCAACATCAGGGTGCTTTTCTTTTAAGAAATCAACTATATCGTAAACTGCCTTTGTATGCAGATACCAAAGCATTTTAGGACACTCGAGATTTTCAGCCCCTGTTTCGGATAAAGGACGGTTCATATCCCATTTTATATATTTAATATTATGATTTGAGAGTAAATCGTCAAGACAGGTCTTTATGTAATCCTGAACATCAGCTCTTGTCATATTAAGTACCAGCTGATTTCTGAGTTCACTGCCCTTTCGTGTATCATAGTGGTACGCCCAGTCAGGATGCGCCCTGAACAAATCACTGTCTGCATTTACCATTTCAGGCTCCACCCAAATTCCAAAATCCATACCAAGCGAATTCACTTTTTCAATAAGCTCATCAAGACCATTTGGGAATTTTTCTTTATTTACAAACCAATCGCCCAGACCTGCTCTGTCGCTGTTTCTTTCACCAAACCATCCGTCATCCATAACAAATAGTTCAACGCCCATTTTTGCGGCACGCTGAGCAAGGCAGGACTGATTTTCACAGTTGACATCAAAGCCTGTAGCCTCCCATGAGTTATATAAAACAGGCAATGGCTCTTTGGCAAACCTTTTTGGAAGCACATTGCTTATTGCAAATTGATTCATCTGGCGGGACATTTCGCCGAGTCCCTGAACACAGCCGCAATACACCTTTGGTGTGTCAAAACTCTCGCCGCTGTTCAGCACATATGCAAAATCAAAATCATTGATTCCCATAACAATTCGTGTTATACCGAACAAATCTCTGCTGGCACAGACCTTAAAATTACCACTGTATGCAAGAGCTGCAAAATAAACACTGCCGACTTTTTCATCAGCATTCTGATATGCAATGAAATACGGTGACTGATTATGACCGCTGGTTCCTCTCCTGCTTTCATAAACAAGTGAACCACCTTCTAAAACGCTTTGAGTCTTCAGAAATTCTCCGCCCCAGGCTCCGTTTGTATTTTGAAATGTATAAGGCTTGCTTGAAGGCAAAGAAAATTCTGCACTGAAAAGTTTTTCAAAAATAATTGCATCAATGCCATTGTTCTTAACTGAAACCCATCTTGTAATTATATCATTTTCAGATATCTCATAATTCAGGACTATTCTGAGCGGATAAGCCTCATCATCAAATATCAGTGACAGCTTATTTTCACTAATCTCATAATTCTTATAGCAAAGCTTTATCTCTCTGCAATTATCGCTGAACTGAGCCTTAATTGCACAATCACGATACACTGTTCCGCCAAATGGTGTAAGCTCCTGCTTAAAAGCATCAAGCATAGAGTGATTTGAATTTTCATCATTTATGTCCTCTATAAAATAATCATTTATATTACACTTGCTGCCCCAGTGGATATGGTGAAGATATCCGAACTTATCCACACCCAAAACATAATGCGTATTTTTTGTTTCTAAAACAAAAATGTTATTCTCGCAAACAAAAATAGACATAAAACCTCCAAAAACCTATTGAAATTTATCAAAATATATGATAGTTTTAAAATATCACAAATTAAATTTTAATAACACTAATTAAATCACAAGAAAGGTTGGAATTATCACAATGTATGAAAACCTTAAAAAATTAGGTCAAATCAATGAGCCAAATCCTTTGGGTATCAGATTTGTAGGAGAGACGATATGCGATGAAAAATTCTGCATTGAGCGCAGCTGCAGCGATATGACTTCGTTTGAATATATTGTTGACGGATATGGAACGCTTGAAATTAACGGACAAATTCTTCATCCAAAAAAAGGCGATTTGTTTTTAATTACAGACGGCAGCTGCCATAAATATTACTCTCAGAAAGAAAATGGCTGGCATAAATATTTTGTAAGTATTTTCGGAGATATGGTGCAGCCGCTTTTACATTCCTATCTTCCTCCCGATACATATCTTTTTAGTGATTGCAATCTGGAAAAAACCTTTCAGCGAATATTTGATATTGCATTTAATAATAATGATATAAAATCCGCTCAGACAAAAATCGGAATAGAGGTATTTAAGATTTTTAATTATCTGCGTGACCGTCATATCAGTGAAAATGAGGATTTTGCCGATAAGATTAAACAGCGCATTGAATCCAATATTGATAAAGAATTCAATCTTGATAACCTATGCTTACAGATGAATTATTCAAAAAATCACTTAATTAATATATTTTCAGACAAATTCGGCATAACACCATACCAATATTATATAGATTGTAAAATAAATATGGCAAAGGATTATCTGCTAAATACAAATATGACCATAGCGGAAATATCATCGGCTCTTTCTTATTCAGATCAACAATATTTTTCTTACTGCTTTAAAAAAGCAACCGGTTATTCTCCAAGAAATTACAGGAACAACGCTAAAGTGTGATATTTATAATGTTTTTTGTGATAAATTCTAAAGATTTAACAATAGCAATGTGATATTTTATATATTAAGGTGATATTATGAAGAATTTAGAATTCTACTTAGTAACAGACCCTCATTATTATGACACCTCGTTTAAGGCAAGCGGTCCTGCATATGAACGCAGGAGCAGAACTGACCAAAAATGTGTTGCCGAAACAGGTGCCATTATAGATGCAGGGTTTGAAAAATTAGCCGCAGACAAAGATACTGATATTATCTTAATACCCGGTGACTTGGTATACAGAGGTGAGTACCAAAGTCATATAGGTTTCAGGGATAGACTGTATAAGCTTAAAGAGCAGGGAAAAAGAATTTATCTGATTACTGCACGCCATGATTATGCAGAAGACCCTGTTGAGTTTGACGGCGAAGAAATGATTCCAGTTAAGGGGATGCCCCGTGAAGAGCTTCGTGATTTTTATAAGGATTTCGGCTTTGACGAGGCTATATCGGAACATAAAGACTCAATGTCGTATGTAGTTCAGCTGCAGGAGGGATACAGGCTTCTTGCTCTTAACTGTGATGGTGACTGCAAGGATTTCAAGGGCCTTTGGGATGATCAGATGCAATGGGCTTTAGAGGAAATTAAAAAGGCTCACGATGCAGGTGATTACATATTTGCCATGACACATTATCCGCTTTTGCCGTTTTCATCTATTATGAATTTAATAGGTGATGCAAAGCTGACCGACTGGGAAAAAAGAGCAAATGAGTTTGCCGACGCAGGATTATCATTAATCTTTACAGGTCATATGCACGCTCAGGCATTAACTCAGCACACCTCACCTGACGGTAATCAGATTACAGATATTCAGACAGGCTGCTTTGTCGGCTGCCCTTGTGCATACCGTAAGGTTATAATTGATGATAAAAATGTAAATGTTCAGTCCTATACCATTGAAAATTTTGACTGGGATACAGGCGGCAAAACCGGGACCGAATATTTTCAATGGCGCTTTGACAGAATGATTAACTGGAAAATGGATGAAATACTCCCTGCTCCGGCAAAGAAAATTCTAAACAAATTCACATTAAAAAAACTTGGCAGACTGCTTTGCTTCAAAGTTGATAAAAGTATAGAAAACAGGCTTGCAAAGGATGTAGGTATTGAGCTTGTACGCAATATTTTTATCGGAGATGAACCTTATGTTAAGGGCACACCGATGTATGAAGCCATGTCAAAGCTATTGAAACGGCTTCATCCTGTTACTCATATTCTTGAGAAAAAGCTTGGAGCAAAAAATCCGATGCTTACAGATATCGATACCTTTGTTCTTTCAATGATAGGTGACGAAAAGCAAATGGATCATAACTGCACTATAAGCAGATAAATAAAAAATTAAAGGGGTAATTTTTATGGAAACAACAGCAGCTTTAAATCCGCAGGATAAAAAGCATATAAAACCGGGTGAATTTATCGCATACCTGGTTGCAGTATTCTTTTATACAAATATGACAGGTATGGTTGGCTCATACCGTAATGCTTATCTTGTAGATGTATTGAAAATCACAAATGATCAGGCATCTCTTTTCAATGTTTTAACAAGCGTTATTCCGTTTGTGCTTAATTTCTTTATTGCAATGTATATTGACGGCCGCTCTGTTGGTAAAAAGGGCAAGTTCAGACCGCTTGTTTTGCTTGCAGCAATTCCACTTGGTATTTTACTGTTACTCAGTTTCTGGGTTCCAAAGGGATTAACAGGAACAATCCTTATGATTTACCTTGTAACCGTTGCAGTCGGCTGGGCAATAGCTACTAACTTTGGTAATCAGATTAACAGCATGGCCGCTGTTTTAACACCTAACCTTAAAGAGCGTGACACTGTAATGTCATTCAGAGGTATTGTTTCAGCGGTTGGTAACTCTGCTCCGCTTGTTATCGTTCTTGTTATTGCAATATTTGTAAAGGATGCAAGCACACAGTATATTATCAGTGCTGCTCTTTGCGGTGTTGTCGGTATTTTAACAATGCTCTTTGGTATTAAAATGACAAGAGAGCGTATTGCTTATGATAATGAAAAGAAAAATCCTCTTGAAGGATTTGCTGATATAATTAAGAATAAATATGCATGGACAATTATTATATCAGAGTTTTTAAAGAGCTTTAGAAGTATTGCTACATATATGGGTGTATTCCTTGCTGCAGCACTTCTCGGCAGTTCAAGCAAATTCCTGCTTTTCGGCTTGCCAACAGGTATAGGCACAGCAGTTGGTATGCTGGTTATCAATTTCCTGCTTAAAAAGTTCAATTCAAAACAGCTTTATATTGCAAGCGGCATATATTCTGTTATTGCAAACTGTATTGCATTCTTCGTAGGATATACATATTTCAAAAATCCAAGCAGCATACTTCAGATTATATTTATTGTAACCTTATTCCTTATCGGCTTACAGTTCGGTGCATCAAATCTTCTTCCAACCATGTTGCAGGCAGATGTTCTTGAGGATATCGAACTTAAAACCGGCAAGCGACTTGATGCATCACTGCCATTTGTTATCGGTATCGGTACAATGATTTCGGGTACTATCGCAAACGGTCTTGCACCTAAAATTCTTTATGGTGCAAATTCAATCTGCGGCTATGTTCAAGGTATGGAGGACGGAACAGGTCAAAGCTTTGAAACAAAGGTATGGATGCTGTTCTTCTATACTATAGTTCACGGTCTTATGATGTTCCTTGCAGGCGTTCCGTTCTTCTTCTATAAGCTGACAGGTAAGACAAAAGAGGATGTTCATAATGCTGTTCTTGCTCAGCGTGAAAAGCTTGAAAAAAGCGAATAAATAATTATAATATAATTAAAAGGCTCGAATTACTTTTTAATCCGAGCCTTATTTATGAAAACAGTTATATTCTGAAAGGAAACACTTATATGAGCAAAAAGAAAATTTATACAGTTGCAACCTCACACCTTGATACTGTATGGTCATGGGATTTTGAAACAACTGTAAGCAAATACATATATAATACACTTGTTGAAAATATTGCACTCTTTAAAAAATATCCAAGCTATGTATTCTCATTTGAGGGTTCATACCGCTATGAGCTTATGGAAGAATATTATCCAGAGCTGTTTAAGGAAATGAGTGAATATATTAAGGAAGGCCGCTGGAATGTTACAGGATCTGCCTATGAAAACGGCGATGTTAACTGCCCGTCACCTGAGGCACTGTTCAGAAATATTCTTTTCGGCAACTCATATTTTGAAGAAAAATTTGGCAAGCGCTCAAAAGATATATATTTGCCTGACTGCTTCGGCTTTGGCTGGGCTTTGCCAAGCATTGCTTACCATTCAAATCTAAACGGATTTACGACTCAAAAGCTTGCATGGGGCAGTGCATACGGAGTTCCTTTTGACATTGGAAAGTGGTACGGCGTTGACGGCAACTATATCTATGCAAGCGTAAATCCTCACGATTATTATTTTACTCTCACAAAGCTGCGTGACTGGGATTTTGTTACTAAAAAGCTTAAAGAAAATGAAAAATACGGTCTTGACTGGACATATATGTTCCACGGCATCGGTGACCGCGGCGGTGCACCTGAAGAAGCAACAGTTAAATTTGTTGACAACGAAATCAAGAAAAATGAGAGTTCTGACATAGAGGTAGTTGCGGCATCTGCAGACCAGATTTACAGAGATATTGAAAACAATCTTCCGCAGGAAGTTAAGGATAAGCTGCCTGAATGGAAAACTGAGCTTGTTATGCAAAACCACGGTGTTGGAGGATATACCTCCCGTGCAATCGGCAAGCGTTGGAATGCAAAATGTCAGGAGCTGGCTGATATGGCAGAACGTACAGGCGTTATGGCATCCTATTTCGGCACAGCAGATTATAACGAAAGTGTGCTTGAAAAATCATGGAAGCGTGCCATTGCTCACCAATTTCACGATGACACACCGGGTACATCTGTTCAGCGTGCATACCGCCGTTCCTGGAATGACTATGCAATGTCAATGAACCAGTTTGCAGGAGAGTTTGAAGCATCACTTGGCGCATTCTCATCCCTTATGAAATCAAATACTGTTAAAGGAATCCCTCTTTTAGTATCAAATCCTGTTGAAGCTGAGCGCAGAGGACCTGTAACAATCAAGCTTAAGAATATTGATGCTCCGAATGTACGCATATTTGACGATAAGGGCAGAGAGGTTATGTCACAGCTTTTATCCGATGCTGACGGAATTAAAGAACTTTTATTTATAGCAGAAGTTCCATCGCTCGGTGTCCGTGTTTATGATGCACGTCCGTCAGACGAGGAATGCAGGATTAATAGCAGAATCAGAATATCAGATACGGAAATTGAGAATCAGAAATATATCGTAACCCTTAACAGAGGCGGCAATATCACATCTATTATTGATAAAACAGATAATGACAGAGAAATTCTTGACAAACCTGTTGTACTTGGGCTTTTCAACTACACAGGCTCAAAGGAATGGCCTGCATGGGAAATGAATTTTGAAGAGGCTGATAAGGAGCCTGACAGAATTCCGTCGCTTGTATCAGTAAAAGCTGCCGAGCTGGGACCAGTGCGTGTTGCATTTGAGGTAAAGCAAAAGGACAAAAAGTCTGAGTTCACAACATATATATGCCTGACTGACGGCGGTGAGACCGTAGAGGTATATAATGAGATTGAATGGCAATCAATGCGGACACTCTGCAAAAACCGCTTTGCACTTAAAGCATCTGATGACAAGGCAACCTTTGACCTTGGACTTGGTGCTATTAAGCGTGAAAATATGAGTGAAAAACTTTTTGAAGTCCCTGCTCAGAAATGGGCTGATATCACTGATAAAAGCGGTGAATTCGGCGTTTCAATCATCAGTGAATGCAAGCACGGCTGGGATAAATATAATGACAACACTCTTCGTCTTACGGCAATTCATACTCCTAAGAGGAATTATCGTATTGACTCAATGCAGTCTATGATGGATTTAGGCCTTAACAAATATGCATATGCTATCTATTCGCACAAGGGCGAGGTTGGTGCAGATACTCAGCTGCAGGCAAGATTATTTACTATGCCTATGGCTGCATGCGTATTCGACAAGCACAAGGGTGAGCTTGGAACAAGCTATTCATTCGGTAATGTAAGCACAAACGATGTTATTATCCGTGCAATCAAAAAGGCTCATCACAGCGACAGCGATGAAATCATTGTCCGCCTTAACGAAGGTACAAACAAGGAAATCAAAAACTTCGCATTTACTTTAGGTGACGGCATTGAGACTGCCAGAGAGCTTTGGGCATCTGAGGAATACCGAGGCAAGGCAACTGTCAAGGACGGCAAGCTTGTATGCGACTTTAAACCTTATGAGGTTAAGACATTCGGCATAACCCTCAAAACACCTAAGGTTAATGGCACAAAGCCAGTCTGCACTCCTGTAGAACTTAAATACAATGACAATATTGATTACATTCCTGCAAATCTCCGCAAGGATACCATTACTGCCTGCGGTGTTGAATTCAAAATCGGTAACGGTGCATTAGCGTGTGACGGTCAGGAAATCAAAGTTGCTGATGGAAATAAACTAAAGCTGCTTTGTGCTTCATTTGAAAATGAAAAGGCAACCTTCATTGTTAACGGCAAAGAAGTGGTAAAGACTGTAAATAACGGCAGTGAATCATTTGCCCGCTGGGATTTATATGATTTCGGCGAAACAGCTTATATCAAAAAGGGTCACCTTGGTTATGAATTCACTCATACTCTTGACTCTGACGGCAAAATTCAATTTGCAAAAGGACTTTATTTCTGGGTAATAACTCTTGACGGCAGCACAGTTCTTCCAAAGGATGAGAATATAGTTGTTCTCGCTGCAACTGAGGTTTCGGGCGCTGACGGCTCACTTGTTACTCCGCTTTATGACGAGATTGAAAACAACAGGCCGTTTACCTTCAAAAAGAATTTCAAGGAAATGCTTTGGTACCTTGAGTCAAAGCTCATTTGGAATATCAACGATAAGGACGACTATTTCCGTCATAATAACAACGGTAAAAACGGCAGGCGTATTGAGCAGTCAAATAAGCATTTCAAAACCAGAACAGTTGAAACTGTCGGTCATTAAACTAAATATAATCAAACAACAGCCGTCGCTGAATTAATCAGCAACGGCTGTTTTGAAATTTAAAACTAAATTTTTATTTATCAGCATATTTCTTTTTAAATACACCCCTTGGATCCTTGCAAAGCAAAATAATAATCCAAGCAATAAGACCGATTGCAACTACTGTTACCCCAAGAAGCGAATCATTTAAAATATCTGCAGGCTGCTGATTGAAGTATTCGGATTTCAGTTGGGCATATTCAAACACAAAATCCATAAACCACATAAGCGATGCACCCCAATACATCAATGACAAAGTACCAAGCTTATATGTATCCTTCTCAGCATGAGTATACCAAAGAATGGTGCAAAAAACAGCTGCGATACTAGTAATAAGTAATGTCATAATCCGTACTCCTAATTATCTATGCTTCATTTTTTGAAAGGCTTGCTTTAATCTTCTTAACCTTTGCATCTGCGAAAGCACATACCGCACCCCACGCAGCAGTCACTACAACTGCCATTGAAACACCGACTGTTGCCATTTCATGCAGCATCTCTGCCGTATCTCCCGGACTGCTCATTGCAGACAAAAATGGCGGAAACGGAACAATCTCTCCGTGCCAAAAATGCTCAAAAGCAAGAAGCAAAACACCGCCCCAAAGAAGACTCAAAAGCCACGAAAGCTTCTTTGACCAAGCTATTTTATCAGACTTTACTGAAAAATCCTTACCCTCAGAACGCTTTGGTGCCTGAATTTTCTGCTCTTTTTTCTTTACTGCTACATAGGCTGCAGTAACAACAATAGCCTCAGCAGCAGGAACTAAAAAACATGCCATAATTTATTCCTCCTTAAAATTTAATTAGTGAATAAATTCACAATCTATATTATAAAGCCAAAAATTCCGACAAACAAGCCCCCACGGGGGTTATTTGACAAATAAAACATATTTTCTCCATAGAAAAAGTCCGTTTAGCGCAGTGCATCCGGGAAAGAAAAACTCCGTTTTCTATTATAGCTGTTCAAACAAATAATATACTTTATATATTGAAATATAGGAAATATAGTTGTATAATATTATATCATAATTTGTAAATTTGAGGTGTTATTATGGAAATTAAAGTTACAGACAATATAAAATATGTTGGTGTAAACGATTATGACATTGACCTTTTTGAAGGACAATATATTCTTGAAAACGGTATGGCTTATAATTCTTACATAATCCTTGATGAAAAAATTGCTGTTATGGACACTGTTGATAAAATTGCTGTTGACAAATGGATGGATTTAATATCAAACGAGCTTGGCGGCAAAGCTCCCGATTATCTTATTGTTCAGCACCTTGAGCCTGACCATAGTGCTGGAATTGAAACACTCGCAAATAAATATCCTGATATGAAGCTTGTTATGACAGCAAAAGCCAAAGCAATGCTCCCTCAGTTTTGTGATGTTGATTCAGACAGAGTTGATACTGTTAAAGAGGGTGATACTCTATCACTCGGAAGTCATATTCTTAATTTCATTACAGCACCTATGGTTCACTGGCCGGAGGTTATGGTAAGCTATGAAAGCAGTGAAAAGGTTCTCTTTTCCGCTGATGCGTTTGGTAAATTCGGAACTATCGATGCTGATGAAAAATGGAACTGCGAGGCAAGACGCTACTATTTCAATATTGTAGGAAAATACGGTGCTCCGGTACAGACTCTTCTGAAAAAAGCATCGGGTCTTGAAATATCAACAATCTGCCCGCTGCATGGTCCTATATTGACAGATACTATTGAAGAGGTTCTCAGTCTTTATAACACATGGTCATCATATCTGCCTGAGGATAAGGGCGTGTTCATTGCATATGCATCAATTCACGGCAATACAGCACAGGCAGCATTAAAAATGAAAGAAATTCTTGAGGCTAAGGGCTGTCCAAGGGTTGCAATTGCAGATCTTTCACGAGATGATATTGCAGAGTGTGTTGAGGACGGATTCAGACACAGTGTACTCCTTTGTATGGCATCAAGCTATGACGGCGGAGTTTTTGCACCAATGGCAGACTATCTGCATCATCTTCAATCAAAGGCATTTCAAAACAGAACTGTTGGCGTTGTTGAGAATTTCTCTTGGGCTGCAACAGGTGCAAAAGCAATGAAGGCAGAGTTTGAGAAAATGAAAAACATAAATATTATCGAAAACACGGTTTCAATTAAAACCCGTATGACTAATGAAAATATTGCTCAGCTTGAAGTACTTGCCGACGAGCTTATTGCAAATGTATAGGCACCAAATATGACTGAAAAGGAAAGAATGGAAAAGGGTCTGATTTATGACTGCGCAGAGAAAAGCATTATGGCTGAACAGACAGAATTTGCCCGTTATATTCGTAAATATAACGCCCTTGGTCTTGGTGATGAAAAGAAAATGGAAAAGCTCCTTTCAATCATGCTTGCTGAGGTTGGTGATAATTGTTTTATTCAGCCTCCATTTTATGCTAACTGGGGCGGCGCGCATGTTCATCTGGGTAAAAATGTTTATGCAAATTACTGCTTGACCCTTGTAGATGACGGACACATTTATATAGGTGATTATACTATGATCGCACCAAATGTGACTATTGCAACAGCAGCACATCCTGTATTACCCTCTCTTCGCGAGAAGGGTCTGCAATATAATGTTGACGTTCACATCGGTAAAAATGTTTGGATTGGTGCAGGTGCAGTAATTCTTCCCGGCGTAACTATAGGCGACAATACTGTAATAGGAGCAGGATCGGTAGTTACAAAAGATATTCCCGATAATGTAGTTGCGGTCGGTAATCCATGCAGAGTAATGAGGCAAATAGGTGACCGTGACAAGGAATATTTTTATAAGGACAAAAAAATTGATATACCTATTGATTAAAAAGCATCAAAAAACGGATTGAAGAAATTATCTTCAATCCGTTTTTTTTAATTTGTGCTAAGAATTATTTTCTTTCAGCTGAATAATTTAAAGAAACTGACTTCTTAAACAGCATATAATCATACTGCGGACGCCACTGATCGCCTGTTTCACAATTACTTTCAAATGAGGCTTCATCAGCCGCAACATCAATTTCGGTAATGCCCATAAGCTCGTCGCCCTCTTTATACACTGCATCCCATAAAGCATGGTGACCGATGTATGTAACCGATGACGGAATATACATATATGACAGTCCCCTTGTATAATAGAAACAGTCCGAACCGATATATTCAAGTCCTTCAGGCAGTGAATTATATATATTTGCCATAGAATCAATTGCTTTATATGTTACATCTTTAATTTCATTATCTGCTGTATAACTGTAAATATTAAGGAGAACCGAGTTTTTAAACACAGCCATTGATTCCATTGTTTTTACTCCTTCAGGAATATAAAGATCCGTAATGTTTGAATATGCAAATGCAAGCTCACCGATCTTTGTAACTGTTGAAGGAATAACATATGTTCTTACCTGCTTATTATATTCAGCAAGAAATGCTTCATCATATCTTTCTGTTACACCCCAGAGATCCTCCATAGGATTGCCTTCGTCATCAAGAAGATTATCATATCCTGTTTGAGCTCTGAGATATTTGTCGTGGTCATTAGGATAGAAAATAACCTCTGTCAAATCCTTTGTATAAATTACTCCGTCAAGGTCGCAATAATAAGGATTTTCATCATCAATCCAAACATTTTGAACCCACCAACAGCTATAGATAGATTTTCCGTCAATTGATTTCACATCTTTACCAAATGAAATTGTATTCAGAACCTCGTCACAGTTAAAGGCAAATTCGTTGATTACGGAAATAGGTTTTGATGTGTCCTTTTCACCTGTTTCAAGGTCAACAACATAATCAATGGTGACTTCTGTAATATCGCCCGGATTTGAGAATTTAACAAGCTCATAAGTTCCGTCATCTAATTGCTTATACTCATATGTATCATTATGAACGGCATAAACCGAAAGAAAAATTGCAGCTCCTATTGCAATTAAAAGAGTAATCACAACAATAATTTTTTTAATTTTTGCCTTTTCAAACGGCTTGCCGATATGAGGAGCCTGAAGACCTTCAATCTGATAGGTCCACACCTCATCATCAGGGATGTCAAGTGTATAGGCTTGTGCAGCAGCCTGCTCTTCCTTTGCCTCTTGGGTAAGGAAATCATCGCCTGACTTATTTGCTTTATTCTTTTTGCCTAATTTCATGACATCACCTCCTCAACTTCTTTTGACTCCTCAATTGCATCTGCTTCAAGTTCAGCTTCTGCGCTGTCATCTGTAATGCCATGTTCCTCATTATACTGCTTTCGTGTTACCTCTTCACGGCGACGAAGAACCTGCATAACCTTATCATGCTTTTCGTAATCATAATCCCAGAAGAAATAAGGTATTGTCATAAGAATATATCCCACTATATCAAATATAATCGGTATAACAATAATTTTAACCCTTGCAGAATCTATGAAAAGAACATCCCAGTTGCTGTTAAAGCCGTATCTCAGCAAAAGAATAGGAATAATAAGGCTTACGAATGTTGTGATAGGACCTGTAAACCAGCCGAATACACCCGAAAAGCTTTCAAGTCTCTCGCCCGAAAGATACATCTGATAGTCGTTAACACGAACATCCATATCGTGGCCAACCGATTTCGGAACAGTCTGGAACATCTCTGTAATAAACAGCATAACAACGCTGAGAGTACCGCAAAGAATAAGATTATCACCGCAAAACAGATAACAGCAAACTATAACAGAATAGCATAAAGCTCTGGAAAGCTGATAGAATATAGTAATCTGCTTATATGAAAATCTCTTCATAAAAAACGGAGTGAAGAAATCAGGGGGTGTTCCGGCAAAAGATACAAGTGCAACAATAAGGCTGTATGTAAGTCCGCTTAGGCGGAAAGTATAGAGATAGAGAACTGTTGTGAATGCAAGCATACCATTACCAAGCGAATCAAGCAGACCAACAATGGTCTGAACCCACTTGTATTTATTACGCATTACACCAAACATACCATCCCAGAAGCTGATTTTAACCTTCTTTTCAAGCGGAGGCTGCGGAATTCGTTCCTTAACCTTGCCGGCTAATATCATTGTTAATGTTGAGGATATAAGAAATGTAATCGGAATAATGTATTTAAATACAGCAATATCAGCCCATTCATCCTTACACATACCAATAAATACAGGCAGAAGAATTGCAAGTATTGACTGTGCAAAGTGAGAAAGCTTAATAGGATATGTTCTTACAAAAACTCTTTCACGGGGATTAGGACTGCAGTTCTGAGCACAGTTTTCAAGCTGAGTATCAAATCCGAATAAGTTGTATATTGCGAATAAAAGATTTGCAACCCAAACCCTTGTTGTAACATCGGTAATATTATAAACAGGCAGCCAACCGAGAAGGAATACCATTACTACCTTTGGCACATAGTCACAATAAAGACAATATTTATATCTGCCGAATTTAGGTATCAACTTTTTACGCCAGAAAATATTTCTTGCACCTGACCAGCCGTTCCACAAAATATGTGTTCCGAGAATTTTAAATGCCGATGCAGCACTAATTCCTTCAAGTCCGTTTAGATAAGTAACAAATTTACCGGATTGATCAAAAAGCTGTGAGTAATCGCCGATAATCATCGACAGTCCCACGACAACCAGTAACAAATACACACCGTTGAATTTTCGTTCCGTCTTTTTCGGAAGAAAACCGAGGTTGTCATTAATTACCCAGCCCATCATTGTCCATATATAGTTGAGCGGCATATTAATGAGTGCAATTATGGAGAAAGTCAAATACGGAAGCTGATAATGATACATAATCAAATAACAGCTTGCTGCAAATGTTAAATACTCCAGTGTTTTTTTAGCCACATAGTTACTGCCGTTACCAATAAGTATATCCAAATATTCTCTGTATGGAACATACTTTCCCTTGGCAGGCGTTTTCCAATGTGTTTTGATTTCGGTAAACAACTGTTTTACCTTTGAATCTTCCTTACTTGCCATAAAGCCAATTCCTTTCAAAAAATAAGTAGCAATATAAATATAGCATATATTTAGTTAAATTGCACTATTTTTTTTGAAAAAAATATGTTTTTTTGTTTCTTTTATCTCGAATAATAAAAAGCGGCCAAGAGAGCGTAACTCCTGACCGTTTTCATACGAATTAATATGATTATTTAATTACTCTGACTTTTAAAACACCGCCGATAGACTCAATATCTGCTACAGCTGATGATGAAACATCAGAATCACAATCAATTATTGAATATGCATACTCGCCTCTGTTCTTATCCTCAAAAGATGCGATATTTATACCGTCCTTTGAAATTGTATCGGTAATTGTTGCAATCATATTTGGTTGATTTTTGTGAATAACTGTTATTCTTACAGAACCGCTTTTCGGCATTGCAACAGTCGGCATATTAACCGAGTTTCTGACATTGCCGTTTTCAAGAAAATCAATAAGCTCCTGAGCACCCATAGATGCACAGTTTTCTTCACTTTCGGGAGTAGAAGCACCAAGATGAGGAATTGCGATTACACCATCAACACCAATAAGCTCAGCATTCGGGAAATCTGTTACATAAGCGGCCATTCTGCCATCCTCAAGTGCTTCAATTATATCAGTGCTGTTTGCAAGGTCACCGCGGGCAAAGTTCATAATACGAACAGTGTTCTTCATTGTATTGATTGTGTCCCTGTTAATCATTTCTCTTGTTTCATCTGTAAGAGGAACATGAACGGTAAGATAATCAGCCACAGGGAAAATCTCGTCAAGATTGCTGTTTATTGTAATACCGCTCTTAAGTGCCGTATTTTCAGGAAGGAATGGGTCATAACCGATAACCTTCATGCCAAGATCAACTGCTGCCTCTGCAACAAGTCTGCCGATAGCACCTAGTCCGATAACACCGAGGGTTTTGCCCTTAAGCTCAGGACCAGCAAAGGCTGATTTGCCTTTTTCTACAGTCTTGCCTACATTATCGCCTTCATCCTTAATTGTTTTGCACCAGTCGATTGCCTTAGTAACCTTTCTTGATGAAAGAAGCAGACCGAGAATAACAAGCTCTTTAACTGCATTTGCATTCGCACCGGGCGTATTGAAAACAACAATACCTTTTTCAGCACAGTCAGCTACAGGGATGTTATTTGTGCCTGCACCGGCTCTGGCAATTGCAAGAAGTGATTTCGGCATATCCATATCATGCATAGATGCTGAACGCACCATAATTGCATCCGGATTTTCAATATCATCGCCATATACATATTTTGACTTGTCAAATTTTGATAAGCCCACATTTGAAATTTTATTTAATGTTTTAATATTATACATTATGCATTCTCCTCTTCAAACTTCTTCATAAATGCAACTAACTTTTCAACACCCTCTATAGGCATTGCGTTGTAAATGGAAGCTCTCATACCGCCGACCGTTCTGTGACCCTTAAGGTTAACAAAGCCTGCCTCAGTAGCCTCCTTGATAAACTTAGCATTAAGCTCATCTGAATCTGTTACAAACGGAACATTCATAAGAGAACGATCCTCAGGAACTACAGTACCTTTGAACATCTTTGATTCATCAAGGAAATTATAAAGAATTGCAGCCTTTTTCTCATTATGTGCTTTCATAGCAGCGAGATCACCGAATTCTTCTTTAATCCAATCAAGAACAAGCTTGCAGATATAGATCGTCCAGCATGGAGGAGTATTATAAAGTGAATCAGCATCTGCCTGAACCTTGTAATTCATCATTACAGGAGTAATGTCTCTTGCATTACCAAGCAAATCCTCACGAATGATTGCTACTACAAGACCAGCTGGAGCAACATTCTTCTGAGCACCGAAATAAACAACACCGAATTTGCTGATATCAAGCGGCTCGGAAAGAGCACATGATGAAACATCGGCGATAAGAACCTTATCACCTACAGGCGGAAGCTCCTTATATACTGTGCCGTAAATAGTGTTGTTCATGCAAATATAAACATAATCGGCATCGTCACGGAAATCCTCAGGCTTTGTCTTTGGAATATAGGTAAAGGTTTTATCTGCTGATGAAGCAGCTGCAACAACATCACCGTACTTCTGAGCCTCCTGGAATGCCTTTTTAGCCCATTGACCTGTAATAATATAGTCAGCCTTGCCTGAGCCGTTCATAAAGTTAAGCGGAATTGCTGAGAACTGTGCTGATGCACCGCCCTGAAGGAATAATACCTTATAATTGTCAGGAATCTGATAAAGCTCACGCATAAGAGCCTCTGCTTCCTTAATAATGTCATCAAACCACTTTGAACGATGGCTCATTTCCATTACTGATTGACCGCTGCCTTTGTAATCCATAATTTCTGCACCGGCTCTCTCAAGCACCTTTTCAGGAAGTGTTGAAGGACCTGCGCTGAAGTTGTATACTCTTGACATAATATATACCTCTCTTTAATTAATATCTTTTACATATTATATACTATGCGCTATTTCTCAAAACGCATAGTAACTATTATAAAGATATTCAACTTTTTGTCAATATCTAATGAAGAATTTTGTAGAATATATCAATAGATTGATAATATTTTAACAATATTGTTTAAATATAACTAATAAATTTGTTAAAAACATTAACATATGATAAGAACGCAGCTGTTGGCTGCGTTCTTTCAATCTGTATTATTTATTTCTACTGTTATTCTTTTTAATTAAAACAGTACTGAAAGAATATGCAATAGCAGAAAAAGCAATTGAAACAATAAGAAGTATTATAAAATACAATCTTATCATTGCAGAAAAGCTTTGCTGATATATTGCCGGCTCCACTGCAAAATCCGAACCAACCTTAGCAATAAGACAAACGAGTGAACCAATTGTTGCTGCAATGCCTCCGCCTGCTGCAGCACCTGCACTGTATAAATAAGCAGTACTCTTTGTTTTATACATAACGGTAAGAAGAATAAGAGCAGCAACAATTACAACCAAAGCAGCCGAACCTATTTTTGCACAGCTCTGATTAAGACCTGAAATATTATCCTTTACCGTGTCTGCATTATGAATACCTATACAGTCACTGTAAATCTGTGCCGCCTCCTCAGCGGTATTCTGAACATATTCTTTTTTATAAGAAATATCGTTACCTTCAAGATATTCAGTGCAGAGCTTACAGAAATAGTCAACTCTATCCTGATTATAGAGAGTTGCACTCTCCTCACTGAAGATGTACTGAGCAGCGGTATTAAGTGATTCTTCAACGCCATATTCGCTTGCAGCCATCTCAAAAACTCTGGCAGGTATTCCGCTTTTAAGTGCCAAAGCATCATATTTTATATTAAGCTGAGATTCACATTCAGCCACCAGTGTTTCATTAATCAAATGCTTTGTAATATACCCCTGGCTTGAAAGCGTTGAGGTAACAACAAACGAGGCAAGCATAAGCACAGTGCATGCCGCAGTAAGAACTGCAAGGATTACGGACAATAGTTTTCGCGTTGCTCTAAGACCCATATTATTCCGCCTCCTCAAACACTAATGCTTTGTATTCAGAGGATAAACCTGCGCCGTCTGAAAGCTGATAATATATAATCAAGCCTTTACTCATATTCGGACTGTAGGTTAAAATCCCATATTCGCTGTCAGCGGTAAGCTCTCTGACATAACGATATTTATAATTGCCGAAGATGCTTTCAACAGAGAGAGTTTCATTCTTATCAATGCCATCAATATTTGCAACATATACATTAAGGTATGCGCATCCTGTATTTCCAAAAGCATTACTGCCTTTTTCAAGTGATACGCTGTTTAAAAGGTTTGAATAATCCGAATCATACTTTATTATCAGTGAAATATCACCTGACATCATTGTTCCGATATTATCATTTGATTTAAGCTCCTGCATAGCGGATTTATCAACAATATCATTGCTTGAACTTTGCTCATCATGATAAGCAAAAACCGTGCCTTCGTGAATCGGGAGCAGCACATCTGCATTGCCTCTGAAAAATAAAAAGAAAGCAATGCCGAAAACTATTCCCAAAACAATCGGTATTATTATAATACCGGCAATCATGTCATTTTTTCTCATTGCTCTCTCCCTTCATTAAATTATCTGTTTATATCTATCTGCCGTTATTTAAAGAATTTGCTACAGAAAAGCTCTTTTTCTTCTTAGGCTTATATGCAGGCGGATTTGCAAGCTTTTTTGTAAATCGGTTTTTCTTCGCAGTAAGCTTATTAATCTCGTGAACTGGACCTGCCATATATTCTGTCATATACTTATCGGCAACCGCCATCATATCAGGATCATTTTTCATTTCGCCGAGAATTGTTACACCGATGATATCCTGAACCTCATTCGTGCCGTCTTCATAGATTTCGCCAAGAACTCTGAACATCTTTTTTTGCTCGGCAGCTGAACCGTTTCTGATTATTTCCATACATTTCGGTGTGCCGTATTCAGTGAAAAATGTTTCAGGCAGGAACTCGCCGTAGGTTGCAATATTCAGCTTAATCGTTTCCTTAAACTCCGGATAAAGTGTTCCGAAGCGATTTGCCAATGAGTCGGTATCATAGCTTATAACACCGTTTTTTGCCTTTGTTTTTGACACAGCCTTCGGCATCTTAACTTTATCAAGATTGACCTTTTTCCGCATATTGTAAAGTCTTGATATCTCATCCTGAATTTCATTTGAAGATGAACGCACATCTTTTTCATTGATTACAGCAATATCAAAAAGGCTGCGTGAAATGGTATTAAACTCGGTTTCGTCGCCCTTATCCTCATAAGCACATTCAAAAGCAAGAATATTTGATGAGCTGTCATAATTAATGCGATAAGTTCCTCTATCTCCGCTGAAAACCATATTATTATCATCGCAGACAGATTTTTTAAATCCAAGCTCACTGTTAATGTCAGTAAGATTTTTTTCTAATAATCTAAAAGCTTCATTTAGTTCCATAACAAACATTCCTTTCGAGTTGCCGAAATTAAGCACATCATTTACATATTCGTGTTATTATATCATCAATAAACTTAAAATTCAATATTAAATAAATTAATTCTTATATTCAGTCGGGGTAACGCCGAATTCCTTTTTAAAGGCTTTCAAAAAAACCGAATAGTCATTATATCCGCTTGAATAGCAGGCATCCTTAGCAGTTGCCCCATCAAGCAGCATTTCTGCAGAATGAAGGAGCCTTTTTGTTTGAATATATGTATAAATTGTTTTACCCGTTGCAGCCTTGAACTTATGCATCAGATAATATCTGCTGATAAAAAATTCATCTGCAATTTTGTCAACGGTAAGATTTTCAAAAAGATTATTATTTATATATTCAATCACATCATCAATTTGCTTATCACTCTTATATTGTGCTGTTTCAGAATTGCTGATTACAAGCCTGTTAATCAAAATAATAAGCTGTAGAAACAGATTATTTTTCATCAGCTCAAAGGCAAAATCGTCTTCCTTTTCTGAAATAAGCATATGAAGGATATCAAAAATAACCCTGCTGTCATTTGCTCTTAATAATCCTGACTCATCAAAGCAGTGCGACAAATCACTGAGATAGTTATTATCAACCCAAACTACAACACGCTCATATTGATAATCAGGACTGATAACAGGCTTATGAATATCACCGTGTCTGACAAGAAGTATATCACTCGGCTTAAGCTCATATTCCCTGCCCTCTATGATATAAGTAACTCGGCCTGAAATAAAAAAAATAATTTTATCAAATTCGTGATAATGAAACTCAAATTTTTCATTACGCTTATCACTGATGCTGAACACCCTGTAATTCTCTTTTAAATATCCTCTTTTACCGTATTCTCCGTCGGCTGTAAATATATTTTCCATAATTTGAATTATATAGCACTATTTGCATATTGTAAAGCATTATTTGTGCTTTTAACTGCACAAAATTGATAATATAATGGGTTAAAAGAAATGAGGTGAGAATGTGAATTATTTAATAAGACAAGCAAAAATCACCGATGCCGGTGCAATCTGCAATCTTAATATTCAGGAACTTGGATACCGATATCCGCTGAGCAAAACGATTGACAAATTAAAAGTAATTTTAAACAGTGCAAATGATATAGTGCTTGTTGCAGAATATGGTAAAATAATAGTCGGTTATATTCATGCCTGCAATTATGATGTAATTTATGCACCGAGCGTAAAAAACATAATGGGTATAGCCGTTGATGAAAAATACAAGCGAAACGGTATAGGCACTGCCCTGCTTAAAGCCGTTGAAACATGGGCAAAAGAAAACGGAGCAGGCGGAGTTCGCCTTGCATCAGGCTCAACAAGGGTTAACGCACATAATTTTTACACAGTGCAGGGATATAAATGTGATAAAACCCAGCTGAGATTTATTAAATATTTTAACGGGGTTGTAGATTAATTCTCATCCCAATAAGCAAATGAACGCTAATGGATTATTTTGCAGATAAATAATAATTTTTAATATTGATATTAAAATTGGAATATGATACAATATAACGAATATATTCAGAGGAATTGATATGATGAATAAAATCACTGTTGCAATACTTTTCGGCGGAGCATCATCCGAGCATGATGTAAGCTGTATCAGCGCCAAGGGTATTGTATCCAATATAGATAAAGAAAAATACAATATAGTTATGCTTGGCATAACAAAGGGCGGCGAATGGTATCTATTTGATGACGATATTGAAATGCTTCCTAATGATAAATGGCTTGAGTCAAAAACATTAAAAAAGGCTTATATTGCACCTGATTCTGCAATAGGCGGAATAGTTACTGCAGATGGTGAAATTATAAAGCTTGACGCAGTGTTCCCGGTTCTTCACGGAAAAAACGGTGAGGACGGAACTGTTCAGGGTCTTTTGCAGCTTGCGCAGATACCATATGTAGGCTGCAATGCAACAGCATCAGGCTCATGCATGGATAAGGCAGTTACAAACGCCGTTGCAGACGCTTTTGGAATTGATCAGGCAAACTGGTGCTCGTTCACACAGTATGAATACACCAAGGATGAAAACCGTTGTCTTGACATGGCAATAAAAAAGCTCGACTTTCCTATTTTCGTCAAGCCTGCTAATGCAGGTTCCTCGGTTGGAATAAGTAAAGCACATAACCGCGAGGAGCTTAAATCAGGAATTGAGACCGCATTTAAAGAGGACAAAAAGGTTATTCTTGAAGAATTCATTGACGGATTTGAAGTTGAATGTGCCGTGCTTGGCAACGACGAGCCTATTGCAGCAGAGGTTGGTCAAATCATAGCCGCTGCTGAATTTTATGATTTTGACTCTAAATATAACAATCCTGAATCAGAGCTGCACATTCCCGCATTAATAAGTAAGGAAAAGCGTGACGAGGTTAGGGCCGCTGCACTGGGTGCATACAAAGCACTCGGCTGCGAGGGACTGAGCCGCTGCGATTTCTTCGTTACAAAGGGTGACGAAAGAGTACTCTTAAACGAGATTAATACTATTCCCGGTCAAACACCTATCAGCATGTACCCCAAGCTTTTTGAGGCTGTAGGGGTTTCATATACAGAACTTATTGACAGACTTATCAGCCTTGCAATTGAACGGGGAGGCATTATCTGAATGGATAAACGACCTATCGGTGTTTTTGATTCGGGACTGGGAGGTCTTTCAACAGTAAGAGCAATGAAAAAGCTTCTGCCGAATGAGGACATTGTCTATTTCGGCGATACAGGCAGAGTGCCCTATGGTACACGCTCAAACGAGACTATTGAAACATATACAGCTCAGGATATAAAATTTTTACGCACCTTTGACTGTAAGATGATTGTTGTTGCGTGCGGAACGGTATCAACCGTTGCGGCTGATACTATTGAAAAAATAAAAGAGCCTGCTACAGGAATTGCAAAACCATCTGCAAAGGCTGCGGCTGCAGCAACAAATAACAAGGTTATAGGTGTTATCGGCACAAGTGCAACGATCAACAGCGGTGCTTTTGACAGTGAGCTCCATAAAATTGATAAGGATATTGATATCGTATCAAATGCATGTCCGCTGCTTGTTCCGCTTGTTGAAAACAACTGGATTGATATTGATGACGAGGTTACAAACGCAGCTGTCAGACGATATCTTAAGCCGATTTTGGATAAAAACGCAGACACAATCATACTTGGATGCACTCATTTCCCGATTTTAGCGCCTATCATTCAAAAAATTGCAGGCAAAAATGTAACTCTTATTGATACGGGACTTGAAGAGGCAAGGTATGTTAAATCAGTCTTAGAGGAAAAAAACATGAAAAATGTTGATACTCACAAAGGAGAACAAAGATTTTTTGTATCGGATAAAACACAGAATTTCTGCAGGGTTGCTAATATCCTTTTAGGTGAGGATATTGCAGGCAGATGTGAATTTGTAGATATTTTTAAGGTAATATAAATGGCTAAAAAAGCATTGATTAAGATAATCGGCAGTCAGCATTACGGGGCTGAAAATGACGACAGTATTGAGATTACAACGGTTGGAACAATTGAAGAAACCGCAGACAATTACATAATCAGATATAACGAGGAGCAGGAGCCCCCTTCTAAACCAATTAGAGCAAAGCTCAGCATTGCAAAAGACGAAAAAAGGGTTGAGATGATACGCTCGGGTGCATACAGCAGCTGCCTCATAATTGAACGCTCAAAGCGCAATCTTTGCCGTTACGGAACAGAATACGGTGATTTGCTTATGGGTATTTACGGCAGAGCAATAGAAAGCGATTACGCCAATGGTGAAGGCACCTTTTGTTTCGGATATGATATTGATGTTAACGGTGCACTTACCTCTCAGAATGAGGTAAAAGTTGAAATCAAAATTCAGTAAAGTTCAGGAGATATAAGCACGATGTCACAGTTAGTTAAACAGACACAGGACACACTTAAAGAAATAATTACAAATGCGGTTAAAACTGCTGCTGCAAAGGGTGAACTGCCTGAGGCTGAACTCCCTCAGTTCATTATTGAAAAGCCTGCCGATAAAAAGAACGGCGATTTTTCAACAAATATTGCAATGGCAGGAGCAAGATTATATCATAAAGCGCCTAAAATAATTGCAGAGAGTATTGTAAATTCTCTTGATTTATCGGGCACACTTATTGACAGAGCCGAAATTGCAGGTCCCGGTTTCATCAACTTTTATCTTTCCGATGAATATTATTCACAGATAATTTTAGATGTTATCAATAAGGGTGAGGAATACGGCAGGTCAAATTACGGTGAAGGCAAAAGAATACTTGTTGAGTTTGTATCTGCCAATCCTACAGGTCCTATGCACATTGGAAACGCAAGGGGCGGCGCAATCGGCGATTGTCTTGCGGCTGTTTTAGAAGCGGCAGGTTATGATGTTCAGCGTGAATTTTATGTTAACGATTCAGGCAATCAGATTGAAAAGTTCGCAACCTCGCTTGAGATAAGATATCTTCAGCTTTGCGGTCAGAATATCGAAATGCCTGAGGACGCATATCACGGTGCGGACATAACTGAACATGCTGAAAACTTCAAGGCTGAATACGGTGATAAATATGCTTATGCTGACAGCCGGGAGCGCAGGGATGCGTTGGTCGGATTTGCTCTGCCTAAAAATATCGAAGGCCTTGAAAGAGACCTTAAAAAATACAGAATTGTATACGACAGGTGGTTCAGAGAATCGTCACTGCACAACGACGGCTCTGTTAAAGCTGTTATTGATGCGCTTAAAGAGAAGGGCGTAACATATGAGCTTGACGGTGCACTTTGGTTTAAAGCAAGCGAATACGGCAATGATAAGGATATTGTGCTTATCCGTGCAAACGGTCTGCCGACATATATTGTGCCTGACATAGCATATCATTACAATAAGCTTGTGACTCGCGGATATGACAAGGCAATTGATGTTTTAGGTGCTGACCACCATGGATATATACCCAGAATGAAAGCAGCACTCACTGCACTGGGTCTTGATGCAGACAGGCTTGATATTGTTATTATGCAGATGGTACGCCTTGTTCGTGACGGTGAAACAATCAAACTGTCAAAGCGTTCCGGAAAGGCTATAACACTTAACACTCTTCTTGAAGAGGTACCTATTGACGCAGCACGATTTTTCTTCAATCTCCGTGAGCCTAATTCCCACTTTGATTTTGACCTTGAGCTTGCAGCAAGCCAAAGCAGTGAAAATCCTGTTTATTATGTTCAGTACGCACACGCAAGAATTTGCTCTATCCTTAAAAAGGCTGAAGAGCAGGGCGTCACCCTTCGCACTCCTGCAGTTAAAGAGCTTAACCGCCTCAATTCAGGCGAAGAGCGTGAGCTTATCTCGCACCTTGCCGGACTTACGGATGAAATCATTTCTGCCGCAAAGCAGTATGACCCTGCAAAAATCACTCACTATATTGTTGAGCTTGCTACACTGTTCCACAAATTTTATAATGCACAGCGTGTTATGATTGACGACGAAGCTCTTATGAATGCAAGGCTCTATCTTTGCACTGCTGTTAAAAATACAATCAAAAATATACTTACTATGCTTAAAATTGATACTCCTGAATCAATGTAAAAGCATTGGAAAGAGGCATTAAATGGCTAAGATAAAAAGCAGTACATTACACAGTATTGGAAACAAGCTATTTAAATATATGTATAAAAATCCCGAGCGAAATATGCTCAGGCTTATTAAGCTTGCAAAGGCTGTTGCAGGTAAAATGTATCCTGAAAGCACCTTTACCACTCCAATTGATATTATCACAAATAAAGATAACACATGGCACGATTACCTTTTCAAAGGTCTTGATGATATTGACCGAGATGTATTCACAAGAATTGCGCTCACATTTGCAATTGATGCAGGTTATATCGGCACATCTGCACTTCGCTCTAACAGAGAAAAGCTGGGCTGTAATATTCCATGGGTTGTACTTCTTGATCCGACATCGGCATGCAATTTAAAATGCAAGGGCTGCTGGGCTGCTGAATACGGCTACAAATCAAATCTTACACTTGATGAACTCAGAAAGATTATAAGAGAATCGAAAGAACTCGGCACCCATTTCTTTATGTTTACAGGCGGAGAACCGCTTGTACGTAAGGATGATGTTTTAACAATTGTTCGTGAAAATCAGGATTGCATATTCCTTGCCTTTACTAACGGAACACTTGTTGATGATAAATTCTGCGAAGATATGAAAAAAGCAGGCAACCTTGCTCTTGCACTTTCAATCGAAGGCACTGAAGAAACTACGGATGCCCGCCGAGGTGACGGAGTATATCAAAAGGTTATTGATGCAATGAAGCTGCTGAAAAAGCATAAATGTCTTTTCGGCACCTCTGTATGCTACACTAGTGCAAACTATATGGCAGTTACCTCTGATGAATTTTATGATATGGAAATTGATATGGGCGCAAAATTTGCGTGGTATTTTCACTATATGCCTGTCGGCTCGGATGCTGACAAATCATTACTTTTAACTCCTGCCCAAAGAGAGCATGTTTACAGAGCAATCCGAGAAAAAAGAACACAGCACGGCGGAAAACCGATTTTTACTGTTGATTTTCAGAATGACGGTGAATTTGTGGGCGGTTGTATTGCAGGCGGCAGAAACTATTTTCATGTTAACAGTGAGGGTGATGTTGAGCCATGCGTATTTATTCACTACAGTGATTCAAATATCAGAGAAAAATCAATTCTTGAATGTCTGAAATCACCGCTGTTTAAGCAGTATTACAAAGGTCAGCCGTTTAACGATAATATGCTGCGCCCCTGTCCTATGCTTGAGAATCCACAGGCACTCAGAGAAATCGTTAAAAAGACAGGAGCTAAATCAACAAATCTTAACCGACCCGAATCGGCAGAGGAGCTTTGCTCAAGGTGTGACGAATATGCGGCCGCCTGGGCACCGACTGCAAAACGCATATGGGAAGAGAAAGAGCGTTTTCATCCGTTCACACAGTATTACCGTGACACTCCTGAAGGCAAAGCAGAATTTGAAAACAAATAATTAATGGCAGCCATAGCTGCCATTTTTTGTTTGCAGTTAATCATCAAAATTATAACCCTGCTCTACTAAAAAAATATCCGTTATCTCATTGCATTTTATAAGTTTTACCTCTTGCTCCAGCTTTTTTATAACATCTAAAAATGCATCGGCATTTTCTTTCTTTATGTATTCGTGTATGTTTTCATAAATATCATCTAAATTATAGACTGCTATGAATAATGCTACATTATCAACTCTATGTGATATAAGCTTATGCGCTTTTCCATGTTTGTCTGTTATTGTTTTCATTATACTATTCCTTTCTTGTAATCAAACACTTGAAATAAACCGTATAATGCTGTATAATAGGTTACAACATTTGGGGTTTTGGTCTATCCCTTATGTTAATGGCTAAGAGGACTCTGTATTTTGTTTTCCAGACGGGTACAGAGTTCTTTT